>NZ_PDYT01000001.1:0-660501 GCF_002743175.1 Sporosarcina sp. P20a
CCTTTACTTACAGTATCTACAAAAGTATGTACTTTCAGGTAGACGATTCTCTTTACTAGTCATATAAATTCTTTTTGGGTCAATAGAATAATGCGACAAGCCTTGTCATCATCACCTTTTCAAGAGGGAGTCGCTGCCTTCCACTTACGATCAACTGGTGTCGTTTTCTAATATTGAATACTAAAGTCTTGCTTATAGAAGAAAAATAGCTGACCACTTCATTTACAATGAAAGGGGTCAGCTATTTTAACTATACAATGATTTTATTTTCGGAGTTTACGTACTAAATCTTCGTCAGGTGTAACGAAAGCTGTTTTCTGTTCAAAGTAAATGACGAAACCTGGCTTTGCGCCCGAAGGCTTTTTGACGTGACGAATTTGTGTGTAATCAACTGGTACGGAAGATGAATCCCGGGCTTTGCTGAAGTACGCTGAGAGTCCGGCTGCTTCTTCGATTGTTTGAGCATCTGGATCGATGTCGTGAATGACGACGTGTGAGCCAGGTATGTCTTTTGTGTGAAGCCATACGTGATCTCGAGCTGCTAGCTTGAATGTCAGGTAGTCATTTTGTTTATTGTTTTTTCCTACTGAGATCGGAATACCTGTGGAAGAAACGAATGCTTCCGGTTGTGGTTTCTTCAGTTTTACTTTCTTCTTACTTCTACGAGCACGCATGAATCCAAGTTCTACTAATTCTTGACGAATTTCTTCTATATCGATTGGAGAAGCTTGGTATACTTGCTGTCTGACCATTTCGAAGTATTCGATGTCGTCTTTAGTTTTTTCAAGCTGTTCTGCAATCCGAATAAGTGCTGTTTTTGCTTTTGAGTAACGCGAGAAATAGCGTTGTGCGTTATCAATTGGTGATTTTCTTGGATCAAGTGGAATGGTGACGGTTGTGCCTTGTTCGTAATAGTTTTCTACAGTTACTTCTTTATCGCCTTTATGCAGCATGTAGCTGTTCGCGGTTAATAATTCACCGTATAATTTTAACGTATCCAAGTCTTGTGCTGTTTCTTGTTCTTTTTGCAATTTCTTTGTTTTGTTTTCCAATTTGGCAATCTCATTTGACAACCAACGTTCTAAATCGATGGCCTGGGATTTCACGCGTTCTCGTTCCGCTCTGGCAAAATAGACTTTGTCGAGTAAATCACCTAAAGTTGTGAACGATTGCGTAGTTCCTTGTGCGTGAGTTAATTCAATTGCGGAAAACAAAGTTTTTCTATCGTTTTCTACGACAGTTGGTTTCATTGCACCCAAGCTGAAGCTCTCAAGAAATGATCGCCACACAGTAAATGATTGCTTATCATCCTCTAAACGAGACAATAATTCCGCAGCAGTTAATGGGGAAAAACCTGCGAAATGTTTTACTACATCTTTCGGTTCCTGCAAAGCACCTACCAGTGTATTGAATTCCACTTCGGTTACTTCGAACGGATCTACTTTATCTTGTGGTGGTGCCGGAATATAAGGTTGCCCGGGTAAAACAGTACGGTAACTGTTCACAGAAGGTGGTAAATGTTTCATGCTGTCAATAATCATATCGCGTGTAGCGTCCAGTAAAATCAAATTACTATGTCGGCCCATGATTTCAATAACTAACTTCCGTTCGATTTGGTCACCCAATTCATTTCTAGCCTGGACATGGATATTTACAATCCGGTCATTTTCAAGCTGTTCAATCGACGTAATCATCCCGCCTTCAAGTTGTTTGCGTAATACCATACAAAACAACGGTGGCTCAGGAGGGTTCGTTAACACTTCTTCAGTCAACTGCAATCGTGAAAATGAAGGATGTAACGATACTAATAATTTATGATTTTTATTATTGGCGCGGATTTGAAAAATAATTTCTTGAGAATTCGGCTGATGAATCTTCGAAATCCGACCAGTCTTCAGTTGCTGCAGTTCGCTTACCATTGCTTTCGTAAATAAACCATCAAATGCCATACGGATTCCTCTTTCATTTCGTTTTGTTCCATTTTAGCACTCATCGTATGATTATGGTATAATATGAACAGATTGCACACATGGGCCTTTTCATTTTAATGATAAATTTCTAGTATTTCCTAGACTTTCTTGTTAAAGTTACATGTTAGGAAGCATTATTAGTTGATTGGAGCGTAAGGCGGCGACTCCTAGGGGATTAGCGTGTGTCTTGAGACCCTGGACTGAACGAAGTGAAGGAAGCGGCTCAAGTCCACGCCCCCTGGAAAGCGTCCGCCTGAAGCGCAAATCAACGGTGCGTAACAGGTATGGCGTGCTAATGAATACATAACAAAGAGGGATTACATGTACAAACATCGAGGACTCCTTATCGTCCTTTCTGGTCCATCCGGCGTCGGAAAAGGAACCGTACGAAAAGAACTATTTTCAAGTCCGGATACCAACTACGAATACTCCATATCCATGACGACAAGAAACCCGCGTGAAGGTGAAGTTGACGGCGTTGACTACTTCTTCCGTTCAAAACAAGTATTCGAAGAAATGATCGGAGAAGGAAAACTTCTCGAATACGCAGAATACGTAGGGAACTACTACGGGACACCACTCGACTACGTTAACGCAACACTTGACGCTGGTCGTGACGTATTCCTTGAAATTGAAGTAGTCGGTGCAGCACAAGTGCGTGAAAAAGTACCGAACGGCCTGTTTATTTTCTTGGCACCTCCAAGTTTAAGTGACCTGGAAACTCGTTTGATTGGTAGAGGCACAGAAGCATCTGATATTATTGCAGACCGTGTATTAAAAGCAAGAGAAGAACTCGAAATGATGCACCTGTACGATTATGTAGTAGAGAACGACGAGGTCTCCAAAGCATGTGATCGAATCAATGCGATAGTTACGGCAGAGCATTGCAGAAGAGAACGTGTGGAACAGAGATACTTACAGATGTTGGAGGGAGAATAAACTATGTTATATCCATCAGTTGATTCACTAAAAGGAAAAGTTGATTCTAAATACACTTTAGTTACATTGGCAGCTAAGCGTGCGCGTGAACTACAAGAAAAACAGAATGAATCACTTCATTCATACCGGTCAGTAAAAAGTGTTGGTAGAGCTCTTGAGGAAGTAGCGGCAGGCGTCTTGATCAACGTAGCAGCAGACGAATCTATTATTTATGAAGACGAAGTTTGATTTGAAATAAAAAAACAACTCCCTTGGAATTCAACCGTTCTTAGGGAGTTTGTTATTTTTGGAAAGGAAGAGAGTTCTATGAAGATCGATAATAAAAACATTTTACTCTGCGTCACAGGTGGTATCGCAGTTTATAAAGCTGTTGCACTCGTCAGCAAATTGAGTCAGACAGGCGCGAATGTAAAAGTCGTCATGACCGATTCTGCGAAAGAATTTGTTCAGCCATTATCCTTTCAAGTCATGTCACGCAATGATGTATATTTTGATACATTTGATGAAAAAGATTCCCGCGTCATTGCACATATTGATTTAGCTGACTGGGCCGATTTAGTGGTCGTGGCGCCCGCTACAGCTAACGTGATTGGCAAACTTGCAAACGGAATTGCAGATAATATGGTGACGACTATCTTACTTGCAACACAGGCAGACGTTTGGATTGCGCCTGCAATGAATGTACATATGTATGCCCATCCCGCAGTTATGCGTAATATTGACCAATTGCATATGGATGGCTATCAGTTTATCGAACCTTCAGAAGGTTTTTTAGCTTGCGGTTATGTAGGTAAAGGTCGCTTAGAAGAGCCTGAAAAAATTACTGAATTAATTAGCAATCACTTTAACGAAGTTTCCTATCAGCCGTTACGCGGTAAAAAAGTTGTCATTACAGCTGGTCCAACCCGTGAACGTATAGATCCGGTCCGCTATGTATCCAATTTTTCAAGTGGCAAGATGGGTTACGCAATGGCGGAAGCAGCACAGAAGTTGGGTGCTCACACTGTACTAATTTCAGGACCTGTCGAGCTATCAGTCCCAACAGGTGTTCAGGTGATACATGTAGAAAGTGCCGCTGAAATGTTTGATGCTGTAATCAGTCAGTATGATGATGCATCGATTGTAGTAAAATCGGCAGCTGTTGCAGACTATCGACCGAAAAACATCCATGGTCAGAAAATGAAGAAAAAAGATGGCGATGATGTACTTGAATTGGAACGGACTACTGACATCCTTAAAACACTTGGGAAGCGCAAAGAAAATCAATTACTCATTGGCTTTGCAGCAGAAACAACAGATGTGATTGCTTATGGACAAAAGAAATTAGAATCTAAAAAACTGGATTATATTATCGTCAATGATGTCACCGATCCTGGTGGCGGTTTTGGTAGTGACACAAATGTTGTGACATTGCTTTCTAGAGAAGGAGACGCAATTCCTTTTTCTGCTATGCCGAAAGCTCAACTGGCCGAACAATTATTTGAAACCATTCTACAGCAAGAAAGTAGTAAACTGCATGATCGCTGAAGTCATTGTAGATGTAGCAGCCTATCCAATTGACCGGCCGTTTGATTATGCCGTTCCTCTTGATTGGGAACATGTCATGGCACCGGGATTACGGGTCAAAGTTCCTTTTGGTCCACGAAAAGTTGCGGGCTATGTAACGGGAATCAAAGAGGAAAGCGAACTAGATCGTAATAAAATCAAACCAATAGCAGAAATTATAGATTTAGAGCCGGTTTTATCTACAGAATTATTAGCATTGTCAAAGTGGATGGCAACGGAAACGATTGCCTATGAAATCGATGCACTGCAAGTTATGTTACCTGCAGCTATGCGTGCTAAATATGAAAAGATCATGACTGTCATTAAGCCAGAAGAGCTTGATGACTCATTCCGTGCATTTTTGGGCAATCGCCAGCAAGTCACATTGAAAGCTATTCAAGATGCCAACTTTTTAAATGAAGTAAAGAAATATAATGAACTAGGGATTGTTGAAATTGATACGGCAATCCAACAAAAAACCAAAATGAAAAAAGTGCGAATGATTCATATACCGGATGCGAAGCAACTGGAAACAGCGTTGGATGAAGTACATCCAAATGCAAAAAAACAACAAGAACTACTTCGTTGGCTGTTGCTGCATCCGACGGAATCAATTGAAGCAAGTAAAATCCTTGATGAATCCGGCGTTACAGCTACTGTTTTGAAGTCACTAATAGATAAAGAAATAGTAGAACAATCGCAAGTTGAAGTGTACCGTGAATTAGAATCGCCTAAAATGCAAGATAGCGGTAAACCGGAACAACTAACAGACGAACAACAAGTTGCTCTTTCCGCGATTGAACAGTCGAGTGACAAGAACATTCAAGAAACCTTTTTACTTCACGGTATTACGGGAAGCGGTAAGACGGAAGTTTACTTACAGGCTATCGATCATGTGTTGAAACAAGGAAAAGAAGCGATTGTGCTCGTACCTGAGATTGCCTTGACACCTCAAATGACGGCCAGATTTAAAGGGCGGTTTGGAGAATTGGTTGCAGTTTTGCATAGTGGCCTGTCTGCCGGCGAAAAATATGATGAATGGCGCAGGATTCATCGTGGTGAAGTGAAAGTTGCGATTGGTGCACGTTCAGCAGTATTTGCTCCTTTTACAAACTTGGGATTATTGATCCTCGATGAAGAACATGAGACTACTTATAAACAAGAAGAATCACCGAGATACCATGCACGAGATGTAGCTATTTGGCGTGCTGAGTACTATCAGTGTCCTGTTATTTTAGGAAGTGCGACACCTTCATTAGAGTCTTATGCTCGGGCTTCCAAAGGGGTCTATTCATTATTAACGCTATCAAAACGCGCGAAGAATCAAGCGTTGCCAAGTGTTGAAGTGGTGGATATGCGAGAAGAACTTAAAGCAGGAAATCGTTCGATGTTTTCTGTGGCGCTTGCTGAAGGGATCCGAGACCGGTTAGCGCGAAAAGAACAAATTGTTTTGTTGCTTAATAAACGTGGATTTTCGAGTTTCGTGCTTTGTCGTGATTGCGGGACAGTTGTTGAATGTCCGAACTGCGATATTTCATTGACATACCACCGCGCTAGCGAAAGTTTGAAGTGCCATTATTGCGGTCATGAAGAGCGAGTGCCTACCGAATGTCCGCAATGTACAAGCGAGCATATTCGGTTTTTCGGAACTGGAACGCAAAAAGCGCAAGAAGAATTATATAAATTAGTACCTGAAGCTCGCGTAATTCGGATGGATATTGATACGACGAATACAAAAGGCGCTCATGAACGACTGCTATATGATTTTGGTGAAGGAAAAGCAGACATTTTACTTGGAACTCAAATGATTGCCAAAGGATTGGATTTTCCACGTATCACGTTAGTAGGCGTATTGGCAGCCGATACCTCTCTTCATCTGGCGGACTTCCGCGCTGCCGAGAAAACATTCCAACTATTGACACAAGTGAGCGGTAGAGCGGGACGTGATCAACTACCAGGTGAAGTGGTTATTCAGACATATGATCCTGAGCATTACGCGATTGAATTATCTAAAACACAGAATTACGTACCTTTTTATGAAATGGAGATGGATAGACGAAGACAACTCGGTTATCCACCGTACTATTATGTGACGGTTGTACAGTTCAGTCATGAAGATGTATTAAAAGCAGCTGACTATGCACACAAAGGCACTGAATTTATGGCAGAGCGTTTATCACCTGGTACAGTCATGATCGGACCGACAGCCGCCGCCATCAGTCGTCTCAACAATAGATATCGCTATCAAAGTTTGATAAAATACAAACATGAACCCGCACTTATACCGGTTCTGCAACAATTGTTGAAACACTACAAAACAAGTTGGGCAAAAGACGGCTTGGTCATGTCGATTAACCGTGAACCAACCTCGATCTTTTAACCTTTCTTCGAAGAAATGAGGAAATTATTTTGACTATATTAAAAATTGTACAGCACCCGTCGCCTATTCTCACGAAGCCATGCGAAGAAGTGACAGTATTTGATGATAAATTGGGTGTTTTACTTGATAATATGCATGAAACGATGATCGAACATGACGGTGTGGGCATAGCAGCACCACAAGTCGGGAAATCCATTCGTGTTGCGATTGTAGATTTTGATGAAGAACAAGATATTATCGAAATGATCAATCCTGTCGTTACGGCAACTGGAGGATCGGAAGTAGAAGTAGAAGGATGCTTAAGTTTCCCTGGATTATTCGGAGAAGTAGAACGTCCTTTCTTCGTTAGGATTGAAGCGCAAGAACGTGATGGTAAGCTTTATGAATTAGAAGCAGAAGGCTATGAAGCGCGTGCAATCTTACATGAGATCGACCATTTGAACGGAGTTTTATTCGATAAGAAGATTCAACGTGTCGTGGACCCATCAGAATTCGAAGACGACGAGGAGGATGACGAATGACAAAAATCATTTTCATGGGAACGCCTGAATTTTCTGTAGGTGTTTTGACGATGCTATATAATGATGGATATGAACTTCTTGCTGTCGTAACACAGCCGGATCGTCCAGTGGGCCGAAAGCGCGTATTGACACCTCCTCCTGTCAAGGTAGAAGCGCTACGTTTAGGTCTGCCCGTGATTCAGCCTGAGAAACTAAAAGGCTCTGTAGAGTTGCAGGAAATCCTCGAACTACAGCCGGATCTAATCGTAACAGCTGCATTCGGTCAATTGCTTCCGAATGAACTGCTAGAAGCACCGAAACTGGGTTGTATAAATGTCCATGCTTCTTTATTACCTAACTATCGTGGTGGCGCACCGATTCACCAGGCGGTCATGGATGGTAAGAAAGAGACCGGCGTCACAATCATGTACATGGCTGAGAAACTGGATGCGGGTGATATCATTTCACAAGTTACTACTCCAATTGAAGAAACAGACGATACGGGAACGATGTTTACAAAACTATCTATAGCAGGAACTACACTATTAAAAGAAACGTTACCATCGATTATTGAAGGCACGAATGAGCGTACAGTACAGGATGAGACGCAAGTGACGTTTGCTAGAAACATCTCGAGAGATCAGGAAAGAATTGACTGGACGAGTTCTGCTCTTTCAATTTATAACCAAGTAAGAGGCTTACATCCTTGGCCTGTTGCCTATACAAAGTTTGCTGGCGATCAAGTGAAGACTTGGTGGACACAAGTGGAAGAACAAGTATCTGATGCAATGCCAGGAGAAATCATCGGTCTAGAAAAAGATCGGATTATCGTACAGACAGGTGAAGGCGCATTGGCAATTACTGATTTACAACCAGCAGGAAAAAAACGAATGACAGCTACCGTATTCTTAAATGGAATCGGATCAAAATGGCAAGTGGGAGACAAGTTTGAATGACAAATTATAAAAAGAAAATTTGGCGTGGCAATGTACGTGATGCGGCATTATCCATGTTGATTCAAATAGAAGAAGAGCAAGCATATAGTAATTTATTGCTTCATAAAACAATTGAAATCTATGATCTTCAACCAAAAGACCGTGCATTATTGACGGAACTAACTTACGGTACATTACAACAACAAATGACACTGGATTATTATTTAGAACCATTTGTTAGAGGAAAGCTACAACCATGGGTACGACAGCTACTTCGTCTATCCGTTTATCAAATTATTTACCTATCGAAAATTCCTGAGCATGCCGTTGTCAATGAAGCGGTAAAAATTGCTAATAAGCGTGGACATAAAGGTGTTTCGTCGATGGTCAATGGAATTTTGCGCTCGATACTGCGTGAAGGTGTGCCATCTTTAGATGAAATTGAAGATCCTGTCACTCGTTTGTCTATAGAGACAAGTCACCCTGAATGGTTAATCCGAAGATGGATTGAGCAATACGGCATGGAGGAAGCTACCGCTGCGGCAGTAGTCAACAATCAGCCGCCGATCACAACTGCACGAATCAATAGAACGAAAACCAATATAGGTGAGGTAATCGGCTTGCTGAAAAAAGAAGGGATTACAGCAATTGCTGGCACTCTTTCTGACAGCAGTATCCAAGTAGAATCGGGTAACCTCGCTTCTACAGAAGTCTTTAAACAAGGTTTATTGACAATCCAAGATGAGAGCTCTATGCTTCCGGCCATCGCGTTACAAGTGGAACCAGGTATGCGTGTATTGGATATGTGCGCTGCTCCCGGTGGTAAGACTACACATATTGCAGAACGTATGAAAAATGAAGGAGAAATTCAGGCGCATGATCTGCATCCACATAAATTACGTTTAATTGACCAAAACGCAGAACGTCTCGGGCTGACTTCTATTCATACAAATAGCGGGGATAGCAGAGAGTTATTGAAAACATACGAACCTCAATCGTTCGACCGAGTGCTAGTAGATGCGCCATGTAGTGGGCTAGGTGTTATTCGCAGAAAGCCTGAAATTAAATATAAAAAAACTCTACAAGATATTGAAAATCTGACAATCATTCAAAAAGAATTACTCGAAGTTGCCTGTCAGTTGGTAAAGAAAGATGGTCTTTTAGTATACAGTACATGCACGATTGATAAATCGGAGAACGAAGAGATTGTGGAATGGTTCTTGAAAGAGCATTCAGACTTCGCACTCGTTCCACTCCATATACTTGAAGGAGACAATGAGCATCGCTATTTGCAGATATTACCGCACGACCATCAAAGTGACGGTTTCTTTGTAGCGACGTTACAACGAATCAACTAACCTGACCAATCGGAATGGAGGGTAGCCTATGGAATATGAAATACGGTCAGATACAGGACGAAAAAGAACTGTCAATGAAGATGAAGCCGCCGTATTCGTTCATTCAGAAATGAAGACGATGCTCGCAGTCATTGCAGACGGAATGGGTGGTCATAAGGGCGGAGATTTTGCCAGTGCCACAGCGGTGCGTATGCTGGGTGAGCAATTCATGTCGGCTGATAAAGAAGTAGTAACGGAGCAGGATTGGATTGACTTGCTGTATGATGCAATCGTCGATATTAATCAGTTTTTGTATATAACGGCCCAAGAAGATGACACGTATAAAGGCATGGGAACTACGCTAGACCTTGCACTCATTTTGGATGATCACTGTGTAGTTTTTCATGTGGGAGACAGCCGGATTTATCAAGTGACAGGCAAAGCGATTCGTCAAATAACAAAAGACCATTCTTTTGTGAATGTGCTGATTGATAGCGGGGAAATTACGGAACAGGAAGCCGAAGTGCATCCACAGCGTAATTGGATTATGAAAGCGGTAGGTTCAGAGAAATCCATCGTACCTGACCGCTACTCATTTCCATTACTGCCACACTCGTATGTATTACTTTGTACAGATGGTTTGAGCAATAAAATCGAAAAAGAAAAAATGCTCGATATTATGTTGAATCAAAGTTCATTAGTCGACAAAGCAGATGAGTTTATCGACTTGGCGAACCAACGTGGTGGAGAAGATAATATTACAGTAATACTACTGGCTATTCCTGAAATCGAGGTGACTCCCGTATGATTGGAAAACGAATCGGTAAACGATACGAAATTATTCGGGTGATTGGTGACGGAGGCATGTCCAGAGTTTATTTGGCGCACGATATTATTCTCGACCGCGATGTAGCGATCAAAGTATTGCATTATGATTTTTCCAATGAAGATGAATTAAAAAAACGATTTCAGCGGGAAGCACTTTCCGCTACGAGCTTGACACATCCTCATATTGTCAATATTTATGATGTCGGTCAAGAAGATGAACTCCATTACTTGGTTATGGAATACATAGCCGGCAAAACATTAAAAGATTACATCCATACTCATGGCGCATTGTTAGCAGAACATGCTGTGTCCATTATGAAGCAGCTTGTATCTGCCATATCACACGCTCATCATAACGGTATTGTTCATCGTGACATTAAACCTCAAAATGTGTTGATGAACGGTGAGGACGATGTGAAAATAACAGACTTTGGAATTGCAATGGCTTTGAATTCTACGGTACATACGAAGACGAACTCTGTTATTGGAACTGTCCACTACCTGTCTCCTGAACAAGCTAGGGGCGGTATGGCTACGAAGCGATCAGATGTATATTCACTTGGCATCGTATTTTATGAATTACTGACAGGAGAATTGCCATTTTCAGCGGAGACAGCGGTCGCGATTGCGTTGAAGCACTTACAAGAAGAAACACCATCCGTCCGTGATCAGTATCCTGAAATACCTCAAAGTGTAGAAAATGTCATTCTTAAGGCAACAGCTAAAGATTCAAGCTATCGCTATGCGACTGCAGATGATATGTATGATGACTTATTAACCGTTTTATCACCCGAACGATTGAACGAAAGTAAATTTGCCTTGCCGTTTGATGATGATAAGACAATGGCTATTCCTGCTATTAAAAGTGTTCCGAAATCAGCAATGGCAGAAGATACTATGAAAATAGCTCCCGTAAAACCTGACCCAGTAGCACCAGAAAAAATTAAAAAGAAGAAATGGCCATATGTATTGGTTGGAAGCATTCTGTTACTAGTGTTACTGGCATTCTTATTGGTTATGATGATGAAACCGAAAGAGATTATCGTACCTAAAGTAGTGGGCGAAGAAGAACTTGTCGCTACAGAGATACTTGAAAAAGAGGGCTTTGTCATAGATGAGCGTTTTGAAGAGACATCTGATGAATACACCGTAGGACAAGTGATTAAAACAGTACCTCAAGCCGGAAAGAAGCGTAAAGAGGGAGACGGCGTGAAATTATTTATCAGCTCTGGAAAAGATCCTATGGTGCTTAGTGATTATACGGGGCGTAACTTTGAAGCGACTAAACGCTTTTTAGATGGTTATGGATTTTTACCTATTGAATCAGTCGAAGTCTTTTCTGACGAGCCAAAAGGAACCATTCTTAGCCAACAACCTGAAGCCGATCAGTCTGTCATTCCTGAAGAAACGGAGTTGATCTTTACAGTAAGTAAAGGCAGAGAGTTGCAATCACTAGATGATTTATCAGGTATGTCCGCTAAACAACTAGAAGACTATGCGAAGAAATCTGGCCTGAAGATCCACATCGTCAGTGAAGAACATTCGGATAAAGTGGATAAAGGATATGTTATTTCTCAGAAGCCTTCTAAAGGAGAAAAAATGGAGAAAGGACAACGTGTGGATGTTGTAGTGTCGAAAGGGCCAGCGTCCAAGCCGATTAAATTGTTAGTGAAGACAGTGACGATTCCATATAACTATCCAGAAGAGCTGAAAGATGAAAAAGATGAAAATGATGAAGAAGATGAAATAGATTCTGAAGGAGATCCTAAACCTGAACCGAAGCTCATACCTCAGAAAGTACAGATTTATATACAGGATCGTACGCACACGATGAATGATCCTATTGAGGAATTTGAGATTACTGAAGATACGACACGTAAGCTTACGATCGAACTTCTAGAAGGTGAGCGTGGAGGATATAAAATCATGCGTGATCAAACGGTAATTGAGGAAGATAAGTTCAACTATACAGATTTAGAATAGAGGAGGAGTTCGATGGCTGAAGGCCAAATTCGTAAAGCAATCAGTGGGTTTTATTACGTAGAGCATAATGGGAATTTAATTCAATGTAAAAGTCGTGGGGTTTTTCGATTAAAGAAAATTAATCCCTTGGTAGGAGACTTTGTTACGTATGTGCCTGACGGGGCTAATGATGCGACGATTACAGACGTTCATCAGAGGAAGAGTGAGTTAGTCAGACCGCCCATTGCCAATGTAGATCAAGTGTTACTGGTCTTTTCAGTCGTGGAACCAAATATGAGTCTTCGTTTACTAGACCGATTTTTAACAGTTATTGAATCACATCAGTTAGAACCGATTTTGTATATTTCTAAAGAAGATATTGCGAACCCAAAAACACTAGAAGAAAATGAAGTGAATCTTGCATATTATCGACGTATCGGTTATACCGTACTACGTAATGTAGAGAATAAGCATTCATTACTTGAAACACTTCGCCCGTATTTTAGCGGTAAGACTACCGTACTTGCAGGTCAGTCCGGTGTGGGGAAATCCACGTTATTGAACACGATATTACCTGAACTTCAACTGAAAACCGGTGTCATCTCGGATGCGCTTGGACGAGGTAAACATACTACACGTCATGTAGAGTTATTAGAAGTGGCGGATGGTTTGGTAGCTGATACACCTGGGTTTAGTTCTTTGGATTTCGAACATATCGAAAAAGAAGAACTGCGAGATTATTTTGTGGAGATTTCAGAAGCGGGTGCAGATTGTAAATTTAGAGGATGTCTTCATCTAAAGGAACCGGGTTGTGCAGTTAAAGCACAAGTGGAAGAAGGAAAGATTTCGGAAGGTCGCTATAAGAACTATTTGCTATTCTTGCAAGAAATTACGGATAGAAAGCCGAGGTATTGATTATGATTAAAATTGCCCCATCTATTTTAGCAGCAGACTTTGCAAGACTTGGTGAAGAAGTGAAAGAAGTAGAGAAAGCAGGAGCTGAATTAATTCACATCGATGTAATGGACGGACATTTCGTACCAAATATTACAATGGGTCCAATTGTCGTCGAAGCGTTGCGTCCTTTGACGGAGTTGCCGCTTGATGTCCATTTGATGATTGAGAATCCAGACGCTTATATCGAGGGCTTTGCGACAGCGGGTGCGGATTATATTACTGTACACGTTGAAGCATGCCGGCACTTGCATAGAACATTGCAATTGATTAAATCGACAGGTGCTAAACCAGGAGTTGTATTGAATCCTCATACACCGATTGAGCAAATCATGCATGTCCTTGAAGATATCGATATGGTGCTGTTCATGACAGTCAATCCGGGTTTTGGTGGACAGTCGTTTATTTATTCGGTCTTACCGAAAGTGAAGCAACTCTCTGATATTATTAAACAACGAAATCTATCTATTGAAATCGAAATTGATGGCGGTATTAACGAAGAAACGATCAAACCTTGTGTGGAAGCAGGTGCGACGATTTTTGTTGCAGGCTCTGCAATTTATGGTAAAGAAGACCGTGCCAAAGCACTTCAAGCTATTAAATTAGCTGGTGAAAGTGTGATGGCGAAATGAAATATGCTATCGTGTGTGCAGCAGGCCCTATAGAAGAAGTGGTTGACTTAGCTGAATACGATCAAGAGGATACTGTGTATATCGGTGTAGACCGTGGTGCGTTGTATTTATTGGAAAAAGGTATTCAGCCCAACGAAGCAGTTGGCGATTTTGATTCTGTGACGGAAGAGCAGTTTAAGCAGATCAACTCGAACGTAGAAATTGTCCATCGTGCGAATGAAGATAAAGATGAGACAGACACAGAACTGGCTGTGCAGCGAGCGCTAGCATATGAACCCGATTACATTGTCTTGACTGGTGTGACGGGTGGTCGCTTGGATCACTTACAGTCTGCTCTGCATTTATTGTATCGCATGCAAGCGGAAAATCGTAAAGTGAAATTCAAGATACACAATACTACGAATGATATCCGTGTCATGCTACCTGGTGTGAGACGTGTTAAGAAAGATTCACGCTATCCGTATACTTCTTTTTTCTCGTTTGGCCCCGTAGTAACAGGGTTGACGTTGACAGGATTTAAATACGAAACGGTAAATGAACGATTAGAAATTGGTGTAACTCGTTTTACAAGTAATGAAACAGTGGCGGATGTTTGTACTATCTCTTTCCGTGAGGGCATATGCTTAATGGTAAGGAGTTCAGATTCCTGAAAGGAGTTGGGGGATTTGCGAGTATACACATTCACGCTTCCGAAGTTTGTCAGTAACATCGTGAGAAAGTGCGCAGTAGCTTTTCAAAAGGATAGCCGTACTAAATCAACCGTTGCTGCCAATCCAAAAGCCGCCAAGACAAAAAAACGCAAAAAAGAAAAATCACAAAGCGCCTAAGAAGGTGCTTTGTGTTTTTTTGATTTTAGATAAGCAAAAAAGCACCGGTGATACCTCGAACATTTGTCGAGGTTAACCGGTGCTTTCAGCTTTTAATCATTATACTCGTTGTACTTTGCCTGATTTTAAAGCTCTTGCAGATACCCAAACGCGTTTAGGTTTGCCGTCGATTAGGATTCTAACTTTTTGAAGGTTAGCGCCCCAAGTGCGCTTGCTAGAGTTCAAAGCGTGAGAACGAGTGTTTCCAGAACGAGCTTTACGTCCAGTAATAACACATTGTTTAGCCATTTTAGTTCCTCCTCGTGAATTATTTAGCGATTCACGTTACAATTCGCATACCATAGTACTTTATCATAAGCATCGAGTCGATGCAACATTTTATTTTGATACTCTCAAGGTTTTTTCCTTTACACTATATTTTAAGGGTTTCAATACTTTCATTCCTGATGAATTACCGTATAATGTACGTATGATGTGTCTAGAGATGGGGAGGAGAAGAGGAATGTCAATCGAACTGAAAAATGAGCATGGTACGATAGATATTACAAATGATGTAATTGCGCAAGTGGTTGGAGAGGCTGCGGTCGAATGTTATGGAATTGTGGGTATGGCTTCCCAGCACCAAATTCGCGATGGTCTTACAGAAATTCTTCGCAAAGAAAACTTTTCCCGTGGCGTAATTGTGCGTAACGAAGGCGATGCATTCCATATCGATATTTACGTCATCATGAGCTATGGCACGAAAATTACTGAAGTCGCCTATCAAGTACAATCAAAAGTGCAATATATAGTGAAAACGACATTGGGGCTATCAGTGAGTTCTATAAATATTTTTGTTCAGGGAGTTCGTGTAACGAACGTGTAAAAGGAGGCCTTTTAGTCAATGAGTTCAATCAATGGATTGCAATTTGCGAAGATGGTAGAAATGGGTTCGCATCATCTTCATCAAAATGCGGATTATGTGGATTCTTTAAATGTATTCCCGGTGCCTGATGGCGATACGGGAACGAATATGAATTTATCCATGACATCCGGTGCGAAAGAAACAGAAAGAAATGCTCAGGAACATATCGGTTTGACGGCACAGGCATTTTCAAAAGGGTTGCTTATGGGTGCTCGTGGAAATTCTGGTGTAATTTTATCTCAGTTATTCAGAGGGTTCAGCAAGCAAATTGAGAATGAAGCGGAAGTAAACGTAAAGCAATTTGCGGAAGCACTTAAATATGGTGTGGATACAGCCTACAAAGCAGTTATGAAACCTGTAGAAGGAACCATTTTGACAGTAGCCAAAGATGCAGCTAACGCGGCGGTTGAGCATATAGAAGATTCATCCGATTTAACAGCATTACTAGAAATTATTGTGGAAGAGGCTAAAGCTTCGCTGAAACGGACGCCTGATCTTTTGCCTGTGTTAAAAGAAGTGGGAGTAGTAGACAGTGGTGGACAAGGTCTCGTTTATGTATATGAAGGATTTTTGGCATGCCTAAAAGGTGAAGACTTACCTGAGAAGGTAGTTATGCACTCAATGGATGACTTAGTTATGACGGAGCACCACCGCAGTATACAAGGCTTCATGAACTCAGAAGACATCGAGTTCGGCTACTGTACGGAATTCATGGTCAAATTGGATTCGGCTAAGTTGCTCGATAAACCATTTGATGAGGCAACATTCCGTCAAGATCTTAGTGAACTAGGTGACTCACTGCTTGTCATTTCGGATGATGAAGTAGTAAAAGTACATATTCACACTGAAGAACCTGGAGATGCTTTATCTTACGGGCAGAAGTATGGTTCATTGACGAAGATGAAGATCGATAATATGCGTGAACAACATAGTGATATTATGGATCGAGATGAAGCGTCAATTTCGAAACCAGTCCAGCATAAATACGCGATCGTAACGGTCTCGATGGGCGAAGGAATTGCAGAACTTCTAAAAAGTATCGGAGCATCTGCCGTGATTGAGGGCGGACAAACGATGAATCCTTCTACGGAGGATATCGTTAAAGCAATTCAAGAGGTCGGTGCAGAAAAGGTATTGATCTTGCCGAATAATAAAAACATCATCATGGCTGCTGAACAAGCGGCTGAAGTGTTGGAGATTGAAGCTGCAGTCGTAGCAACGAAATCCGTTCCGGAAGGCTTAGCGGCTATTTTGGCATTCAACCCTGAAGCAACGGTAGAAAAGAATGCCAAAGCAATGTTACAAGCGGCATCTGTTATTAAAACCGGTCAGGTAACTTATGCTGTTCGTGATACATCGATTGATGGTGTAACAATCCATAAAGATGACTTCATGGGAATCGCACAAGGGAAGATCACTAGCTCCAATTCTTCATTGGAAGGCGTGACGAAGAACCTCATTTCTTCTATGATTGATGAAGAAGATGAGATCGTCACAATTATTTATGGTGAAGATGTAACCAGTGATGAAGCAGAAAAGATTAGTGTTTATATCGAAGAACAATTCGAGCATGTGGATATAGAATTGTATGCTGGAAAACAACCGCTCTATCCTTATATCATCTCTGTTGAATAAAATACATTACGTTGTCCTGTAAGTAGGGGCAACGTTTTTATTTTCCTGTCTTTTCATGGTAAACTGAAAAGAAGAACATTCGTTTTCTAACTAGGTTATAGAAAGGAGGTAATTTTCACGTGGAGAACATCTTGGAAAATAGTGTAGGTACAGTAAAAGGAATCGGCAAAGCAACCACTGAACAATTTGAAAAACTGGGAATTTTGACGATCGAAGATTTGTTGTATACTTTCCCATATCGTCACGAGGATTTTCGTATGAAAGATTTGACTGAAACACCGCATGGTGAGCGTGTCACAGTAGAAGGTCGGGTAGAGTCCGAACCGACAGTGTTTTATTCCGGAAAAAACCGTTCAAGAATGCAAGTCCGTTTATTGGTCGGCCATCATTTGGTGAAGGCAGTATTTTTCAATCAGCATTACTTAAAAGATCGTCTGATCACGGGAATGCAAATAAACGTTACCGGTGCATGGGATCGAGGGCGTCAAACGATTACGGTGAATCGTCTACATACAGGTGAGCAAACTGACTTTGAGCCGGTTTATAGTTTGAAGGGGATTATGCATCAAAAAACGTTTCGGCGCTATATGCGTACTGTAATAGACTTAACAGCTCAAGATATAGAAGAGACACTACCGGTGGAGATGATGGAAGTATACAAGCTACCTTCTATAGCGCAAGCCTTAGAAATGGTCCATTTCCCGACTAAAGCTGAAGACGTGAAGCATGCTCGTAGACGTTTTGTTTATGAAGAATTATTACTGTTTCAGTTGAAAATTCAAGGGATGAAAAAACTGCGTAAAGAACAAGAAAAAGGACTGATTATTCAATACGACTTGGATTTGCTGAAGAAGTTCATCAGTACATTGCCGTTTGAATTAACGAATGCGCAAAAACGTGTGGTCAATGAATTATGTGCAGAGCTGAAATCACCACTTCGTATGAATCGTTTACTGCAAGGAGATGTGGGGTCAGGTAAGACAGCTGTCGCAGCCATCGCTCTATATGCAGCGGTTACAGCGGGATTCCAAGGAGCATTGATGGCACCAACAGAAATACTGGCTGAACAACACGCCGAATTATTAGCCAACTGGTTCGAACCATTCGGTGTAACTGTCGCTTTTCTTGCTGGATCTACAAAAGCGAAAGCAAGAAGAGAGCTACTGGAACGCTTAGAAGCGGGGGAGATTGACTTGCTAATCGGAACGCACGCGCTCATCCAACCTGAAGTGCAGTTTCATAAACTGGGCTTTGTCGTGACGGATGAACAACACCGTTTTGGAGTGCAACAACGTCGTGTCTTGCGTGATAAAGGCTTAAACCCTGATGTGCTATTCATGACTGCGACTCCTATTCCGAGAACATTAGCGATAACGGTATTTGGTGAAATGGATGTTTCGATCTTAGACGAATTACCGGCAGGGCGGAAAGAAATTGAAACACATTGGTTAAAGGAAGACTCTTTAATACCTGTGTTACAGAAGATGGAAAAAGAGTTGAGTGGGGGAAGGCAGGCGTATGTCATTTGTCCATTAATCGAAGAATCCGATAAATTGGATGTTCAGAACGCAGTAGAGGTGCACGCCGAATTGAGTAATTATTTCGGTGGTCGCTATACGGTAGGCTTGATGCATGGTCGATTGCCTTCAGCTGAAAAAGATCAGGTCATGCGGGAATTCAGCGAAGGAAAGTTAAACATCCTTGTTTCCACGACAGTTGTAGAAGTAGGCGTCAATGTGCCGAACGCAACTTTTATGCTGATTTATGATGCAACAAGATTTGGCCTAGCTCAGTTACACCAATTAAGGGGACGCGTTGGACGGGGGTCAGATCAGTCATATTGTGTATTGCTCGCTAATCCTTCAACAGAAGAAGGAAAGATGCGGATGCAATCGATGACAGAAACAAATGACGGATTTGTTTTAGCGGAAAAAGATTTGGAATTGCGAGGGTCAGGAGATATTTTCGGCAGGAAGCAAAGTGGAATGCCGGAATTTAAAATGGCAGACTTGGTCCATGATTTTAAAGCACTCTCTATAGCCCGTGAGGATGCGGAACGCTTATTGAATTCGGATACGTTTTGGAAAAATGACGAGTATGCTACGTTACGTGGACGTCTTGAACAGTCAGGCGCACTCACTGATAAGCGGATAGATTGATAGCAGTGAAACATAGTATATTAGATAACCACTTGCAATCTGATATGCCTCTTTATATACTTAGTATTAATACCAAGTGCTAATCTGAAGGGGTGTAGTAATTGAGAGTTCCGAAACAGGAGAGGCAACAATTACTCGTAACGCTGCTTGAAGGAGATCCATTTCTGACAGATGAAGACATTGCTAGGCATTTTTCCGTGAGCATTCAAACCGTTCGATTGGATCGGCTAGAGTGTCATATTCCAGAATTGCGAGAGCGGTTAAAAACCGTAGCGTCACAACAAATGTTAGGTACAGTGAAGTCTATGCAAGCTGAAGAAATATTTGGAGAAATTATTGATGTGGAATTGGATGATAAAGCAATTTCAATCTTTGATGTAAAAGAAGTGCATGTCTTCAAACGAAATGGTATTGCCAGAGGTCATCATTTGTTTGCTCAGGCGAATTCATTGGCTGTTGCAGTCTTAGATGATGATTTGGCATTGACGGTTCGTTCTACACTGCACTTTCAAAAGCCGGTTAGAGCCGGGGATCGTGTAGTGTCTCGTGCTACTGTGCGCAAGGAAACCTTGAAAAATAAAAGTACGGTCGTCGATGTCCTATCAACAGTAGAAAATGAGCCTGTTTTTTCGGGAGAGTTTCAGATGTACCGTACAACAAAAAAAGGCGGGTAAGTACATATGATTATTGCAGTAGACGCAATGGGTGGAGATAACGCACCCGGAGAGATTGTTAAAGGAGTATTACAAAGTCTTCATGCATTTGATGACATAACGATACATATATTTGGTGATGAGCAAAAAATGGCCCCATACCTCGAACCGCATCCACGCCTTCAAGTAGTGCACTGTTCTGAAGTCATTGAACCAGATGATGAACCAGTGCGTGCAATTCGAAAGAAAAAAGATGCTTCCATGGTCCGTATGGCGCAAGCTGTAAAAGATGGAGAAGCACAGGCATGTGTGTCGGCTGGTAATACAGGTGCGCTCATGTCGGCAGGACTCTTTATCGTGGGTCGCTTGGATGGCATTCAAAGACCGGCACTGGCACCGACATTACCGACGATTGACGGTAGTGGTTTCGTGTTGTTGGATGCTGGTGCGAATTCAGATAGTAAACCTACGCAGTTGGCACAGTTTGCCGTCATGGGTAGTATTTATGCTGAGAAAGTGCGCGGTATCGACAAGCCACGTGTAGGATTATTAAATATCGGAACAGAAGCCGGAAAAGGTAATGAGCTGACAAAACATGCCTATGAAGAGTTGCAAGCTGCACCCATTAATTTCATTGGTAACGTGGAGTCGCGTGATTTGTTGAATGGCGTGGCAGATGTCGTCGTCACGGACGGCTTTACGGGGAATATGGTGTTGAAAACTATTGAAGGTACTGCAATGAATGTGTTTTCCATGATCAAAGATGTGTTCATGTCTTCGTTGAAAACCAAGCTTGCTGCTGGATTAGTAAAAGATGATCTAAAAGGTTTGAAGAAGAAGATGGATTACTCGGAGTATGGCGGAGCGGGTTTATTTGGTTTGAACCATCCTGTCATTAAAGCGCATGGCTCATCGAATGCCAATGCACTTTTTAATGCAGTTCGCCAAGCCAGAACCATGGTACAATACCAAGTATGCGAAACGATTAAAAAAACAATCGGAGAGGAAGAGGAATCTTGAGTAAACTGGCATTTGTTTTCCCGGGACAAGGCTCACAAGCAGTAGGGATGGGGAAAGTATTCACAGAGAAGAATGAAGCGTGTAAGGCATTCATGCAAAAAGCTGATGATGCTCTTGGTTTTGAACTGAGCTCATTGATGCTCGAAGGCCCTCAAGATGAATTGACGTTAACTTATAATGCTCAACCGGCTCTACTCACGGTGGGAGCGATGATCGCAGCGCGTTTGGAAGAAGAAGGCATTACTCCAGACTATACAGCGGGACATAGTCTAGGTGAGTATACAGCTCTTGTTGAGTCCAAAGTTCTTTCATTTGAAGACGCAGTAGTGGCCGTTCATAAAAGAGGCTTGTATATGAATGAAGCTGTACCAGCGGGTAAAGGTGCTATGGCGGCCATACTTGGCATGGATCGTGATGTATTGGAGTCGATCACAGCGAATATCACCGAGTCAGGACATCCTGTACAACCAGCCAACTTAAACTGCCCTGGGCAAATTGTTATTTCGGGTGCAAAAGAAGGTGTGGATAAAGCATGTACAGCTTTGAAGGAAGCAGGTGCGAAACGTGCATTGCCCTTGAATGTAAGTGGACCCTTCCACTCCGTTCTCATGCAACCTGCAGCCGGAGAGTTGCAAAAGACGCTTGAAGGCATCGATATGAAGGATGCAGAAATCCCGATCATTGCAAACGTTACAGCGGATGAAGTAACGAAGCAGGATGAAATAAAAAAATTATTGGTTGAACAATTGTACTCACCCGTACGCTGGGAAGAGTCTATTGAAAAACTACTTGAATTGGGTGTAACTCGTTTCGTAGAGTGTGGACCAGGAAAAGTATTGAGCGGACTGATCCGTAAAATTGACCGTACAGCTAAAGTGTACCCAGTATATGATGAAGAAACGCTTGAAAAGTTGCTTGAAGAAGCGAAAGGATGGTCATGATGGGGAGATTCGATGGAAAAACAGCGGTAGTCACAGGGGCATCCAGAGGGATTGGGCGCACTGTCGCTTTACGTTTAGCTTCAGAAGGTGCTAAGGTAGTCGTCAATTATAGCGGAAGCCAAGATCGTGCAGAAACTGTAGCGGCTGAAATTCGTTCTGCAGGCGGGGAAGCACTTGTATTTCAAGCAAATGTCTCCGATGCTGATCAAGTAAAGGCTATGATGGATGAGACAATTAAACAATTCGGTAGTATTGATATCCTCGTCAATAATGCGGGTATCACGCGAGATAATTTATTGATGCGCATGAAAGAAGACGAGTGGGATGATGTATTATCGATTAACTTAAAAGGGGTATTCCTCTGTACAAAAGCTGTTACGCGCCAAATGATGCGTCAGCGTGCAGGAAGAATCGTTAATATGGCTTCTGTCGTAGGTGTTGTAGGAAATGCAGGGCAAGCAAATTATGTGGCGGCAAAAGCAGGCGTCATTGGTTTGACGAAAACAACTGCAAAAGAATTGGCAGCACGTAATATTTTAGTAAATGCTGTTGCTCCAGGATTCATTACGACGGATATGACAGATGAATTGGGCGATGATATGAAAGAGCAATTATTGTCAACTATCCCTTTAGGCAAGCTAGGAAGTGCGGAAGATGTAGCGGGCACCGTTGCATTCTTACTATCCGATGAAGCTAAATATATAACCGGTCAGACCATCAATGTAGACGGCGGCATGGTGATGTAAACGAACTACTTCTTTGAAAGGGCTATTTATGGTTGCGTAACGAGGGGACTACCCTCTATAATTCAATAGTAGCTAATGAGCCGACTTTGGCCTTGAGAGGAGGTGACTATGTTGTCAACAGTACTTGAGCGCGTAACAAAAGTAGTTGTCGACCGTCTAGGCGTCGATGAAAGCGAAGTAAAACCTGAGGCTTCTTTCCGTGAGGATCTAGGAGCTGATTCACTAGATGTAGTAGAACTTGTTATGGAATTTGAAGATGAGTTTGAAACGGAAATTTCTGATGATGATGCAGAGAAAATTGCAACTGTCGGAGATGCAGTAACGTACATTACAGCAAAAGTAGGCGAATGACCTTTTTGGTGAGACACTTTCTTCCTTTCATCTGAAAAGGAGAAAGCGTCTCTTTTCGCTTTACAAGTGTGTACAGACTATTAATAGATGAGAGGCAGAGTAGTTTATGAAAAATAAAAGAACTTCGAAAGAAACCGTATCACACCCTACATTGCCACAAGCTGTACGCGAGAAATTCAGTACGCTCCAGCAGGAATTAGGCGTTCAATTCAAGGATGATAATCTATTGTATAATGCATTCACCCATTCATCCTATGTCAATGAACACCGTCGCAAGAAATTTTCCGATAATGAACGATTGGAGTTTCTTGGAGATGCCGTATTAGAACTAGGAGTATCTAAATTTTTATTCCGTACAGAACCGGCAAAAAGCGAAGGGGAACTAACGAAACTTCGTGCAGCGATTGTTTGTGAGCCATCACTAGTCAAGTTTTCAAATGAATTGAACTTTGGAGATTATATTCTTCTTGGCAAGGGTGAAGAACTAACTGGAGGTAGAATGCGTCCAGCATTACTAGCGGATGTATTTGAAGCATATATTGGTGCGCTCTACTTGGATCAGGGCATGGAAGTCGTTGAAGAGTTTCTAAAGCGAATCGTTTTTCCGAAAATTAGTATCGGAGCTTTTTCGCATGTGACAGATTATAAGAGCCGCCTGCAAGAATTGGTGCAGCAAAAAAATAACGGACCCCTTCAGTATGAAGTCATTGAAGAAAAAGGTCCTGCACATGCGAAAAAGTTTGTTACTGTAGTTAATCTTAATGAACAACAACTTGGAAAAGGAATCGGTAAATCCAAGAAAGAAGCAGAACAGGAAGCTGCCCGTCGAGCGATAGAATATTTATTGATGCAGACAACCGAAGGGGAGAACTAATCGTGTTTTTGAAGAGGCTGGAAATCGCAGGCTTTAAATCTTTCGCGGAAAAAATCCATATAGATTTTGTACCGGGAGTAACGGCCATCGTTGGGCCTAACGGAAGTGGAAAAAGTAATATTATTGATGCGATTCGTTGGGTGCTGGGTGAACAATCTGCAAAATCATTGCGTGGCAGTAAAATGGAAGATGTCATTTTTGCAGGTAGTGATTCTCGGAAAGCGGTTAATTTTGCAGAAGTCACACTCATTTTAGATAATACACAAAATCTATTTCCACTTGACTACACTGAAATCAGTGTAACGAGAAGGGTTTTTCGATCCGGAGATAGTGCATATCTACTGAATGGTCAGACTTGTAGATTAAAAGACGTCACCGCGCTATTTATGGATTCAGGATTAGGTAAAGAAGCATTCTCTATTATATCGCAAGGTCGGGTAGATGAGATTTTGAATAGTCGTGCGGATGAAAGACGTAATGTCTTTGACGAAGCGGCAGGTGTCTTGAAGTATAAAACTCATAAACTGCAGGCGGAGCATAAATTGTTTGAGACAACTGATAATTTAGATCGAGTACTGGATATACTAAAAGAAATCGATGATCGACTCGTCCCGCTTGAAAAGGAAGCGGGTTTGGCTCGTAAAGCGTCTAATTTGCGTACTGAACTTCGAGAGGCAGATGTTCGTTTACTCCATCACGATGCATCTGCCTTGCAACAGCAGATCTCTGAAAAAGAGGTAGTTGTGAACAATGATGAAGCAGAACAGCGAAAGATCTCAACGATACTCACACAATATGAACAGGAACTTGATCTTGACAAGAAAGACCTGATGAAAGCAGAGTTGCAACTGGATGAATTCCAAAACGAATTGATCAAACAAACAGCTGAAGCGGAAAAGTGGGAAGGTAGAAGATTACTGTCCGTTGAAAAGACCCGCAACACGAAGCAGCAAGTAGAGCGTATTAGACAAGAACTACAAACAGCAGAGCAAACACAACGAATGGCCAAAGATAAACTTAGTACTATGCAGATGAAGCAGCAAGCGGCCAAGCATGAACTGGAAGAAGTTACAAAAGAAAGTAAGCAAGTCACGGGCATGTTAAACAGTTCATTAAAAGAAACAGAACAGCAAATTGAACAGTTGAAATCCATCTATATTGAGCGTCTCAATGAAGAGGCTACTGTGCGTAGTGAGATCAAGCATGTAGAGGAGCGGCTTCAGGGAGAAAAGTCTTCTACAGAAAAGATTACGGTTCAGACTACGTTGCTTTCCGAACGCAAACAACAACTTGCTAAAGAGCAGCGGGAAAAGACTCAGCGAATGAATACTGTTCAACAACAGCTAGACGAGCTAGAGAAGTCAGCTAGAACTTGTCAGCAACAATTAACAGATGAAGAGCAGCGTCTATCTACTCAACAGCAAATTTTGCAGAAAGCATTGCGTAAACAATCTGAAATGCAAGGAAGACTTCGTGCCCTGGAAAGTCTTGAAAAGGATTTTTCAGGGTTCTATTCTGGTGTCAAGGAAGTACTTCATGCGAAGCAACAACAACGTATACAAGGAATCGAAGGGGCTGTAGTGGAGCTCATTACGACAGAGCCAGCTTATACAAAGGCAATCGAAACAGCTCTTGGCGGTGCCATGCAACACATCATTACCACGACTGAGCGTGATGCAAGACAAGCTATCGGTTATTTAAAAACGAAAAACTTCGGTCGCGCTACGTTCTTACCAATGGATATCTTGAAGCCACGTGAGCTTCCTATGAATAGCCGGCAAATACTCACTCAACAGCAAGGGTTCATCGGTACTGCGTTTGAACTAATTCAAACGTCCGCTGCCTATGAATCAGTCGCCAAAAATTTATTGGGCCAGACGATTATTGCTAGTGATTTAGAAGCCGCATCAGGTTTAGCAAAGACAATAGGACATCGTTATCGCATAGTGACACTCGATGGGGATATTATCAACGCAGGCGGTTCATTGACAGGTGGCGGTGCGAAAGGCCAGTCCACGCTGTTTTCCCGCAAGGCGGAGCTGGAGACACTTTCAAATCAATTGCAACAAATGGACGAATCGATTCAACAGGCTACTGCACAAACATCTGAAACTCGCAATTTAGTTGGGGCGAGTTTACATCTTCGTGATCAATTGCGCGTAAAGTTAGAAGAAACCCAACAGAAAAAGTCCTTTATTCATGCGTCTTTACAGGAAACAGAAATGGAATTGCGTTCCGTCGAAATGGAAATATCCACAATTGAAATCGGGCGTACAGATACAGTTTCTGCAGAAAAGCAGTTATCTACTAAAAAACAAGAGTTACAAACTCATCATGAAACATTGAAAAGTGAACTTCAAGAGACGCTGGAAAAGTTAGAGAGCTTGGAGAGATTGGTAGAGAACAGACGCGAAGAGCAACAGTTATTACAGAAGAGATTGCATGATCTACAGCAAAAAATCGCTGTATTAAAAGAGCAAACCGCCTATCATTCGAGCAGTATAGTAGAAACGATCACTCAATTAAATGAATTAGAGTTAACAATTAGCCGCTTGCAAGAAGAACAGCAGTATGTGCAGGAGTTTGTAATTGGCAAAGAATTAACTCCTGAAGAAATAGAGAAGCAAAGTCAACTAGCGAATGATGCAAAACAATACGTGCAACAAACGATTGAGGTAGAGAAAGCTAAGCGTGTTGAACAAGCTAAACGTGTTCGCGACCATGAACAGCGTATAAAAACGATCAGACAACAAGTAAGCACTATTTCAGAGCGCTTAAACACAATGAGGATCCAGTTATCCAGACTTGAAACGCAATATGAAACGGTCAGGGATCGGTTGGATGAAGAGTACGGTTTACGACCGAATGAATTGCAGATTGAGTCATTGGATATTCCGTTACTTCGCAAAACAGTGGAAGATTGTAAGCAACAACTAGCAATTATAGGACCGGTTAACCCGAATGCGATTCAGGAATTCGAAGAGGTATCAGAGCGTCATGAATTTTTGCAATCACAGCGCAATGACTTAGTCGAAGCTAAAAACACGTTACAAGAAGCCATGGCAGAAATGGATCAGGAAATGAAGAGTCGATTTGAGACAACCTTTGAGGCGATCCGCAGTCATTTTCGTCGCGTGTTTAAGGATATGTTTGGTGGTGGAGAAGCAGATCTAGTTTTAACAGATCCAACGAACTTACTCACTACCGGAATTGATATCATGGCACGACCCCCAGGAAAGAAATTGCAGAATTTACGTCTCTTATCCGGCGGAGAACGCGCATTAACTGTTATTTCCTTGTTGTTCTCTATTTTAGAAGTTCGCCCTGTTCCATTTTGTATTCTCGATGAAGTGGAAGCTGCACTGGATGAAGCGAACGTAGTACGATATAGTAATTATTTGAAGAAAGTTTCGGATCAGACACAATTCATCGTAATCACGCATCGAAAAGGGACGATGGAAGGTGCGGACGTCCTATATGGCATTACGATGCAGGAATCAGGTGTCTCGAAACTACTTTCTGTTAAACTATCTGAAATGGCAGAAGAAATCAGTAGCTAAGGAGTGAAATGAATGTCTTTCTTTAAGAAGATAAAAGATAAAATATCAGGGACGAACGAAGTGGTAGCTGAGAAGTTTAAAGATGGACTGACGAAGACACGCGATTCATTTACATCGAAAGTGAACGATTTAGTATTTAGATTCCGTGTGGTTGATGAAGAATTCTTCGAAGAACTGGAAGAAGTATTACTTCAAGCGGATGTCGGTTTTGAAACCGTTATGGAACTGATTGATTTGCTGAAAGAAGAAGTCCAACGCAAGAACATTAAAAACACGACTGGTATGCAGTCATTGATTTCAGAGAAGCTTGTAGAAATCTATAATTCAGGTGAAGTAGTTTCTAGTGAATTGAATATCGAAGAAGGTAGACTGAACGTAATATTGATGGTTGGCGTGAACGGTGTGGGTAAAACGACAACGATCGGTAAAATGGCTGCCCGCCTCACAAATGAAGGGAAAACCGTTATGCTTGCTGCTGGGGATACATTCCGCGCAGGCGCCATTGAACAGCTTGTTGTCTGGGGAGAGCGTACTGGTGTAGAGGTTGTCCGTCAAGCGGAAGGTTCAGATCCAGCTGCCGTTATTTTTGACGCAGTGAAAGCAGCTAAGAAGCGTAACGTGGATGTTTTAATCTGTGATACAGCAGGCCGCTTGCAAAATAAAGTAAACTTGATGAATGAGCTTGAAAAAGTACATCGCATCATTGGTCGTGAAATTGAAGACGCTCCTCATGAAGTATTGTTAGCTTTGGATGCGACGACTGGTCAGAACGCATTAATCCAAGCGCAAACATTTAACGAAGTAACGAATGTAACAGGTATTGTATTGACGAAACTAGATGGTACAGCAAAAGGCGGCATTGTACTGGCAATTCGTAATAAGCTCGATATCCCCGTGAAGTTTGTCGGTCTTGGTGAAGGTATCGATGACTTACAACCTTTCGATCCAGAGAAATATGTCTATGGGTTATTTGCGAACGGATTAGAAATGGAAGAAGCAGAAGAACTTGAAACCGAAACTGAAGAAGACAAGTAAAAGTACTTGACAGTAATACATGTGCACGATATTATATAATAGTGACTGAAGGAGGTCGTGATCTTGCTTGAAAAAACGACAAGAGTGAACTTCCTCTTTGATTTTTATCAATCATTATTAACTGACAAACAACGTTTATATATGCAATTATATTATTTAGATGATCTTTCTCTCGGTGAAATTGCTGAGCAATATGGCGTATCGAGACAGGCAGTGTACGACAATGTGAAACGGACTGAGGCTATGCTCGAAGATTACGAGAAGAAACTCAATCTGTTCGAAAAGCATGAAGGTCGACTTGAAATTGTAGAGTTGCTAGAAGAAATGGCGCCTACTGAAAATTCAAATCGCTTCATGAAATTGCTACATACCTTAAAAGACTTTGAATAGGGGGGATTGTCTATGGCATTTGAAGGTCTAGCCGAACGCCTGCAAGGAACCATGAATAAAATTACAGGCAAAGGTAAAATCAACGAAGCTGACGTAAAAGAAATGATGCGTGAAGTGCGTTTTGCACTAATTGAGGCAGACGTTAACTTGAAAGTCGTTAAACAATTTGTCAAGACGGTCAGCGAGCGCTCAGTAGGTCAGGATGTAATGAAGAGTTTGACACCTGGTCAGCAAGTGGTGAAAATCGTAAAAGATGAATTAACGAATCTAATGGGTGGAGAACAAAACCCTATTCAGTTCGCGCGTAAATCGCCTACGGTCATCATGATGGTAGGCTTGCAAGGTGCTGGTAAAACGACAACTACTGGTAAATTGGCCACAGTTTTACGTAAAAAACATAATAAGAAACCACTGCTTGTGGCGGCGGATATTTATCGTCCGGCAGCGATCCAACAACTCGAAACATTAGGTAAACAGATCACGGTACCTGTATTTTCTATGGGAACTGATCAATCACCTGTTGAAATTGCTCGCAAAGCGATGGAAGAGGCGGAACGTGAGCATAATGACGTTGTAATCATTGATACTGCGGGTCGACTCCATGTGGATGAAGCACTCATGCAAGAATTGAAAGATATTCGTGAGTTGACTAATCCTGATGAAGTCTTCCTTGTAGTGGACGCGATGACAGGTCAAGATGCAGTCAACGTTGCCAAAAGTTTCGATGATACAATCGGAATCACTGGCGTCATCCTGACAAAACTTGATGGGGATACACGTGGTGGTGCGGCGTTATCGATTCGTACCGTTACTGAAAAACCAATAAAGTTTGTCGGTATGGGTGAGAAGATGGATGCACTCGAACCATTCCACCCAGAGCGTATGGCATCACGGATTCTTGGTATGGGCGATGTCATGTCTTTGATTGAAAAAGCACAGGAAAATGTGGATGAGGATAAAGCGAAAGAGTTAGAGCAGAAATTGCGTACTCAAAGCTTTACACTTGATGACTTTCTCGATCAAATGCAACAAGTAAAGAAGATGGGACCACTCGACGAAATTTTGAAAATGATGCCGGGTGCAAACAAAATCAAAGGACTCGACAATGCTAAAGTGGATGAGAGTCAGATGGGTCGTGTAGAAGCAGTCATTTATTCTATGACGCTTGCTGAACGGGAAAACCCAGAAATTATTAATGCGAGCCGTAAAAAAAGAATTGCTACAGGGTCTGGAACTTCCACACAGGAAGTCAACCGTTTGCTGAAGCAGTTTGAGGAAATGAAGAAAATGGTTAAGCAAATGACCAACATGCAACAAAAAGGTAAGAAGAAAGGTAAAATGCCTGGTTTTGATGCGTTTTTTAAATAAAATAGAGGGTGTTAAGAAAAAACCCTTTACAAACAAATAAAAACTTGGTAATATACTATCTTGTGTGAAACTATTCGGAGGTGTAGATAATAATGGCAGTTAAAATTCGTCTAAAACGTATGGGAGCTAAGAGATCTCCTTTTTATCGTATTGTAGTAGCTGATGCACGTGCACCACGTGACGGCCGTCAAATCGATCAGGTTGGTACATACAACCCGCTTACAAAGCCAGCAACAGTTGAAATCAACGAAGAATTGGCTTTGAAATGGCTTCAAGATGGAGCTAAACCATCTGATACAGTTCGTAACTTGTTCTCAGAACAAGGTATCATGGAAAAATTCCATAACGCTAAATACAGCAAGTAATTTGGAGGGGTGGACATGAAGCAGCTGATTGAAACAATTGTAAAACCGTTAGTCGATTACCCGGACGACGTGAAAGTGGTATCTGAAGAACAGTCTCAACGAGTCGTTTATCAGTTATCAGTGAATGCGGAGGATATGGGTAAAGTGATCGGGAAGCAAGGTCGTGTGGCAAAAGCGATCCGTACGATTGTTTACTCAGCGGCAGGCAGCCACCACGGCAAAAAAGTGTATTTGGATATCTTGGATTGATCCAAAAGGAAGGAGCCTCGGTTCCTTCCTTTTTTGCACGTATAAATACTTTTAATCATATAATGGAGGCGAAATAATGGAATGGTTTAATGTAGGCACGATTGTGAATACGCATGGTATTAAAGGTGAAGTTCGCGTGATGTCCAAAACAGATTTCCCGGATGAACGATATGAAGTCGGAAGTGAGCTCGCGATCTTCATGCCGAAAATCAAAGCACCTACGTTTGTCAAAGTGATCAGTCATCGTAAGCATAAAAACTTTGATTTACTTATGTTCGAAGGATATCCGAATATCAATGACGTCGAGAAGTTTCGCGACGGTGTGATCAAGGTATCGGAGAAAGAGTTGACAGAACTCGGGGAAAATGAATTTTATTATCATGAAATCATTGGCTGCCGTGTGATTACAGAAACAGGTGAAGAAATCGGTACGGTTACAGAAATTATCGAAACGGGTGCCAATGATGTATGGGAGGTAACGCCTACTGAAGGCAAGCCGCATTATATCCCGTATATCGAAGATGTTGTAAAGGATATCGATATTGATGAGCAGATTATCAAAATTGAATTGATGGACGGATTACTTTCATGATGAAAATCGACGTTCTCTCTTTGTTCCCAGAGATGTTTGAAGGTGTACTTCATTCATCCATCATGAAAAAAGCGCAAGAACAACAAGCTGCATCGTTTAAAGTCACAGACTTTCGTGACTTCTCGACAAACAAACATAGAAAAGTGGATGATTATCCGTACGGAGGCGGTGCGGGAATGGTATTAAAACCCGAACCACTCTTTGCGGCTGTCGAAGCCGTCACTAACACAAGTAATGGTAAGCCTCGCGTTATCCTTATGTGTCCGCAAGGCGAACGATTCACACAGAAGAAAGCAGAAGAACTTGCGAAAGAGCAGCATCTAGTTTTCATCTGTGGTCATTATGAAGGATACGATGAGAGAATTCGTGAATATTTGGTTACGGATGAGATCTCACTCGGTGACTTTGTATTAACTGGTGGAGAAGTGGCTTCTATGGCGATCATTGATAGTGTTGTGCGATTACTTCCTGATGTTCTAGGTAACGACCAGTCGGCTGTCCACGATTCGTTTTCGACGGGTATGCTGGAACATCCACAATACACTCGACCTGCTACGTTTAACGGCCTTGAAGTGCCTTCTGTGCTGTTGTCGGGCAATCATGCCGCGATTGATAAGTGGAGAGAAGAGCAGGCATTCCTCCGCACGGCACAACGCCGTCCCGAATTATTGCAAGAAGCGCCGTTAACAGATTATCAAAAAAAACTCCATCAGCAATGGAAACAAAAAAGAGACTAAATTTGCTTGATTCGTTAACAGGCGTGTGCTATGATTTATAAAGCGCTTTTTAAGAGCGCCTATTTTACTGTTGTTCCGCTGCAAAGCAAAACGTGCAAGAGCATCAGAAAAGAAGGAGAGAAAAAATATGCAAAAACTAATTGCAGATATTACAAAAGATCAGTTACGCACTGAACACCCTTCATTCCGTCCTGGCGATACACTTCGCTTGCACGTGAAGATCATCGAGGGAACTCGTGAGCGTATCCAGTTATTCGAAGGTGTTGTTATCAAACGTCGCGGTGGCGGAATCAGCGAAACTTTCACTGTGCGTAAAATTTCAAACGGTGTTGGAGTGGAGCGTACATTCCCATTACACACGCCTAAGCTAGCTCAAATTGAAGTGACTCGTCGCGGTAAAGTTCGTCGTGCGAAGTTGTACTACCTACGTAAACTACGTGGTAAAGCAGCACGTATCAAAGAACTCCGCTAATAAGATAAACAGAAACGAAGGGGGCCTTGCACTTGGCCTCCTTTCTTTTTGCTCAGAAAGACAATTGGCTGTACAATAATAACAGACAGGGCAGGAGGCTGGATTGATGGAAGAGAAAAAAACGAGAAGTGAAGGACTAGAATGGATTAAAGCATTATTAATAGCGTTTGGATTAGCCGCCATTATTCGTATCTTTTTATTCACACCCATCGTCGTTGATGGTATTTCCATGATGCCAACGTTGGAACATGGTGACCGCATGATCGTTAATAAAATCGGCTATACGATTGGTGAACCTCATCGTTTTGACATCGTAGTATTCCATGCACCTGAGCAGAAAGATTATATTAAACGTGTAATTGGCCTGCCAGGAGATACAGTGGAGTATAAAGATGATGTCCTTTATGTAAATGATGAAGCGTATGAAGAACCGTATCTCGATCAATACAAATCTGAAGTGCAGGATGGTACACTGACGGAAGATTTCACACTGCAGGATGTGCCGCAAATCGATGCACAAACAGTTCCGGAAGATCACATATTTGTTATGGGTGATAACCGTCGGAAAAGTAAAGATTCTAGACATATTGGAGCCGTATCAATCGATGAAGTCATCGGTAGTACGAGTGTAGTATTCTGGCCGATTAAAGATTTCGGTCTTGTGAAATAACGAAAGGAGACGATTCGAATGACTATTCAATGGTTTCCGGGCCATATGGCGAAAGCGAGACGAGAAGTCTCAGAAAAGTTAAAATTAGTTGATATAGTATTTGAATTAATTGATGCTAGATTGCCACTTTCATCACGTAATCCTATGATAGACGAAGTCACGCAACAGAAACCGAGATTGCTGATTTTGAATAAGATGGACTTAGCGGATGAAATACAAACTAAACGCTGGATTGCCTACTTTGAAAAGCAAGGCTTACGTACAGTTGCTATTAATTCATTTGAAGGTAAAGGTCTCCAAACAGTCACCAGGGCTGCTAAAGAAATTTTGCAGCCGAAGTATGATCGCATGAAGCAGCGTGGCATACGTCCTGGGGCAATTCGCGCCATGATTGTTGGCATTCCAAACGTTGGTAAATCTACGTTGATTAACCGATTAGCGAAGAAAAATATAGCTAAAACAGGAAATAAACCAGGCGTAACGAAAGCGCAACAATGGATTAAATTCGAGAAAGAATTAGAACTTCTGGATACACCAGGAGTGCTGTGGCCGAAATTTGAAGATCAACAAGTAGGTTATAAGTTAGCTCTAACAGGAGCAATTAAAGACTCCGTATTGAATATGGAGGAGCTTGCATTATATGGACTTCGGTTTTTGGAGTCGCATTATCCTGATAGACTGGCACAGCGCTATGAAATGACAACAGTGGGTGACAATATCCAATCGTTGTTTGATAAAATCGGCGAACGTCGAAAAGTATATACTGTAGGCGGAGAAATCGATTATGACAAAGTAGCAGAAATGATCGTACAAGACATCCGCGACCAGCAAGTAGGTAAATTAACATTCGATTTTCCTGAAGAATTCGAATGACTAGAAGCAACGGCTTGGAACTCTGTTTCCGAACCGTTGCTTTTTTGTCGAAAAAATCATATGGAAACCGATATAATACGTAGACAAATATATTTTAGATGGACAGGTGAAGAAATTGACAACGATACAGCAAATAAAAAAACAATTACTAGAGTTACAAGAACCAAATGATTGGCTTACAGAACTTGAAACCGACACTAGAAAGGGTGTCCAGCAAGCAATTTTTCAATGGCGCACCCGATATACTAAAAAACAAGCACTTATTCAAGAATTTCAAAAGAAAATAGCCTTTGATGATTCCTATAGATCCTCACGAGTTTTGTTAGTCGCTGGAATTGACGAAGCTGGTAGAGGACCTCTAGCGGGACCGGTAGTTACAGCTGCGGTTATACTACCCGAAGATTGTTCGGCCCTTATCGGATTGGACGACTCGAAAAAAGTTTCCAAGGAGAAGAGGCAAGAATTTGCTCGACTAATTAAGGAACAGGCTGTGGCGTATGCCATACATGTGCAGCCTGCTAAAGTAATAGATGAATTGAATATATACCAGGCAACAAAGCAATCAATGGAAATAGCTATAAGTGAACTTGAGATTGCCCCACATGCGGTTTTAGCAGATGCCATGAATCTGCAAACAGTTTGCCCGTGTTATTCCATTATCAAAGGAGATGAAAAAAGCTTAACTATCGCAGCTGCTTCTATATTAGCCAAGACTACTCGTGATGCACTGATGAATGAATTACATGAGGAGTTTCCTTGGTATGCATTTAATGAAAATGCAGGATATGGAACTGCGAAACATTTACAAGGACTTGAAACGCATGGATTTTCCGAACACCATCGCAAATCATTCGAGCCGATCAAAACGATGTGGAGGGATCGACAATGAATTTACATTCATTATCTGCTTCATTTGCAAAAGCTGCTACGGAAACTCAGCCGCTATCTCTAAAAGAAGGACAAATGATACATGGAAAGATCACACAATTATTTCCCGGTCAAATGGCGCAAGTTCAAGTTGGAAATCAGCAGTTGTTTGCTAAATTGGAAGTACCCATGCAAGCGGGAGATCATTATTACTTCAAAGTCAATGGCACTGAACCTGAATTGCAGTTGCAGGTTGTTTCCGGTCCGATGCGTGGAGGAGAAGGTCAATCGGCTCAATTAACCCAGTTAATGGATTCACTGCATGTACCTAAATCACAAGAAATGAAAGATATACTCGCGACGATGATCAAGCAAAAAATTCCTATGACAAAAGAAAATATACTTGAGGCTGTCCATCTTCTGAAATCGTTACCAGATGGAATGAAAACTGAGGCACTTGCTACGCTTGGTAAAATCGCTGAAGCAAAACTACCTTTCACGCCAGTTATATTTCAATCGCTTCTACAAGTTCAGACAGGTACGATTGCGCAGCAAATGACGACGTTACTAGCTACCATCCAAAACGAGCCTAACCTTCCTCTAACGATGCGTGAACAGCTTCTAACGACGATGCAATCTCTTTCTTCCCCTTTGGGCCAGGTGATAGGGAAGGAACTGCTTAGTCAAAGTTTATCTCAATTGCTAAATCCACAAGCGAGTAAAACGGATCGGTTTGAAGCGCTGCGCTTATTAAAGAATGCTGATATACTGCCAGCTCGAACATCGTTGGCGAATTTGCCTCAAGTACTGGCTGAGCTGGTCACTAAAGCGAGTATGCAATCTGCGAGTGCTACAAGTAGCATGACGAATCAAGCAGATGTTAATAAAACCATCCACTCTTTAATAAGTCAACTGGGTCAAACGCCCGCCGCAAATCAACAAACAATAAAAGCGCTTGTGAAAAATATTACACAACAATTACCGAACACAGCGCTTTCGGAACCTGTAAAAAATGCGTTGCAGACTGTAATTAATCAGTTGACCGAACAACCACTGACGGATCGTTCTAAAGCTACTGTGGTTGAACAATTTAGTAAAGTGTTTATCCAAGCTCAAGCTATCGCAACTCAAACTACCGCGACATCGGGACTAACTAGCATAGCGCAACAAGCTGTAGTAACCCCAGCTACCATGCAATCGGTCCAAACAACAATTAGTCAAATAAGCCAATCGCCAGTAGCAAACCAAGAAGCAATTAAAATGAACGTACAGCATTTGACTCAACAGCTGAGTAGTAATCCAGCTTTACCTGAATCAATGAAAAATGCATTACAAAATGTATTGAAACAATTTGCACAGCAACCAATGACAGATGGTGCAAAAACAATGCTAGTCGAACAACTTAGTCAAACATTGGTGCAACAAGCGAGCAAGCAAGAAACAGCCGTTGTGCCATTACAGCAACAAACTATCATGAAAGAAGTACAACAGTCAGTTCCGTCGCTCTTAGTACCGCCTGAGAAAATGGATGAGGTACTTCGGGCATTGATGCAAACGGCTGAAAAATCAGGGAATAATCAAGTGAAACAACTCATCCATACAGCTGAAGCTCAAGTATCACAGACGATGAACGGAGCTGCCATGAAAGAAACTATACAACATGTATTCAGTACATTAGGAGTGAATTACGAAGCGATGCTTGGAGGCAAAGAATCTGATGTAGCCAATTTGGCGAGTACATTAAAACCACAATTACTAGCCGTGCTTCAGGATCCATCTCTTTCACCGGCACTACGTGATGCAGCGGAGACAATGGTGCTTCGCATGAATGGGACTTTACTCCAATCAGGGGATACAGGCACACAACACCAGCTGATTATGCAACTACCACTTGAAATATTCGGTAAGAAAATCGATGCTACGCTGCAATGGAATAGTCGGATGAAGGAAAATGGGAAAATCGATCCGGCCTTTGCGCGGATATTGTTTTATTTAGAATTGGAATCACTATCGACAACATTGGTTGATATGCATGTGCAAAATAAAGTTGTAAACTTAACAGTTTTTAATGATTTACCATCTCTAAAAACTACTGGACCAACCTTTCAAGATGTATTAAAGGATGGCCTAGAAGGAGTTGGCTACAAACTTTCAGGTGTTACTTTCAAACCATTCACAGAAAAACAGCACGATATCAAAAAAACGGTCAGCACCTTCCAATTAGATGAGGGAGGAGTAGATTACAAGATATGAAAGAACAACAACGATTTACTAGAAAAGAAGCCATTGCACTGTCCTATGACCCTGAAGTATCAGATGCTCCGAAAGTAATAGCCAAAGGAAAAGGGAAAATAGCGGAGAATATTCTGGAACGTGCGAAAGAACATGCTATTCCTGTACAAGAAGATCCAAGTCTGCTGGAGTTACTTGGTCAATTAAATGTCAACGAAACAATACCTGAAGAACTATATCAAGCTGTATCGGAAGTGTTCGCTTATATATATCGTTTAGATCGTGAAAAAAGTAAGATGAAATAAGAGTGCGTTTAATTTGTTGAAAATTAAAGAATTTCGTTTTGCAATAGCGATTCTTGGACAAAGTGTGACGGTTTGATTACAATAAAGCAGTAGTTGAACTTCAAGCAATTGTAAATCGAATGGAGGCAGTACGTATGAACATCCATGAATATCAAGGGAAGCAGCTATTGAGAGATTATGGAGTGGCTGTTTCAAAAGGCCGTGTCGCGTTTTCACCGAAAGACGCAATGGCAGTGGCAAAAGAAATTGGGACAGTACCTATCGTGGTAAAAGCCCAAATACATGCAGGTGGACGAGGTAAAGCAGGCGGAGTCAAAATTGTGAAAACTCTTGACGAAGTGCGCGCAGTAGCAGCTGATTTAATCGGTAAGCAACTCGTTACACACCAAACAGGTCCTAAAGGACAAGAAGTAAAGCGTCTTCTTGTTGAAGAAGGAATTGATATCGAAAAAGAATTTTATATTGGTCTTGTCGTTGACCGGGCAACAGATCGTGTAACATTGATGGGATCTGCAGAAGGCGGCGTGGAAATCGAAGAAGTGGCAGAACATAGCCCTGAAAAGATTTTCTATGAAGTAATCGACCCAGTAGTTGGATTGGTTCCTTTCCAAGCACGTCGTATGGCGTTTAATATGGAAATTCCTAATAATTTAATTAATAAAGCAGTAAGATTTTTCCTAGGTTTATATAAAGTGTTCAGCGAAAAAGATGCATCTATCGTTGAAATTAATCCACTTGTTGTTACAAAAGATCAACGAGTACTTGCGTTGGATGCGAAATTCAACTTTGACGACAATGCTACATTCCGTCATAAGGACATTATGGAATTACGCGACTTTGATGAAGAGGATCCGAAAGAAATTGAAGCATCCAAGTATGACCTAAGCTATATTTCTCTTGATGGAAATATTGGTTGCATGGTAAATGGAGCCGGTTTAGCGATGGCTACAATGGATACGATCCATTTCTACGGCGGAGAACCCGCTAACTTCTTGGACGTTGGGGGCGGTGCAAAGAAAGAAAAAGTTGCTGCCGCTTTCAAAATCATTTTATCCGATCCAAAAGTTAAAGGTATTTTTGTCAATATCTTTGGTGGAATCATGAAATGTGACGTAATCGCTGAAGGTGTCATTGAAGCAGCTAAAGAAGTTGGTCTTCAAGTACCACTTGTTGTACGTCTTGAAGGAACGAATGTAGAACGCGGGAAAGCCTTGCTGAAAGAATCCGGTATTAATATAGTTGCAGCGGATTCCATGGCAGAAGGCGCGAAAAAAATCGTTGAGTTGATAGGATAAGAAAGGCAGGTACAAATCATGAGTATTTATGTGAATAAAGATACAAAAGTCATTGTACAAGGAATTACAGGTTCCACTGCCCTGTTCCATACACAGCAAATGTTGGAATATGGTACGAAGATTGTCGCTGGCGTAACGCCTGGTAAAGGCGGTCAGACGGCGGAAGGCGTGCCGGTATTTGACACTGTGGAAGAAGCAGTAAAAGAAACAGGCGCAACAGTTTCCATTATTTATGTACCTGCACCATATGCAGCAGATGCAATTATGGAAGGCGTTGACGCAGGACTAGAAATGGTAATCTGTATTACAGAACATATTCCTGTCCTAGATATGATTAAAGTGAAACGTTATATGGAAGGCAAAGAGACACGATTGATTGGTCCGAACTGTCCGGGTGTTATTACGGCAGACGAGACGAAAATTGGTATCATGCCAGGCTATATTCATACAAAAGGGCACGTGGGCGTAGTTTCTCGTTCAGGTACATTAACTTATGAAGCGGTTCACCAGTTAACACAAGAAGGCATTGGTCAAACTACAGCTGTCGGAATTGGTGGAGACCCGGTAAATGGTACGAACTTTATCGATGTCTTGAAAGCATTCAATGAAGATTCAGAAACATATGCAGTAGTCATGATCGGTGAAATTGGTGGTACTGCAGAAGAAGAAGCAGCCACTTGGATTAAAGAAAATATGACGAAGCCTGTAGTAGGCTTTATCGGCGGTCAAACAGCACCTGAAGGTAAGCGTATGGGACACGCAGGTGCTATAATATCCGGAGGTAAAGGGACAGCTGCAGATAAAATCAAAGCTCTACAAGCCGCTGACGTTCAAGTTGCGGAGACACCTTCAGTCATAGGTGAAACATTAATTAAAGTTCTGAAAGAAAAAGGACTATACGAGAAATGTAAAACAAAGTAAACTGAAAGGAGTAGCTTAATTGCTACTCCTTTTTTCGTGCTCATGCTTGTAGTGTCGAACGGAGGAGAATTCGATGCTATATACCCATCAGCAACTACAATTACTGAACATACAATATATCCATCCCGTGCCCTTTAATCGTTTTACAAGGCTTTTGAAGGAAAACCCTTCATTAGAAGATTTACATTCTTATACAGCTCTCCAATGGTCGCGGGTTTTTAATATACCGATAGAAAGATTGGAACAGTTTCCAGTGAAATTTAATGAGATATCTTGTTTTCCGATAGTAGAAATGCTGAAGGAAAACGGTGTGACCCCCATTACTTATTTTCATTCGAATTATCCCATTGAATTAAGACAATTATGTGATCCTCCTGCGGTTCTTTATACTAAAGGGAATGAGATTTTGTTGAAAAAGCAACTTCGTGTAGGGATCATTGGCTCTCGTAAAGCTACAAGCTATTCCAAAATGGCGCTGGAATTTATTGTGCCACCGCTCGTCGATCATCAAATTCCAATTGTTTCAGGTTTAGCAGATGGAGCGGACACGATGGCTCATCAAGCGGCTATCGAATATGGCGGGGAAACAATTGGCGTACTAGGTCATGGGTTCTCACATATGTATCCAAAAAAGAATCAAAAAATAGCTGAAGAAATGGCGGAAAATCATTTACTCGTGACGGAGTATCCACCATACTTTCCGCCAGCAAAATGGACATTTCCTATGCGCAATCGAATTATCAGTGGTTTGTCTAGCGCGCTAGTCATTACAGAATCTGTCGAAAGAAGCGGAACGATGAGTACAGTGGAGCATGCTCTTGATCATGGAAAAGAAATATTTGCAGTACCTGGTGCTATAGATTCCCCTCTTTCAGCGGGTCCAAATAAGCTGTTGGATGAAGGAGCCAAGCCGTTGTGGAGTGGTTATCAGATTGTTGATTCTTTACTATAAACCGGCATAACCTCTTTTTGGCAGATGTTTAAAAGGTTGCATTATCCTGAAAACTGTTATACATTTTGCAACAGATATTCTTTTGCTGAATAAATATAAAGAAATCTCTCTGAGGAGGGAACGATATGGCAGATTACTTAGTAATAGTGGAATCGCCTGCTAAAGCGAAAACGATTGAACGTTACTTAGGAAAAAAGTATAAAGTTAGTGCATCACTTGGTCATTTACGTGATTTACCCCGCAGTCAAATGGGTGTAGATACCGAAAATAACTATGAACCGAAGTATATTACGATTCGAGGAAAAGGACCGATACTTCAAGATTTAAAAAAAGAAGCAAAAAAAGCGAAGAAAATTTTTCTCGCAGCTGACCCGGATCGTGAAGGGGAAGCAATAGCTTGGCATTTATCACATCAATTAGGTGTAGATATCGAATCAGATTGCCGCGTAGTCTTCAATGAAATTACAAAAGAAGCAATCAAAGAATCATTTAAACACCCACGTCCTATTGATATGGATTTAGTAGACGCGCAGCAAGCCAGAAGAATTTTGGATAGATTAGTAGGCTATAATATCAGTCCGATCCTTTGGAAGAAAGTTAAGAAGGGATTATCCGCAGGGCGTGTGCAATCAGTAGCTTTGCGTTTGATCATCGACCGGGAAAATGAAATCAATGCATTTGAACCAGAAGAGTACTGGTCCATCACTTCACAATTCACTAAAGGTGATAAAACTTTTGAAGCACAATTTTATGGCGATGCTTCAGAAAAAGTGAAACTGACGAATCAGGAACAAGTGGAAAAAATAGTCAACTCAATAAAGCCGGACGAATTCGAAGTATCCAAAGTAGTGAAGAAAGAACGTAAACGTAATCCGGCATTGCCGTTCACAACATCATCCCTTCAGCAAGAGGCTGCACGTAAGCTGAACTTCCGCGCGAGGAAGACGATGATGCTTGCACAACAATTATATGAAGGAATTGCGATTGGAAAAGAAGGTACAGTCGGTTTGATTACGTATATGCGTACCGATTCGACGAGAATTTCTGATACCGCAAAAGAAGAAGTGAAATCATTCATCCATACGATGTATGGTGAAGAGTATATTTCAACTAGTACGAAAAAAGCGAAAGCTAAAGCGAAGACACAAGATGCGCATGAAGCAGTAAGACCGACTTCAGCTATGCGACCACCAGATGCAATGAAAGCGTTCTTAACGAGAGACCAACATCGTCTATATAAACTGATTTGGGAACGTCTCATCGCAAGTCAAATGGCGCCAGCGGTTTTGGATACAGTAACTGCTGATTTTTTAAATGGAGATATTCGTTTCAGAGCATCGGGATCTCAAGTGAAATTCCCAGGCTTTATGAAAGTTTATATCGAAGGCAATGATGATCAACAAGAAGAAAAAGAGAATATTCTACCGCCGCTTGAAGAAGGCGAGCGTATCAAATATTCAGACATAGATCCAAAACAGCATTTCACACAACCGCCACCAAGGTATTCGGAGGCACGTTTAGTGAAGACGCTTGAGGAGCTAGGTATAGGTAGACCTTCTACGTATGCACCCACACTTGATACCATTCAAAAACGTGGCTATGTCACACTAGATGCCAAACGGTTTATTCCAACAGAACTTGGGGGAATCGTACATCAGGCAGTTAATCAATACTTCCCAGATATTATTGATATCGAATTTACAAGACAGATGGAGCAGCGTCTTGACCATGTGGAGGAAGGCACAATCGAATGGCGTACAGTGATCGATGATTTCTATCGCGATTTCGAAAAGCACGTAGAAGTAGCCGATGCCGAAATGGAAAAGATTGAAATTAAAGATGAACCAGCGGGTGAAGATTGTGAAAAATGTGGTTCTCCGATGGTTTATAAGATGGGCCGCTACGGAAAATTCATGGCGTGCTCCAATTTCCCAGACTGTCGTAATACAAAAGCCATCATTAAACCAATTGGCGTAAAATGTCCAAAGTGTAAAGAAGGCGAAGTCGTTGAACGTAAAAGTAAAACGAAGAGAATCTTCTTTGGCTGTGATCAATATCCTGAATGCGACTACGTTTCATGGGATAAACCGATCACAAGACCATGTCCGAAATGTCAGCATACAATGGTCGAAAAACGCCTGAAAAAGGGTGTTCAAATCCAATGTACTGATTGTGATTATAAAGAAGAACCGCAAGGCTAAAGTGAAAAAAGTAATTCAACATAATGAGAAAGAGGTAGTTGTAATGACGCAAATTGTAAATGTGATTGGTGCAGGATTAGCTGGAAGTGAAGCTGCTTGGCAATTAGCTAATAGAGGAGTCCAAGTGAAATTATTCGAAATGCGTCCCGTGAAGCAAACCCCAGCCCATCATACAGATAAATTTGCGGAGTTAGTATGCAGCAACTCGTTGCGTGCCAATAACCTGACGAACGCAGTAGGTGTGATCAAAGAAGAGATGCGTCAATTCAATTCATTGATTATTCAAGCTGCGGATGAATGTGCAGTACCTGCTGGCGGAGCGCTTGCAGTAGACCGTCATGAATTTTCTGACAACGTCACTGAAAAGATCCGGAATCATCCGAATATAGAAGTGATTAATGAAGAAGTGAAAAAATTACCGGAAGGAATTACGGTAATCGCATCTGGACCACTAACATCGCCGGCGTTAGCTGAAGAAATTCGACAGCTAACTGGAGAAGATTATTTATACTTCTATGATGCCGCAGCTCCCATCGTAGAAGCCGATTCCATCGATATGGATAAAGTTTATTTGAAATCACGTTATGACAAAGGTGAAGCGGCTTATTTAAACTGTCCTATGAACGCGGAGGAATTCGAGCGTTTCTATGAAGCCTTAACCTCAGCTGAAGTGGCTCCTTTAAAGGATTTTGAAAAAGAGCTTTACTTTGAAGGATGTATGCCAATCGAAGAGATAGCGAAGCGTGGTGTAAAAACGATGTTATTCGGTCCGTTAAAACCGGTTGGACTAGAAGATCCTAAAACAGGAAAAGAACCAAAAGCGGTTATTCAATTACGACAGGATAACGCAGCTGGAACATTATATAATCTAGTAGGATTTCAGACGCATCTTAAATGGGGAGCACAAAAAGAAGTATTGAAACTAATACCTGGATTGGAAAATGTGGATATCGTGCGCTACGGTGTGATGCATCGTAATACATTCATCAACTCACCTAGAGTTTTGAATTGCACGTATCAACTTAAATCACAGCCGACTGTCCTGTTTGCGGGTCAGGTAACAGGTGTGGAAGGTTATGTAGAGTCAGCAGGATCAGGATTGATTGCTGGTATTAATGCAGCACAATTGGCAAAAAGCGAGAAGCCTGTCCGATTTCCAAGAGAAACCGCACTTGGCAGCATGGCGCGTTATATCACAGAAGCTGATCCAAATAACTTCCAGCCAATTAATATCAATTTCGGATTATTCCCTGAGCTGAATAGGAGATATAGAACGAAAGCTGAACGTGCAAACAAACATGCAACACGCGCATTGGATGCAATACAAGAATTTAAATCAACGACAAATTTATAACTAAAATCTTTGCTTTAATGACTTGAGGTCGTACTGAAGACGGAACTCCATCTAATCGGGGTTCTGTCTTCAGTTTTTTAGTTGAAGTAGCATTATGCAACTTCCTAATGTATATAACGTCTTATATTGAGGAAGAAATGATGATCAGTATGATGAATAATTACTTAGCTATTAAAGTAATTTGACTGTTATGTGACGAAAAAAGTTCTTATATCTAAAAATGATCAACAATCAGTTTTTCAAAGTTGCCCAAATTTCCTTGCTAATGTATAGTGTTTTAGGGACAACATTCGGCTTTGATAGTTTATTTCGAACTATATGTAATCAATAATCTTTCGAATCTTCAGGTGCACGTTGTACGAGGATAAATTCGTATCGAGGTGATAAAATGATTCCTGAAATAAATCAATTGGCAGAAGAATATGTATCCTATATTCGTCTAGAGAAAAACTACTCATCCTACACGGTCGCGGAGTATGAAAAAGATCTTCGGGATTTTTTATTATTCTTGCAAGAAGAGGGAATAGAGAAAATGGAAGACATCGACTACCCCGTAGCTAGACTGTATGTTACACGTCTATATGATCGTTCTTATGCGAGAACAAGCATTTCCAGGAAAATATCAGCTATCCGGTCGTTTTTTAAATTCATTAATGCGCGATACGGGATTGAAGATCAGGCATTTCGATTATTGTATCATCCGAAGCAAGAAGAACGCCTTCCTGCTTTTTTCTATGAGCAAGAGCTGGAAAAGCTTTTTGAAGTGACGATGGGAGAAGATTTTCGCTCTTTACGAGATCGTGCTTTACTTGAGTTGCTTTATGCAACAGGCATCCGTGTCGGTGAACTAGTAGAAATCGAAGTGCAAGATGTGGATCATTATTTAGGAATTGTGAAAGTAATGGGTAAAGGACGAAAAGAACGTTTTGTGCCATTCGGGAGTTTTGCAGAGGAAGCTTTGCAACACTATATAGACAGTAGTCGCCCAAGATTGATGAAGCAAAAGAAGCATACAAAATTGTTCGTCAATCTACGTGGAGATCCTTTAACGGATCGTGGTGTACGCTACGTATTAGATGACTTAATGAAAAAAGCATCCTTGCATACTAATATAACGCCGCATATGATCCGTCATACGTTTGCGACGCATTTACTTGGCGCTGGAGCAGATCTTCGGTCCGTACAAGAACTTCTGGGACATAGCCATCTATCGTCAACTCAGGTCTATACCCATATCACAAATGAACACTTACGCCAGACTTATTTACAAACGCACCCTCGTGCTTAGGAGGAACTATAATGAAATTTCATGCAACTACGATATTTGCTATTCATCATGATGGGCAATGTGCTATGTCAGGTGATGGGCAAGTGACGATGGGCGAATCAGTCGTCATGAAACACACAGCGAAGAAAGTCCGTAGATTATATAACGGCAAAGTCTTAGCTGGTTTTGCTGGTTCTGTAGCGGATGCATTTACGCTATTTGACTTATTTGAAGCGAAACTCAATGAATACGATGGAAATCTTCAACGAGCGTCAGTTGAACTTGCTAAAGAATGGCGTGGAGATCGAATCCTGCGTAAGTTAGAAGCGTTGTTACTCGTTATGGACGAAAATACACTGTTACTTGTCTCGGGTACTGGTGAAGTAATAGAACCGGATGACGGAGTATTGGCAATTGGTTCCGGAGGTAATTATGCACTAGCAGCCGGACGTGCACTGAAGAAACATAGCAGTGAATTGACAGCGAAAGAAATAGCTGAAATTTCACTTGAGACAGCGGCCGATATTTGTGTGTTCACCAATCATAATATTATCGTGGAGGTGCTTTAAGTGATGAAGCAAGAAATGACTCCTAAAGCGCTCACAGCGTATTTAAATCGTTATATTATTGGGCAGGAAAAAGCTAAAAAAGCAGTTGCGGTGGCTATGCGAAATCGTTATCGTCGTATGCAATTGACTGCTGAAGAACAAGAAGAAGTCATTCCAAAAAATATTTTGATGATCGGACCTACCGGTGTCGGAAAAACAGAAATTGCACGAAGGATTGCAAAGCTGATCCATGCACCTTTCGTAAAAGTAGAAGCCACAAAATTTACGGAAGTCGGATATGTTGGAAGAGATGTTGAGTCAATGATTCGCGATTTAACTGAGGTCGGAGTACGCATGGTAAAAGAAGATATGCGCGAAGCCGTTAAAAAGCAGTCTCAAAAGCTTGCGGAAGAACGTTTAGTAAAGTTACTAGTGCCTGAAGCAAAAAAGAATACAGAAGGTCAAAATCCTTTCGAAATGTTTTTCGGTCAAAAAACGCAGCCTGAGCCTGAACAAACTGAAGATCAATCCGAGATTAGACGAAAACGTTCAGACATAGCTGTACAACTTGCGAATGGTCAAATCGAAGAAAAAATGGTGACGGTAGAAGTGCAAGCGCAACAACCATCTCTATTCGATGCATTGCAAGGGTCTGGTATGGATCAAATGTCGGGTATGCAAGACGCTTTATCATCACTAATGCCGAAGAAGAAAGTTCAGCGTCGCATGAAAGTAAAAGACGCGAGAATCGTATTGGAAGCAGAAGAAGCGGATAAGTTAATTGATCAAGATGAAGTGGCACGCAAAGGGATTGAACTAACAGAACAAGCGGGAATTATTTTCCTTGATGAAATGGATAAAATCGCAAGTAGCAACCAAAAGTCTTCTGGTGAAGTATCTCGCGAAGGTGTACAACGCGATATTTTGCCAATCGTCGAAGGTTCTACAGTCACAACAAAATACGGGGCTGTTAAGACAGATTATATTTTGTTCATTGCTGCTGGAGCCTTCCATATGTCAAAGCCGTCTGATATTATTCCGGAGCTACAAGGTAGATTCCCAATTCGTGTAGAATTAGACAAATTGACAAAAGGTGATTTTGAGCGCATACTGCGAGAACCGGATTTTTCTTTATTAAAACAATATGAACGCCTTCTTGCAACAGAAGAAGTTGAAATTGAATTTACAGACGAAGCGATCAGCAAGCTGGCTGAAATTGCATACGAAGTAAATAATGAAACAGAAAATATTGGTGCTAGAAGATTGCATACGATTTTGGAAAAGTTGCTAGAAGATTTATCATTCGAAGCGGCAGAAATCGGCCCTGCATCTATTAAGATCACACCAGCATATGTGGACGAAAAGCTGGATGGAATTGTAAAGAACAAAGATTTGTCACATTTTATTCTATAAGGAAGTCGTAATAGTTTATTTAACGATTGAAAACCTTTAGAATATTCATTAAAGTCAGAAGAAATCCTTGAGGAGGAACAATGAAATGAGTTTATTAGTTAAAACAAGAAAAATTAATGCAATGTTACAAAAAGGTGCAGGCGGTCCTGTTAACTTTAAAGAGATGGCGGAAGAGCTAAGTGACGTAATCGATTGTAATGCTTTTATCGTAAGCAGAAAAGGTAAATTACTTGGTTTAGAAATCCACCACCAAATCGACAATGATCGTATGAAGAAAATGTTCGAAGATCGTAAATTCCCAGAAGAGTATACTACTCGCTTGTTCCAGATTAATGAGACATCTCCAAATATCGATATCGAGAGCGAACATACAGTATTTCCTATCGAAAACAAAGAACTATTCCAAGAAGGTTTAACTACGATCGTACCAATCATCGGTGGTGGCGAGCGCTTGGGTACTTTGATTCTTGCGCGATTAAAAGAAGGATTTACAGAAGATGATTTAATCCTTGCTGAATATGGTGCAACGGTAGTCGGTATGGAAATCTTACGTGAAAAGTCTGAGGAAATTGAACATGAGGCTCGCAGTAAAGCGGTTGTACAAATGGCAATCAACTCATTGTCTTACAGTGAGCATGAGGCAATCGAGCACATCTTCAAAGAGTTAGACGGAAATGAAGGATTGCTTGTAGCATCTAAAATTGCTGACCGTGTTGGAATTACACGTTCAGTAATCGTCAATGCACTTCGTAAACTTGAAAGTGCTGGTGTTATTGAATCGCGTTCTTTAGGAATGAAAGGTACGTATATTAAAGTATTGAACGATAAATTCCTATCTGAGCTCGAAAAACACAATTCGTAATAATAAATATCACTTTACAAGAAAAGTGTTTAGAAACTGAAGGAACTTCCGTATTTACGGATTTTCTTCAGTTTTTTTATTTTTTTATTTATAAAATATCTTAATTATAGAACGCAATTCATCTTGCGTTTCATACATATTCGGTAGGAAATATTTACTATATTAGTGATGATATGTAGGGTGTGAAGGTAAGAAGGAAAACATGGTGTCACCTGCTGTAGCAAGCTGTTTGCACCATACGCTAAATTTCGACAATATAATCCAAAAAAAATATAGAAGAAGTACTTATTAATTATATTGAAAATAAATTTATATAATACTAAGTGATTAGTGGTAATGTATAGATTACTCTGAAAAGTTTAATGTGGTTACTTTATACTATAAATTCATTTAGAAAACATTGGACAAAAATCATTAGTCTCAGCTACAATGGGATAGTAGAATAATAAGAAATAACCTATTTAATCAAATATATTATTAAAGAATAATATGAACTATGTAAAATCATAAAAAAACGCGAAAAAGGGACTAAATTAGGGAAAGGTGGGGAAACGATGGAGATTTATGGTGGTACCATCAACCTGCTTGAAAAAGGATTGGACTACTCATCTGCGAAAGGTAAAGCAATTTCGCAAAACATAGCGAATGTAGATACTCCCAACTATAAAACTAAAAATGTCAATTTTAAAGAAGTGTTTTCTAATGAGAAAAGTAAAGGCATAGAGGCATACAAAACCGACTCGAAGCATTTAGACTTTACACATTCTACGACAAGTAAAACATTCGATGTATCTAATTTACGTTATCGACAAGATCGCAATGGTGTTGATATGGACAAAGAACAGGCAGATTTAGCTGCAAATCAAATTTATAACTCTGCTTTGATAGAACGATTAAACGGGAAATTCAATTCATTACAAAGTGTTATTAAAGGAGGTCGTTGATCATGAGTATATTTCATAGTCTGAACTCGTCGACTTCTGCATTGACTGCTCAAAGGTTACGTATGGATGTCATATCTTCCAATATGGCGAATGTTGATTCAACTCGAGCCAAGCGGGTAGAAGGCGAGTGGGAGCCGTATAGAAGAAAAACAGTCACTTTACAACCGAAGGAAGGACAGTTCTCTTCATTCTTGCAAGCGGCAAGAGGTGTTCACTCACACAATAATGCGGGAAATGGAGTGGCCGTAACACGTGTGAAAGAAGATCGGGAGACTCCGTTCAAATTGGTATTTGATCCCTCTCATCCAGATGCGAATGAAGAAGGTTATGTAGAAATGCCAAATATTGACCCACTGCGCGAAATGATTGATTTAATGTCTGCAACGAGATCGTATGAAGCGAATGTAACTGCGTTGAATGCAAATAAATCTATGCTTATGAAAGCGCTGGAGATCGGAAGATAATATAGTAGTATTCAAATAGGAGTGAACTAGATGGCCGTACAATCTATTACAGGTGCTATGCCTACAATGACGATGCAGCAACCCGAAGTGAAAGCACAGCGAACACCTTTTGAAGCTCAACAGAATTTCTCGGTAATGTTGAACGACGCAATTCATCAGGTAGACCACACGCAAAAGGTCTCAGATACTATGACAGCGAAGCTTGCTAAAGGTGAAGATGTCGATTTACACAATGTGATGATTTCGGCACAAAAAGCGAGTATTGCATTAAATGCAACAGTAGAAATGCGAAATAAAGTAGTAGAAGCATACCAAGAAATCATTAGAATGCCTGTCTAACAGATAGAGAGCACTGGGCACAAGTGGAATCTGGCCTAGTGAGGCTGACCGGGGGATTAGAATGAAAGAAAGATTGACAAAGCTCAGAGCCGATCTCAAAGCTTTCTGGGGAAGTCGGACAAAAAATCAAAAGATTATATATATAACGACAGCGGCCGGCATAATCGCACTGGCGGTTTTTTTAACAATGACTATGTCTCGTACTACATATGTAACGCTTTATTCAGAAGTATCACCTTCTGAAATTGGGAGGATAAAAGAAGTCCTCGATGGACAGGGAGTGCCGTATTTAGTGGAACCGGGTGGTACTGCAATTTCAGTGCCTGAAAAACAACTGGATAATTTACGTGTATCACTTGCGGCAGAAGGTTTCCCGGATTCAGGACTTATCGATTATTCATTCTTTTCGGATAATGCCGGGTTTGGTACTACGGATAATGAATTTAATATGATTAAGCTTGCCGCAATGCAAACAGAATTAGCTAATCTAATAAAGGGTATAGAAGGTATTAAGGATGCAAAAGTAATGCTTACTTTACCGACAGAGGGAATTTTCGTAAATGACACAACATCAGAAGCTAGTGCAGCAATTATGTTGAAGACAAATCCCGGGCAAAGCTTTTCTGAACAACAAATCACATCACTTTATAATCTAGTATCAAAAAGCCTGCCTAATCTATCTAATGAGAATATCGTCATTCAGAACCAATATTTTGAGTATTTTGATCTAAAAGATTCAGCAAATTCTTACGGCGCTAGTGTGACGGATCAAATGGGTGTGAAAAAGACTATTGAGCGCGACTTGCAACGACAGGTTCAAATGATGCTCGGTACGTTGATGGGGCAAGACAAAGTAGTTGTATCCGTTACGACAGATATCGACTTTAAGAAAGAACAACGTGAAGAGAATCTTGTAACACCGGTGGATCCAGAAAACATGGAAGGTATTGCATTGAGTGTGCAAAGGATAACTGAATCATTCTCAGGTACCAATCCGGCAGTAGGCGGTACACCTGAAGGGGAAGATCCGACTGATAATCGGACTACCTATGTTGAAGGTGAAGGGGGAGACGGAGATTACGAACGTCTAGAAGAAACAATTAATAATGAAGTAAATAGAATTAGAAAAGATATAGTAGAGAGCCCATACAAAATTAGTAATATCGGTATACAAGTGATGATTGAACCTCCTACTGCTGATGATCCAACCTCATTGGAACCTGAAGTACGACAGGATGTTGAACGTATTTTAGAGACAATAGTACGTACTTCATTGGATACAGAAGTAGCTGGAGAATTGACTGAAGAAATACTAGCTGAGAAAATAGCAGTTTCAGTTCAACCATTAAAAGGGAAAAACATTGCGTTTGAAGATACTAAGACAGTCATTCCATGGTGGGTATATGTGATTGGCGGTGTATTGCTACTTGCAATTATTGTTTTAGTTGTGCTGTTCTTGCGTAAGAGACGCAATGAAGCAGAAATGGAAGAAGAGCTGGCGTTGGAACAAGCTCAGACTCAATTAGATTCAGCACAAATCGACGACATCAATATGGAGCAAGAGACAGAAGCGACAGCGCGTAGAAAACAATTAGAGAAAATGGCTAAAGAAAAACCTGAAGAGTTTGCGAAATTATTGCGAACATGGATCGCCAAAGAATAACGGAGGGGTTTAGTTGGTAAAGAAAAACAAAGACATGTCAGGAAAACAAAAGGCTGCCCTTCTGCTTATCTCATTGGGTCCTGAAGTCTCAGCCTCAGTCTATAAGCATTTGAATGAAGAAGAGATTGAGCAACTGACGTTGGAGATTTCAGGTGTGAAAAAAGTAGAATCCTCAGTAAAAGAAGAGATTATTGAAGAGTTTCATCATATCGCTCTTGCACAGGATTACATTTCTCAAGGGGGTATTGGCTATGCCAAGACAGTACTTGAAAAAGCACTCGGAAAAGAACATGCCCAAGCTATTATTAACCGCCTGACATCTTCACTCCAAGTGCGACCGTTTGATTTCGCTAGACGTGCAGAACCTTCACAAATACTAAACTTTATCCAAAATGAACACCCGCAGACAATTGCATTAATTTTATCTTATTTGGAGGCGGAACAAGCAGGATTAATCTTGTCACAGCTTCCACAAGAAACGCAAGCGGATATTGCGAAACGAATAGCTACAATGGAATCGACTTCTCCTGAAGTAATCAGTGAGATCGAAGCAGTACTTGAACGAAAATTATCATCTACTGTAACTCAAGACTTTACCGAAACAGGCGGCGTAGACGCGGTCGTTGAAGTGTTGAATGGTGTAGATCGTTCGACAGAGAAAACAATTCTCGATGCTCTTGAAATTCAAGATCCTGAGCTTGCCGAAGAAATTCGCAAAAGAATGTTTGTCTTCGAAGATATTATCACATTGGATAACCGGTCAATTCAACGTGTCATCCGTGATTGTGAAAATGAAGATTTGATTTTAGCGATGAAAGTGTCTAGTGAAGAAGTAAAAGATATACTATTCAAAAACATGTCGCAACGTATGGCAGAATCATTCAAGGAAGAGATGGATGTAATGGGACCTGTGCGACTCCGTGACGTGGAGGAAGCGCAGTCTCGAATCGTAGGAATTATCCGTAGACTTGAAGATGCAGGAGAAATCATCATAGCGCGTGGAGGAGGAGATGACATCATTGTCTAATCTGTTTCGTTCCGAGCGAACTATAATGAATCAAAGCCCCACAAAAGCGATATCAATACGCAACTTGCAGTTGGTGGAACCGGCTGAAGAAGCTGAAGAGCCGGTGAGCGCAGGCATGATGTTTATGGAACGCAATCGCTTATTGCAGGAGATGGAGCAACGAAAAAATATTATAGATACTGAAATAAAACAACGATTGGAACAAGCGGCAGCGGATATCGAATCGATGCATGCGGCTTGGGCAAGTGAAAAAGAAGAACTGCAACAACAAGCATATGACGAAGGGTTTCAAGTCGGATTCGACGATGGACGCAATAAGGCAATGGCGGAAATGAGTGAAATGATAGAGTCTGCGAACGAAATTACTACATTATCTTATGAGAACGCTACGCAATATTTAATAAATCAAGAACGGGTAATTTTAGATATTGGAATGCACTCAGCAGAACGAATAATTAATAAAGTGATAGAAGCAGATGATGAGGCGTATTTATCCATCGTAAGGAAAGGGATTAAGGAAGCACAGGAGAGTAAAGAGATAAAATTATTCGTACCAACTGAACAGTTTAAAATGGTAACGACACATCGCTCTGAGCTAGCTTCCATATTTCCACCCGAAACACCATTCCTTATTTTTGTCAATGAAGATTTCAATGCAACAGATTGTTTTATCGAAACGAACCATGGCCGAATCGTAGTGAGTGTAGATGAGCAACTGAATGAACTGAAAGAACAATTGGTGAAAATCATGGAAGATGGTGTGTGAATGTGAAAAAAGCCGAAGATTTACTTCCAATCATTCCAAATATAAACACCTTAAAAAAATATGGTCGGGTAATACGGGTTGTTGGATTGTTAATAGAATCCAAAGGTCCTGAGTCATCGATTGGAGATGTATGTTTTATCCATTTGAACGTTCCTGAAGGAGGACGCTCTCTAATTCAAGCAGAGGTTGTAGGTTTTAGGGAAGAGATTGTCATGCTGATGCCTTACACGGATATACGCAATATATCAAGTGGCTGTCTAGTTGAAACTCTTGGCAAGCCACTTGAAGTAAAAGTAGGCATGAATTTATTAGGACAAGTCCTTGATTCTTTAGGTAAGCCTATTGATTCAAGCGCATTGCCTAAAGGCTTGGCAACTGTTCGTACAGAAAACAGTCCACCGAACGTTTTGACACGACCTAAAATTAATGACAAGTTAGCTGTAGGTGTGAAAGCCATCGATGGCATGTTAACGGTAGGTAGCGGTCAACGTGTAGGTATTTTCGCGGGTTCCGGTGTCGGCAAGAGTACATTATTAGGGATGATCGCACGCAATACGGAAGCGGATATCAACGTGATTGCCCTTATAGGTGAACGTGGCCGTGAAGTACGTGAATTTATCGACAGAGACTTGGGTCCAGAAGGTCTTAAGAAAACAATTGTAGTAGCGGCCACTTCTGATCAACCGGCACTTATGCGAATTAAAGGCGCTATGACAGCAACGGCCATTGCAGAGTACTTTAGGGATAAAGGACTGAACGTGATGTTGATGATGGATTCAGTCACACGTGTAGCCATGGCACAGCGTGAGATTGGTCTGGCAGTTGGAGAACCACCAGCAACGCGGGGATATACTCCTTCTGTTTTCGCTATTTTACCTAAGCTTTTGGAACGTAGCGGAACTAATGAAAAAGGAGCTATTACTGCATTCTATACCGTGCTAGTTGACGGTGACGATATGAATGAGCCTATAGCGGATGCTGTTCGAGGTATTCTCGACGGTCATATAGTCTTGGACCGTACACTTGCCAATAAAGGTCAGTACCCTGCAATCAATATTTTGAAAAGTGTCAGTCGTCTGATGAATCATATTGCAGATCCTGAACATTTGAAGGCAGCCGCGAAATTACGCGAACTGTATTATGCCTACGACAAATCCGAGGATTTAATTAATATTGGTGCATATAAAAAAGGGACGTCTCGTGAAATTGACGAAGCGATTGAATATGAGCCGATCATTACCGATTTTCTAAAACAAAAATTTAATGAGAATATCCAATTGGAAGATACGGTAAATGAAATGATCGCGTTAGCTTCTGGAGGAGGAGAGCGCAGATGACTTCATTCCTTTATCGTTTTGATAAGGTGCTGAATTTACGTGAACAAGAACGTGATGAAACAGAAATGGCTTATAAAGAAGCAATCGAAGAATTCGAAAAGATCGCAACACAACTATATGACCAGATGAAAAAGAAAGAAAATATCTTGGAAGAACAGCAACAACGAATGACTACAGGTTTTTCCATTGATGATTTGCACAGCTATTCTCGATTCATAAACACACTTGATTTGACGATTGATCATATTCAGCAAGAAGTAATGAAATCCCGAACGAAAATGAATTGGTATGAATCTCAATTGTTAGATAAGAATATTGAAGTGAAAAAGTTTGAGAAGATGAAAGAAATTGGGAAAGAGCAATATGATGCTGAAATGGAACACGTAGAGACAAATCGAATTGACGAGCTATCGACGATGAAGTTTCGTTCAAGAGAAGATGGGTGGTAAAGTGGCTAAGTTGAAAAAGAAAAGAGTGGTTGGAGAATCAGTGGATAGGCAAAGCAAAAAGTCTATTGGCTTTTTCCAAATATTGCTCGCATGGATCATCATCCCTCTTATGTTCACAACGGCTGTCGTTCTGATCATAGCCAAAGTAGCTGATGTCAATGTCTTTGATCAGGCGAAGGAGTGGACATCAAAAGTTCCATTCATTGAACAAAAAGCAACTGATGAAAAGGTCGAGGGAGATCTAATATTGGAGGAACGTGTCATTTCTCTTCAAGCAGAGATTCAAGAAAAAGAAGCGCAATTATTTGAAGTTCAAGATGAACTCACACAAGTAAAAGATTCGAACGAAACACTTGAAATAGAGAAAGAAAAGCTGAATGAAGAAATCGAGAAATTAAAACTTGCGCAAAGTGAATCTACGCGTGATTTCAAGGAAATTGTCACAACGTACGAGCAAATGTCAGCCAAATCCTCAGCACCTGTCATTACGAAAATGGGGGACGCAGAAGCTGTTCAAATATTATCTAGTCTAAAGCCCGCTACTTTAGCATCCATACTAGAGAAAATGTCCCCTGAAGATGCCGCAAAATATACTTCTATGCTCACGAAGTAGTACAATAGTGTATGAGGGAGGTGAAATAGTGAATTTAGGACTACTAATGAATATCGGTGCGCCAAGCATGCCTTTGAATTCATCCGCTTCAACAGCGAATATTGAAGGAAAAGGATTGGGTAGTGTGTTCCAAGATCTTATGTCTGCTACTGCCTTGCCTGCTTCAATAAAGGTAATAGATACGGAACAAGAGTTAACCGAATTACTTGGTGATGTTCTAAAAGCTGGCTCTTTGGAAGAGCTAGAAGGATTCCTTGAAGAGTTAGAGCGGCCTGTTAAGTCAACAGCTGTTGCCAAATTCTTTAAAGATTCAGTAATGCTTCGGGATATTCCGGAAAATGATGTAGCTGTTAAAACGTTGCTTTCTGGAATACTAGAAGGAGACCAGCTCCAAAATACACCAGTAGAGTTAAGTGAAGATGCTGAATTAAGTTTAAAGGATCTGCCAAACTTGCAGGAGTTTCCTAGTCTGCAACAATTAGCACATCTTATTAGTGAAAAACCTGATAAACTAGTAGAAACGATTACAAACGTCCTAGAAGATGTCGGCATGACCAAAGAACAACTTGATCAGATGGCAGCTACAGGGGATATCTGGTTCATGCTCGATGTACTACAGAAATTACCTACTGAAAAAGTACAAGCCGCGATAGAGAATATACTACCTAAAGTAACAGTAGAATTAACGGTATTGCTTAAAGCGATTGAACTAGCGGCCCCTAAAATGGATTTATTTACGAAACAGATAGATCTTGTGGAAACGATTAAGCCAATTCTTTCACAATTTGCAGGTCAACTGGAACAAAAGATTGTTCAACCTGAAGTGAAGCAACCTGTTCAAATTCCACCGACTATGCAGCATATCGTTCGGTTCATGACAGAACAATCTGCCGCGGATACAAAGCAACAAGATCAACAGTCGAAGCCAAATGAAACAGTAACTACAGTTTTAGCCGCTACGCAGAATGAAACAAGACCGGTATTCCAAATAAATGCTACAGAGAAAGTACCGGAGAGCCGAAGTGAGGCATTGATGCGGGAATTCCAAGCAGTACTAAACAGAGCGAATTTCGGTCAAACGAATGGAATGAATCGGATTTCAATCAAATTATATCCAGAACATCTTGGACAAATACGTGTTGAACTATTGGAAGTGAATGGTGTTATGACTGCAAGGATTTTAGCATCTACTGCGATGGCACGTGAAATGCTCGACAGCCAAATGCATCAGTTGCGCCAAGCTTTCACACAACAGAACTTACAAGTAGAACGGATCGATTTATCACAAACGCTACAAGATCCTTCAAAGAGTGATCGGGAACAGGCGTTTAATAAACAAAATCAGCAACAAAAAGAACAAGCTACTGAACAAAATGAAACACAAGATGAACAGGAACAAACATTCCAAGAATTCATGATTGAACTGGAGGTGTAAACATTGCCAGAAGGAACAAATTCCACAACAATGAAAAATGCAATTACAGATTCGATGTATTTAGTCAATAAGCAGCGAGACCAACGCAAGACTGGACCCGATACGATGGGGAAAGACGCATTCATGAAAATCTTAATTGCTCAGATGGCAAACCAAGATCCAACCAACCCGATGAAAGATACCGAGTTTGTCGCTCAGATGGCGCAGTTTTCCTCATTGGAACAAACAATGAATCTAGCAAAAGCGTTTGAGAAATTTGCGGATTCGCAAAATCAGAGTCAGTTAATTCAGTACAATAGCTTTGTGGGAAAAGAAATACGTTGGCATGAAGTTTCAGATGAAAAAGGTGAAGACGATAAGCCAATTATTAATGAAGGTACCGGTGTTATACAGTCGATCAAGTATATTGACGGTTCGGTCATCTTCACGATGGCGGATGGTAAGGAATTATCCCCTGGAAATATTTCTGAAGTAATGGGGAACGGATCTACTTCAGGTTCGGGTGTAGTTGGTCAACCAAATAGTCTAGTTCAAGCGAGTATGCTGATCGGTAAGACAGTAGGTTATATGGAAGGCGAAGACAAACGTACGGGTAAAGTTGTATCAGTTACAAATAAAGAAGGTAGTCTTCATTACGTATTACAAGACGGTACAAAAATCGAAGGTAATCAATTTACCACTATTAGTGAATAATTGAATGGAGCGATGTCATGAACAAGATTGATGCCCATCGCATTCCATCACCGCCACTCATACGCCAAGGACAGATACCAGCACAATCAAAGCAGTCATTTCTTGAACACTTACAGCAAGCGACGCAGCCAGAGAAATTAAAGATTAGTAAACATGCTAACGACCGGATGCAAGAACGTGGCATTCAAATGACCGACGTAGAATGGGCGCGTATCTCAGAAAAAGTGGACGAGGCGAAAAGGAAGGGAATTCGTGACTCACTTGTGTTGACTGATCAAGCCGCACTCATAGTCAGTGCGAAAAACTCAACCGTCATCACCGCGATGAACCGCATGGAAGCGAAAGATCAACTGTTTACAAATATTGATGGCACGATATTACTCAGCTAAATACGGCAGGACCTTAACAGGATGCCAACCGCACCGTCGACTGAATGACGCGGTGCACTCTAAAACCGAGAGGAGAAACTTTATTATGATTCGCTCAATGTACTCAGGAATTTCTGGCCTAAAGAACTTCCAAACGAAATTAGATGTAATTGGTAACAATATTGCTAACGTTAATACGTATGGCTTTAAGAAAGGGCGTACGGTTTTTAAGGATTTGTATTCTCAGACTGTTGCGGGGGCTACTGGACCCGGAGATACGAGAGGTGGGGTGAATCCTAAACAAGTGGGATTAGGTTCGCAAATAGCAGCTATTGATACAATGCACAGTCCGGGTTCTACTCAATTCACAGGAAACACTCTAGATTTAGCTATTGAAGGTGACGGTTTTTTTGTAGTTGAGGATGGAAATGGTGAGAAACTATATACTCGTGCAGGAAATTTTTATCTCGATAAAGATGGAAAAATTGTGGATGGAGATGGAAGATATCTTTCAGCAGAGGGTGGGGGACCAATCGAAGTTCCGCTAGAAGCTACATCTCTTTCAATAGGGCAAGATGGAATAGTTAAATATGTACTGAATGGTGTTTTAGAGGGTGAAGATGTAGTGGCATTAGCCAAATTCTCAAATCCAGGTGGTTTAACAAAAACAGGTGGGAATTTGTACCAAGAAAGTGCTAACTCGGGAGTAGCAGAAGATGGAACAGGGGCACCATTAGTAGATGGCCGTGGTGCTATCAAATCCGGCTCACTAGAAATGTCCAACGTAGACCTATCCGAAGAATTCACAGAAATGATCGTTGCACAACGTGGTTTCCAAGCCAACACACGGATCATTACTACATCAGATGAGATATTACAAGAACTAGTAAACTTGAAGCGATAACATAGCATAGTTTGAGAAGGAGGGTCGGGCCGGCCTTGGCCTGGCCCCTTACATATGATTAAAGTGACGAGATTGAATCGAACGACGTTTACGTTAAATGCATTGTACATAGAGAGAGTCGAGTCGTTTCCAGACACGACAATCACATTGACGACTGGGTCAAAGTATGTCGTTCTTGATTCAGCTGAAGAAGTAAATAACCGAATCATTGAATTTTATCAAGCAGTCCAGCTGCTATCCAATCCGCATATCCGGGGTGATGAAGAAGATGAAGAATAAATTATTGACGATTTCATTAATTATTTTAGTGAGTATTACATTAATCGGTGTGGTGGCGGTCGTATTGATATTGAATTTCAATAAAGATAGTGACGGAGAAGAAAAAGTACCATCAATTGATGAAATTATTGAGTCGTCCGTAGATATGGAAGAAATCACAACGAACTTGTCTGGTCGTAATTTTGTCCGTGTGTCACTGAAAATCCAGACAGATAGTAAAAAGGCAGCAGAAGAATTGACGAAACGTGACTTTCAAGTGAAGAACCTAGCGATTCAAGAACTGTCTGAAATGACAGCGAAAGATCTTGAAGGAAAAGCGGGGAAACAGCAATTTGAAGATACCATAAAAGCAAAGCTGAACGAGCTGATGCAAGATGGTGAAATACAGAAGGTGTATATTGTCTCTTATATCATCCAGTGACGGCCAGAATGATCTACTAGAGATGTATGCGCTATGGGAGGTGGGTCTATGTCGGGAGACGTATTGTCCCAAAATGAAATAGATGCGCTGCTGTCTGCTTTATCGACGGGTGAAATGTCAGCAGAAGAAATGAAGAAGGAAGAAGAAACAAGAAAAGTACGTGTCTATGACTTTAAGCGTGCACTTCGTTTCTCTAAAGACCAGATTCGAAGTTTGACTAGGATCCATGAAAACTTCGCTAGACTACTAACGACGTACTTCTCAGCGCAACTACGTACGTATGTACAAATTAATGTGATGTCGGTAGATCAGATTCCATTTGAAGAATTCATTAGCTCGATACCCAATATGACATTGATCAATATATTTGATGTATCCCCGCTTGAAGGGAATATTTTGATGGAAGTCAATCCGAATGTTGCCTATTCCATGCTGGAGAGACTTATGGGTGGTTTTGGATCGAGTTCAGGAAAAACGGATAATATGACAGAGATTGAAACGAAGATTTTGACAAATTTGTTTGAACGTTCGTTTGACAGCTTACGGGAAGCATGGTCAGGCCTAATTGACATTGATCCGTATTTAACAGAGATGGAAGTCAATCCTCAATTTCTTCAAATGATTTCACCTAACGAAACTGTAATCGTTATTTCATTTAATATTATGATTGGTGAATCTAGCGGGATGATTAATATGTGTATCCCTCACGTTGTGTTGGAACCAATTATTCCAAACCTCTCTGTGCAGTACTGGATGCAGACAAATAAAAAAGAACCAACCGCTGAGCAAAGCATACAATTGGAAAGGCGTATTAAAAATGCAACACTCCCAATAGTTGCTGACCTTGGAAAAGGCCAAATATCTATCGAAGATTTCCTGCATTTGCAGCTTGGTGATGTGATTTCATTGAATACAAGTATTGAGGAGCCTTTAACGATAAGGATAGGAGATAAGCCTAAATTCACAGCACAGCCAGGGAAGTTACGAAATCGTATGGCTGTTCAAATACTGGAAATATTGAATACGGGAGAGGATGACGATGATGAGTGATAATATTCTCTCACAGGAAGAGATTGAAGCGTTGTTACGGGGTGAAACATTAGAACCTGCCCAAGCAGATGAACCTGAATCTGAAACTATCGATATTAGTGATTACTTGACCGAAATGGAGCAAGATGCATTAGGTGAAGTAGGTAATATTTCATTCGGTAGTTCTGCAACGGCACTTTCCGCTTTATTGGGACAAAAAGTAGAAATCACAACACCCAAACTATCGCTGATCCAACGGGATAACTTGGAGGATGATTTCGTCCATCCATATGTAGCCGTCAAGGTTGAATATACAGAAGGATTAAGTGGTGTTAATCTGTTAGTAATTAAACAAAGTGACGCGGCAATCATTGCAGACTTAATGCTTGGAGGCGACGGAACAACTCCAAATCAAGAGTTAAGTGAAATCCATTTGAGTGCAGTACAAGAAGCAATGAATCAAATGATGGGGTCTTCAGCGACTTCGATGTCTACCATTTTTAATAAAAAAGTAGATATTTCACCACCCACTATTGATTTGATGAATATTCAAATAGATCAGGGAACCGAAAATATACCAGCGCATAATTTATTAATCCGCGTGTCATTCAATTTGAAAGTTGGCGAATTGATTGATTCTGATATTATGCAATTGTTCCCACTGGAGTTCGGTAAAAAATTGGTATCTACATTAATGGGAGAAGAAGAAGCGGCCACTATGACAGAAGTACCACCGAGTCCACCGGAACCCCAATATTCGGAACCTAAGCCTGCGTATACACCGGATCCTGCACAGCAACCTGTATATCAAGCACCACCCATGCAACAAACTGCAGCACCACGTCAGACGCAAGCTCCAGTGCATGTCCAGCAAGCAGAGTTTGCGAGTTTCCAAGCGCCTACTTTGAATAAGGAAGAATCAAATAATTTAAATTTACTACTTGATATACCACTTCAAGTAACAGTAGAATTAGGACGTACGAAGCGTTCTGTTAAAGAAATACTCGAAATGTCTGGTGGTTCCATTATTGAACTGGATAAATTGGCAGGGGAGCCTGTCGATATATTAGTCAATAATCGCTATATTGCAAAAGGGGAAGTAGTAGTCATTGACGAAAACTTCGGAGTCCGCATTACGGATATATTAAGTCAAATGGATCGATTAAACAATTTACGATAAAAGAAACTTGGAGGGAATATGAATGGGAAAACGAATTTTAGTAGTAGATGACGCGGCATTTATGCGCATGATGATCAAGGATATCTTAACAAAGAATAATTATGAAGTAGTAGGAGAGGCAGCGGACGGTGCTCAAGCTATTGAAAAGTATAATGAATTGAAACCAGACTTGGTTACAATGGATATTACGATGCCAGAAATGGATGGAATTGCAGCATTAAAAGCAATTAAAAGTACGCACCCATCTGCGACCATCATCATGTGTTCTGCAATGGGGCAACAGGCAATGGTAATAGATGCGATCCAAGCCGGAGCAAAAGACTTTATCGTTAAACCATTCCAGGCTGACCGTGTTATTGAAGCAATCGACAAAGCGCTGAGCTAAGAGCAGCATATGAATGTAAAACAAGTAATTCAGTATTTACTACTATTCGTTCTGTGCTTTACTATCACACCATTTGCACATGCAGAAACGGATCCTGATGTCAGCGTATCAGACTGTATTGGAAAAGATAAAGATTGCGAAGAGAAAGCTCCGGTTGCAGAGAATGATAATAAATTAGTGAATAATAATGAATTGGACGAACCTAAAGGACTTACAGCAAAAGATTACATAAGAACTCTTTTTGCTTTTGCCTTTGTAATTGGTTTGCTCGTGTGGTTACTACGCTTCATGAACAAACGCAATAGAAATTTCGACTCTAATCGACTTATGACGAATATGGGTGGTGTTCCGTTAGGTCAAAATAAGTCTATTCAACTAGTGAAAATGGGTAACCATTATTTCGTAGTAGGTGTTGGTGAAAATGTACAACTATTAAGAGAAATAGAAGATCCTGATGAAATTGCTGAACTACTTGCACGTTATGACCAAGGCAATGAAGTTCAAAAAGGTATACTTTCACAACTGTATACACGGTTTTTCTCAAAGGCTGAACACTCTCCATCGGAAGAAGCCACTTTCAGTCAATTGTTTTCTACCAAAATGGACGAAATCAAAACTGAGCGCAAAGAACAGTTAAAACGTTTAAATCGGAAGGAGAGCGACCGCGATGGTTGATTTTCTGGACACGTTTTCCGACAGTGATCCCACCAATGTCTCTACTTCCATTAAGATGTTGCTATTACTAACGGTATTATCACTTGCACCAGCAATTTTAATCCTAATGACTTCGTTTGCTAGGATTATCATAGTGTTGTCATTTGTACGGACGGCGCTAGCTACACAGCAAATGCCTCCCAACCAAGTGTTGGTTGGATTAGCATTATTTCTGACGTTCTTCATCATGTCACCAGTGCTATCTCAAGTGAATGAAGAAGCATTGACACCTTTGTTTGATGAAGAAATCAGTTTGGACGAGGCATACGAGCGGGCCAGTGTGCCATTTAAAGAATTCATGAGTCAACATACTAGGCAGAAAGATTTGGAGTTATTCATGCGGTATAACCAGATGGAGCGACCGGATACAATTGAAGATATTCCGCTTACTATGATGGTGCCAGCGTTTGCCCTTAGTGAAATTAAGACTGCATTTCAAATGGGTTTTATGATTTTTATTCCTTTTCTCGTAATTGATATGATCGTTGCTAGTGTGCTCATGTCTATGGGGATGATGATGCTTCCACCCGTTATGATTTCATTACCGTTCAAGATATTATTATTTGTTCTAGTAGACGGTTGGTATCTCATTATCCAGTCATTGCTACAAAGCTTTTAGGGAGGAATTTGAATGACGAGTGAATTTGTTATATCCATTGCAGAACGGTCAGTTTGGGTTATTCTCCTTGCATCAGGACCTCTCCTAATCGTAGCTTTAGTGACAGGACTTGCCGTGAGTATTTTTCAGGCAACTACACAAATCCAAGAACAGACATTGGCATTCGTACCAAAAATCGTAGCGGTTATGGTTGCTATCATATTTTTTGGACCTTGGATGTTATCCTATGTTACCGGCTATGCCAGCGAAATCTTTTCTAATCTCTCCAGGTATGTTGGGTGATTAAATGAATGAACTTATTCCATCCTTACCCGCATTTTTACTTATCCTAACTCGTGTTACCTCTTTCTTCGTGACGCTGCCATTATTCTCTTACAAGACCATCCCAGCTACGCAACGGTTACTATTCGGGGCAATATTAGCTTGGATGATGTCTTACTCTATTACGATGCCTGAACTAGAGATCGATGGTCAATACATATTACTTGTACTTAAAGAAGCGGTAGTCGGCTTATCAATCGGCATTGCCGCTTTTATTATTATGTCGGCTATTCAAGTGGCTGGTGGATTTATTGACTTTCAGATGGGATTTGCCATTGCGAACGTCATTGATCCTCAAACGGGTGCGCAGTCACCATTGCTTGGACAATTTCTTAATTCGCTAGCGATGTTATTGTTATTAGTTGTAAATGGTCATCATTTGCTTTTGGATGGGATATTTTACAGCTATGAGTTTGTACCCATCACGGCTATGTGGCCACCTTTTGGTAGTCCTAATATGGCAGAATTTATCGTCTTGACCTTCGCCAAATCCTTTGCAATTGCGTTTCAAATGGCGATACCAGTCGTAGCTACGTTATTCCTTGTCGATTTGGCACTCGGTATAACCGCTCGTGCTGTGCCACAACTGAATATTTTTGTAGTTGGATTTCCAATTAAAATTGGTGTTAGTTTCTTGGTAATCGTGACAATGTCCAGTGTCTTCATAATCGTAATGAAGAAAATGTTTGAAATTATGATTGTAACGATGAGAAATCTGATGATACTGCTTGGAGGTGGCTAACTTGTTACTAAGGCTGAATTTACAATTTTTTGCCGGTGAGAAGACGGAAAAAGCTACCCCGAAAAAGCGGGAAGATTCCAGAAAGAAAGGGCAAGTACTAAAAAGTCAAGATGTAACAGCTTCAATTGTTCTTTTCTCTATTTTTACATTTATGTTCTTTTCCGCAGGTTTTATGAGGGATAATTTCTTCGTGTTTTTCCGAGAATCCTTTACTCATCTTATTCCAATCAAGTCGCTGGATGAAGAACAAGTCATGTTAGTATACATAAGCGTTATTAAACAAATGGCAATCATATTATTGCCGATAATGTTGATCGCAGTTATTGCGAGTATTGCAGCGAATCTGCTACAGTTCGGTCTCTTATTTACTGCTGAGACGTTAAAGTTTGATTTAAAGAAAATAGATCCAATTAAAGGATTAAAGCGGATTTTTTCTATTCGTGCAATTGTAGAGTTATTAAAATCCATATTAAAAATTTCTTTTATCGGAACCGTTACAACACTTATTGTATGGAGTAATCTAGGACAAGTGCTCGACTTGGCATTTAAGACACCGCAAGTCACACTGGTGACTGTTGCAAAATTAGTCGGAATGATGGGGATTATCGCGTCACTAGTATTATTATTCATTTCCATCTTGGATTTTCTTTATCAGAAATTTGACTATGAAAAGAATCTAAAAATGTCTAAACAAGATATTAAAGATGAAAGTAAAAATATGGATGGGGATCCGCTTGTCAAATCCCGCATTAGACAGCGTCAGCGTGAAATGGCAATGCGCCGGATGATGCAGGAGATTCCTGAAGCGGATGTTGTGATTACCAATCCTACTCACTTTGCCATTGCGTTAAAGTATGATGAAGATCAGATGGATTCACCAATTGTCGTTGGAAAAGGTGCAGATTTTGTCGCACAAAAAATTAAAATGATTGCGGCTGAACACGACATTGTGATGGTAGAAAATCGACCTTTAGCACGTGCTATGTATGACGAAATAGAGATTGGTGATCGAATACCTGAGCAGTTCTTTAAAGCAATTGCAGAAATTCTAGCCTATGTATATCGCATTCAAAAGAAAATATAAGTTAAATAAGAAAGTAGGGGTGGCATGCAGTTTAAAGATATAGGAGTACTCGCGGCGGTTATTATGATCATAGCGATGCTTGTCATCCCGTTACCACCTTGGTTATTAAGTTTCTTGATTATTATCAATATTACACTTGGGTTAATGGTTTTACTAACTGCGATGAATATGCAGGAAGCATTGCAATTCTCTATCTTTCCATCACTATTATTATTACTCACATTATTCCGTCTAGGTCTTAACGTTTCCACAACACGTGCGATTCTTTCAGAGGGTAATGCAGGTGGAGTAGTTGATACATTTGGTACATTCGTTACCGGTGGAAATATTATTGTGGGACTCGTCGTTTTTGTTATTTTAATCATCATTCAGTTTATTGTTATAACGAAAGGTTCGGAGCGTGTTTCCGAAGTTGCTGCACGTTTTACTCTCGATGCTATGCCAGGTAAGCAAATGAGTATTGATGCCGACTTAAACGCAGGTATGATCTCAGATGTAGAAGCACGTACACGTCGTGAAAAAGTAAGTAACGAAGCTGATTTCTATGGTGCAATGGATGGTGCGACCAAATTCGTTAAAGGGGATGCTATTGCCGGGATCATTATTGTTATGATCAACTTATTGGTTGGCATGATTATTGGTGTCGTGCAGATGGGATTGCCGTTTGCGGAAGCAGCACTTCAATTTTCTACACTTACTGTCGGGGATGGTATTGTTTCACAAATACCAGCACTACTAATTTCCACGGCAACAGGTATCGTAGTTACACGAGCTGCATCAGAAGGAAACTTAGGGACAGACATTACGAATCAATTACTAGGACAGCCTAAATTACTTTACGTAGCATCCATTACAATTTTTTTACTGGGTCTTGCCACACCGATTAATGACATATTAACTATTCCGATAGCGGGTGCACTGGCAATTGGTGCGTTTATGATGTCACGTAAAGAAGATGAAGATCCAGATGAATTATTAGAGATGGAAGAAAATGTAGAGACTGAAGGGTTAAAACGGCCAGAAAATGTCGTTGACCTCTTGAATGTGGATCCAATTGAGTTTGAATTCGGCTATGGCCTTATCCCGCTCGTAGATGCAACGCAGGGAGGGGATTTACTGGATCGAGTCGTTATGATTCGTCGGCAGTTAGCGATAGAACTTGGACTCGTCATTCCAGTTGTTCGTATCCGTGACAATATTCAATTACAACCAAATGAGTATCGAATCAAAATTAAGGGAAATGAAATGGCTAGGGGAGAACTTTTGCTAGACCACTATCTAGCTATGAGTCCCGGCGGCGAAGATTTAATAGAAGGAATAGATACTGTAGAACCTTCGTTTGGATTGCCAGCGAAATGGATTACCGAGGATACGAAAGAAGAAGCGGAAATCATGGGTTACACAGTTGTGGATCCACCAAGTGTTGTATCTACACACTTGACTGAGGTCATTCGTGCCAATGCTTCCGATTTACTTGGACGTCAGGAAACCAAGCAACTAGTAGATCACGTACATGAAACATATCCAATTTTGGTCGATGAACTTACTCCGACTCCATTATCAATTGGCGAAATACAAAAAGTGCTTGCTAAATTATTGAACGAACAAGTTTCGGTTCGCAATTTACCGATCATTTTTGAGACGCTTGCAGATTACTCCAAGTACACGTCCGATGTGGATGTACTAACAGAATACGCCAGACAATCACTGGCACGTCAGATTACTGGTCAATTTGTTGTAGGTAATGGGGTGTTAAAAGTATTAACAGTCTCTGGGAAAGTAGAGAAACTCATTGCAGATAGTATCCAACAAACTGAACAAGGGAATTTTCTATCCATTGATCCATCACAATCTCAAATAATCTTGGAACGAATTGCGCAAGAAGTCGAACGGGTAGCTATGCTTGACCAATCACCTGTAATTTTATGTTCACCTGCCATTCGTATGTACTTACGTCAAATAACGGAGCGGTATTTCCCACAGATACCTATACTATCTTATAATGAATTGGAAGCATCAGTGGAAGTTCAAAGTGTAGGGGTGGTAGATATTTAATGAAAATGAAAAAGTATACAGCATCTACTATGGTTGAAGCTATGAGGAAAGTCCGTGAAGATTTTGGAGACGATGCTGTCATCCTTAGTTCAAATGTTACGAAAACAAAAGGCTTTCTTGGTCTTTTTCGTAAACGGTCAGTAGAAGTTGTCGCAAGCTATGATAAAACGAATGCCGAGCGTACATTTGAATCACAAGTTCGTTCTGTGCAACCGCCTGTTGCGGAGCCAGAGTCTGTTGAACGTATGCAACGAGAAATGCGGGAGATCAAGCAAATGCTGAAGGATATACAGCAAGGGGATCATACATTTGAAAAATATCCTGATGAACTACTACCCGTATTGAAGAAGTTACAGACGCAAGGTCTGGCAAGCGAATATATCATGGAAATTGGCAATCTAGTTTTCAATCGAATGAAGCAAGATAAAGTCGATTTTACTGAAGAACAGCAAATGGAATTGATTAGAGCGTGGTTTAGTGATTGTCTTCACGACATACCTTTCGGTGGAATATCCTATCAGAAAAAGTTTATTAATGTACTAGGCCCGACTGGAGTGGGGAAAACAACGACCATTGCGAAAATCGCTGCACGTGCATTGTTGGAAGAAAAAAAGAAAGTCGGTTTTATTACGACTGATACGTATCGAATTGCGGCCATTGAACAATTGCGTACATACGCCAATTTGCTTCAGGCGCCAGTTGAAATCGCTTATAACGAAGAAGATTTTCGTATAGCGATCGAAAAGTTGAAAGATCTCGATCTCATATTTATTGATACAGCAGGACGGAATTATAAAGAAGCGAAATTTGTCGATGATTTATCAAAACTCATTGATTTTTCATTAGATATGGAAACCTTTCTTGTGTTATCTACGACGTCAAAAGAACAGGATATGGATACGATCATCAGACAATTTGATCAGTTTCCAATCAAAAAATTCATATTTACCAAAACAGATGAAACTAATTCGGTTGGGGCGATTATTAATTTAATGCTGAAATACGGAATAGGCGTATCCTACTTCACCGATGGGCAAGAGGTACCGGAGGATTTAACAGAAGCCAGTTTGGAAAAGATAGTAGATCTTCTATTAGTAGGTGATTCATGTGCGTGATCAGGCTGAAGCACTGCGACTAAAAATGATGAATAGTCAAAGACAAGTAGCTCGCTCAATTGCTGTCATCAGTGGTAAAGGCGGAGTAGGTAAATCGAATTTCACTGCTAATTTCTCATACGCACTCGTAGCGAAAGGAAAGAAAGTATTGATTGTCGATATGGATATCGGGATGGGAAATATTCATATATTATTTGGGGCTACACCCACGTATCATCTAAAAGATTATTTGACTGAACAACAACAGTTACAGAAAGTCGTAACTCCCATCGATGAAAATCTTGCGTTTATTGCAGGGGGTTCTGGACTGGAAAATGTGGTGGAGTGGTCGGGGCAAATGTTTGACCGCTTGATTGAAGCGTTTTCTTTATTGCAGATGGAATATGATGTCATTTTATTCGATATGGGTGCAGGAGCGACGAAGAGTTCAATTGATTTGATCTTAGCGATGGACGAGGTTATTTTAATTGCGACACCAGAGCCTACCTCTATTACGGACGCGTATTCAATGATCAAGTTCATTTGTCTGCAAGGTGCGAATAAAACGATTCACATAGTCAGTAACCGTGTTCATAAGGAGCAAGATGGGCGTGATTCTGTCGCACGTCTTCAGTTAGCGATTAGAAAGTTTTTATTCATGGAAACGAGCATTTTAGGTTTTTTGCCAGACGATATTCATGTACGGAATGCGGTCATAGCACAGGTCCCTTTCGTCAAATTATATCCCAATGCAAAAGTGAGTAAGCGAATGATGGCGATAACTGATACATTTTTACACAACAATAAACCAAGAACTACTATTGAAAGCTCTGGATTCATAGACAAAATCAAAGGCGTTTTTCTGAAGGGGCGTGTGTAATTTGATTACCGCAAAGAAAAAACGAATTCTCGTAGTAGACGACTCTGCTTTTATGCGGAAGCTAATCTCGGATATGTTAAATAAACACCCCATGATGGAAGTCATCGGCATAGCTAGAAATGGTAAAGATGCAGTGGAAAAAGTGCGCGATCTTCAGCCCGATGTTCTTACAATGGACATTGAAATGCCTGTAATGAATGGACTGGAAGCTTTAAAGTTCATTATGGATCAAATGCCAGTCCCTGTAGTGATTTTATCAAGTACGACAAAACATAATACAGAAAATGCAGTTCTGGCAATAGAATACGGAGCTGTCGACGTGATAGCAAAGCCTGGTGGTTCGATTTCATTGAATCTTCATGAAATCGAAAAAGAAATTGTGGAGAAGGTATTTGCTGCATCAAATGTAGTAATTCAAACACTTACGCGTCAAATAACAACGACACAAAAACGTCATACAACAACGACGAGCAGCCAAAACCAAGCGAATGAAAACAGAAGTGCTTCGATATTTCCAATACAAACAGTAAGCATACCTAAAAAAAATACACTTATTGCTAAAAAGTTTGTTATAATAGGTACATCGACTGGTGGACCAAGGGCCTTGCAGGAAGTTATTACTAGGTTTCCGGCGGAATTCCAATACCCGATTCTAATTGTCCAACATATGCCACCTGGATTCACCAAATCATTAGCTGAACGACTGAATGGTTTGAGTGAAATAGTCGTCAAAGAAGCTGAACATGGAGAGCTGATTGAAAATGGAACGGCTTATATTGCGCCAGGCGGCTTGCATCTGAAGTTTGTGAAATCGAGAACAGGCTATCAAATTGTATTGGATGGAGACGAGGCACCTCGTTCTGGACATCGCCCGGCAGTAAACGTGTTATTAGAATCAGCGGCAACACATAAAGAACTAGAATATGTAACAGCAATCATGACAGGTATGGGGTATGACGGTAAAGAAGGCATGGAACTATTGCGTACTTCATGTAAAACGATTACTATAGCGGAATCTAAAAATACGTCCGTTGTATATGGAATGCCCAAAGCTATAATTGACGCGGGTCTCAGCGACGAAATTAAAGATGTACAACAAATCGCAAATGCGATAATAGGAAATTTGAAGTAACTAGGGGGCTTTACAATGGATGTAAGTCAATATTTGGATATGTTCATCGAAGAAAGTAAAGAACACTTGCAGGCTTGTAGTGAACAGTTGCTAGCGTTAGAGAATAATCCGGATGACCTGGCCATTGTCAATGAAGTATTTAGGGCTGCACATACCCTTAAAGGAATGTCAGCGACAATGGGATATGAAGATATCGCAGATTTAACACATAAAATGGAGAACGTCCTTGATGCAATTCGAAACTCAAAGATTAGTGTTACAACAGAAATATTAGATGTGGTATTTGAAGCAGTGGATGATCTTGAATTAATGGTACAAGACATCGAATCAGGTGGAGACGGAAAAAAAGACGTCAGCAAGTTAGTGGACACTCTTAATCGAATTGAAGCCGGACAACCACTTGATTTAGTAACTGAGCCTGCAGCAACAACTGAGGAAGCTTTCATTGAAGTCGTAACTTCGACGGGAATTCATTATGATGAGTTTGAATTGACGGTTATTTCCCAATCTGCTGAACAAGGCTTTAATGCTTTAGAAATTACAGTTACTTTACGTGAGGATTGCTTGTTAAAAGTAGCTCGCGTATTTATGACGTTTGAGATTTTGGAAAAGTCAGGCGAAGTCATAAAAACCGTTCCTACAGTAGAACAATTAGAAAATGAAGATTTTGATCAAAAGTTTACGATTGTTCTATTGACTCAAGAAGACGCCGATGATCTAAAGGCAAAAGTACTAAAAGTTTCTGAAATAGAAGATGTACATATTACATACATTACGGATGAATACGTGCAAAAGTATAAACAAGCTGCATTGAATACAAAAGATGCAGAACCGGAAGTCGTGGAAACGATAATCGTACCTGTTGCGGAAGCTGCGACAACTAAAGAAGGACCTAAGGAAGCTGTAAAAACAAAAAAGGCCACATCTTCCAATTCTAATAAAACCATTCGAGTGAATATTGACCGACTGGATATTTTAATGAACTTATTTGAAGAACTTGTCATTGATCGTGGACGCCTTCAATCTATTGCCAGTGAATTGCATAACCCTGAATTGAATGAATCCGTTGAGAGAATGACACGGGTATCAGGAGATTTGCAAAACATCATTTTGAACATGCGAATGGTACCTGTAGAAACAGTCTTCAATAGATTCCCAAAAATGGTTCGGCAATTGGCACGTGATCTGAATAAGAAAATTGATTTGGAGATTGTCGGCGCTGAAACAGAGTTGGACCGAACCGTAATCGACGAAATAGGAGATCCCCTCGTGCATTTGATTCGAAATGCTTTAGATCACGGTATCGAAATGCCGGAGGAGCGAATCGCGAATGGCAAGCCAGAGATTGGAACTGTAACATTGCGCGCCTATCATTCAGGTAACCATGTATTTATCGAGCTTGAAGATGATGGAGCGGGTGTGAACCGCGAGCGCGTAGTAGGTAAAGCAATTGAACGGGGGATTGTCAGTCCTGAAGCTGCCGATTCTTTGACGAATAAACAAGTAGCGGAATTGATATTAGCCTCAGGATTTTCAACTGCGGCTTCTATTACCGATGTATCAGGTCGTGGTGTGGGTCTGGATGTAGTGAAAAACACAATCGAATCTCTTGGCGGACATATTTCGATCGATTCTACTGAAGGAAAAGGTTCGTTATTCCAGGTTCAGTTACCTCTTACTCTTTCTATTATTTCGGTAATGTTAGTAGAGTTGGATAAAGAAATTTATGCAATCCCCTTGTCATCTATAATCGAAACTGCCATTATTCAAAAGTCTGATATTTTAAATGCGCATAATCAGCCTGTAATCGATTTCCGTGGAACAATTGTGCCGTTGGTGGACTTAAAAGATATATTTGAAATGAAAAATAGAAGCAATGAAGAAGATGAGTTTCAATCGATCGTCATCGTTCGTAAAGGTGAAAGTTTAGCTGGGTTAGTCGTAGATTCATTTATTGGTCAACAGGAAATCGTGCTGAAATCACTCGGCGAATACTTACAGAATGTCTTTGCGATTTCAGGCGCGACAATTTTAGGAAACGGTCAAGTTGCATTAATTGTTGACTGTAATGCATTGATTAAATAATCGAGGTGATGACATGACAAAAGCAGCAGAAGTAAACGAAATGAAAGTGATCGTCTTTCAATTGATGAATAAGGAATATGCGATTGGACTTGACGTTGTAGAATCCATCGAGAAATCGCTATCGATTACACGAGTTCCTCGTATGCCTTCTTATGTCAAAGGGGTATTAAATTTACGTGGTGTAGTGACACCGGTAGTGGACTTACGTGAACGTTTTGATATGGAGTATAAAGAATTTGATGAAACAAGTTGCATTATTATTGTTTCGCATGCGGGTTCAGAGGTCGGTTTAATTGTAGATGATGCCAATGATGTGATGGATGTTCCAACAAGCGCAATAGGCCCTCAACCGGAAGTAGTGGGTTCTGTAGAGTCAGAATTCATTTCTGGAGTGGCGAAAGTTGGTAAGCGATTGTTGGTCATGTTGAATTTGGAAAAAGTACTGCAACCAATAAAGAAGGGGAATACGGATGGATTCTAAAAATGACATCACCGAAATGCATCTAGATGTCTTAAAGGAAATCGGGAATATTGGCGCAGCGCATGCTGCAACTTCTTTATCTCAGTTGCTAGGTCAGAAAATTGACATGCGTGTACCTAAAGTCGAACTAGTTACATTTGATGAAATGTTTGATTTAGCAGGCGGTACTGAAAAAGTGGTAGCGGGTATCTTTTTGCGTATAGAAGGTGAAGTGACCGGCACCATGTTCTTCGTACTCACTATTGAATCTGCAACACAATTTATTCGTAAATTGACGGGTGATGTAGCATTTAGTATTAACGATGTAGGGGATTTGGGAATGGGTGCTTCTGCGCTACAGGAGTTGGGAAATATATTGTCAGGTTCTTATTTATCTGCACTTTCTGATTTCACTTCCTTAAATATCTACCCAACTGTACCTTCATTAAGTATTGATATGGTGGGTGCCATTGTTAGCTTCGGCCTGATCGAAGTATCTCAGTACAGTGATGAAGTAATCGTTATTGAAACGGAAATATTACAAGAGGGGGAACAAGGAATGTCGAGTTTAGCGGGGCATTTCTTCTTGTTACCCGACCCGCCATCTTACCGCACGATATTCAGTTCGTTGGGTGTCTTATAGATGGTAAGCGTTCAATCAGTAGTGCGCGTAGGGATAGCGGATATGAATATTGCTAAATCACCTCATACGATACGCACATCAGGACTGGGTTCGTGTGTTGGTGTAGTACTATATGATTCTTCGAAAAAAATAGCAGGCATGGTGCATGTTATGTTGCCAGACAGTGAGTTGGGTAAATCGACAAAACTGAATGTGGCAAAATTCGCAGATACAGGCATTCATGCTATGTTGGAACTTTTGAAATCAGAAGGAGTTAGACCTTTCAGCATTAAAGCAAAAATTGCTGGCGGAGCGCAAATGTTTCAGTTCGGTTCAAATGATACGATCCGTATCGGTCCACGCAATGTAGAAGCGGTAAAAAAAGAATTGAAAAGATATTCGATTCCGATTGTTGCAGAAGATACAGGCGGATCAAGCGGACGTACAATTGAATTTGATCCTGATACGAATATCCTATCTGTTCGTACCGTCAATGCTGGAACACAGGAAATTTAACAGTGCAAACGAAGGCGGCTAATGCATTAGTCGCCTTTATCTATTGCGATTTGCTATACTTATACATAAGAGATGATATTGGTGCAAGGAACCTGACAGGAAAGGCGTGAATTCGATGACAAATCAAGATGTAACTGAACGGTATCAGTGGAAGTTATGGATTGAAAATCGTGACCCTGATGCAGGTGATACGCTAGTTCGAATGTATACACCTCTTGTGAATTATCACGTTCAACGAATCAGTGCTGGACTGCCGAAAAACGTATCCCGTGATGAAATCAAATCTCTCGGCTATCAAGGGCTTTTCGACGCGTTAACAAAATTTGATCCATCACGTGACTTGAAATTTGATACGTATGCCTCATTCCGAATTCGGGGTACGATTATAGACGGTTTACGAAAAGAAGATTGGTTATCACGCTCTTCGAGAGAAAAAACCAAGAAAATGGATGAGGAAATTAGTAAACTTGAACAGTCATACTTGCGAACGGTTACGCCTGAGGAAGTAGCTGATCATTTAGGCATTACAACGGATCAAGTGTATCAAACCGTGCATGAACAGTATTTTGCTAATGTATTGTCCATCGATGAAAAAATGAATGATGAAGATGATCACGATCAAACCTTCGTATTGCAGGATGAACAAACGAAAACACCTGAACAACAAGCGGTCAAAGGCGAATTAATAGAAGACTTAATAACAAAAATAAAAGAACTAAATGAAAATGAACAATTGGTACTAAGTTTATTTTATCAAGAAGATATGACGCTAACAGAAATCGGAGAAATTTTAAGCTTATCTACATCAAGGATCTCACAAATACATTCAAAAGCATTATTTAAGTTACGGTCGCTGCTGGCGGCTGAAATTACAGATGGAGGGATTTTATGAGTTTGAAAGCGATTGAACTTCAAATTGCAATCCCGAAAACATTTGAGGCAGGTAAAATAGCAGAGCAAAAGCAGCAACAGTCTCAACATGCTCAGGACAGTGCCAATATGCAAACAGAAAAGCAAGCGTTAAAAAGTAAGGAAACCGTTTTGGAATCATCTCCATACGCAAAATTGGATGGAGATGATCAGCAGCCGAGCGATGAGTCCCAACAAAAACATGAAAAAAAAGAGAAAGAACAACAGCTAGCCAAGCACCCATTTAAAGGTTCGTTTGTTGATTATAGCGGATAATATCATGGGAATATTACTAGCTCTTTTGTTCATCTTACAAATCATTGGATTTATGCTACTAACATTGCTGTACTTGAAAATATCGAAATTCAATAATCTGGAGAAAAAGCAACAACGACTGATGAAAGAAATGGATCAATCCGTATTAGCTTATCTCGAAGAAATTAAAGAGGAAAACGACCGTTTAATTCATCAACTGAATCAACGATCAGATGCTCAAGTGAAACAAACTACAAACTCTGTGCCGCAAGAGGAATCAATACCAGAAGCTTCTGAAATGCCTGATCGGAGACCGAGGTTGCATCCGGTTCCTGTTCATTTTGCTTTGCGTTCCTACCAGAAAACGGTGGCGATCGAAAAGAATGAAAAAGAAAAGAACGCAGAATTACCCCCTAAATCGCTTGACGACAAAGAAAAAGCAAAACAGCTCTATGCAGAAGGTAAATCAATAGAAGATATTGCAAGAGAGTTGAATAAAGGTAAGACAGAAATTGAATTGATAATAAAATTCGACTAAAATTATACACAGTAGTTGCAAACAACGTAGAATTGTGTTAATTTAATAGATGGTATTACTACACACGCGTGCGGATGAATGAGTGGGTGCCATTATGGTCACTTATTCGCTGGAAGTACGTGGAGGATAAAAAACCAATAGGAGGAATTAAACATGTCAGTAATCTCAATGAAACAATTGCTAGAAGCTGGTGTACATTTCGGACACCAAACACGTCGTTGGAACCCAAAAATGAAGAAATATATCTTCGTGGAGCGTAACGGCATCTACATCATCGACCTTCAAAAAACGGTCAAAAAATTAGAGGAAGCTTACAACTTCATGCGCCAAGTCGGTGCTGATGGTGGTAAAGTTCTTTTCGTAGGTACGAAGAAACAAGCACAAGAAGCAATCAAAGAAGAAGCAGAACGTGCTGGAATGTACTACATCAACCAACGTTGGTTGGGTGGAACATTGACTAACTTCGGTACTATTCAAAAGCGTGTAGCACGTATGAAAGCTATTGAGAAAATGGAAGAGGATGGCACATTTGATGTACTTCCTAAAAAAGAAGTTTCTCAATTAAATAAAGAACACGAACGTCTTGTGAAATTCCTAGGCGGTATCCGTGACATGAAAGGCTTGCCAGATGTAATCTTTATCGTGGATCCACGTAAAGAGCGTATCGCGGTAGCTGAAGCAATCAAATTGAATATTCCACTCGTTGGAATCGTTGATACTAACTGTGATCCGGACGAAATCGACTATGTCATTCCTGCGAACGACGATGCAATCCGCGCAGTACGTTTACTAACAAGCAAAATGGCAGATGCTTTGATTGAATCCCGTCAAGGTGAAGACGACGAAGTAGCTGAAACAGTAAACGAAACAGCAACTGTTACTGCAGACTGAAATGAGTAAATGATGAGACGATAAGTGGCGTACCCCTTATCGTCTCTTTTTAAAGTAATAAGCAACTTCAAATGATATCTAATAGGAGGAATTTTCAAATGGCAACAATTACAGCCCAAATGGTTAAAGAACTTCGTGAAAAAACAGGCGCAGGTATGATGGACTGCAAAAAAGCATTAACTAAAGTAGACGGAGATATGGCCGCTGCAATGGAATATATGCGTGAAAAAGGCCTTTCAAGTGCAGCGAAGAAAGCAGATCGTATTGCAGCTGAAGGTGTCGCAAACATTTTAGTTCAAGGTAACGAAGCAGTTATTCTTGAAGTGAATGCTGAGACAGACTTTGTAGCGAAAAACGAAGGCTTCCAAACACTTGTTAAGGAAATCTCTGAGTTTTTACTTGCTACGAAACCTGCTTCAGTAGAAGAAGCAAACGCAGCGAAATTAGACAACGGTTTAACTGTGTCTGAACATATTTCAAACGCGGTAGCTAAAATTGGAGAGAAAATTACTCTTCGCCGTTTTGAAATCCGTCAGAAAACAGATCAAGACGCTTTCGGACCATACCTACATATGGGCGGACGTATTGCTGTGTTGACTGTTCTTGAAGGTTCAACTGATTCTGATGCAGCGAAAGATGTAGCAATGCATATCGCAGCAATGAACCCTAAATACATCTCACGCGACGAAGTATCTGCTGAAGAAGTAGAAAAAGAGCGTAACGTATTGACTGAGCAAGCTTTGAACGAAGGTAAGCCAGAAAACATCGTAGCGAAAATGGTAGAAGGACGCCTTGGAAAGTATTTCGAGGAAATCTGTGTCTTGGATCAAGCATTCGTTAAGAATTCTGATCAAAAAGTTGGCGATTTCGTGAAATCAACTGGCGGAACATTAGTAGAGTTCATTCGTTATGAAGTGGGCGAAGGTATTGAAAAGCGTGAAGACAACTTTGCTGACGAAGTAATGAGCCAAGTTAAAGGTAACTAAGTATAATCCAATCGTACAGAGGGGCACATCCATCATGTGTTCCTCTTTTTTGAGAATAGGAAATTGCAGGAGGGCCAACATGAGTATTCCAAAGTATAAGCGCATCGTGTTAAAATTAAGTGGGGAAGCATTAGCTGGTGATCAAGGCTACGGATTATCTCCGGAAGTTGTTAAATCAGTTGCGAACCAAGTGAAAGAAGTAGTAGAGCTTGGTGTAGAAGTAGCTGTAGTAGTTGGTGGCGGAAACATTTGGCGTGGGAAAGTCGGAAGTGAAATGGGAATGGACCGGACAACAGCTGACTACATGGGGATGCTTGCAACGGTTATGAACTCTCTTGCTCTTCAGGACGCTCTTGAAAAGCTAGGACCAGAAACTCGAGTCATGTCTTCCATTGATATGAGACAAGTAGCTGAACCTTACATACGCCGTAAAGCAATCCGTCATTTAGAAAAAAAGCGTGTGGTAATATTTGCGGCAGGAACTGGTAACCCTTATTTCTCCACAGATACTACCGCTGCTTTACGTGCTGCTGAAATCGAAGCAGATGTCATTTTAATGGCGAAGAACAACGTAGACGGTGTGTATTCTGCTGATCCGATGAAAGATTCAACAGCTACCAAATACTTAGAACTGTCCTATCTTGAAGTGATCAGTCAAGGGCTTGAAGTTATGGATTCTACTGCTTCAACTCTATGTATGGACAATGATATCCCACTCGTAGTATTCTCAATTATGGAAAATGGTAATATCAAAAAAGCCGTACTTGGTGAAAAAATCGGGACGGTCGTCAGGAGGAATAAAAAATGACAAAAGAAGTAATGGATCAGACGAAAGAACGTATGGATAAAGCACATAGCGCCTATTCACGACAATTGGCATCTATCCGTGCTGGAAGAGCTAATGCGAGCCTGTTAGACAGAATTTCTGTTATTTATTATGGAGCGCCTACACCATTAAATCAAATGGCTGGAATTTCCGTGCCAGAACCACGTTTATTAGTAGTTCAACCTTATGACAAGACTACAATCAGCGAAATCGAAAAAGCTATCATGAAATCAGACATCGGTATTACACCGTCTAACGATGGGTCAGTTATTCGTCTTGCTGTACCTGCACTTACAGAAGAACGTCGTAAAGATTTGGTGAAAGATGTAAAGCGTGAAGCAGAAGATGCAAAAGTAGCGATTCGTAATGTTCGTCGCGATAGCAACGAAGATTTGAAAAAGCTTGAAAAAGATGCAGAAATTACTGAAGATGAATTACGCCGTTACAATGAACAAGTACAAAAGATGACAGATGAATTTATCGAAAAGATTGACCAAACTGCAAAAGATAAAGAAAATGAAATCTTGGAAATCTGAGTACAGAACTTTCTATAAGGAGGAGCGTCCTACTTTTAGGACGCTCTTTTCTTTCTTTTGCATGCTATTTACCATGCAATTTGGTAGGATAGTCAGTAGGAGTATCCGAATTGAGCCAAGTGGGGGAACGCTATGCTTAGAAAACTAATGCGAAAAAAGACGGTAGACATTCAATTCCTGGACGAACGGATTGAAGCCGTTAAAAATAGACAAATTCCTAACCATGTGGCAATTATCATGGATGGAAATGGAAGATGGGCGAAGCAACGTAAAATGCCACGTATTGCTGGCCACCATGAGGGAATGAAAACTGTTCGCCAAATTACTAATTTCGCGAACGCTTTGGGTGTGAAGGCACTCACTCTCTATGCATTTTCCACTGAAAATTGGAAGAGACCGAGGATGGAAATTGACTTTTTGATGAATCTTCCGGGCGAGTTCCTCAATACGTATTTACCTGAGTTGATGGAAAAAGGTATTAAAGTCGAAATGATCGGAGATATGGATGCGCTTCCGAGCCATACAGAGAAAGCAATTAGGAAAGCAATGGAACAAACGAAAGATAACCAAGGTTTGGTTTTGAATTTTGCGATGAATTATGGGAGTAGAGTGGAACTAGTTCATGCGATGAAAGAATTGGCGGAGGAAGTGGCTGGCGGAACGTTAAAAGCAGATGAAATTGATGAAGGTTTAATCGGATCCAAACTAATGACCGCGCACTTGCCGGAGCCTGACCTACTGATTCGCACAAGCGGTGAAGTACGTTTATCTAATTTTATGTTATGGCAACTTGCCTATGCAGAATTCATTTTTACCGAAGTATTATGGCCGGATTATGATGAAGACTGCTTTTTACAAGCAATAGAAGATTTCCAAAAGAGGGATCGACGCTTTGGAAGCTTGGAAGGAGATCAGAAAAGATGAAGCAAAGAATCATCACGGCTATTGTAGCTCTCGCATTTTTTGTGCCATTGATTATTGTTGGTGGATTACCGTTTATTTTGATGGTTTTTGCGATATCTACGATTGGCCTATACGAACTATTACGCATGCGTAATATGTCCCTTTTTTCTATCGGCGGATTTATCTCTTGGTTACTTCTACTCGTCATTTTACTTCCATCTAGGTGGACAGAACAAGTAGAAAGTGTCCTGAAATTAGAGAAACTTGAAATGATCTATGTATTGATATTATTGTTATTGGTTTATACTGTAGTAATGAAAAATAAGTGGACATTCGAAGATATTGCATTCAGTGCAATTAGTGCGCTGTATGTCGGTATCGGATTCTATTATTTAATTGAAACTCGTTTATTTGGTTTAGAGTACATAGGCTATGCGTTACTTATTATCTGGTCTACAGATTCTGGTGCGTATTTTGTTGGACGTAAAATTGGTAAACGAAAACTCTGGCCGGATATTTCACCTAATAAAACGATTGAAGGATTTGTTGGGGGTATAATTTCTGCGATCGTGATTACGTTGATTTATAATATGTTCTACCCTATCGCTACGTCATTCGTATCGTTTATTATCATTACAACAGTGGCATCAATTGTAGGTCAAATGGGAGACTTAGTTGAATCTGCACTAAAACGATTCTATAACGTAAAAGATTCGGGGAAGCTGTTGCCTGGACATGGTGGTATTATGGACCGATTTGACAGCTTGCTATTTGTACTCCCATTGCTTCATTTTGTTCAATTCATAGGATAATGGAAAGGAAGTTCATAATATGAAGAAAATCAATTTGCTTGGTGCTACGGGTTCTATCGGTACTCAAACATTAAGCATTATTGCAGCTCATCCTGATCGCTTTGAATTAACTGCGATGTCGGCAGGAAGAAACATTCAGAAAGTAAGTGAAATCATTGCAAAGTTTCATCCTAAATTAGTTTCTGTTTTGGAAGAAGCAGACGCAATGCGCTTACAAAATGAGTTTCCTGAAGTTCAATTCGTTCATGGTGATGAAGGGCTTATTGAAGCTGCGGTAGGAATGGAAGCGGATGTCTTGTTGAACTCAGTAATCGGTAGTGTAGGACTGAGACCGACACTTGCGGCGATTAAAGCGGGCATGACGATAGCTATTGCGAATAAAGAAACACTGGTAGCAGCAGGTAATCTTGTCGTAGAAGCAGCAAAACGACATAACGTCCCACTTGTTCCAGTAGACAGTGAGCACTCTGCATTATTCCAGTCATTAAATGGTGAAAATCCGAAACGCATCACAAACTTGATATTAACAGCATCTGGTGGGAGTTTTAGGGACTATACGCGGGATCAACTTCAGAACGTTACAGTGGAACAAGCACTCGCGCATCCAAACTGGTCGATGGGTAATAAATTAACTATCGATTCAGCAACGATGATGAACAAAGGATTAGAAGTGATAGAAGCACATCATTTATTTGCGATGCCATATGATAAAATAGAATGTCTACTACATAAAGAAAGTATAATTCACTCGATGGTGGAGTTTGAAGATACAAGTGTCATGGCGCAACTAGGTTCACCTGACATGCGTGTTCCTATTCAATATGCACTGACTTATCCGGATCGTATTCCGATGGCCGATGCTAAGCGTCTTCGTCTCGATGAAATTGGTAAATTGCATTTTGAAAAAATGGATTATAAACGATTTAAAGCCTTGTCACTTGCATATGATGCAGGTAGGGAAGGGGGCACTATGCCTACAGCGATGAATGCGGCCAATGAAGTGGCGGTTCAACTGTTCATGGAAGGTCATATTTCTTTCATGCAAATCGAAGAAATTATTGAAGAAATGATGCAGCAGCATCAAACTATTCAAAATCCTAATTTGGAAGAAATTTTGGAGACAGATCGCGATACGCGAAAAAGAGTCTATGGTATAGTTAAGTATCAAGATTAATTTCAGGCTGTCACAGCCGGTGAAGGTGGTTACTGAATGGAAACGGTTATTGCGTTTATAGTAATATTCGGGACACTTGTAGCATTTCATGAGTTTGGTCATTTCTTATTTGCTAAGAAGGCTGGCATCATGGTTCGAGAGTTCGCTATCGGAATGGGACCTAAAATTTTAGCAATCCGCAAAGGTGAAACGCAATACACAATTCGCTTGTTGCCTTTAGGGGGATATGTGCGGATGGCTGGTGAAGATTTCGATACTGTCGAATTACAGCCGGGTTACCGCGTAGGTTTATTATTGAATGCACAAGACGAAATAGAAAAGATTTACTTAAATCGAAATGTTTCCAATCCGAATATTTTAAACGTGGAAGTTGAAAAGTCGGATCTGGATAAAGAATTATATATTGAAGGATATGACGAAGATGGGCAATTTGTTCATCTGAAGATTTCCAGAACGGCTATGATTATCGAAAAAGGGCAAGAAACATTAATTGCTCCATATGATCGTCAGTTTGAATCTAAATCATTGGGTAGCAGGGCATTGGCAATATTTGCAGGGCCGCTTTTCAATTTCATCTTAGCATTTTTCATATTCTTGGCTCTAGGTTTAATGAATGGTGTACCAACCAATGAACCGATTATTTCGGAAGTGAAGCCGGATACTCCGGCAGAGATGGCTGGAATGAAAAAAGATGACTTAATCACAGGAGTAGACGGTAAGTCGATTGATTCCTGGCTGAAGTTTTCTGAAGCGATCCAAAAAAGTGCTGGAGTCCCGATGTCTATAGAAGTCGATCGAGCGGGCAAACAAGTTGTTTTAGACGTAGTACCTGATACAGTGGAAGATGCTGGACAGGAATTCGGTCAAATTGGTGTTATGTATTCAAGCCCATTGGAAAAAGGGTTTATCAAATCCATTGTTTTTGGTGCTGAACAGACATACACGTGGACTGTGAAGATCTTTGAATTATTAGGTATGCTAGTTACAGGTCAGTTTACAATAGATGCATTGTCCGGTCCTGTAGGCATCTATAAAGCGACTGAAGAAGTTGCTCAACACGGTATTTTCAATTTAATGAATTGGGGCGCTGTGCTAAGTATTAATCTAGGAATCATGAACTTACTGCCATTACCCGCGTTAGATGGTGGAAGACTATTGTTCTTCCTATTTGAAGGTTTAAGGGGCAAACCGATTGATAAACAAAAAGAAGGTATGGTGCATTTTGTAGGTATCATGTTATTAATGGTTTTGATGCTTGTTGTGACATGGAATGACATCCAACGATTTTTCTTCTAAAAAGGTGGAAGTATATGATGAAACAATCGAAAACGTTTATACCCACAATGCGTGAAAATCCATCTGAAACAGAGATGCGTTCGCATCAGTTATTGCTGCGGGCAGGCTATATCCGACAGAATGCCAATGGCGTTTACACATATTTAACTCTGGCACAAAAAGTCTTTAGAAAAATTGCAACGATTATCCGTCAAGAAATGGAAGCCATTGAAGGTATTGAAATTTCTTTGCCGGCGTTGCAGAGTTCGAGTATTCTAAAAGAAACTGAACGGTGGGATTCATACGGTAAGGAAATGTTTCACGTCGCTGACAGACAAACCAATCAATTGGCATTAAGCTCAAGTGATGAGGAAGCAGTCATCGACTTACTACGTGATGAAGTTCGATCGTATAAAAAGTTACCATTAACGATTTTTCAAATTAAAACAAAGTTCCGTGACGAAATAAAGCCGCGTGCGGGTCTACTTCATAGCAGAGAATTTATTAGAAAAGACGCCTATTCATTCCATTCGACGCAAGAGAGCTTGGATGAAAAGTACTTGGAAGTTATGCAAGCATACACTAATATGCTAACCCGCCTTGGTATGCATTTTCGCATGGTTATATCAGATGGTGGAACAGGTTCCCATGAGTTCATCGCGTTAACCGAAAACGGAGAAGATCGTATTGCTTATAGCGATAGTTCTACCTACGCCGCGAATATGGAGTTTGCTGTAGTTCATGTAGATTACGAAATGCCGGATGAAAAACAGTTGGAGATGATAAAAGTCTCCACTCCGAATCAACGAACCATTGAAGATCTCGCTACATTTTTATCAGTTAGTCCTGAGCGTGTAATCAAATCATTGGTGTATAAAGTGGACAATGATTTTGTCATGGTGGTTTGTCGAGGCGATCATACTGTCAATGAATATAAATTGAAACGGTTTTTACATGTAAAGCATATGGAATTGGCAACAGAACAACAGATAGAAGAATTACTAGGCTGTCATATCGGTTCGATTGGTCCTGTGAAACTACCGATTGGCGTAAGGGTATATGCAGATCATGCAGTTAAAGCAATGGTGAATGTAGTAGCGGGAGCAAATATTGACGACTATCACTTATTGAACGTCAACCCGGAGCGCGATTTTGCTATTGATGATTATGTGGATATCCGTTTCGTTCAAGAAGGGGATGCTTCTCCTGATGGAATGGGTACGATTAAATTCACTGAAGGAATAGGTGTAGGACATCTCCGTAAACTAGGCACTGTCTTTAGTGAGCAAATGAAAGGAACATTCCTTAATGAACATGGCAGAACAAAGCCTTTCATTATGGGAAGTTATAGTCTCGGAATTTCTCGTTTACTAGCTACAATTGCCGAGCAGTTCAATGATGAAAAAGGCTTGAAATGGCCGAAGCATTTAGCACCATTTGACATTCATTTAATTACAATGAATGTTAAAGATGAAATTCAAACGCAGCTGGCGGATGAGTTATATGCAGTTCTAGAGTCTTATCGATACGATGTATTATATGACGATCGTGCAGAACGAGCAGGTGTGAAATTTGCTGATGCGGACTTGATTGGTTTGCCAGTCCGCATTATAATTGGTAAGAGAGCAGACGAAGGTATTGTGGAAGTCATGTACCGCCACAGTGGAGAATCAATAGATTGGCAAAAAGAAGAAGTGTTGGAAAAACTACAATCCTTCTTTAGTGCAGATTAATCCAAGAAGGGGAGTCCGTTAACGGAACTTCCCTTCTTTTCGCGATAGAACGGAGGAATATATAATGGATGCCGCTCAAAAGTTTTTAACTTTGCTGCAACAGACGGGACTGACAGATGATCAGTTTATGACCTATTTTCAAAACGGTGAATTAAATCGTGTAACTGTACAGAAGAAAACAAGAGTGTGGAAATTCAATATAACACTGGATGAAGTGCTACCTATAGAGGTATTTCAGATTATGCAACAACGTGTTCATGAATCGTTTGCTGCTATAGCGAATGTACATCTTGAAATGGAAGCAAGAAAAAATGAAGTGAATGAACAATTAATTATAGATTATTGGCCGCTTATTATAGATGAGTTAGCGGATATTTCTCCTCCTATACGCCAATGTTTAGTGGAACAAAAGCCCAAGATACACGGCGAGAAATTAATGCTTAATTGCTCGAGTGATTTGGAGTGTCAGACATTAAAGAATAAATATGTGGAACTATTATCGACGCTTTATCAACAATTCGGTTTTCCAAAGTATATGTTCGATGTTTCGATTGTTGAAAATCATAATGCTGAAGAAGAGCGTCAGCAATTCCTCACGCAAAAGCAGCAGGAAGAAGATGTGTTGTCCAAGCAAGCCTATCATCAGTTACAACAACGTGAATCGATGAAAAGTGAACAAGGAGATTCTGATAAAGTACTTGCTCTTGGTACACCGATCAAAGCTAACGAGCCAATCGTTCCAATCCATGAAATACAGGATGAAGAAAGACGTTTGATTATAGAAGGCTTTGTATTTGATGCAGAAGTACGTGAATTAAGAAGTGGTCGTTCTTTATTGACACTAAAAGTAACAGATTATACCGATTCTATCTTAGTCAAAATGTTTTCGCGTGATAACGAAGACGCAGAAATTATGAAATCTTTCAAAAAGGGTATGTGGGTACGAGCTCGTGGCGGTATCCAGAACGATACATTCGTCAGGGACTTAATCATGATGGCACAAGATATTGCTGTTATTCCGACTATTGAACGGAAAGACAAAGCGCCTGATGGACAGAAACGTGTGGAGTTACATGCGCATACTTCCATGAGTCAAATGGATGCAGTTGTTTCCGCTTCAGCATTAGTTGCCCAAGCAGCTAAGTGGGGACACCCAGCGATTGCGATAACTGATCATGCGAACGTTCAGTCTTTCCCTGATGCTTATAATGCCGGTAAAAAACATGGTATTAAAGTGTTGTTTGGTTTAGAAATTAATCTGGTGGATGACGGTGTTCCGATTGTCTATGAAGAGCAACACCGCTTGCTTGAAACAGATACGTATGTTGTATTCGACGTGGAGACGACAGGATTGTCAGCTGTATACGATACGATTATCGAGCTTGCAGCTGTACGAGTGAAAGATGGAGAAATCATTGATCGATTTGAACGCTTTGCCAACCCGCATCATCCGTTGTCATCCGTTACGACGAATTTGACAGGTATTACAGATGACATGGTAGAAAATGCACCAGAAGTGGAAGACGTCATGGCGGAGTTTATAGAGTTTATCGGGGATGCAGTATTGATTGCACATAATGCTTCGTTTGATATGGGCTTCTTCTATGCATCATGTAAGCGTGCAAAAATAGAAACAGTAGCTTATCCAGTCATCGATACATTGGAGCTTTCCCGTTTCCTTTATCCAGAACTACGAAATCACCGATTAAACACATTGGCTAAAAAATTCGATATCGAATTAACTCAGCATCACCGTGCCATTTATGATACAGAAGCTACAGCGTATCTATTTTTACGCCTGCTGTCAGAGGCGCTAGAAAAAGGTATCGAGTGGCTTGATGATCTCAATAAGAATATTGGAGAAGGAGATGCTTACAAGCGTTCACGACCTTCACATTGTACTTTGCTGGCAACAGATAATGAAGGGCTGAAAAATCTATTTAAACTCGTATCAATTTCACATATGGACTTTTTCTATCGCGTGCCCCGTATACCTCGATCGTTACTTGTGAAGTATCGAAAGGGAATAATTGTAGGTTCAGGCTGTGATAAAGGGGAAGTATTTGAAGGATTAATGCAAAAGCCGATGGAAGAGGTAGAGGAAATCGCAAGTTTTTATGATTACCTTGAACTTCACCCTAAGCCAGTCTACTCACATTTACTAGAACTTGATTTAATTCGAGATGAGTGGAACCTTGAAGATATTATGCGCAAAATGATCAAACTTGGTAAAAAAACAGGCTTACCGGTTTGTGCAACGGGGAATGTGCATTATCTAAATGAAACCGACGCCACTTACCGAAAAGTTCTTGTTCGTTCTCAAGGTGGGGCAAACCCGTTAAATCGGCACACGTTACCTGAAGTTCATTTCCGGACAACAGATGAAATGTTGAAAGAATTTGAGTTTTTAGGCGAAGACATAGCGAAAGAAATCGTAATAGACAATCCGTTGAAAATTGTAGAGCGTGTAGGTGATGTGAAACCTATCAAAGATGATCTATACACACCGACAATTGAAGGTGCTGAAGACGAAGTACGCGATCTAACTTATTCTATGGCGCATCAAATATATGGTGAAACATTGCCGGAGATTGTTGAAGCACGAATCATAAAAGAATTAACATCTATAATTGATAATGGTTTCTCTGTTATTTATCTGATTTCGCATAAACTAGTTAAAAAATCTTTAGACGACGGCTATTTGGTCGGTTCGCGTGGATCTGTTGGTTCGTCATTTGTTGCAACCATGATGGAGATAACAGAAGTAAATCCGCTAGCGCCACATTACGTTTGTCCATCATGTAAAACATATGAGTTTTTTGATGATGGTTCAGTTGGTTCTGGTTATGATTTGCCGGATAAAGAATGCCCGAATTGCCAGACGATGTTTAAAAAAGATGGTCAGGATATCCCGTTTGAAACCTTCTTAGGGTTTGCCGGCGACAAAGTACCGGATATCGACTTAAACTTCAGTGGTGAGTATCAGGCGCATGCACATAACTATACGAAAGAGCTGTTTGGAGAAGATTATGTGTTTCGGGCAGGAACAATAGGGACAGTCGCTGAAAAAACTGCATATGGATATGTTCGAGGATATATGAATGACAATGACATCCAAATGCGTGGTGCGGAAATTGATCGGCTAGTACAAGGCTGTTCAGGCGTGAAACGAAATACAGGACAACACCCTGGCGGTATCATTGTTGTGCCGGATACAATGGACATCTTTGATTTTACACCGATTCAATTCCCAGCGAATGATCTTGAATCTAGTTGGAAAACAACACATTTTGATTTCCACTCCATCGATAATAATTTATTGAAACTAGATATTCTAGGTCATGATGATCCGACGATGATCAAAATGTTGGAAGATTTATCAGGTATCGATGCGATGACCATTCCACCTGACGATAAAGGCGTTATGGAATTGTTTAGTGGAACGTCTTCTCTTGGTGTCACAGAAGAGCAAATTGACTGCAAAACGGGGACACTTGGCGTGCCTGAATTTGGAACGCGATTTGTTCGGCAGATGTTGGAAGAAACGAAACCGTCTACGTTCTCTGAATTGATTCAGATATCCGGACTGTCCCACGGTACTGACGTATGGCTAGGCAATGCACAGGAGTTAATCCAAAATAAAACATGTCAACTGTCAGAAGTAATTGGCTGTCGTGATGATATTATGGTTTATTTGATCTATCAGGGGCTAGAGCCTTCACTTGCATTTAAGATTATGGAATCTGTACGAAAAGGGAAAGGACTAACCCCTGAGTTTGAAGAAGCGATGAAAGAGAATAAAGTGCCAGGCTGGTACATTGGATCATGTAAGAAGATCAAGTATATGTTCCCGAAAGCTCACGCCGCGGCATACGTATTAATGGCTCTTCGAATTGCATACTTCAAAGTTCATCACCCAATTATGTATTATGCGACGTACTTCACCGTTCGAGCGACTGATTTCGATTTGGTGACGATGTGTAAAGGGTCAGCAAGTATTCGAGCGAAAGTTAAAGAGATCAATGCCAAAGGATTGGACGCTCCTCCAAAAGAAAAGAACTTAGTAGTTGTTTTGGAGATTGCGCTTGAAATGGTTGAGAGAGGATTTACATTTGCGAAACCCGATCTCTATAAATCGGATGCGACACAGTTTCTTATTGAAGACAATAAACTGATCCCGCCATTTAACTCGATCCCTTCACTAGGAACTAACGTTGCGAAGACGATTGTAGAGGCGAGAAAAGACGGTGAGTTTTTATCGAAAGAAGACTTCCAGAAAAGAGGCCGGGTTTCTAAAACGGTAGTTGAGTATCTGGATAACCTCGGTTGCATGGAAGGAATGCCTGAAGCAAACCAACTATCCCTATTCTAATGGGCTTGTGGCGGTTGCTTCAGTTGCATTGTAAAAGGCCTTGTGATACGATTAAAACAACTTTTGCTATACGTCTTGCGGAAAAGAGTGGGGCTTCCCGCTCTTTTCTGTTGTTATTTTGAATTTCGGGAGGGATACCATTTGAGTAAAATTATAGAGGAAGTCGAACAGTTAGCAAGACCAATCGTAGAAGAATTGGGTCTTGAACTGGTTGATGTTGAGTTCTTGAAAGAAGGTCGCGATTGGTTTCTACGCGTCTACATCGATACGCCTGAAGGCAACATTGACATAGATCAATGTGCGGCTGTTAGTAATAAATTAAGCGAGGAACTAGACCTTGTGGACCCGATTCCGCAAAATTACTTCCTTGAAGTGTCTTCTCCCGGGGCGGAAAGACCTTTGAAAAAAGATGAAGATTTTGAAAAAGCCGTGGGCCAATATGTGTTCATCAAAACGTATGAGCCAATTGATGGAATGAAAGAATTCGAGGGATATTTACTCGGGTACGGACCGGACCATGCAAAAGTGGAAATACGTATCAAGACGAGAAAAGTACTAGTAGAAATTGACAAAACAAAAATTGCACTTGCACGACTGGCAATTGATTTTTAAAGTGTAAATGAAACTCTGTCTAGCCTTGCGCTAGCGACAGATGAACCAAGAGCAACAACAATTGGAATGTAGGAGTGATGAACATGAGTAGTGAGCTACTCGACGCACTGACAGCTCTTGAGCAGCAAAAAGGTATTTCAAGAGACGTAATAGTCGATGCAATTGAAGCAGCGCTTGTAACAGCGTACAAACGAAATTTTAACCAAGCACAAAACGTGCGTGTGGACTTGAACTTAAACAAAGGCACAATGGCTGTCTATTCACGTAAAGACGTAGTTGAGGAAGTAGAAGATGAGCGTTTGCAAATTTCATTGGAAGATGCACAACTCATCAATCCAGTATATGAACTGACCGATATCGTTGAAGAAGAAGTCACACCGCGTGATTTCGGACGAATCGCAGCCCAAACCGCTAAGCAAGTAGTAACACAACGTGTACGGGAAGCTGAACGTGGTTTGATCTATGAAGAGTATATTGATCGCGAAGAGGACATTGTAAATGGAATCGTAGAGCGTATGGATCCGAAAAACTTATTCGTTGGATTAGGAAAAGTGGAAGCGGTATTACCGTCAAGCGAACAAATTCAAACAGAATCATATGCGCCACACGATCGCATAAAAGTATACATTACAAAAGTTGAAAGAACAGCGCGTGGACCGCAAGTGTTTGTATCGAGAACACATCCAGGCCTATTACGGCGTTTATTTGAACTTGAAGTGCCTGAAATATATGATGGCACAGTAGAAATTAAGTCGATTGCACGTGAAGCGGGAGACCGTTCAAAAATCTCTGTTTACACAACAAACGAAGAAGTAGATCCAGTAGGTTCTTGTGTAGGTTCAAGAGGGGCACGAGTACAAACCATTTCGAATGAATTGAATGGCGAAAAGGTCGATATCGTAGAGTGGTCTGAAGACCCGGTTATCTTCGTGGCAAATGCTTTGAGTCCTTCAAAAGTAATTGATGTACAAGTAAATGAAGAAGAGCGTTCCACTACGGTTGTTGTTCCAGATTATCAACTTTCATTAGCTATCGGAAAAAGAGGTCAGAATGCACGATTGGCTGCTAAATTAACGGGCTGGAAAATTGATATTAAAAGTGAAACAGATGCAAGGGAATTAGGGATCTATCCTCGTGAAGAATCTCTTGCAGTTCCGTTAGAAGAGTTAGAGGCTAATACAGATGAGTTCTTGGAAGCTTATGAGTATGAAGAAGAAACACCAGCTGAATCAGTTGAAGATTTTGATTTATACGCAGATGAAGAAAAAGAAGATTGATTTGGAAAGGATTGCATGCTGATGTCGAACAATCGGAAAATCCCTTTGCGTAAATGTGCAGCGACTGGTGACATGTTACCCAAAAAAGAAATGATTCGAATTGTCCGTACGAAAGAAGGCGAAGTATTCGTAGATTTGACAGGAAAAAAGTCAGGCCGCGGTACATATGTTTCCAAAACGGAGGATGCCGTAGAAAAAGCACGTAAGCAACACTCGATTGAACATCAATTGGGTGTCAAAGTACCGGAACAAATCTATGAAGACCTTTTGCATGCAATTCGTCGAGAGGCAATTAAATGACAAAAGATCCGACAAAGATTTATCAACTACTTGGTATGGCAGCCCGCGCACGTAAAATTGCAACGGGTGAAGATTTAGTCGTACAGGCGGTTCGTTCAGGCGAAGCACATCTGGTCATCCTATCAGGTGATGCATCTAAGAACACAATGAAAAAATTAACGAATAAATGTAATACGTATAACGTTGAGAAGTATGTATTTGGAGGCCGTGAAGAACTAGGGCATGCAATTGGAAAAGAAGCTCGAGTCGTCTTGGCACTTACAGATAAAGGATTCGCTAAAAAGTTATCCGAGCTTCTCAATGAATTTAATCGGGGGTGGGCTAATGACGAAAATGAAAGTACATGAATATGCCAGATCAATAGGAAAAACAAGTAGAGATCTTGCTGCAGAATTACTGAAGAGTGATATTGTGATTAAAAGCCATATGGAAGAACTGGATCCAGTTTCAATTGCAAAATTAGATGAAAAGTTCGGAGACTTGAAAAAGCCTGAGGTGAAAACTACTACAGTTAAGCCAGCGAGCAAACCAGCAAACCAAAGAACGGATCGTCCAAGCAATACAAATAAACCAGCCGCAGCACAAGGTACTAACCGTCCTGCTAGTAGCCAAGGTGGATCGAATCGCCCAGCTTCAACACGTCCTCAAGGACCATCTACATCAGCTCCAAAAGCGGGTAGCACACAGCCACCACGTCAAGGGCAAGGTGCGGGTTCATCTCGTCCAGCTGGCGGAGGCGGACGTCCAGGCGGCGGTCGCGGTGGAAGACCACCAGCGCGCGGTATTAACCAAGGACGCCGTAGATACCGTCCTGCAGTACCAGCACAAAAGGTTGAAGTACCACTACCGGATAAAATTACTTTTTATGAGTCATTATCAGTAGGTGAGCTAGCTAAGAAATTAGGTAAAGAACCTTCTGAGATCATCAAAAAGTTGTTCATGCTAGGTGTAATGGCGACGATTAACCAAGAATTAGATAAAGATGCAATTGAGTTAATTTGTGCCGAATACGAGGTTGATGTTGAAGAAGAGATCCGTATTGACGTAACTGACTTGGAAATCTATTTCGAAGATCCTGAAGAGGAAGAAGAAGTACCAGGTGAACTAACAGAAAGACCACCAGTTGTCACAATTATGGGTCACGTTGACCATGGTAAAACGACGTTGCTTGACTCAATTCGTAACACTAAAGTAACACAAGGTGAAGCGGGTGGAATTACGCAGCATATTGGTGCGTATCAAATTACAGCGAGCGGCAAGAAAATCACATTCCTAGATACACCAGGTCACGAAGCTTTTACAACGATGAGAGCACGTGGTGCGAAAATCACAGACTTAACCATTCTAGTTGTAGCAGCGGATGATGGTGTTATGCCACAAACAATTGAAGCGATTAACCATGCGAAAGCAGCAGAAGTTCCAATTATTGTAGCAGTTAATAAAATGGATAAGCCTTCTGCCAATCCTGATCGCGTTATGCAAGAATTAACTGAACACGGTTTAGTTGCAGAAGACTGGGGTGGCGATACAATTTTCGTACCGATTTCCGCACTAAAAGGTGAAGGTATTGACCAGTTACTTGAAATGATTCTATTAGTTGCAGAAGTAGGAGAATTTACTGCTGATACTTCTATTAGAGCTAGAGGTACTGTAATTGAAGCACAGCTAGACAAAGGAAAAGGTTCTGTTGCTACATTGCTTGTACAAAATGGTACATTACATGTAGGAGATCCAATCGTTGTCGGAAATACGTACGGTCGTGTTCGGGCAATGGTCAGTGACCTTGGTCGACGCGTAAAAGAAGCAGGACCTTCAACTCCAGTAGAAATTACAGGGTTGAGCGATGTTCCGTTTGCAGGGGATCGTTTCGTCGTATTTAAAGATGAAAAAACTGCCCGCCAAATCGGTGAAACACGTGCTGGAGAAGCACTTCAAGAACAGCGTGTGGAGAAAACACGTGTAACACTTGATAACTTGTTTGATCAAATGAAACAAGGCGAAATGAAAGAATTGAACTTAATTGTTAAAGCAGACGTACAAGGTGCGGTTGAGGCAATGGCTTCTTCTCTTATGAAGATTGAAGTAGAAGGCGTTAACGTCAAAATTATCCACACAGGTGCAGGGGCGATCAATGAGTCCGATATTTCTTTGGCAGCTGCATCTAACGCAATCGTTATTGGATTTAACGTACGTCCAGATACGAATGCAAAACGTGCTGCAGAAGCAGAAGGCGTAGACATTCGTCTGCACCGTGTCATTTATAAAGTGATTGAAGAAATCGAATCAGCTATGACTGGCTTACTTGACCCAGAGTATGAGGAGAAGGTAATAGGTCAAGCGGAAGTTCGTGAAACGTTTAAAGTATCAAAGATTGGAACGATTGCAGGAAGCTATGTAATCGATGGTAAAATCACAAGAGACGCTGGCGTTCGCGTTTTGCGCGATAATATTGTAGTCTTTGAAGGCGAACTGGATACATTAAAGCGTTTCAAAGATGATGCAAAAGAAGTTGCAAAAGGTTATGAATGTGGTATCACAATTAAAAAATTCAATGATGTCAAAGAAGGAGATATCATCGAAGCGTACGTAATGGAAGAAATTAAAAGAGTATGATTGTTTACGCGGAATGTTCTTTCCACATCCCATCAGCGGCCTCATTAAAAGACAAACGAGCCGTCTTGAACCGGATGAGGGATCGGGTGAAAAACTCCTATAATGTATCGGTTGCTGAAATTGATCATCAGGACTTATGGCAACGTACCACATTTGCTTTAGTTTCTGTGGCATCTTCCAAAGATGCCGCAGAACGAGAAGTGAGACGTGCGATTCGTCTGTTTGAATCCAATCCCGATTGGGAAATGACTACGTGTACAGTAGACTACTTATGAGCAAAGAACGAGGTGAATTGCCATGTCAGTGCGTGCTAATCGTGTAGCCGAGCAAATGAAGAAAGAATTGGGCGATATTATCGGCCAAAAACTAAAAGATCCACGTATCGGATTTGTGACGGTGACTGGTGTAGATGTAACTGGAGATTTACAACAAGCGAAAGTCTTTATTTCTGTTCTAGGAACAGATAAAGAAAAGGAAGATTCTTTACTTGGCCTCTCTAAAGCAAAAGGTTTCATCCGATCAGAAATTGGTCAGAGAATCCGCTTACGCAAAACACCTGAAATTGAATTCGAGATCGATGAATCAGTCGCTTACGGTAACCGGATTGAAAGCTTGATTCGCAAAGTAAATGACGAAACCGAACAATAAACACGAGGAGGAAGTTCATAGTCGCTTAGGCGGCATGACTTCCTCCCTTCTTACATAGAGCAAGTTTTTTGAATGAATTGAGGAAGAAGGGGTAAGATGAACGGTATTCTGCCTTTGTGGAAAGAAAAAGGTATGACGTCGCATGACTGTGTCTTTAAACTACGAAAGATATTACGGACAAAAAAAGTGGGACATACAGGTACCTTGGATCCTGAAGTAGAAGGTGTCTTGCCTATCTGTATAGGAAGAGCCACAAAAGTCGCTTCTTATATTACAGATGCAGGTAAAGAGTATATCGCCACAGTTTCTATAGGGCGCTCCACGGAAACCGAAGATGCGCAAGGTGAGACTGTAACGAGTGATTTGACACACAAAGAATTCACGAGGAACCAAATTGAAGAGGTATTACAGCAACTAACGGGGGAAATCACACAAATTCCACCTATGTATTCGGCGGTAAAAGTAAACGGCAGACGTCTGTATGAATATGCGCGGAAAGGCATCGAAGTAGAACGGCCGGTACGTAAAGTACAGATCGATCAAATTGATTTATTGAATGAAGATCAATTTTTTAGTGGTGAAGAAATAACATTTTCTATTAGAGTGCGATGTGGTAAGGGAACGTATATCCGGACGTTAGCTGTACAAATTGGCGAACTTCTCGGATATCCAGCACATATGGATTCGTTAGTCCGAACTGTTTCCGGGAATTTTGATGAATCACATTGTAAAACTCTCGCAGAAGTGGCACAAGTGATGGAACTAGATCAAGTGCAGACGATCTTGCGTCCGATCGAAGAAGTATTGACTGAATTTCCGCAACTTGAAATCGAAGAGTCTTCATTGGAATCTATACAGAATGGTCAAGTGCTTCCCGCGGTACCGCTTCTAATTGATCATCCATCCATCATGATGATGTTCGAAGGTCGTGTGTTGGCAATCTATCAAAATCATCCAACAAAACCTGGGTTAATGAAACCTGAAAAAATGTTGCTAGCTAGTGAGTGAGGAGAGATAGAAATGGAAATCTATAGATTACGATATCCCGATTCGGTAAACATTCGACAACATCATGCATCTTCTTTAGCTATTGGATTTTTTGACGGTGTACATAAAGGACATCAAGAAGTCATTCGCAATGCGAAAAAAACCGCAAATGATTTATCGATAGAGACAGCTGTCATGACATTCGATCCCCATCCATCACAGCTATTTTCAGGAAAAAACGTTGGATATATTACACCGATTGAAGAGAAAGTCAGAGTGCTCGAATCACTTGGTGTGGATACGTTATTCATTGTCAGTTTTGATTGGGAACTGGCTAGTCTTTCACCGCAAAGATTTATCGATATCTTTATCAAAGAGCTTGAGGTCAAACATGTTACTGCTGGCTTTGATTTTACGTTTGGTTCGAAAGGTTCTGGGACGATGAAAGATATGCAAGAGCTTTCGGAGGGTAAGTATGGAACAACTGTCATTTCTAAAGTGACCTTCGATCAGGAGAACAAAGTGTCGTCGACGGAAATTCGGCGACTGTTATCTAACGGTGATGTAGAAGCAGCAGCAGTACTTCTCGGTCGTCCATTCCGTACATTGGGTGAAGTGATACATGGAGAGAAACGGGGCCGTCAGCTAGGTTTCCCTACAGCTAATATCCAAACTGCTGAGGAACATATAGTTCCTGCCAATGGTGTATATGCCGTACGTTGCCTGATCGGAGATACTTGGTACCGAGGTGTCTGCAATATGGGTGTGAAGCCAACATTCCATGATCCAGAACACCGGATTCCTACAGCTGAGGTGCATCTGCTGGACGTAAATATGGATCTCTACGGACAGAAAATGGCGATTGAATGGTTGTATCGTATACGTTCTGAACAAAAATTCGATTCACTTGATGCATTAAAAACACAAATTGCTAAAGACAAGCAAACAGCAAAGGACTTATTAAACGACTAGTTGGTTGTTGCAACTGACATAATGCCGTGATATGATACAATAGTGTTCAATACACGAACCTCTTCTTGGCAACACGAGTCACCAACGTTTGCTCGGGAGACGGGGATACTTTTATTTAGGAGGTGAAAAGGATGGCTATTACACAAGAGCGCAAAGCTGAATTGATCAACGAATTCAAGACTCATGAAAATGATACTGGATCTGCTGATGTTCAGATTGCTATCCTTACTGAAGAGATCAATAACCTGAACGGCCACTTACGTACTCACAAGAAAGATCACCACTCACGTCGTGGTTTGTACAAAATGGTTGGTACACGTCGTCGTCTATTGAGATATCTTCGTGAAACTAACGTTCAACGTTACCGTGATCTTATTGCATCACTTGGCTTACGCCGTTAATAAGACTGAGAAGCGGGCTTTGCCCGCTTTTTTCTATGGAATTAAGATGAAATATTTCGCATACATGTATCACTTTTGATACACTATTACTAATTACATACTAGATGTATACAGTTTTACAATAGAGAGGAGTTCTACAATGTCAGAACAGAAAAAAGTTTATACACTCGATTGGGCTGGACGTACGCTTACAATCGAAGCCGGCCAACTTGCAAAGCAAGCTAACGGTGCGGTGCTCGTTCGATATGGCGAAACAACAGTACTTTCCACGGTGACAGCTTCCAAGAAACCAAAACCTCTAGACTTCTTCCCACTTACAGTGAATTATGAAGAACGCATGTACTCGGTTGGTAAGATCCCTGGAGGATTTATCAAGCGTGAAGGACGTCCTTCAGAAAATGCAGTGCTGACTAGCCGGTTGATTGACCGTCCAATCAGACCTTTATTCCCTGATGGCTTCCGTAACGATGTACAAGTAATTTCACTTGTTATGTCAGTAGATCAAGACTGTTCATCTGAGATATCAGCAATGATCGGTTCATCTTTGGCTTTATCCATCTCGGATATTCCATTTGATGGTCCGATTGCAGGCGTTCAAGTAGGTCGTATCGATGGAGAATTCATCGTCAACCCTACACCGAGTCAGCTTGAAACATCAGAAATTGATTTAGTCGTTGCAGGAACAAAAGATGCAATCAACATGGTAGAAGCAGGAGCTAAAGAAGTTTCTGAAGAGATCATGTTAGAAGCAATTATGTTTGGTCACGATCAAATTAAAAAATTAGTCGAATTCCAAGAGAAAATTATAGTTGAAATCGGCAAACCGAAGTTTGAAATAGAATTATTCGAGCTGGATGCAGACATCAGCAAAGAAGTTAAAGATCGTTGTGAAAATGAACTAATGGTAGCAATCCAGACTGAAGAAAAGCATGCACGTGAAGAAGCGATCAACGAAGTGAAAGCTTCGGTTCTTGAGCATTACGCTGAAGCTGACGATGCTACAATTAAGCAAGTGAAAGCTGTTCTAGAGCAAATGGTGAAAGATGAAGTACGTCGTCTAATTACAGTCGACAAAGTTCGTCCAGATGGCCGTGGTCTTGACGAAATTCGTCCACTATCATCTGAAACAGGACTTCTACCTCGCTCCCATGGTTCTGCATTATTCACACGTGGACAAACGCAAGTGCTAAGTGTATGTACACTAGGTGCGCTTGGTGAAAATCAAATCATTGATGGTTTAGGTTCAGATGAGTCTAAGCGCTTCATGCATCATTATAACTTCCCGAACTTCAGTGTTGGTGAAACAGGCCCAATTCGTGGTCCAGGCCGTCGTGAAATTGGTCATGGTGCATTAGGAGAGCGGGCATTACAGCCTATGCTTCCGAATGAAGTGGAATTCCCTTACACAATGCGTCTAGTTGCAGAAGTATTGGAGTCTAATGGTTCTTCTTCACAAGCATCAATCTGTGCCTCTACAATGGCTATGATGGACGCTGGTGTACCACTTAAAGCTCCAGTAGCAGGAATTGCTATGGGATTGATCAAAAAAGATGAAGATTATTCTATTCTGTCAGATATTCAAGGAATGGAAGATCACTTAGGTGATATGGACTTTAAAGTAGCAGGTACTAATAATGGTATTACTGCCCTTCAAATGGATATCAAAATCGACGGATTATCTCGTCAGATATTAGAAGAATCTCTTGCACAAGCAAAAATTGGTCGTATCAAAATTCTAGATCATATGTTGACTACAATTTCTTCAACACGTGAAGAATTATCTGAGTACGCTCCAAAGATTATCGTCATCCATATTAAACCGGACAAGATTCGTGATGTAATTGGACCTGGTGGAAAAGTAATTAATAAAATTATCGAAGAAACTCAAGTGAAAATCGATACAGAGCAAGACGGAACGATATATATCGCGTCACCAAACTCTGAAATGAATGAAAAAGCCAAGAAAATGATTGAAAATATCGTACGTGAAGCAAAAGTAGGCGAGTACTACTTGGCAAAGGTTAAGCGTATTGAGAAGTTTGGCGCATTCTTGGAAATCTTCCCTGGCAAAGATGGCTTGCTTCATATTTCTGAAATTCAGGAAGCACGTACGAAAGAAGTGGAAGATGTATTAAAATTAGATGATGAGCTATTTGTAAAAGTAATTGAAATCGACAGACAAGGTCGGGTAAATCTTTCACGAAAAGTAGTCATTCTAGAAGAAAAAGAAAAAGAGCAAAAACAAGAACCAACACAAGAACAAGCTAGCAAAGAGTAATCAATACGTCAAAAAAGCCTCTTCCTGCACAAGTTGCGGCGAAGAAGGCTTTTTGTACTTTATATAAGGAGTGAAGTCTATGATTCAAAAATATAATTGTTCAAATGGTGTACGTATTATCCATGAAAAGATGCCCCATTTACAGTCCGTAGCGATTGGTATCTGGGTGCATGCAGGTTCAGCTAATGAAACAAAAGAGCAAGAGGGTATCGCTCACTTTATTGAACACATGCTGTTTAAGGGAACGGATACACGAAGTGCTCGAATGATTGCTGAACAATTCGATCAGATTGGAGGCGATTTGAATGCCTTTACTTCTAAAGAAATGACCTGTTATTACACTACTGTTTTAAGTCATCATGCCTCATACGCATTGACAGTTTTATCCGATATGTTTTTCCATTCCCAGTTCAAAGAAGAAGAGATGGAAAAAGAGAAATCTGTCATTCTGGATGAAATATCTTCTGTTGAAGACATGCCGGATGAAGATGTAGATGAAAGGTTATGGGCTGGAATGTTCCCGGAAGATGCAATTGGAAAGCCAGTAGGAGGACGAATTGAAACAATCAAGTCATTTACGAAAGAAATGGTCGAGGAATTCATGGTGAAACACTATCGTCCGGAAAACTTGGTAATTTCGATTGCAGGAAACTATGATGAACGTTTGATCAAGCTGATAGAAGCAAACTTTGGAAGCTATCAAGGTAAAGAACAATCCTCTGTTTCGATACTAGATGAAAGTGTACCGAACTTTACGGCACAACAAATCATCAAAGCAAAAGATATTGAACAAGCCCATGTATGCTTTGGTTACCCTTCCTTGCCTTCAACACACGATAAGATTTATGAGTTAAGCTTATTTGATAGTATCCTTGGCGGAACGATGTCTTCTAGGTTGTTTCAGGAAGTTCGAGAAAACCGCGGATTAGCCTATTCGGTCTACACGTATTATGCTGCGTATGAAAACGCTGGCTCCTTTGTAATATATTGTGGCACCTCTCCTGAAAACTTTCAAGAGACGTATCGTACAATCGACCAGGTCATCGCAGAAGTACTTCATGACGGTCTAACAGATAAAGAATTGCGAAATGCCAAAGAACAACTTAAAGGCAGTTTTGTGCTTGGTTTGGAAGGCTCTGAATCCCGGATGTACAGAAACGGCCGTAATGAATTAGTGCTTGGTAAACACCAAACTATAGATGAAGTGGTCGAACACATTGAGAATGTTGAAAAACGAAGTGTTTATCGACTTGGACAGCAAATGTTGGCAAGTGATCGAGCGATATCGATAATCGCGCCTAAATCAAATATTCAGCAATTAAAAAAATTGCAGAACTAGTCGACTTCCCACCTCCCATACATATGATGAAAGAGATCTTATATGAGGGAGGACTTCCATGCGATTATCAGAACTAGCACAAAAAGAGCTGATTCAAGTAGAAGAGGGCATGAGGTATGGCTTCTTGGCAGAAACTGATTTGCTGTTCGACCGCAAATCAGGAGCAATCATTGGATTTGAAATTCGGAAAAAGCTAGGGAAAACACTTTTTCGGCAAAAAGACCAGGATATTATTGAATATATTCCATGGCATGAGATTGTGCTGGTCGGGGAAGACCGAATATTATTTGGCAAAACACATGAACTAAACAGAAAGGAAGTGGAAGGGTATGACTAAATGGCTTGTAGTAGGGACCGATCAACGTTTGCGTATTGCCAATGAACTTTTAGTAGAATTAGGGATTGATAGTAAATATATAAATTCTGATACGTTTAATGAACAGTTAAAGCAAACCCTGATTGATATAAAGCCTGATCATCTTCTACTTCCTTTATTGTTAATGGAACAAAGCATACCCGTCGACTATTTGAAAGAAGGCTCTTCTGTCTATTCCGGTAATACTTCAGCGGAATGGAGACAAGAGCTTGCGGATAAAGGTATTTCGCATACGAATTATTTGGAAAATGAACAATTCATTTGGAGAAATGCTCAATTAACTGCAGAAGCGTTCGTTCATGTTTTTTATGAACAAACTAAACGACAGATTGCGGGTAAGCATTTTTACATCGCAGGATTTGGCAGAGTAGGAAAAGCACTTGCCTATATATTAAAACAACTACAGGCTACTATCACAATAGCTGCGCGTGCTAATGAGCAACTAGCGGAAGCAGGGATCTTAGGATATAACACACTGCGGCTCAATGAAACGACACAATTCACACGCGGCTACTTACTAAACACTATTCCTGCTCCGTGGCTCGATTTAAATCAAAGTGGTGCTGTTCATGTTTTCGATGTCTCTTCAGCACCGGGGTGCCTAAAGCATTCCGATTCCTCTGAATACTATACGATACACCTCAAATTGCCCGGGAAGCACTTTCCCGAGGATGCGGCAGCTGTATTGGTTGACGCGATTTTGAGAATAAGTATAGATGAAAGGGGAACTAAATGCTCAAAGGAAAACGAATCGGATTAGGCATCACTGCTTCGCACTGCACATATGACCAATTGCTTCCGATGATTGCTTCGTTGCAAAAGGAAGGAGCGATTGTCGTTCCAATCATTACACATTCAGTTCTTCATGCTGCAACGCGTTTTGGTACAGGTGAAGAGTGGATTAAACGAATAGAAGAGGCGACTGGCGAGAAGGTAGTGGCAAGTATTGTCGAAGCCGAACCATTTGGTCCATCCAATCCACTAGACTGCATGGTGATTTCACCGCTCACAGGTAACTCCATGAGTAGGTTCGCTAATGCCGCTACTGACTCACCTGTTTTGATGGCAGCCAAAGCCACATTGCGTAATGGTAAACCAGTAGTACTCGGTATTTCTACAAATGACGCATTAGGGCTTAATGGAATGAATCTCATGAAGTTATTGAATATGAAACATGTCTTTTTTATTCCGTTTGGTCAAGACGATTGCATAAAAAAACCGAACTCTTTAATATCGGATTTCTCATTACTACCCGCTACTGTTGCATCCGCAATAGAAAGCAAGCAATTGCAGCCGTTACTAATCATTCATAACAATGCATGAAAATAGATTTTTAAATTCTGCAAAATATGTTATAATTCGTTCAATAACAATTAACGAGACAAGGACATAACCATCTGTCCTTAATATTGCTTGTTAATAATTGAAAGGAAGATATAGATGAAGAATGTTAATGTTGCAATTGTCGGCGCGACCGGAGCTGTAGGAACAAAAATACTTGAGAAATTGGTGGAACGTAATTTCCCTGCCACTTCTATTAAGCTACTTGCATCTAAACGTTCTGCGGGCAACGAAATCAAAGCGGGTGGAAAAACGTACATTGTACAAGAAACAACACCGGAAGCTTTTGAAGGTATCGACATTGCATTCTTTAGTGCAGGTGGGAATATCTCTGAGAAGTTTGCACAAGACGCAGTGAAAAGCGGGGCGGTTGTAATTGATAACACAAGTGCATTCCGCATGGACCCCAATACACCACTCGTTGTCCCAGAAGTAAATCCACAAGAGTTGAAAAACCATTCAGGAATCATTGCCAATCCAAACTGTTCTACAATTCAGATGGTAGCAGCACTGAAGCCTATTAAAGATCAATATGGACTTAACAAGCTAATTGTATCTACTTACCAGGCAGTCTCAGGTGCTGGTGTGGAAGCGATTGAAGAACTAGCAGAACAAAGCAAGCAATTCACGGATCGGAGTGAAATTGAGGCAAGGGTATTACCATCCGCTTCTGCAAAGCGTCATTATCCGATTGCGTTCAACGCGATCCCACAGATTGATTCATTTGATGAATCGGGCTATACATTGGAAGAACTGAAAATGATCAATGAAACGAAGAAAATATTCGGCGATCAAAACATGGCGGTAGCAGCCACTTGTGTCAGATTACCGGTTGTATCCGGACATTCAGAATCCGTCTATATTGAAATTGATCAAGATAACGTTACGGTTAAAGATATACAGTCATTGATGGAAAATGCCCCAGGAATCGTCTTGCAGGACGATCCTGCTTCACAACTATATCCAATGCCGCTTTATGCAGAAGATAAAGATGAAGTATTTGTAGGAAGAATTCGTAAAGACTTGGATAACCCAAAAGGATTCCATCTTTGGATTGTCTCCGATAACTTATTAAAAGGTGCTGCATTGAACTCTGTGCAAATCGCCGAGGCTCTTATTAAATAAATTTTGTAGGTAGATTTATGAATGATAACGTAAAGGAATGATCTATGTGCAACTTGGAAATGTAGGGACAGCAATGGTCACCCCTTTTTCTCCTGATGGCACGATTGATTACGCCCAAACAGCGATCTTACTTGAGCATTTAATTGCAAATGGGACAGATTCTGTCATCGTCAGTGGTACGACTGGTGAATCACCAACGCTTACCATTACAGAGAAGAAGGAATTACTGGACTTTGTAATAAAGGTTGTGAATAAGCGTATTCCGGTGATAGCAGGTACGGGGACAAACAATACTACCGAATCTATAGAGCTGACTAAGGCTGCTGAGCTATCAGGGGCTGACGGAATTATGCTGGTGACACCTTACTATAATAAGCCAGACCAAAAAGGAATGTATGCACACTTTTCTAAAATTGCTAATGTTACGGCATTGCCTGTATTGCTATATAATATTCCAAGTCGTTCCATTGTCAACTTGCTTCCGGAAACGGTTATTGCATTATCGAAAATAGATAATATTAAAGCAGTCAAAGAAGCAAGTGGAAATTTGGAGCAGATGGCAGAAATCATTGAAGGAACTGCTGATGATTTTGAAGTATACAGTGGAGACGACGGACTGACTTTGCCGTTGCTTGCAATTGGCGGTAGAGGAATTATTTCAGTTTCTGCACATGTAGTAGGCAATGAAATGCAAAAAATGATTCAAGCGTTCCAAAACGGCAATATAAAAGAAGCCGCTGACCTCCATCGTTCATTATTACCGGTATTCAAAGCGTTGTTCTCGAAGCCGAATCCTGTGCCTGTGAAATACGCGCTAGGAAAAGCAGGTGTACCAACGGGTGGCGTTCGTTTACCACTTATAGAAATGAACGAAAGTGAAGCCGCGATAATCGATGAAGTGCTTGAAAAATTTGAAAAAAGAACACGGATTCTGTAATAAACAAAAGCCGGACGACCATTCCGGCTTTTTTTGTTTGTACTGAACGCCTACTATCTCGTATAATGGTGTTTAGTCGTTGTGGGCGGGAATAGATTATAGGAGGAAACAATGTGACGAAAATACAAAATGAATTAATTAGAGTGATTCCACTGGGTGGAGTAGGGGAAATTGGAAAGTCTATGTATGTCGTTGAAGTCGACGATGAACTATTTGTTATGGATTCAGGATTAATGTTCCCAGAAACGGAAATGCTAGGTATTGACTTTGTAATACCTGATATGACGTATCTGGAAGAAAATAAAGATCGGATCAAAGGAATCTTCTTAACCCATGGTCATGAAGATGCAATAGGATCTATCGCTTATTTATTACAGAAAGTACAAGCTCCTGTCTACGGTACAAAGTTGACATTAGCGTTAGCGAAAGAACATTTGAAGAAAATGCCGGCACCATCTAATGTCCGCTTCTTTGAAGTGACAAGCAAAAGTCGGATGAACTTCAAGCGCACGCATGTGACATTCTTTTACACGACGCACAGTATTCCGGATTCTTTAGGAATTGTCTTCCATACAAGTGAAGGTGCCATCGTTAATACAGGAGAGTTTAAATTTGACCAAGCAGCGAAAGGCAAATATCGCCCTGATTTTGCGAAAATGGCTACACTTGGTGAAGAGGGTGTCTTTATCTTGATGTCCGATTCTACAGAAGCAGAACGTCCGGGGTATACGACGTCTGAGTCTGTAATCGAAAAACGTCTATTCAAAACATTCCATGAAGCGCAAGGAAGAATTCTAGTAGCTTTGTATGCATCAAACTTCATTCGAATTCAGCAAGTACTAGACCAGGCAGCGGCACAGAAAAAGAAAGTTGCGGTTGTTGGTAAAAGTTTGGAGAGCTACTTTGAAGTTGGGTTAAAACTAGGCTATTTACAAGTGGAAGAAGATGTAGTAATTCCAGTAAAAGACATGGAGCGCTATGATGATCAGGATATCGTGATTATTGTAACGGGTAACCAAGGTGAGCCACTAGAAGCCTTAGAGAAAATCGTCCGTAAACATCATAGAGAAATTAATATCAAAAGTTCAGATACAGTATTGATTACATTTACGCCATCACCTGTAATGGAAACTTCCATGTACAAAATGATGAATGAGCTAGCAAAGGCTGGAGCGACTGTACTAACGTCCACACGAAATGTACACGTTTCCGGTCACGGTTCTGCTGAAGATTTAAAAATGATGTTAAACTTAATGCAACCTAAATACTTTATTCCGATTCAAGGGGAATATCGTATGCTGATTGCACATTCTAAGCTCGCTCAAGAAATTGGTCTCCCTAAAAACCGAATCTTCATTGCGGATAAAGGTGATATTGTTGAATTTAAGAATGAGAAGCTTCGTATGGCAGGCAGAGTACAGGCTGGTAACGTTTTGATCGATGGTATTGGTGTAGGCGATGTAGGAAACATCGTGTTGCGTGATCGCAAGTTGTTATCGCAAGACGGAATCTTTACAGTCGTTGTAACGTTGAACAGAAAGCAAAAACGTATTGCTGCAGGACCGGAAGTCGTCTCTAGAGGCTTCGTCTATGTGCGCGAATCAGAGGAATTATTTGAAGAAGCGACAAAACTGATCACTAAAATTGTCGAGAAGTATGTGAATAAAGAAACGTTTGAATGGACAAACATTAAACAAGAGATCCGTGAGACATTGAGTTCGTATTTATATCAGCAAACAAAACGTCGCCCAATGATTATCCCAATCATCATGGAATACTGATCCATACTGTTTGTTGACGAATTAAAGAACAACTGGATTTCCATGCCTTTACGGCTGGAAATCTTTTTTTCAGAAAGGGGGTTAGCAAATGGCGAAGAAACGTGCTAAAAAAAGAGCGCCAGCCAAGAAAAGACAACAGAAAAAACAGCAAAGTCAAATGCAACCGCTCTGGTTTGAAATTTTAGGTGTCGTCTTAATTGGTATCGCAATAATCATGATCTTTGAATTTGGCATTATTGGCCAAGGTTTATCGGCTTTTTCTCGATTTTTATTAGGTAACTGGTATGTTGCATTGCCATTTTTGATTATTGTACAAGCGTTGATTTTCATGATCAAAAGACAAATTGGCGGATATAAGCACCGAATCGTCATCGGTTGTTTATTCATTTTAGGTAGTATGCTGTTGTTCAGTCATGTTCATTTATTTCAGACATTGTACGAAAGTAAAGTTCTGATGTCCAATTCTGCACTTAAGGAGACATGGAAGGTTCTGATCACTAATGATGGCATACATGACCAAACAGGGACGCTGGGTGGCGGTATGCTGGGCGCTGTACTGTTCGCAATGTTTTACTCATTAGTAGATTCATCAGGCGCTACAGTGGCTGGTGTGCTGTTACTGCTCATTGGTATCATCTTGCTGACAGGAAAGGCCTTGATTCCGTTTCTAGTAGAGCAAACACCGATCTTTGTGAATGATATAAAGAAGAAGTGGGCAGCGAGGGAAAAGAAATCGGTTAAGTCACCTGAAGAAAAACGTAAAGAAAGTGCGCGAAGCAATAGAAAGAATAAGCCTAAGCCGGTAAAGACACCTGAAACGGAAGTAGTACAAGAATATCCGGAACCGGCAAGTGAACCGATTATCTCTAGCTTCACGGCGAAAATCGAACAGGCTGCACAACCAGAGATGGTACAACAAAAGCAGTCGAAAGTTAAAGAGGACACAACTCTTGATCCTAAAGACCCTGCAGTTGATTATCCAGTAATGGGTGGAGAACAAGAAAACGAATCGTATATTTTGCCATCCGTCAATCTTTTGGAACCACCTGTAGCAAGTGATCAGTCTGGAGAATATGATTTAATTCAAGCGAACGCCAAAAAACTAGAGAAAACGTTCCTAAGCTTTGGAGTCAAGGCACGGGTAACACAAGTTCATTTAGGACCAGCCGTCACTAAATATGAAATCCTGCCTGATACGGGTGTGAAAGTAAGTCGCATTGTTAGTCTAGCGGACGATATTGCCTTGGCATTGGCAGCTAGTGGTATTCGTATTGAAGCGCCAATCCCTGGTAAATCAGCAGTGGGAATCGAAGTACCGAACACTGCAGTAGCAATGGTAAGTTTACGTGAAGTGCTCGAATCTAAGGAGAATAGTCCTCCCAAGTCCAAGTTACTAGTAGGTTTAGGACGTGATGTGACGGGACAAGCCATGATGACGGAACTCAATAAAATGCCTCACGTATTAATTGCAGGTGCTACAGGTAGCGGTAAAAGTGTTTGTGTCAACGGCATCATTATGAGTATTATCATGCGGGCGAAGCCACATGAAGTGAAAATGATGATGATCGATCCCAAAATGGTAGAGTTGAACGTTTTCAATGGCATTCCACATTTGTTGGCGCCTGTTGTCACGGATCCGAGAAAAGCAGCGCAAGCATTGCAACGTGTTGTGTCCGAGATGGAACGTAGATATGAGTTATTCTCCCATACCGGCACGCGAAACATCGAAGGGTATAATAACCATATTGAACAATGGAATGAAGATCACGATGAGAAACATCCGCGCATGCCATATATAGTTGTCATAGTGGATGAGCTGGCAGACTTAATGATGGTGGCGTCAAGTGACGTAGAAGACTCCATCACACGTCTCGCACAGATGGCAAGAGCAGCGGGAATTCATTTAATCATCGCTACTCAGCGTCCAAGTGTTGATGTGATCACGGGTATCATCAAGGCTAATATCCCTTCCCGAATTGCATTTGCTGTATCTTCAGCGATCGACTCGAGAACTATTCTGGACGGTGGCGGTGCGGAGAAGTTACTGGGGCGAGGAGATATGTTATTCCTGCCAGCTGGTGCTTCAAAACCTACGCGTATTCAAGGCGCATTTGTCTCAGATGAAGAGGTAGAAGCGGTAGTGAATTTCGTGATCGAACAGCAAAAAGCTCAATATCAAGAAGAAATGATTCCGACTGAAGTAGAAGTGTTAGCACCACATGAAGAAACCGATGATTTATATGATGAAGCGGTACAGATGGTAGTCGATATGCAAACTGCTTCTGTTTCAATGATTCAGCGTCGTTTCCGAGTTGGTTATGCAAGAGCTGCACGTATAGTGGATCAAATGGAAGCGCGGGGAGTCGTTGGACCGCCTGAGGGCAGTAAGCCAAGACACGTACTACTCACTAAGTCAGAGCTGGAAATGTAAGGATTCGTTCGTCTTTATTTTGATAAGTCAAAGTTATTCGTGATTTTGGCTAGATATTTCCTTCTACCTAAGTAAATGTTATAGTGAAGGTAGAAGGAAATTATCATTCCAGGCTATTGAGTTAGAGTGTGACGTTCTATATTTGGCGGAACGGAAAGCGCTATCATACAATGCAGTACAACCACTGGTATAATGAATAACATAACGTGTAATGCAACAGAATTTCAAGTAATCTAATAAGAATGATTATTTTTTGAACGAATTTTTAGGTAAAAAGTAGTGTTGATCGGGGTATAAGACGTATAGCGTCCTGACATAATACCAAAAATAGCCAGGGGAGGTCATTATTGATGAAAAAAAGAAAGTTTGGTCTAGCAATGTCTTTAGTGTTAGCCGCAGGTACGATGTTAGCAGCATGTGGCTCTGACGATAAGGGCAAAAACGACGAGGGTGAAAAGCCGGCAACAGGTGGTAGCGGTGAGAAAAACGAATTCTCAGTTGCTATGGTAACTGACGTTGGAGGAATTGATGATAAATCATTCAACCAATCTGCATGGAAAGGCGTTAAAGAATTCGGGGAAGATCAAGGATGGGAAAAGGGGACTGGTGGATTCGATTACCTTCAGTCAACTGGTCCAGAAGATTATACAACTAATCTAAACAACTTGGCTCGTCGTGATTTCAACTTAATTTACGGAGTAGGTTTTTTGATGGAAGATGCAATTGAAGATATTGCAGCGCAACAAAAAGATACTCAATTCTCTATTATTGATGGTGAAGTAGATGCTCCAAACGTAGCTAGCATCCTCTTTAAAGAACAAGAAGGCGGATACTTAGCTGGAGTAGCAGCTGGATTAATGACAAAATCAGATAAGATTGGTTTTATCGGCGGTATGGACAATCCTGTAATCGAACGCTTCGAAGCTGGATTCCTTGAAGGCGTTAAAGCAGTTAAGCCTGAAATCAAAGTGGATTCAAAATATGTAGGTGCGTTTGATAAAGCGGAACTTGGTAAAGCTGAGGCAGGCCGTATGTACTCTTCGGGCGTAGATATTATCTTCCACGCTGCAGGCGGAACAGGTAACGGTGTTTTCTCAGAAGCAAAAGAGCGTAAGCAAGCAGATAAAGATGCATACGTTTGGGTAATTGGTGTAGACTCCGACCAGTATGAAGAAGGTAAAGTTGGAGATGACAACATTACTCTAACTTCTATGTTGAAGCGTGTTGACGTAGCAGTTAAAGACATTGCTGATCTTTCAATGGCTGGAAACTTCCCTGGTGGGGAAACAAAAGTATATGGCCTTCAAGATGATGGTTTAGGTCTAGCTGATTCACGTGGCGCAATTCCACAAGATGTATTGGATCAAATTGATGAACATGCACAAAAAATTGCAAATGGCGAAATTGAAGTACCTGAGTTTGTAGAAAAGAAGAAATAAGGTCATAAAACAGATGGAGGCCGGTTTCATATCCGGCCTTCATTTCATTAAGTTAATAAAATAAAGGTTCCTTGGTGTTTGTTCTGGAACTTTTATTTTATTAATTTCTAAGATTAATAATAAAATATACTAAATAGTATTTGCAGGCTACTTATTAAGAAATAGTAAAGCTTTCAACTTTTCATATAGAGGCTTTATCACGTATTATTAAAGATAAGAGTTGTGCTGCTTAAAGTTATTGAATTCAATTATGGGCAAGGAAGTGATTGGGATGGATTATGTAATTGAGATGCTAGATGTTTCAAAAAAGTTCGGAAATTTCTATGCGAATGATCATATTACATTACAACTGGAGAAAGGCGAGATTCACGCATTGCTAGGTGAAAACGGTGCTGGAAAATCTACCTTAATGAACGTATTATTTGGTTTGTATCAACCGGATGGTGGCGAAATTCGTGTCCATGGTGAAAAGGTAGCAATCACTGATCCGAACGTAGCAAATGATCTAGGAATTGGGATGGTGCATCAGCACTTTATGTTGGTGGAGAATTTAACGGTTACCGAGAATATTATTTTAGGTAGTGAGCCAACTAAATCAGGCATTATCAACATTAAGGATTCTGCGAAAAAAGTTGCTGAAATTTCAAAGATGTATGGGCTGGATGTTGATCCGTACGCCAAAATAGAAGATATTTCTGTAGGTATGCAACAACGTGTCGAAATTCTGAAGACGCTTTATCGTGGAGCAGATATCCTAATATTTGATGAACCGACCGCATCATTAACTCCTCAGGAAATTGATGAATTGATGAATATTATGAAAAAACTCGTTGCAGAAGGAAAATCAATCATCTTGATCACCCATAAATTGGCTGAAATTATGAACGTCTCAGACAAAGTAACTGTCATCCGCAAAGGTAAAGGAATCGGTACTGTTATCACATCGAAAACAAATCCCGAAGAGTTGGCGACGTTGATGGTAGGACGTCAAGTAACATTTAAAACGGAAAAAGGCCCATCTAATCCAACTGAAGAAGTATTGAAGATAGAAAATCTACAAGTGAATGACTACCGAGGTGTTGCTAAATTAAAAGGCCTTAATCTCTCTGTCCGACGTGGTGAAATAGTGGGGATTGCCGGCATAGATGGTAACGGTCAATCTGAATTAATCGAAGCAATCACTGGCTTGACTAAAGTGAAGAGCGGTAAGATATTCATCAATAACGAAGATGTTACAAATAAAAAACCACGAAAAATTACTGAAACCGGGATTGGACATATTCCACAAGACCGCCACAAGCATGGACTTATATTAGATTTTTCAGTGGCGTATAATACCGCGTTGCAATCGTATTATCATGAACCATTATCCAAAGGTGGAATCATGAATTATAAAGTGATCAATGAAAAAGCGGGAGAATTAATTAAAGAATACGATGTTAGAACACAAGGTACACACGAATTAGCGAGAGCGTTATCCGGAGGGAATCAGCAAAAGCTGATCATCGGACGGGAAATTATGAGAAATCCGGATTTACTGATTGCCGCATTACCTACACGTGGTTTGGACGTTGGGGCAATTGAGTTTATTCATCGCCGTCTGATTGAACAACGTGACAGTGGAAAAGCAGTTTTACTCATTACGTTTGAATTGGATGAAGTCATGAACGTCTCAGATAAAATCGCGGTTATTTATGATGGAACTATTGTAGGTACGGTAATCCCTCAAGAAACAACCGAACAAGCACTAGGGTTAATGATGGCAGGCCATTCAAAAGATGTTGCTGAGAAAAAAGTACTAGCTGCTGAGAAGGATGGTGATGAACATCATGTCAAATAGAATGATCAATATACTGGTCCCAGTGATTTCAATTTTTTTAGGACTCTTGGTAGGCGCGATCGTGATGTTGATCAGTGACTATAATCCAATCACAGGCTATATAGCGTTATGGAATGGTATTTTTGGTGATTCTTATGCAATCGGCGAAACCATTCGTCAAATCAGTCCATACTTACTTGCAGGTCTTGCAGTAGCATTCGCATTTAGATCTGGACTTTTCAATATTGGTGTAGAAGGACAATTGATCGTTGGTTGGTTTGCTGCCGCATACGTAGGAATGGCATTCGATCTTCCGAAAATCATTCACTTACCTTTCGCGCTCATAGCTGCTGCAGTAGCAGGGGCACTATGGGGACTTGTACCGGGTATTTTAAAAGCAACATTGAAAGTTCACGAAGTTATTGTCACCATTATGATGAACTATATTGCCTTACACGTAGTAAATGCATTAATTAAAACACTATCCGGTGGTGGATTCAAATTAGAGCGTATCCATGAATCGGCTTCGCTTCGGTCAGAGTTCTTATCTAATTTAACGGACTACTCCACATTGCACTACGGAATTTTCGTAGCATTAGCAATGGTGGTTGTCATGTGGTTCATATTAGAGAAAACGAAGACTGGATATGAATTGAAGTCTGTTGGGTATAATGATCATGCAGCTCGCTATGCAGGGATGAGCGCTAATAAGAATATTGTTCTTGCCATGGTCATTTCTGGTGCGTTCGCTGGACTTGGAGGTGCGATGGAGGCACTTGGTACATTTGGTAACATGTCTTCCATGGGCGGCTTTACAGGGATCGGTTTTGATGGTATTGCCGTAGCCTTGCTTGGAGCGAATACGCCACTTGGTGTTATCTTCGGTGCAACGTTATTTGGCTCATTGAAATATGGAGCGAATAACATGCCAAATGAGGCAGGAATTCCGGTAGAAATCGTTTCAATCATTATAGCGTTGGTTATTTTCTTTGTTGCCTGCGGATATATCATCCGTGTAGGACTCATACGTTTGCGTAATAAGAAGGAGGCGAAGTGACATGTTAGATGTTTTATATTTCATCATACCTATAACAATTGCTTCTGCAGCTCCTCTTATTTTTACAGCAATTGGCGGTGTGTTCTCTGAACGATCCGGAGTCATCAATATCGGATTGGAAGGCCTTATGATTATGGGGGCATTCATTGGTATTTTGTTCAACCTATTTTTCGCGGATACCTTTGGTGCGTGGACACCTTGGATTGCGTTAATTGTAGCAATGCTCGTTTCGGCTTTGTTTGCAACACTTCATGCTGTAGCGTCTATCTCGTTCCGAGCGGATCAAGTAGTTTCAGGTGTTGCAATTAACATGTTAGGACTAGCTATTGCATTATTCTCAGTAAAAATGATTTTTGGTAAAGGTCAAACCGATTTCATTCAACAAAAAATCCCAAGATTCAACGTACCGTTTTTGGAAGATATTCCAATTATCGGCCCTATGTTCTTTAAGTTAGTTTATGGCTCTTCTATTATGGCGATTGCCGTTGCGTTCATCGCATGGTTTGTTATTTACAAGACGCCATTTGGTCTACGTCTTCGCTCGGTGGGCGAACATCCGATGGCGGCAGATACGATGGGAATCAAAGTAACAAGAATCCGCTATATTGCTGTTCTGATTTCTGGTGGATTGGCCGGTATTGGTGGAGCAGTTTATTCTCAGACTATCACGAATGATTTCGGGCATGCGACAATTAATGGGCAAGGATTCATGGCCCTAGCAGCGATGATCTTTGGGAAATGGCACCCACTGGGTGCTATGGGAGCTGCGTTATTCTTCGGATTTGCGCAGGCGCTAGCAATTAGTTCTTCTAGTATTAATTTCCTAGCAGATATTCCAGCAGTTTATTTCCATATATTCCCTTACGTTTTAACTATACTGGCTCTAGCTGGATTCCTTGGAAAAGCGAAAGCACCAAAAGCACTTGGTAAACCTTACATTAAAGGAAATAGATAAAAGTGATAAAAGCTATCTGGAGACACATACTCTTCAGGTAGCTTTTCTAGTTTTGCTAGAATTTTTAAGATTAACTAGTACCAAATTGTCGCTTCCAAGTGGAAAGTAAAGGTAAATATGCCTTTATTTTAAGTCCATCAGTGCCTGTCGAGGTTAAACGGCGCTCTCAGCACTAGAAAGAGTTGTATCATTTTCCAAATGGCAGGCTTAAATGTATAGTGAGACTAGGAATACATATAATAAGGTAAACGAGGTGTTTGTATGTTCAATAAAACAAAATTACAAGATGGCGTACATTTGTATATACGTAAAACGGAACAGTTCAAAACAGTTAATGTGACAATTAAGTGGAAAGCACCATTGGATCAGAAGAAAGCTTCTGAACGTACGGTATTGGCAAATGTGATGGAGGATTCAACGAAGCAGTATCCAACATTAAGTTCAATGCGCAAAGCACTTGATGAGTTATACGGCACAGTATTATTTACGGACGTTTCGAAAAGAAGCTCACAACACATGGTTTCACTTTATACGGAATGTGTAAACGATGAATTTTTTGCAGGTGAAGATATCTTTAAACAGTTATGGCAATTAATCCGTTCTGTAGTCTTTGATCCAAATGTAACGGACAATGCATTTGATCCAGATGTAACAGAAAGGGAAAAACGTAATGTTCGTGATCGGATTCGATCTATTTATGACGACAAAACACGTTTCGCTCAGAAGCGCATGCTTGAAATCATGAGACCTGATCATCCGGCGTCAATCTCGGCTTATGGCACAGAAGCTGCGGTGTCTGGAATTACTAATGAAAGTCTTTATGCTACATACGAAGATATGATCAATAATGATTTGATTGATATTTATGTAGTAGGGGATGTAGACGAAAAGGAAATCATTGAGCAAATTAAGCAGTTCCTGCCGTTTGCAGCTAGAGATGCAGCGAAACAAAATGAATTACCCGATGTAAAAGTGTCAGATTCTGTGAATACGGTTAGAGAAAAACAAGACATGAAACAAGGTAAACTTCATCTAGGATTCCATACACCCGTATCATTCCATCATCCTGATTACCATAAGATGCAAATAACAAACGGTGTTTTTGGTGGATTCGCTCACAGTAAACTATTCATGAATGTAAGGGAAAAGGAAAGTATGGCTTACTATGCAAATAGTGCATTTGCATCGCATTACGGTATCGTCTACGTCACAGCAGGTATTGATGCGGATTTAGAAGAGAAAGCCGTCAAACTAATTCTCGAGCAACTGACAGCACTACAAAATGGTGAGAGTACAGAAGTCGAGTTAAGTCAGACGATTGCACTTCTAGAAAATAGTATCTTAAGTGCAAACGATTCAGCCCGAAGTCAGATTGAGATTTATGATCAATATAAAGAGTTAGACGAGAACTTCACTGCTGAGCGATTAATCGAGAAGTGGGAATCGGTCACATTGGATGATATAAAAGATATGGCGAATACAATTCAATTGGAAATTGTATATTTGCTGTCAGGTAAGGAGGATGTTTCGAAATGAAAGAAGTAACTTTTGATCAACTACAAGAGAAAATTTATACTGAAACACTGGATAACGGATTGAAGGTTGTTATTTTACCAAAACGTGGATTCTCTAAAACATTTGTAACGTTTACAACGAAATATGGGTCCATTGATCGTACGTTCAAACCGCATGGCAAAGATGAATTCATCACAGTGCCTGATGGTATTGCCCATTTTCTTGAGCATAAAATGTTTGAAAAAGAAGATGGAGATGTTTTTCAGAAGTTTAGTTTAAATGGTGCCTCCGCAAATGCTTATACAACATTTGGTAGAACGGCCTATCTATTTTCCGCAACCAATAAACTAAAAGAAAATACAAAAGTATTACTCGACTTCGTTCAACAACCATATTTCACGAAGCAAACTGTCGATAAAGAAAAAGGCATCATTGCACAGGAAATCACCATGTATGATGACCAGCCGGATTGGCGATTATATTTCGGTACAATTGAAAACCTCTATGAAAACCACCCAGTGAAAATCGACATTGCGGGTACTGTTGAGTCTATCCAGGACATTACAGCTGAACACTTATATACATGTTATGAGACGTTCTATCACCCGTCTAATATGTTGCTGTTTATCGTAGGAGCGGTGAAGCCGGAGGAAATGATGGCGTTTGTTAAAGAAGATCAAGCACAGAAATCATTCGATAAACCTGAGGCGATCGAACGCCAATTCCCGTCCGAATCAAAAGGGGTGGATGTGCCCGAACGTACATTGACGATGGATGTTTCGAAACCGAAATTGAATATTGGTATGAAGTGTACCGAGACAAATCTACAGGGCCAAGAAATGCTTGAAACGGAATTGTCGGCAAACCTCGTATTAGATAGTCTATTTGGTCGCACGTCTGCATTTTATGAAAAAGCGAACGCGGAAGGTTTAGTTGATGAATCATTTTCATATGAATTCTCCATGGAAGAAGGCTATGGTTTTGCCATGGTTGGTTCCGATACAGATGAGCCCGAGCGCTTGGAAGAACTGATTCGTCATACGATTAAAGATGCAAAAACAAATTGGCCAGTACAAGACGAAGATTTGGATAGAATGCGTAGAAAGAAAATTGGTCAATTTATGCGTTCATTGAATTCCATTGAATTTATCGCTAATCAATATACACGATATGAATTTAACGATATGAATTTATTCGATGTCGTACCGACTTTGGAAAACTTATCGATGGATAAATTAAAAGAAGCATTTGCAACGTTCTCCGATGACAGTAGCTATACAATCTTCAAAGTAATGCCACCGAAGACACAATGAGTATGACGCGTTTTGCACTCGTGTTAGGGGCCTCCGGCGGAATTGGGGAAGTGATCTGTAAACAACTGGCAGAAGCGGGATGGTCTTTGTATTTACATTATAATGCAAACAAAAACCAGCTTGATCTATTGCGTTCAGAGTTAGAAGAGACGTATCCCAACCAGCAATTCCGTAGTGTGCATGCTGACTTTAGAGTGGAGCAAGCAGCAGAAAAATTAGCGGCTAGCATTCAAAGCGTTCAAGCAATTGTTGTAGCCAACGGTCAAGCAGTTGTGAAACTGTTATCCGATACAAGCGAATTGGAAATGTCGGAATTATGGCAAGTCCATATGCAGAATCCAGCTCGTTTAATCGCACTATTATCCGAAAAACTACGCAAGCAAGATGTCTCCTATATACTATTTATCGGCTCAATATGGGGCAGTGCGGGGGCTGCAGGTGAAGTCATGTATTCTGCAGTCAAAGGTGCCCAACATGCCTTCGTCAAAGCATATGCAAAGGAATCAGCTTATTCTGGTATACGGGTCAATGCTATTGCGCCAGGTTGGATTGACACCCGAATGAATCAGGAATTTTCTGCGGAGGAGCGTCAGATGGTACTTGAACAAATACCACTTTTGTCAGTCGGGACACCGCAGGAAATAGCGAATATGGTCGAATTTATGCTAAGTGGCAAAGCAGATTATATGACAGGTGAAATAATTCAAATTAATGGTGGCTGGTATATTTAAAGCCTTTGGAAAAGGACAATGCCTGTTGTCCTTTTCTTTTTTTCTTTTATTCGCTTTGGCTATCCGCTATTATAGAACTAAGTGCATACTTGTGCATTCTGGAAAAAGTAGTTTTATGAAGGAGTGTGTTGAATGGGAGAATGGTATGTCGAATATGAGTTGCAAGTCAATCGGCCTGGGTTGCTAGGGGATATTGCTTCCTTACTTGGTATGTTGCGAGTAGATATTGTGACCATCAATGGGGTGGATGGAAGATACCGTGGTATGCTCGTTCACACTGATCACGATCAGCAAATTAAACGTTTCGAGTTGATTGCTTCTACGATGGATGCAATTGTCATCCACAAGATCAGAGAACCTAAACTACGTGATGTATTGGCCGTTCGTCATGGACATTATATTCAGCGCGGTACCGATGACCGAAGAACCTATCAGTTTATAAGAAGTGAGCTGGGAATCTTAGTGGATTTTTTAGCAGAGATTTTCAAACAAGATGGTCATAAGCTAATTGGTGTCCGCGGGATGCCCCGGGTAGGCAAAACAGAATCCGTAGTTGCGGCAAGTGTTTGTGCCAATAAAAAATGGGTGTTTTTGTCTTCCACAATGATTAAACAAACGATTAGAACGAGTATGATGGGGGATGAATTCTCAGACGATAACATCTTTATACTTGATGGGATCGTGACAAGAAAAACCTCTGACGAACGTCATATGCAATTAGTACGTGAAATCATGGGCTTGCCGACAATTAAAGTGGTCGAGCATCCGGATATGTTTGTTAAGCAATCTGAATATACAATTGAAGATTTTGATATCATCATAGAGTTACGGACAACTGTGGATCAAGAAATCAATTATGACATTTTAGAAAAGAATGATCCAATTTCCAACCGTAACCCTATGGGTGGCTTTAATATGTTTAATTGATTGAAATGAGTTAGGGTGGGTGTTGAATTTGATCGGAATAGGTGCTCGTTTAAAAGAAGCGAGGATTTCAAAAGGATTGACGCTAGAGGATTTGCAAGACAGTACGAAAATTCAACAACGTTATCTGTCAGCAATTGAAAATGAAGAATTTCAAGTTATTCCTGGTGCTTTCTACGTTCGTGTTTTTATTAAACAGTATGCAGAAGCAGTTGACTTGGATGCGGATGAAGTATTGAGTCTTTATCAAGATGTGTATGAACCAGGAGTACAAGAAAAACAGGAAAAAGTTGTGCCGGCGACTATGCAACGTAGTATGGGTTCAAAGCAGAGTAACCAATTAAGAGAAGCAATGCCGAAAATAATTGTTGCACTATTTATCATTCTGATTTTAGTTATTGTTTATACTTTGCTAAGAGACAAAGCAACAAGACCGGCTATAGACGATGAATTATCGGAACCCGGTTCATCAGTAGTAACTGACCCACAACAGGATTCGGCAGGTGTTGAGAAGCCCAAGCAACCATTTGAACACGCTTCTACTGATGGTGAAACATCTACATTCAAATTGTCTGATCCTGACAAGATCAAAGTCGTTGTCAAGACTACGGGTGCATCTTGGATTTCAGTAACGGATCAAGATGGCAAAGAACGGATGCCTGATCCAGGTGGTGCTCGTGTAGTACAAGAAGGCGAAACAATTGAAATTGAAGCGAATGATGTGGAAAGTTTGAGAATCCGAGTTGGGAATTACGAAAATGCGGAATTAACTGTCAATGGACAGCGTGTAGATTATCCAACAAATCTCATACCACAAAACATTGTGTTAAAAAAACCATAGAAAAATAGTCATCTCAAAAGGTGACTATTTTATTCTTTATAAGTAGATTTTACCGTTAGAAAGGCGGACATGTAATGAATTTACCAAATAAAATTACACTCTCAAGAGTATTTATGATCCCTATTTTCATCCTGTTTCTTGCAGTGGACTTTGGATGGGGAATGATTCAACTAGGTGGAGTAGAAATGCCTGTTGAACATTTGGTGGGCGCGATTATCTTCATCATTGCTTCGACAACTGACTGGCTAGATGGATACTTAGCTAGAAAAAACAACTTAGTGACCAATATGGGTAAGTTTTTGGATCCGTTAGCAGATAAATTACTAGTCTCAGCTGCTTTTATTTTATTAGTGGAAATGGGGACAGCTCCTGCATGGATCGTCATCGTCATTATTAGTAGAGAATTTGCCGTGACAGGTTTACGTTTGATTTTAGCAGGTGGCGGTGAAGTAGTAGCAGCGAACCAGTTAGGTAAAATTAAAACAGTTGCGCAACTACTAGCGATCTCATTTCTTTTATTGCATAATATTTTCTTTGAGGCGATTGGTATTCCATTCGGAACAATCATGTTGTACATCGCATTAGTGTTTACAGTATGGTCAGGTGTCGATTACTTCGTTAAAAATCGTAAAATTTTAGTCGAGTCAATGTGAGGAGTGAAGTGTATTCATGAAAGCAGAAATAATTGCGGTAGGATCTGAACTTTTATTGGGACAAATCACGAATACCAACGCGCGGTTCATATCTGCTAGATTGGCTGAAGCTGGAATTGATGTATATTGCCATACGGTTGTGGGAGATAATCCTACACGCTTGTCACAAACCATTCAACTGGCTCAGAAACGTGCAGATATCCTTATCTTTAGTGGCGGTCTGGGGCCGACTAAAGATGACCTAACAAAGCAAACTATTGCACATGAATTAGGTTGTGAGCTTGTATCTGACGATGATGCGATGAAAACCATCGAAGATTATTTTACTCAAGTCGGAAAAGTAATGACGGAGAATAATAAACAGCAAGCACTTGTTTTAAAAGGATCTACGGTATTGCCAAATCGAAATGGTATGGCCCCTGGTATAGCGATAGGCAAGAATGGTAAACAGTATATTTTACTACCGGGCCCTCCTCATGAAATGGAGCCCATGTTTGAACAAGAAGCGATTCCATACTTGCTTGGTGTATACGGAAAACAAGATGTAATCACTTCCAAGGTCTTGAAGTTGCAAGGAATTGGCGAATCAGAATTGGAAGTGCGTATCCAGTCCATTCTTGAGAAGCAAACAAACCCTACAATTGCACCACTTGCTTCACCTGGTATGGTGAAGTTGCGTATTACCGCAAAAGCCAAAACGGAAGAAGATGCTCAGAAGTTAATATTACCTGTGGAACAGGAAATCCGTTCAATTGTAGGGGAGTTTATTTATGGTGTAGATGAAGATACGCTGGCTTCCAAAACGACTGAATTATTGCTTCAAAATGACTGGACTATTTCGGCAGCAGAAAGTTTAACTACCGGAATGTTTATGGCGGAACTTGGTTCAGAAGCGGGAATTGGTAATGCACTAAAGGGCGGTCTTGTAGTATACAATAAAGAAATGAAAATCGAGCAATTAGGTATCTTATCGTCATTGCTTGATTACCATGGGATTGTCAGTGCAGAGTGTGCCGAAGCGATGGCTGAAAGCGTTAGGGAGAGATTTTCTACAACATTTGGTGTTAGTCTGACAGGAGCTGCAGGTCCTGAACCTCATGATGGTCAGCCACCCGGTACAGTTTGGATCGGGATTGCAACAGAAGGTATGAAGACAACATCTTATAAGCTTCAGCTTTCAGGTTCTCGTAATACAAATCGTAAACGTTCTGTTCAATTTGCCTTACATTATCTTATTCAGAAAATAAAAGAGAAAAAAGAACTGAAGTATTAAATTTTGCTATTAAATTAGCTACCAAAAATCAATTCATCCTAGCCTTTTGCGCTTGTTTTTCAATTTCTATAATCAATTTATCGAATACCCGTTCGTTTAAATCTTGTGTATTCCATTTGGAAAAGGTATAATAAGAGTAGAAAAAGAGTTTGAGGAGGAATTGTAATTGAGCAATCGTAAAGCGGCATTAGATATGGCACTAAAACAAATAGAGAAACAATTCGGTAAAGGTTCTGTCATGAAAATGGGAGAGAAGACAGATCTTCAAATTGATACATCTTCGTCAGGTTCACTAGCTTTGGATGCGGCGTTAGGAATAGGCGGATATCCACGTGGACGAGTCATTGAGATCTATGGACCAGAGAGTTCTGGTAAAACGACTGTTTCGTTGCATGCAATTGCAGAAGTACAAGCAAGCGGTGGTACTGCTGCATTTATTGATGCAGAACACGCATTAGACCCTGTCTATGCACAAAAGTTAGGTGTAAATATCGATGAGTTGCTATTATCACAGCCAGATACAGGTGAGCAAGCATTGGAAATTGCAGAAGCTCTTGTTCGTTCAGGTGCGGTAGATATTGTCGTAGTGGACTCGGTAGCAGCACTTGTACCGAAAGCTGAAATTGAAGGCGAGATGGGTGACGCACACGTTGGTTTGCAAGCTCGTTTGATGTCTCAAGCGTTGCGTAAACTTTCTGGTGCTATTAATAAATCAAACACTATTGCAGTATTCATTAACCAGATCCGTGAAAAAGTAGGCGTCATGTTCGGTAATCCAGAAGTAACACCAGGTGGACGTGCACTGAAGTTCTATGCTTCTGTTCGTCTTGAAGTACGCAGAGGTGAAGCAATCAAGCAAGCTAACGATATCATGGGTAATAAAACAAGAATCCGTGTCGTGAAAAATAAGGTAGCTCCACCTTTCCGTACAGCAGAAGTAGACATCATGTATGGTGAAGGAATTTCAAAAGAAGGTGAAATTCTGGATTTGGGCTCTGAATTGGAAGTAGTCCAAAAGAGTGGTGCTTGGTATTCTTATGAAGGCGAGCGTCTAGGACAAGGTCGTGAAAACGCGAAACAATTCTTGAAAGAAAACCTAAAAATGCGTGATGAAATCGCATCCAAGATTCGTGAATCATACGGTTTAAATGCTACAAACTATGTAATCGCAGCACATGATGAAGAAGATGAGCTGGATGACTTACTAACACTTTCAGATGAGAAGTAAGATATACTTGCAAAACCGCCAATTTTCAATTGGCGGTTTTTTATATAAAATAACTTCATTTCATTTTAGAGATAATTAGCTTGACTATGACATTCCTCATGCTGTTCTGGAATTATAAGTACATTTGAAGGAAAAGCCAAAATGTACAGTGGAAAGACTCGAGCAAAAAAACAAAAAGCTTCTATAGATTCATTTTTCCTTCATCATTCCTTGACACAATAAAAATACAACTATACAATTAAAGTGGCGTATTATATACGTCCTATATTTAACAAACCAATCAATTGTTTTTGGCGGTATGTTGATTTTAACTTAATTCAGCAAAATGAAAAGTTAAGTAAAAAGTAGTGACATCAATAGAAAATTAGTCCCGAAACAGCAGGTTTTCTACTACCCGTTGGATTAAGTTAAGCCTTCGGCGTTTTCACAGATCGTCGGGACATTACCGGGAATTTCCGGTAACAAGTAAAGTGAATATATTCGCCGTGGCAAAATTGATTATACAAGCCGACTGAAAAGAAAAGAATAAGCAGGAGGAGGTGACCTCAATGGGTATTGAAATACTCATCTCCGTTTTGCTAAGTCTCATCGTCGGTGCAGTTGTTAGCTTTTTTATATTGAAAAATGTGAATGATTCAAAAGTAACTGGTGCCAAGCATACTGCCAACCAACTCGTCGAAGAGGCGAAGCGTGAAGCGGAGTCAGTGAAGAAAGAGGCACTGTTAGAAGCGAAAGATGAAACTCACGAACTGCGGATTGAAGCAGAAACAGAAGTCCGTGAGAGAAGGACGGAATTACAGAAACAGGAAAACCGTCTCTTACAGCGTGAAGAAAACCTTGATCGCAAGGATGATGCGCTCAATAAAAGAGAAGCAGGTCTAGAGCGCAAAGAAGATGCGCTATTAGAAAGACAACAGCATATTGAAGAGATGGAACGCAAAGCGGAACAACTCGTTACTACACAGAAGACTGAACTGGAAAGAATCTCTTCGTTAACTAGAGATGAGGCAAAGCGCGTCATTTTGGAAGATGTTGAAGAAGAACTTTCTACAGATATTGCTGTCATGACAAAAGAATCGGAGCAACGAGCTAAAGAAGAATCTGAGCGTAAAGCTCGTGAGATTCTATCGTTGGCATTGCAACGTTTTGCAGCAGATCATGTGGCAGAAACAACAGTTTCCGTCGTTAACTTACCGAATGATGAGATGAAAGGTCGCATCATTGGTCGTGAAGGACGAAATATTCGTACTCTCGAGACGCTTACAGGAATTGATCTAATTATTGACGATACACCAGAAGCAGTCATTCTTTCCGGTTTTGATCCAGTACGTAGAGAGACAGCAAGATTGGCTTTGGAGAAATTGGTTCAAGATGGACGAATTCACCCTGCACGTATCGAAGAAATGGTGGACAAGTCTAGAAGAGAAGTGGACGAGTTAATCCGAGAAAAGGGAGAACAAACTACATTCGATGTGGGTGTTCACAACTTGCATCCGGATATGATCAAAATTCTTGGACGTTTGCACTTCCGTACGAGTTATGGACAGAACGTCTTGAAACACTCTATCGAAGTAGCCTATTTAACTGGCTTACTGGCGGCAGAGCTAGGAGAAGACGTAACTCTTGCTAGACGTGCTGGTTTACTTCATGATATCGGTAAAGCAATCGACCATGAGGTAGAAGGTAGTCACGTTCAAATTGGTAAAGAGTTGGCAGTGAAATATAAAGAACATCCAGTTGTCATTAACAGTATTGCTTCCCACCACGGTGACGAAGAAGCTACTTCTGTTATAGCAGTACTTGTAGCAGCGGCAGATGCATTATCTGCAGCAAGACCAGGTGCTCGTAGTGAAACATTGGAAAACTATATAAAACGACTGCAAAAACTCGAAGAAATTTCGGAATCATACGAAGGTGTAGAGAAGTCATTTGCCATTCAGGCAGGACGGGAAGTGCGAATCATTGTTCGCCCCGAACAGATCGATGATATTACCGCACATCGCTTAGCACGTGATATACGAAAACAAATCGAGGAAGAATTAAACTACCCAGGGCATATCAAAGTGACGGTCATACGGGAGACCCGCGCAGTAGAGTATGCAAAATAATACCTAATAAAAAAACAGCTTCCGGTTCGTTAGGAAGCTGTTTTCATTTTGGAAAGAGGATGTTACAGATGAAAGTAATATTTATTGGAGATATCGTAGGATCTATGGGAAGAGAAATGGTAATTGATTATTTATCGCGTTTAAAACGCAAATATCAAGCAGACGTTATTATCGCGAATGGTGAAAATGCTGCTTCAGGTAGAGGAATTACAAAATCCATCTATCATGATTTATTGCACGCTGGAGTAGATGTCATCACAATGGGAAACCATACATGGGATCAACGGGAAATTTATGATTTCATAGATGAAGTAGATTACTTAATTCGTCCTGCTAACTTCTCTGAACAAGCACCGGGTAAAGGCATGACGTCCATTACCAAAAATGGCGTTACACTTTCCGTAATTAATTTACATGGCCGTACATTTTTGCCGCCGCACGATGATCCATTTGCAAAAGCAGATGAATTAGTAGAAGAAGCTTTGCAAACATCACCATTAGTCTTTGTAGATTTCCATGCAGAAGCAACAAGTGAAAAGATTGCGATGGGCTGGCATTTAGATGGAAAAGTTTCCGTTGTTGTTGGGACACATACACATGTTCAAACTGCAGACGATCGAATATTGCCGGGGGGTACTGCATATTTAACAGATGCAGGTATGACAGGTCCGTATGATGAAATTTTAGGAATGAAAAAAGAAGATGTGTTGTATCGCTTCTATACCAACTTGCCAACCCGCTTTGAGGTACCGAAAAGTGGAAGACCACAGTTAAACGGTATGTTCGTAGAATTGGATGACAAAACCGGTAAAGCACTCAAAATTGAGCGGATTCGAATCAACGAAGATCATCCGTTCAAAAACTAATTATCTAGGTGTCTAAATCCTCCTTGCCTATCATAGGATGTTGTATGGAATATACACGTTCCATAGACATTGCAAAATAAGGAGGAAATATCGTGAGTCCCTTGAAAGTATCATCTCGCTCAAATCCGAACTCAGTAGCAGGAGCATTGGTTGCAGTTATTCGTGAACAAGGCTATGCCGAGATCCAGGCAGTCGGTGCTGGAGCACTAAATCAAGCAGTGAAAGCAATTGCAATCGCAAGAGGATTCGTAGCACCAAGCGGAGGCGACCTAATTTGCGCGCCAGCCTTCACCGATATCGAAATCAACGGGGAAGCTAGAACGGCGCTCAAACTTTTCGTTGAAAAAAAGGAACGTAAGTAGAATACAGAAGACCACGATTAATTTCGTGGTCTTTTTTTCATGACAAACCAGCGACATTTTTCCCCTTTGCTGTCATATCAGACAAAAGTTCAGTATAATAACAACAGGTATGCTTATTTCCCGATAAGTAATAGAAAGGGGCTTCTGCAATGAATGAAGAACAGCGCTTGCAAGCTGGACTCGCAACGAAAGACCAATCGAAACCAGACATCATAGAAAAAGACTATAGCAAATATTTCGAGTCTGTGTATAGCGGGCCTTCTCTAAAAGACGCAAAAAAACGCGGGAAAGAAGAAGTGGAATATCACGATAACTTTCAAATAGATCAACGCTTTAAAGGAATGGGACAAGGTCGTAAGTTCTTTATTCGAACATTTGGCTGTCAAATGAACGAGCACGATACGGAAGTGATTGCAGGGATTCTTATGGCATTAGGATATGATGCGACTGACAATGTTAAAGAAGCAGACGTTATACTGCTCAATACATGCGCAATCCGTGAAAATGCCGAGAATAAAGTGTTTGGTGAATTAGGTCATTATAAACCACTCAAACTGACAAACCCTGATTTATTAATCGGAGTATGTGGCTGTATGTCACAAGAAGAATCCGTTGTAAATAAAATCCTAAAAACGTATGATCAAGTAGATATGATCTTCGGCACACATAACATTCATCGCTTGCCGAACATTTTACATGAAGCGTATATGTCTAAAGAGATGGTTATTGAAGTGTGGTCCAAAGAAGGCGACGTGATTGAGGACTTGCCAAAAGTCCGTCACGGTAAGATCAAAGCATGGGTTAATATCATGTACGGATGTGATAAGTTCTGTACGTACTGTATCGTGCCGTATACGCGTGGTAAAGAACGTAGCAGACGTCCAGCAGACATCATTCAAGAAGTTCGTCAGTTGGCTGCAGAAGGCTATAAAGAAATCACCTTACTAGGGCAAAATGTGAATGCGTACGGTAAAGATTTTGACGATATTACGTACCGTCTAGGTGATCTCATGGATGAGTTACGATTAATTGATATCCCAAGAATTCGTTTCACTACAAGTCACCCTCGCGATTTTGATGATCACTTGATAGAGGTCCTTGCAAAAGGTGGAAACTTGGTCGATCATATTCATTTGCCTGTACAATCAGGTTCAACTGAGATGTTGAAGATTATGGCGCGCAAATATACTAGGGAAAGCTATTTGGAACTAGTTGATAAAATCAGAACTGCAATACCTAATCTATCACTCACAACGGATATTATTGTAGGGTTCCCGAATGAGACAGAAGAACAGTTTCAAGAAACGATGTCGCTCTATCGCGAAGTTGGGTTTGATATGGCATTCACATATATTTATTCACCGCGTGAAGGAACACCGGCTGCGAAGATGCAGGACAATATACCAATGGAAGTAAAGAAAGAACGCTTGCAGCGCCTTCTTAAACTAGTGAACGACATGTCCGCCGAAGCAATGAAGCCATACGAAGGACAAACTGTTAAAGTACTAGTTGAAGGGGAAAGTAAGAGAAATCCTGATGTACTAGCGGGTTACACAGAAAAAAGTAAATTAGTGAATTTTGTAGCACCGCGCTCTGTAATTGGTCAGATTGTAGAAGTGCGTATTAAAGAAGCAAAATCATGGTCACTCAATGGTGAATTCATTGGAGTAGTCCAACAAGAAAAGGTGATGGGATGATGGAGAAGAAGTTTACAAAAGAAGAAATCATAGAAAAAGCACGTGATTTGGCACATATGTTGGCTAACACGGAAGAAGTAGAGTTTTATAAACGTGCAGAAGCCCAAATCAATGAAAACCAAAAAGTGCGTGAAAAAATCGCTAGTATGAAATCACTTCAAACACAGGCAGTGAATTTCCAAAACTACGAAAAAGAACGTGCATTAAAAGCGATTGAAAAGAAAATCGAACAAGTACAAGGTGAAATTGACGCGATTCCATTGGTACAAGAATTCAAACAGTCTCAAGACGAAGTGAATGATTTACTTCAATTGGTTTCTAATACAATTGCTAACAGCGTGACAGATGAAATTATTGAGTCTACTGGCGGCGATCTATTACGCGGTGAAACAGGATCATACGTAGAGAATACGCAGAAAAAATCACTTTCTTAAATAAAAAATCGGCTAAGGAGAAAATTCCTTGCCGATTTTTTTCAATTTCTGGGCTGCTGTTGCATAGGATGGATAGAAGCCAAAGAAGGAGGAAGAAAACTGAAAAACTTACGACAAATTGTGACTAAAGCTGTTATTGCCAAAGGGAAGCATCGTTCGGAAACTACTGAGCTGCTGAAGCCGCCTAATCGCCCCTCCAGCATATTGGGTTGCTGGGTGATCAATCACACGCAACAAGCAAAGAAAGTTGGAGCGCATGTAGAAGTAACGGGTAGTTTTGACGTGAATGTTTGGTATTCACATCATGATCATTCCAAGACGTCTGTCTTTACTGAATCGATTCCTTATAAAGATAAGATCGCCTTGCATTACCGCGATGAGCCGACATCCGCAAGAGAAGAAACGATTGTCACGGTATTGCAGCACCCTAACTGTACAGAAGCCAGTATTTCTGAATGTGGCCAAAACTTCTCCATTTCCATTGAAAGAGAACTATTAGTTGAGATGATTGGTGAAACAAAAGTTTCTGTAACCATTCATCCCGATCCATATGATGAAGAATGGCCGATACTTGAAGCAGAATCTTCTTCTCTTGTGATGGAGGATAAAAAGGATAATGAAGTACCGAATAAAGAGAGACCACACCAACCACCAAAACGTAAAGATTCACCATTTTAAAAGCCGGAGATTCACCGGCTTTTTTTATTTTGCTTTAAGTAGAAAAACATGATGCAGGTCAAGTGGAATTTTCGCTAGTAGATGTAGTCTTTAGATAGGAGGTGATCCTATGTTGAAGATAAAATGACTTATACTCCTATCTGCTTTGACACTGCTGACAGCATGCTCGAAAGAGAATGAAATACAAACACTAACAGCTCCTTCACCCGCGCAGAAATTAGTGACGAATGAACAAGGCCTGACATTTTCGATTCTAGAAGATCAATATGAGGAAGGTATGCCGTTATTCCACACGATAGTAAAGAATGACAGTCAAAGCATTTATGAGTATGGTGAATATTATCAAATAGAAGTATTGAAAAATGACAAATGGTATACTTTGACACATTCTAATTCTGTTTTTATGAAAATCCACACTTTACTAAATTGGGTAATTTGATTGCACCAGGCAAGGAAATTCAACAATTGTTTTCAGTGAAAACTCTTGGATTGATACTTGTGCCCGGTCCATATCGCCTAGTGAAAATATTTTTGAAGCCAATAGCTATCTATTATACGATAACACTCGCTGTACCATTTACAGTGACTTCTAAACAAAGACCACAAGAATAGCTCAAAATTGGAATAGAACAGATTAAACTATCCTAGCTAATCAAAAGCATGGATAGTTTATATTTTTTAAATACCGTTTTTATTTGATTATATATGTCTATTTACCTTTTAAAACTACATCAACCCCTTTTGATTCGTTAACTCTTAGGGTGTTTGGTATAATGTATAGAAAATGAGCGAGAAAAAGAGGGTTTACCATGTCTGAACATACACCAATGATGCAACAATATTTGAAAATTAAAGAGCAATATACAGACGCATTTTTATTCTTCCGTTTGGGAGATTTCTATGAGATGTTTTTTGAGGATGCCGTTAATGCATCTGCATTATTAGAAATTACGTTAACTAGTAGGGATTCCGGTGCACGAGAACGTATACCAATGTGCGGTATACCTTATCACTCCGCAACTGGATATATTGAAACGTTAATCCATAAAGGTCATAAAGTAGCGATATGTGAACAAATGGAAGACCCACGCAACGTAAAGGGAATTGTTAAACGTGAAGTCGTTAAAGTTATTACGCCTGGAACATTAACAGAAGGTAAAACAATTGATGTCGAGGCAAATCATTTTATAGGTGCTATCGATAGCTTAGGGTATCAACGTTATGCACTAGCGTATCTTGATGTCGGTACTGGAGAAGGGAAAGTAGAGTTAATTGAAGGAAGCGAGCGAACACTGCTTGCAGAAATCGAAGCACTTAACATGAAGGAAATTATCGTTGATCAACAACTTCATGTTATTTTGGCAGATCTGTTCGAAAGTCGCGAAATCATGCTTTCAATTGAAAATACGGAGCATTCGGGATCAATTGGTCATGATACATATGACCATTTGCCAGAAGAGTTGCAGGAAGCTTGCCGTAAGTTGCAGTCGTATCTACTACGCATGCAAAAGATGGTTTTTGGTCATATTCGGCCTTTCATCTATATAGAGAAAGATGCTAAGTTATCGATTGATGCGAACTCGATGCGGAATTTAGAGCTTGTACAAACTATTCGTTCAGGCAAAAAAGAAGGTACGTTGTTCTGGGTACTTGATGAAACCGTTACAGCGATGGGTGCGAGGAAATTACGGATGTGGATTCACCAGCCTTTGGCGCAGCGACAAGCGATTGAAGATCGTCTAGAAACTGTAAACAACTTACTTGATGAGTATTTCTTGCGTGAAGAATTACTAGAAGAATTGCATGACGTTTATGATGTAGAACGCCTTGCCGGCAGGATATCTATGGGTAGTGCAAGTGCACGTGATCTTGCACAATTACGAAATTCATTGTCACATATACCAAAACTAAAACAATTGCTTGAACAATCGAAGCGTCCGATGTTACAGCGTTTTGCTGACCGAATGGACCCTTGTGGAGAAACATTCCAGTTGTTGACGGATGCGATTGCAGTCAACCCACCGATATCTAGTAAAGACGGTGGACTCATTTTGGACGGCTATCATGAAAAATTAGATGAGCTTCGAAATGCTTCTCGTAATGGAAAGACATGGTTAGCGCAACTTGAGCAAAAAGAGCGACAACTGACCGGAATTAAAACGTTGAAAATAGGCTATAATCGGATTTTTGGGTATTATATTGAAATCACTAAATCCAATATTCATTTAGCTGACTTATCTCGCTATGAACGTAAGCAGACACTCGCGAATGCAGAGCGATACATAACGACGGAGCTGAAAGAAAAAGAAGAACTGATCCTAAACGCGGAGGCAGACAGCCAGACATTAGAATTAGATTTATTCCAGTCGATTCGCGAACAGGTCAAGGGCGATGTACAACGAATTCAACAACTAGCATCTGTGATCAGCGAACTGGATGTCTTGCTGTCATTTGCTAAGGTATCCGAAAAGAATCAATATGTCCGACCAGAATTCCATACAGGAAAGGCTGTCGACATTCAAAATGGCAGACACCCAGTCGTAGAGAAAATGATGAATCATTCATTATATATCCCAAATTCTTGTATGCTAGCTGAAGATGAAAATATGTTGCTCATTACGGGCCCTAACATGTCCGGTAAAAGTACGTATATGCGTCAAGTAGCTTTGACTGTAGTGATGGCACAAATCGGTTGTTTCGTCCCTTGTGAAAAGGCTATACTGCCTATCACAGATCAAATCTTCACACGTATAGGAGCTGCGGATGACGTGGCGTCCGGACAGAGTACATTCATGATGGAAATGATGGAGTCTCAATATGCATTGGCTCATGCGTCCTCACATAGTCTATTGTTGTTTGACGAGATTGGGCGCGGAACTTCAACGTATGATGGGATGGCACTCGCACAAGCGATGATGGAGTATATCCATGAAGAAATTGGTGCGAACACACTGTTTTCTACCCATTATCATGAACTGACACAATTGGAAGATGTGTTAGATCGCTTATTGAACGTACACGTTGCAGCGAAAGAGCAAAATGGTAAAGTCGTGTTCCTGCATAAAGTATTACCTGGAGCAGCCGATCGAAGCTACGGGATTCATGTAGCAGAACTCGCAGGTCTTCCTGCAGATGTAGTAGGACGTGCAAAAACCTTGTTACAGCGATTTGAAGAAGATAGTACAACGAAAGGCGCGTCATCTGTGTCGGAACAGCTGGCCTTGTTTGAAACGGACAGCGAGCCTATGCTTGCCGCAGAAACACAAAAATTGCTCGATGAAATAGAAGCGGTGGACTTGATGAATATGACACCTATGCAAACCATGCAGAAAATAATGGAGTGGAAAGAACGCCTAACAACAGAGAAGAAGGGGTGAAGCGGATGAATCAAATTCACATCATGGAAGACACACTAGCCAATAAAATTGCGGCAGGAGAAGTGGTGGAACGTCCTGCTTCTATCGTTAAAGAACTGGTGGAAAATGCGATTGATGCGCAAAGTACTAAAATTGAAGTATCTCTAGTGGAGGCGGGCTTGACTTCGATCCGTGTGACCGATAATGGCAAGGGGATGTCTGAAGAAGATGCAATCCGCTGTTTTGAAAGGCATGCTACTAGTAAAATTACTAACGAACATGATCTGTTTCGAATCCGTACGCTTGGGTTTCGAGGAGAAGCCTTAGCAAGTATTGCAGCAGTATCAAAAGTATCGTTATGGACTTCTGATGGCGTAGAAGGCGCTGTAGTGGAGATAGAAGGCGGTAAAGTACTGAAGTATGAAGCGGGAGCATTACGAAAAGGCACAGATTTTCTCATACAACATTTATTCTTCAATACACCCGCACGTTTGAAATATATGAAAACGATCCAGACGGAACTTGGACATACAATAGATTTATTAAATCGATTAGCATTAAGTCATCCTGACATTTCCTTTTCGTTAACTCACGATCATCATGAAGTTCTTAGAACATCGGGTTCAGGAGACTTATTACGGGTATTATCAGATATATACGGTGTAGGAGTTGCGCGTAAGATGATCCCGTTTCAAAGAGAAGATGCTGATTTCAAGGTGAAGGGTTTTATTACACTTCCTGAGATGACACGCGCATCTAAAAACTATATTTCACTTCTGATGAATGGCCGTTGGATTAAAAGCTATGCGGGAACGCAAGCAGCTATCGATGCGATGCATACGTACTTACCTATAGGAAGGTTTCCGATTGCAGTTATTGATATTACAGCAGATCCCATTTTGACAGATGTCAACGTCCATCCTGCGAAGCGTCATATCCGTATTAGTAAAGAAGGAGAATTACTTTCTTTGATAAAGGCAGCAATTAGAGAGGCAATTCAAGGAGTCACTATAATTCCTGACGCTGTAAAGAAAGAGAAGCCTGTTAAAAGAGACTCAGAACAGCAGACGATTTGGACACCTTCTTATCGTCGGCCGGAAGTAACGGTTCCATTAGAAGGACAAGAAGTACAGTCTTCCGCTGCGCCTGTAGAAGAGCCTATTACAGAGCAAGTTACAACGGTCTTTCCAGAAGCTATTTTTGAACCGCAGGAAGAATCCGTGCCGCAAGAGCCTGTTGTCTATGAGCAGCAACAGCAGGAAATGAATCATTTTCCTTCCATTGCACCGATCGGACAAGTTCATGGAACATATATAGTAGCGCAAAATGAAGACGGATTTTATTTGATCGATCAGCATGCTGCGCAAGAGCGAATTAAATATGAATACTTCAAAGTGAAGCTTGGACAAGTGGATGCTGGTGAACGGCAGCAATTGCTCTTGCCACTAGTTTTTCATTACTCAGCTGACGAGCAAGTAAAGATTGAAGAGTGTAAAGATGCACTGGAAGAAGTCGGTGTGTTTTTGGAGGCATTCGGTCCGGCAACGTATACCGTGAAAGAGTATCCTTCATGGTTCCCTGAAGGACAAGCTACCTCGATCATAGAAGAAATGATTGAGCAAGTACTCGAGAAACGCAAAGTCGATGTCGAGAAACTGCGTGAGGAAAGCGCCATTATGATGAGTTGTAAAAAATCAATCAAAGCAAATTATTACTTAAGGCAAGAAGATATGGAACGATTACTGACTGATCTAGGTGCATGTCATAATCCTTATACATGTCCGCATGGTCGGCCAGTATTGATCCATTTTACAACGTATGAATTAGAGAAAATGTTTAAACGAGTGATGTAACAGAGCACATCAGGGAGGAGCGATTTTATGTTTTCTACATTAGAAAGATCAAGCAGAATTCAGGACTTGAGAAACTTTTCATTCGATGTTTTAGTTGTCGGTGGAGGGATTACAGGTGCCGGAATCGCATTGGATGCGGCTGCAAGAGGATTTTCGGTTGCCCTAGTTGATATGCAAGATTTTGCGGCGGGAACATCTAGCCGTTCAACTAAACTGATACATGGCGGTTTACGCTATTTAAAACAACTAGAAGTGAAAATAGTGGCAGAAACGGGAAAAGAACGGGAAATTGTCTTCCGTAACTCTCGTAACATCACCAAATCAAGACCAATGCTATTGCCGATTTATCAAAAAGGAACGTATGGCAAGTATTCCACTTCTGTCGGGCTTCTCGCCTACGACCTACTGGCGGGTGTAAAGCCGGCAGAACGACGGGAAATGTTGACGAAAGAAGAAACAGCTGAACTTGAACCATTACTGAAAAAGGAACGCTTAAAGGGTGGCGGGTATTATGTGGAGTATCAAACCGATGATGCGCGCTTGACGATTGAAGTACTGAAGAAAGCGGCAGAAAAAGGTGCACTTTGCTTGAATTATATGAAGTGCGAACAATTCAACTTTGAGAAAGATCGAATCGTTGGAGCAGTCTTAAGTGATCAACTAACCGGTGAACGATTTTCCGTAGGGGCTTCTATGGTGATCAACGCATCTGGTCCGTGGGTAGATGAGTTGCAGCAGAAAATTAGCAGCAAACATACGAAACAATTGCATATTACGAAAGGTGTCCATATCGTAGTAGATCAATCTATCTTCCCGTTGCAACAAGCAATCTATTTTGATAACTCGGACGGTCGTATGTTATTTGCTATTCCACGGGATAATAAAACGTATATAGGAACGACTGATACATTTTATACCGATGATAAACAGCATCCTATTGCGACAGAAGAGGATATACATTATATTATCGATGCGGTTAGTGAAATATTCCCAAGCATTCATCTTCAACGTCAACATGTGGAATCTACGTGGGCAGGAATTCGTCCATTGATTGCACAAGAAGGTAAGGATGCCTCTGAAATCTCCCGAAGAGATGAAGTATGGGAAGCAGTTCCTGGATTGCTAACGATTGCAGGAGGGAAGTTGACAGGCTACCGTCAGATGGCGGAAGTCGTAGTGGATCGAATTAGTGAACAGCTAGTAAAGCCATCTATCAAGCGATGTGAAACGAAGGATATCCCCGTTTCAGGAAGTGATTTCATAGACGATGAAGCGTTGAAGCAATTTATTGACCTACAAGCGGAAAGAGCACCTAAATTCGGCTTAACTCCACAGCAAGGAGCGCGTCTTGCTTCATTTTACGGAAGAAATAGTGATGAAGTTTTCCAATACGCCCACTCGATTTCAGTAGAAGAGAACAATTTGCCGATAAGTTTACGCGCAGAGATCTTATATGGAATTCATTGTGAAATGGTCACATCGCCAAGTGATTTCTTTATCCGTAGAAAAGGTGATTTATATTTCCAAATCGATGTTGTAGAATCATTAGCGACGCAAGTAACCGACTATATGGCAAAGTTGCTGCAGTATACGGACAGCGAGAAAGCCACTCATGAAAATGATTTGCAAAATGCGATTGCGGAAGCGAAGGGAAGTGCAAGTTCATGACAGACCAATGGATAGCAATGCGTGACGGGACTAAAGTGTATGGGACAAGTTATACACCGGAGACGGAGCCGATTGGCCGTGTGCACATCATTCATGGATTAGCAGAACATAGCGGACGCTATAAAAGATTCGCACAGTACTTGCAGTCGCAAGGGTATGTCGTGACGTTGCATGACCAAAGGGGACACGGAAAGACAGCTATAGAAAATGGTCATGTTTACGGCTATATAGGTGAGTCTGCTACATTCGACCAATTGGTAGACGATGTATTCGAAGTGAATCAATGCTATCAACTCCATTACCCGGAACTTCCCGTTGTACTACTCGGACATAGCATGGGTTCATTCGTTGCCAGGCGCTATATCCAGCTTTATAGTCAGACGATTAGTAAAGTGATCTTATCGGGCACTGGATCTAATTCTGAGTTCACTGCACATGCTGCGATTGCGTTGGCTGCGTATAGGGAAGATAAATTCCCTAAAGAGCAACCGGATGTGTTTTTGAACAACTTGGTCTTCGGCAATTTTCCGAAACAATTTCCTGATGAAGGTGAATTTGCTTGGCTATCGCGCGATGTAGAAAGTGTGGCTGATTACGAAGAGGATGAGGCATGTGGTTTCGTGCCGACTTCTCAACTATTTCGTGTGTTGCTTGAAGGAATGAATTCAATGGAAGTGCCTGAATTCTTGTTAAATATTCCGAATGAACTACCGATTTTATTACTCTCAGGTACAGATGATTTAGTAGGTGACCGTGCTAAAGGTGTGTGGAAAGTAGCTAAACAATTCGATAAAGCTAATCAACAGCAAGTTACTGTTCAGCTCTATGAAGGCGGAAGGCACGAGATGCTTCAGGAAACCAACTATAAACAAGTGTATACGACTATCGTGGAATGGATGAAACGACATGAACTTACCAGTTGATGTACTAGCAATAGTAGGACCGACTGCTTCAGGAAAAACAGCACTGAGCATAGCACTTGCAAAAATGTTTAATGGGGAAATCATTAATGGAGATGCTATGCAAGTATATAAAGAATTGGATATCGGCACAGCAAAGATTCATCGTTCTGAAATGCAAGGAATTCCACACCATTTCTTTGATGTAAAAGAACCAACAGAATCGTTTTCCGTAGCGGAATATCAACTAGCTGTGAGACAATGGATAGCGGATATTCAATCTCGTGGGAAACTACCTATTATTGTTGGCGGCAGTGGAATGTATGTTCAGTCCGTTTTGTTTGATTATCGATTTACAGAACAAGCCGCCGACCCTGAAGTGCGAGCACGTATAGAACGGGAACTTGAACTAGAAGGCGCAGATGTATTGCACGCGAAACTTACAGAATTGGATGCGAAAAGTGCAGAGAAAATCCATCCGAATAATCATAGACGTCTAGTGCGTGCACTAGAGATCCTTGAAGTAACGGGTCAAACAAAACAAGACCATGAACAGCAACAAGGAAATCAGCCGATGTATCATTCTGTAATTATTGGTTTAGATCTTCCCCGTGAATTACTCTACGAACGAATTGATTTGCGTGTGGAACAAATGGTTCAAGCGGGCTTGTTTACAGAAGTACAGCAACTCTGGAATAAAGGGATTCGGCACACTCAAGCTGTACAAGCGATAGGCTATAAAGAACTGATTTCCTATTTTGACGGACAATTGACAAAAGAGCAGGCAATAGAAGCGGTAATGAAAAATACACGTAATTATGCAAAGAGGCAGCTGACCTACTTCCGTAATAAATTGCCTGTCCAGTGGGTAGATGCTAATCAGTCAGGGGAAGAAATTTTTCAAACAACCTGTAAGATAATAAAGGATTTTCAGAAGTGAGTATGGAATAACTAAATAACAGGGACGAGGAGGCAATTGAATGGCACAAGGAAATATGCAAGATACGTTTTTGAATTCTTTACGAAAGAACAACACATTTGTGACAATCTTTTTACTAAATGGTTTTCAACTAAAGGGTCTAATCAAGTCGTATGATAATTATACGGTTCTATTGGAAACAGACGGTAAGCAACAGCTTATTTATAAGCATGCGATTTCCACGTATGCCCCTGCAAAACCAGTTATTTTAAAAGACGAACTATAAACAGGCGCTTGCCTGTTTTTTTGTTGCCTTTCATTTGGTATATACACTTCATCTGGTAAAATAGAATATGACAAAATGAAATGAGGTACTACACATGCAAATAACACCCATAAATGATGAATTACTGATTAAATCACAAGAAGCGGAAGAACTAATTGCTCCGTACGTGAAGACCGTAGAAGAAATTGCGTTTTTTAACCAAAGAAAAGTCTTACAAGCATTCAAAAAAAATCAGGTAAGCGACTTTCATTTATCCGGCTCTACAGGTTATGGTTATGACGACAGTGGCCGTGATGTATTGGAACAAGTATACTCAGATGTATTCGGAGCGGAAGACTGTCTTGTCAGAAATCAAATTATCTCAGGCACGCATGCCATTACAATTAGCTTGTTCGGGATATTGCGTCCGGGTGATGAACTTCTTTATATTACAGGTAAACCATACGATACGTTGGAGTCTATCATTTCTGGCAATGGCAAAGATACGGGTTCACTAGAGGACTTTCACATTTCTTATCAGCATATTGATTTGAAAGACGATGGCTCTGTTGATTACGAGAAAGCCAAAGCGACGATTTCATCGAAGACGAAAGTCGTAGCAATTCAACGTTCGAAAGGCTATTCAAGCAATCCATCATTCAGAATCCATGAAATTGAAGCGATTATTAAGGAAATCCGTAAAATCAAAGAAGATGTCGTGATATTTGTAGATAATTGCTATGGAGAATTCGTGGAAATGAAAGAGCCCGTAGAAGTTGGAGCAGATCTGATGGCAGGCTCGCTCATTAAAAATCCAGGCGGCGGACTTGCCAGAACAGGTGGTTACATAGCAGGTAAGAAAGACTTGGTTGAGAAGTGTGCATATCGAATGACTTCTCCAGGCCTTGGAGCTGAGGCTGGAGCCTCACTTGATACGTTACTAGAGATGTACCAAGGATTCTTCTTAGCACCACACGTAGTAAGTCAGGCGGTCAAAGGCGCGCTATTCACATCGGCATTTTTCGGTAGCTTTGGTATGGATACGACACCGCATTACAGTGAGCTTCGAACGGATTTAATCCAATCAGTGAATTTTTTAAACGCTGAACAAATGATTGCATTCTGTCAGATGATCCAGCAAAACTCACCAATTAATGCTCAATATGCACCGGAGCCATCCTATATGCCCGGTTATGCCGATGACGTCATAATGGCAGCGGGTACGTTTATTCAAGGCTCCAGTATCGAATTGACAGCTGACGGCCCAATTAGACCACCCTACACAGCATATATTCAAGGTGGATTGACCTATGAGCATGTAAAATCCGCAGTACTAGATTCTATGGAACAATTGCTTGAAAAAAAGTTGGTATAAAGAAAAAAGTGTATCGAGAACCTATTAAGGTTTCTTGATACACTTTTTTTGATGATTAATGAATCATACGGAATACACCAATCACTTTTCCTAGAATAGAAACTTGATCTACAATAATTGGCTCCATAGAGGAGTTTTCTGGTTGGAGTCGGAAATAGTCTTTCTCTTTAAAGAAACGTTTGACTGTTGCTTCGTCTTCTTCTGTCATAGCCACAACGATTTCACCATTACTTGCGGAGTGAGTTTGTCTGACAATCACACGGTCTCCGTTTAAGATGCCGGCTTCAATCATGCTATCTCCTACAATCTCCAACATGAAGATTTCATCCTCTGATGAACCGAATGTATCCGGCAATGGGAAGTACTCTTCAATATTTTCAATCGTCGTAATTGGATTACCCGCTGTAACTTTACCAATCAATGGCACATGCATAACGCCGCTTTTTAACTCGTCCAGTCCTTCAGGATCTAAAATTTCAATGGCACGGGGTTTTGTCGGGTCTCTGCGTATAAAACCTTTGCTTTCGAGCCGTGATAAGTGACCGTGAACCGTGGAACTTGATGCAAGACCGACAGCTTCTCCAATTTCACGAACGGAAGGGGGATAACCTTTTAAACGTACTTCATCTTTTATGAAAGCAAGTATTTCTTCTTGTCTCTTTGATATTTTCTTCAACAGATTCACCTCTTCTACTAGTTTGCGAGCAATGGAATACTGAACCACTATTTTGAATATAGTATAACATGTGTTCGATTACTAATCAAACAAAGGTTCTAATTTTGCTTGACATGGAATCATATGTTCTCTTATAATTAAGAACAGGTATTCCGAACGTGCATTCTGAATGCGCGAATTAGAGGAGGAGTTATTATGGAAGTTATTAAAGGATTTATTAAAAATAATTATTATTTCGCGGTATTATTAATAGTTTGTGTGTCATTTGCCTGGGTTCAATTCGATAAAATGGCCGAGGAAGATCACTATATGGAAATCGTTGTTAATGAAGGAGATACACTTTGGCAACTGGCTTCTAACTACTCTGAAGATATACCGACCACTCACTGGATCGAACAGGTACGTTCATTAAATGAATTGCCTACCGATCAAATCGTTTCAGGTGAATTACTGCGTGTGCCTGTTAAAATTAATAAACAAACAGATATCCGGGTAGCTGAAATAGGAGTGGGAACTAAATGACAGAAAAGAAGTGTGTAATATACTGCCGAGTGAGTACGGAAAAAGAAACACAAGAGCAGTCTATTGTAAGGCAGCAGGAAGAACTAGAAAAGCTAGCTACTGAGTTATCCTATGATTGTGTTGGAATTTACACAGATCGGCAGAGTGGGTATGATATGGATCGTGAAGGTCTTCTATCCATGTTGGATCAAATCCAAAATGGTTCAGTGGATGCAGTATTCATTCAAGATGAGACGCGATTAGGGCGAGGGAATGCAAGGGTAGCGATATTGCATGTAATTGCCAAAAGTGAAACGACTGTGATTACCAATCATTCAAACGGTACAATAGAACTGAATGAAATGGATTCCATGTTACTAGAAATTCTCGCAATCGTAGAGGAATATCAACGTAAACTACATAATGCAAAAATACGTAGAGGGATGAAGCGTGCTGTTGACAGAGGCTATGATCCATCAAAGAATCTGCGGAATATTGACCAGGGACCGGGGCGTGAAAGGCTTGAACTACCAATAGAAGAAATTGTCTCGCTCCGCAACAAAGGTCTCACATACGAAGAAATTGCAACGGTATTGAATGGACTTGGCCATGCTGTCAGTAAAGCGACGGTTCATAGAAGATATAAAGAGTTTATAGCACAAGAACACTAATAGGTTGCACTTTTCCTTCAGGTTGTTTACATTTTATTAAACGACTAACTTATGGAGGGTTTTAAAGATGCTATCAGAAAAGAAAATAAAACGTATTAATGAATTGGCGAATAAAAAGAAAACAACAGGATTATCGATCGAGGAAGCAAAAGAACAGACGCGGTTGAGAAAGGAATACTTGGAGTCATTCCGTTCAAGCATGCGTGAAACGATTGAATCGGTCAAAGTAGTAGATCCAGAAGGAAATGATGTAACACCTGAAAAAGTTAAACTAGCGCGGGCGAATCAAAAGCCGCTAAATTGATGATAGGTAAAGGATTAACATTGTAATTAACTCTAGAATTGACTACACTAGAGAAGGAATATGTACTATAAAACACTCATATGAGACAGGACGGAAAGGATGTACAGCATGACCGAAAAAATCGATCAACTGGCAATAACGACAATCCGAACATTATCAATCGATGCAATTGAAAAAGCAAATTCTGGTCACCCGGGATTACCGATGGGCGCAGCACCGATGGCGTATACACTATGGACACAACATTTACACCATAATCCATCAAACCCACAATGGTTCAATCGTGACCGTTTTGTACTTTCAGCAGGACACGGCTCCATGTTACTTTACAGCTTGTTGCACTTAAGTGGCTACGGTTTGACTATTGATGACTTAAAGAACTTCAGACAATGGGATTCAAAGACACCTGGACATCCGGAGTATGGACACACTGCAGGAGTTGAAGCGACAACAGGACCACTTGGACAAGGGATTGGTATGTCCGTTGGTATGGCAATGGCTGAAAAACATCTTGCAGCAACGTATAACAAGCCCGGTTTCGATATTGTCGATCACTACACATATGCACTTTGCGGTGATGGAGATTTGATGGAAGGTGTGGCGGCAGAAGCAATTTCTATGGCAGGCCACCTTCAATTGAATAAACTGATCGTGCTATATGATAGTAACGATATTTCTTTAGATGGCGATTTAGATATGTCGTTCTCTGAAAACATTAGAAAACGCTTTGAATCATATGGCTGGAACTATGCACGCGTAGAAGATGGCAATGATACAAAATCTGTTTCAGATGCAATTGAAAAAGCAAAAGGCAATACAGGCGGACCGACAATCATTGAAGTGAAAACTGTCATTGGTTACGGATCACCAAATAAGTCTGGTAAAGCAGATGCACACGGTGCACCGTTAGGTGAAGATGAAATGGCGCTTACGAAAGAGTATTACAAGTGGACATTTGAAGAAGACTTCTACGTTCCAGAAGAAGTCTATGGCCGGTTTAATTCAGCAACAGATCAACTGGGTGTTCAATCAGAGAATCAATGGAATGAACTATTCGCAAGCTACGAAAACGAACATAAAGAATTGGCAACACAGTTTAAATTAGCGATTGCAAACGAACTTCCAACTGATTTAAAAGAACAAATGCCAGTTTATGAAGCAGGTGCTTCTGTAGCGACTCGTTCAGCATCCGGTGAGTCAATCAATGCATTAGCGAAAGCAGTTCCTGCATTATTTGGTGGTAGCGCGGACCTTGCGGGTTCAAACAAGACGACGATTAAAAATGCAGGTGATTTCACTGCAGACGACTATGCGGGCCGTAATATATGGTTTGGTGTTCGTGAATTCGCGATGGGGACTGCTCTAAACGGCATGACTCTTCACGGTGGAGTGAAAGTATTTGGTGGAACATTCTTCGTGTTTAGTGACTATGTACGTCCTGCTATTCGATTGTCTGCATTAATGGGCTTACCTGTGACATATGTATTCACACATGATAGCGTAGCGGTCGGAGAAGACGGACCTACTCATGAACCAGTTGAGCAGTTGGCTTCATTACGTGCAATGCCTGGATTGTCTATCATCCGTCCTGCTGATGGAAATGAAACGTCTGCAGCATGGCATATAGCTGCCACTTCAAAAGACACACCAACTGTCTTAGTCTTGTCTAGACAAAACCTTGAAGTATTGCCTAAATCACAAGAACTAGCGATGGAATATGTACCAAAAGGTGCGTATGTCATATCACCTGCTTCTAAAGAGCAAGCGGATGGTTTACTGCTTGCAAGTGGCTCGGAAGTAAGTCTTGCAGTTGAAGCACAGAAAGCTCTTAAAGAACAAGGTATCGACGTCGCTGTCGTCTCCATGCCTTCATGGGATCTATTTGAGAAACAGGATCAAGCGTACAAAGATTCTGTTCTTCCAAAGAACATCAAGAAGAGAGTAGCGATTGAGATGGGAGCTTCCCTTGGCTGGCATAAATACTCAGGCGATGAAGGAACTGTCATGGCAATTGATACATTTGGTGCAAGTGCGCCAGGCGACTTAGTCATTGAAAAGTATGGCTTTACTGTAGAAAATGTTGTAAAAGAAATGACAAATCTATTAAATAACTAAGCATACACAACACACGGCTCTTTCTATCAAAGAGCCGTGTGTTTTTTTGCGCAGCTTTACGACAATAATAGTGATGAAGTTTTCCGCAAACTGACACGATTTACTGGGGACAAGTTCTATGATAGACAGTAGGAGGTGTTCGTTATGAGGAAGTATGAAATTTTCAAGATCAAGTCAGCGTATCAGTCCTTCATAATGGGACGTGAACGATTATTATTTGAGTTGCTAACAGTAGGTCCTTCTACGAACTATCAAGAAATTGAATATTTATGTGATCGGTTAAATCAAAGGGAACTAGATACTATCATTCAAAATAACTTGGCAAAAAGTTTTGATGAATTGGATTCATATCATAATGAATATCGATTGACACACTTAATCAAGGGAGAAGTCTTCATCAAAATGGGTACGCACAGTATACAAGTGTATTGCCAAGGGTCACGCATGTTGGATTTAGATTTATTTGTAGCACTATCCACTTCAACTGATCGTTTTTTTGCAGTGATGAATGAACAGCAAGAATGCGGCTGGCTCAAACCACTTAAACACTCTGAACGCATGATACTAGAAAATTCGATGATGTAAAAACTTCCGCACAATTTGCGTACAGTCATTGCTATTCACTGCTGCTATGTTGTATAATCCTTCTTGGTAGTATGTAATCGAACTATTTTTATGAGGGGGGTTTGGCAGTAATGACTTTATGGATAGCAATTTTATTGATCGTCGTCGCTTTGATCGGCGGAGTAGCTCTCGGCTTTTTCATAGCACGTAAATATATGATGAATTATTTGAAGGACAATCCGCCAATTAATGAACAAATGTTACGTATGATGATGATGCAAATGGGACAGAAACCTTCACAAAAGAAAATCAACCAAATGATGGCTCAGATGAACAAGGTTCAAGACAAGCCAGCTAAAAAAAAATAAGTGAAACTCCGTGATTAGCAGATTTGCTAACACGGAGCTTTTTTTATTTTCTATTGTATAGTATTGTCAAGAATATAAACGAAAACGACTCAAGAATGTTTGAACCGTTTGCAGATATTCATCTGGATTATCATTATACGATTTGGCATGAGCTCCTTTTGCGAAAAGCTTCATCATTTTATCGCCTTCTTTTAATTCGTATAACTCTTCCGTCATTTGAGGCAAAATGAACGTGTCTTCCATGCTGTGGATGAATAATACGGGCTTATCAATAAACTTCATCACTTCGCGGGGTGAAACAGCCGCAGAAGTATAACCATCACGAATCTTCAAAAACAAATTGGCGATTCGCAAGCTCATGGAAGTCTTAAACGGCATCTCTGTACGAATGATATGCAATAGTTGCTCTGAGAAATCCGAAAATGGACAATCAGATATATAGAAATCTGCCTCATCCTCATACGTACCTGCGTACAACAGCGTAGTAGCGGCTCCCATAGATTCTCCATGGATGCCAATCAAAGCGCGCTTACCAACACGTTCACGAACAGCTGTCACGACTTCTTTCAAATCCATTTTTTCATAAAATCCAAAACTTGTTGTTTTTCCACCAGAATCGCCATGTCGCCTATGATCAAAAATAACGGAATTAAATCCTAAACGTTCAAACAGACGTGCATATTTGATGGAATTCACTTTGTTTTCCGTTACGCCATGGCAAATGACAACCGTTCGCGTTGTATCTAAAGGTCGCAAGAAAATCGCGCGTAAGTTATAGCCGTTAGGTGATGGAATCCAAATATCATCTTTTCTTACGGTTTCAAACCATTGACGATCAAAGCGCTTAGCAATCATCTCGCGTTGCAATATAAATTCCGAGTCTTTTGTTTTTAAATACATCAGTCGATTAGTAACAAGAATCCCGAAAACTGTGAGAAACGCTGTAATAATACTTGATGCTATACCGGCAATATAGACTACTCTACGTTTCACCAAAATCCCCCTTTCCTTTTTACTTACTTCTTTTATATAAGCTATACATCGCTGTTTCAATAGGACGTGACAGATAAGGTGCAACTTCATCTACTGCTGCACATATTTTATCCATATCAATCCCTGTTTCTACATCGATTGACTGCAAAAGATATAACACATCCTCCGTTGCGACATTACCTGTAGCGCCAGGTGCAAAAGGACAGCCACCGAGACCACCTGCAGATGTATCGAATCGATCAACACCTGCTTGTAAGGAGGCGTAAATATTAGCTAATCCTAGTTTACGGGTATCATGGAAGTGTGCTGTAATTAAAATATTTGGAAACTGTTTCTTTAGTTCTCGAAACAAAGTATAGCTGGCTAAAGGGTTGGCCATACCGTCAGTATCTGCCACACTTAATTCATCTACACCCATATCGACAAACTTATTGCAAAGTGCCAGAGTTTGTTCAGGTGGAATAAAACCTTCATATGGACAGTGAAATGCTGTTGAAATACAAGCTCTTACAAAACGCTGATCTATTTTGAGCCGATGGACAATAGGTCGCAACGTCTCCACGCTCTCCGCAGTGGAGCGATTGATATTATGTTGATTGAATGTATCACTCACGCCTACAAACACCGCTATGCTATCTGCACCAGCTTTGAGTGCATTCTCAACACCACGTGCGTTTGGCGTGAGAACAATTTGCCTGCCTTGTTTGCTAACTCGTGCCATAATCTCTTTGGAATCTGACATTTGTGGTACCCACTTTGGCGATACGAAAGAGGTGATTTCCATTTCATGTATACCTGCTTGCTGTAAAGAATGTATAAAAGCTAATTTTTGATCAGTAGGAATACTGTTTTTTTCATTTTGTAAGCCATCGCGCGGTCCAACCTCGATTAACGTTACGTTTTTTGGTAAGCTATACATAAACATCCCTCCCTCAATCTATTGTACGTAATTAAAGCGAATAAGGGCAATGTATACCCCTTGACAATTAACTGGATAATAACAATAAAATGCAACTCAATTATCAAATAGAAAGTAGTGTTTACTATGTCAAAAAAACAACGAAAAGCATCGAGTAATCAAAAGAACAATACAGTAGATAATTCTACAACTTCACTTTCGGATTTAATGAGCGATGATACGTTAGCTAAATTAAAAGGAATGAAGCAGGAAATGAAAGTAAAAGAAGAAATAAAATTGGAACAGGAAAAAGAAAAACGTGTTCAAGAGCGCAAAGAACGTGAGAAAAATAAAAGTTTTGAAGAATTACTAGAGGAATATGGATATGATGGAACCAAGTATTAAGAGTACTATTTAAATAGACGTGGGAATAGCTGTACTAGTAAAATGAGTGCTATATTAAAAGCCTTTTGCAAAGGAGAGGGAATAATGAAGTTTTTGTATATTACGTATTGTGATAAACTAAATACTCAAAAAGAACCTACATCCCAAAATCTTTTGAAGCGCGTTCATTCAGCTCCAATTGAGCATCCAATTGTTCATTGGGTGCAAAAGAATTTAGAAACTATTGAGAAAACAGAGCCTGTTATATATTATGACTTTCCCGAAAAAAAGGTAAAGAGTTTTTATAATATGTTATTAGATGCACATGCGGAAAAAAACAATGATTCTCCAAGACCTTGGAAGTTCTTGCCCATCCCTTCGGGAGAACAGTATGTATATCCTATTGCGCAATATGATAAAGAATATGGCATCATGTATTATGAATCTATATACAAATACATAACGGTTCTTGGGGTCATATTAAATATCTTTGACTTTGAAGCGAATCAATTAATTATACACATTCAATAAGATCGAAGAACGTATCCAGGAGGATGTAAGATGAAACAGCTTGATGTTAGGCTTTATGAATATTTACTAGCAAAATTGCCGGAAATCACTACTTCTTGGCTAGCGATGAGAAAAATAGAAAAAGATTCTATTTATTCGCTTAGCGCGCACCCAGAAATGGAAGAAACACTTCGGGAACAAAATAGATTAACGAATTTAACCGTCATTAGTAGTTTACTCGATGATCCTGAAATCTTTGAAAAGAACAAAATAAAATGGGCTGCCGTTGTCGCTCTAAGTAGAGTCAACAGCAATACCCCCATAGAAGAAGTTATAGAGGCTTTGAGTAAACTTCGTTTAACATACTGGCGATTAATAAATGAGTTTCAGTTGGCCAATGTAGACGAGATTAAACTAGAAGATTATATGCGTTGGAGTGAAACAATCAATAGTGCATTTGATCAGATTTATATTAATTTCGCAGAAACCTATAATGAATATATCAACAGCAAGTTTGATATCCAACAAAGCTTAATTAATGAGTTAAGCTCACCCATCATTAAAATCACCGATAAAATTGGTGTAGTACCGCTAATTGGAGATATGGATGAACTGCGTGCACGCATTATGTTGGAAAGTATTCCGGAGAGAAGTTTAGAGTCTGACATTGAACATTTATTCATTGATTTATCGGGAGTGACCGTAATTGATACACTGGTAGCTCAGAAGATTTTTCAAGTTACAAAAGTGTTATCTCTATTAGGAACAAAATGCACCATTACAGGTATCTTACCGGCAATTGCTCAAGCGTCGACAGAGCTTGGTTTAGATTTTACAAATATCCAAACATTTAGTTCTTTGCAATTAGCATTCTCAAAAGAATTTATTATTGTAGAACAGTAAAAAGCCAAGTCACTTATGAGTGACTTGGCTTTTAGATTTCACTTATTTTTTTCTTGGAAATCAAGCATGAATTGCTGTAACGCCTGACATGCTTCAAATGGTACTGCGTTGTAAGCAGACGCACGACAACCGCCTACAGAGCGGTGACCATTTAGCCCGACGAATCCTGCCTCTTTAGCTTCTTGTAAGAATTGTTTTTCTAGCTCTTCATCCGCTACACGGAACGTGATGTTCATCAATGAGCGACTTTCTTTTTCAGCATGTCCTGTATAGAAACCATTGCTGTTGTCAATTACGTCATAGATCAAGTTCGCTTTTTCTTCATTGCGCTTTGCGATCTTTTCCAAGCCGCCTTGTTGCTGCATCCAACCAAGCACTTCACCCAACATATAAATACCAAATGACGGAGGAGTGTTATATAAAGAGTTGCTAGACGAATGTGTACTATATTTCAAAATAGCTGGAATCGCGCTATTCGCATTATCTAACAAGTCTTTGCGGATAATCGCAACTGTAACACCTGAAGGTCCGAGATTTTTTTGAGCACCGGCATAAATCATTCCGAATTTACTAACGTCTAGTGGTCTTGACAGAATATCACTGGACATATCAGCGATCAACGGAACATTGCCAGTGACAGGGAACTCATGGAATTGTGTACCGAAGATTGTGTTGTTTGATGTAATATGCACGTACGCATCCGTTTCTTCAAATGTAATTTCTTCTGAAGATGGAACGCGATTATAATTTGCATTTTTTGTAGAAGCAGCTTCGTATACTTCACCAATTGTCTTTGCTTCTTTAAGTGCTTTGTCTGACCATGCGCCTGACATGATATAGCTTGCTTTTTTTCCTTTTGCTAAGAAGTTCATCGGTACCATTGCAAATTGTAGACTAGCTCCACCTTGCAAGAATAGTACTTCATAGTTTTCAGGAATTGTGAATAAAGAACGTAAGCGTTCAATTGCTTGATTATGTACTTGTTCATAAGTAGCACTGCGGTGACTCATTTCCATAATAGACATTCCTGATTCTTTAAAATTCACTAGTTCAGCTTGTGCTTTTTCAAGAACTTCTCGTGGAAGAGCGGATGGACCCGCGTTAAAATTATAGACAGACTTTTGATTACTCAACAAACTCACTCCTTCATTAGTTTACAACCCTAAAGTAAAGTATATATGAAAAATCATACATGGGGAATAGCTATCTGCCAATTCGCAATAAATTACTCAACTCATGATGATGTTCGTCTTGTTTGTTTTGCTGGGGAAATGGGTAAATTGTAATCAAGTAGCATCTACATAATGATGTAAAATTCAGCTCACATAAAGCCGAAACGGGGGAGACAGAATGAAAACAGGTGGACGCAGAAAAAGTTCAAATATTGAGGATCGAAGAGGGAAGAGTGGGGGAGGCGGAGGTGCGATCGCATTAGGTGGTGGCGGTCTTGGGATTGTCGGTATTATATTGTTTCTTATATTAGGTGGAAATCCAACTGATTTATTAGATAGTAGTTCAGCAGTACCTGATCAACCGTACGTGGAAACCGAACAAGATGAAGAATTGGCAGATTTTGTGTCGGTTGTACTCGCGGATACAGAAGACATTTGGTCGGAGTTATTCGCTCAACAAGGAATTCAGTATGAGAATCCTACGCTAGTTCTATATTCAGGACAAGTGGATACAGCTTGTGGATATGGAAGTGCAGCTGCAGGACCGTTTTATTGTCCGGGTGATCAAAAATTGTATATTGATTTAGCATTTTATAATGAATTACAAAGTTCATTTAAAGCACCTGGTGATTTCGCTATGGCCTATGTAGTAGCTCACGAAGTAGGACACCATGTGCAAACATTACTCGGAATTTCAGATCAAGTGATGCCGTTACGTCAAAAAATGAGCGAAGAAGAATTTAATAAATACTTAGTGAGATTTGAATTACAGGCAGATTATTTTGCGGGAGTCTGGGCGCATCATGCAAAGGGACGAGGATACTTGGAGCAAGGGGACTTGCAAGAAGCAATCACTGCCGCGGGTGCGGTTGGTGATGACACGATCCAAAAACGTGCAAGAGGGTATGTTGTTCCAGAAAGTTTCACACACGGTACAGCAAAACAACGAATTTATTGGTTTGAACATGGATTTGAATTAGGTACCATTGATGGTGGGGATACATTTAATCAAACCGAAAAATAAAAGTCGCGAAGGTCATTTTGTTTTTCAAAGTGACGTTCGCGACTTTTTTATTTTGTTGCGGCTATGGCAGGCTCAGCTGGAATGATCCCTTCTTTTTCATTTCGTAGTCTTTTAATATCCACTCGTATGAGTAAGGAAATGACTAGAGCAACTGCGAATAAGCTAGCAAAGAACAGTAGGCTACTCTCGTAACTACCTGTCGTATCTTTCATCCAAGCGGCAAACATCGGCCCTGCCACACCAGCAGCAGACCATGCTGTCAAAATATAGCCGTGGATGGCTCCAAGTTGTTTCGTTCCGAATATATCACCAATATATGCCGGAATAGAAGCGAAACCTCCTCCATAGCACGTATAGATTACGGCTAGAATGACTTGGAAAATAATTGCGTTTGTGGTGAAGGGTAAAATAGCGAACAGAACAAGCTGAATGACAAAGAACGTAGTATACGTATTCGGACGTCCGATAAAATCCGAAATCGCAGCCCAGCCAAGTCTTCCGGCCCCGTTAAAAATGCCTAGCACACCAACTAATGCTGCTGCTTGAATAGTCGTCATGCCGATACTATCAATCGCCATTGGTTTGGCAGCGGATAGAATTGCAATACCACACGTGACATTAATAAATAACATTAGCCATAAATAATAAAAGCGTTTTGTTTTGACTGCTTGATTTGCTGTCAATTGAGCAAGATCTTCTTTAACTTCAGTTTTACCTGAACGAACTTTTTCAATGAATCCAGGCGGTGCCCATCCTTCTTCCGGCTTTTCTAGGTAAAGAGAAGAGAGCATCATGATAAGAAAATACGATACACCAAGAATATAAAAAGTGTTTTGTAAACCAACGTTGACAATCAAGTATTCCATGATTGGACTACTGATGGCTGCTGCGAATCCAAAGCCCATGATGGCGAGTCCCGTAGCTAGCCCTCTGCGGTCGGGGAACCATTTGACGAGCGTAGAAACAGGTGCAATATATCCTACACCTAAGCCAATTCCACCGAGCATACCGTAAAAGACATACAGCAAAGGTAATGAAGACATTCCTACTGCCAGTCCGGAACCTGTCACTCCGACCCCGAAGAACACAGCTGCAAGTAATCCTGCTTTTCTTGGACCATATTTCTCTACAAAGTGACCTAAAAAAGCAGCTGATAAACCAAGAAATAAAATGGCTATACTAAACGTTAGCTGTACTTGGCTTGTAGTCCATCCAAATTCTTCAATAAGTGGATTAGTGAAGTTACTCCAGGCATAAACAGATCCGATGGAAATGTGAATACCTACTGCAGATAACGCGATCAACCATCTGTTCTTCGTTTTTTTCATTTGTAGTCCTCCTTTTTAACAAAAAATTTCCACAGTTCTAATTCCAGTAAACAAACCTCTTAACTAGTCGGTGGAGTAAATGAATAGTCGACAGTCCACTAGTTCGCGAAGTGGAAATGAAAGGAAGATAATTAAACAATTACTGGAATCTAACTTAGGATTAAGGAGTATATTATTATCAATTCACAAGATTGTCAATATTACTTTTTCCTGTAGTCGGAAAAAGAGAATTGTCATCCATAACGATTCTTTCAGGATGTGTGTATACGTTAAAGGATCCTCCACGTATGAAACCGACCGTAGTTATTCCTAAATCGTCTGCTAAGCTCAAAGCTAATTCCGTAGGTGCAGATTTTGATAGGACAATTTCACAACCGATCTTGGCGACTTTAAGTAAAATTTCGGAGGAGATTCGTCCGCTGAACACAATGATCTTATCTCGCACAGAGATATCGTTCTTTAGACAGTGCCCATAAATTTTATCTAACGCATTATGGCGGCCGATATCCATACGGGATAACAACAATTGATCAGGTACACATAAAGCTGCATTGTGAACACCGCCGGTATGTCGGAACATTTCTGCCTGATCTTCCATTTGATTCATCAAGGAAAATATTTGTACGGGTGTGAGTTTAACAGAGATACTGTCCATCTTTTTCGCTGTCAGTGCATCGTTTGCAAAGATAAATCCTTGTCTGCTCATGCCGCAACAAGATGTGATATACCTTTTATTTTGCAATTGTTCAAAGAATGGATAGGCTTTGTCGGTATCGACGTAAATAAAGCCATTTTCCAGATCAAGACGAATGTCCTTTACTTGTTCCCACTTCGGTACTATTCCTTCTGAAGCTAAGAAGCCTACTGTCATATCCTCGATATATTCTGGCGTACATACAATCGTCGCAAATTCTTTGTTGTTTAGTTTAATTGTGATTGCGTATTCAACTGCAACCGAATCTTCTTTTTCAAAGACTGTCCCATCCTGAAATCGAATAATGGATCGTTGTTGTTGCTGTTCCATAATTCTTCCTCCCTTTTAGTCAATCGATCGATCGAATAAAAATACTGAAACCGCAATATCATCATCAATTTTAAAATCGCTGAATAAATGCAGAAACTTCGCGTCGACTAATTGTTCCAATCCTTCTGGCGGCTCTTTTGCATAGACTGCCTGAATCATGCTAGTTCGCGCGCGGTGGACCATTTCTTTTCCCTCTGGCGTTCCTGCAATGAATTTCTCTGTAGGAGTCAAATTACCGTAGAGTGTAGAGACCACCATATTATCGATAAATATTGTATGAATTCGTTCGGGACCTTTGCCAAATAAGTCTTTTCGTAATTTACGGATGATATCATTAAATTCATGAATTTTCTTCATAGGACACTTCCTTGTAGTATTTACAGAATAGTCTAATTATTTGAGGATAGCCATTGTATTATACGCTTTATTACTTTATACTAAATACATAACAGATGGAAATCTAGTATGTGATTGCTAGGAGTCCATCAACCTACATGTAATAGTAAGTATGGATTGGTTCTTTAGCAAGTCCTGTTAAGAAACTATTCCACCATAAAAAAATACCGTAATGACGGTTTTTTTATGGTGGATTTTTTATTTGAGAAGGAGGACGCCTGTATGTCAATTTCAATCAATGATAAGATTTTTAACTTCGAACCAGGGTCGACACTCATTCAAATTATCAATGCAAATAAGATTGAGCACCCACAAATATGTTATTTGCCAGAAGTCGATCCAATACAGACATGTGATACGTGTATTGTCGAAGTGAATGGTGAATTAACACGCGCTTGTTCAACACAAGCTGTCGACGGCATGGATGTTAAATTAGCGTCCCCGCGTGCAAAGGAAGCACAAACGGAAGCAATGGATCGGATTTTAGAGAACCATTTACTTTATTGTACCGTTTGCGATAACAACAATGGGAACTGTAAAGTACATAATACCGTGGCACTTATGGAAGTGGAAGAACAAAAATATCCATACGAGCCGAAATGCACGAAAGATGCAGTAGATTTCACTCATCCATTCTATCGTTACGATCCGAATCAATGTATCGCTTGCGGTCAGTGCGTGGAAGTGTGTCAAAACTTACAAGTGAATGAGACGCTTTCAATTGACTGGGAGCGTGATCGTCCAATTGTTCTATGGGATGGCGGAGCGAAGATTAATGATTCTTCTTGCGTAGGCTGTGGCCATTGTATTACGGTTTGTCCATGTAATGCCCTGATGGAAAAAACTATGCTTGGTGAAGCTGGATTTATGACTAAAATGAGTGACGAGCTGATGGAGCCTATGGTGGATTTGATCAAAGATGTAGAACCAGGTTACAGCAGTATCATGGCGATTTCCGATGTAGAATCGGCGATGAGAGAATCTACAATCAATAAAACGAAAACTGTCTGCACATTCTGTGGAGTAGGTTGTTCATTTGAAGTATGGACAAAAGATCGTACCATATTAAAAATCCAACCGGTTTCCGATGCACCTGTCAACCAGATTTCTACTTGTGTCAAAGGGAAATTTGGTTGGGACTTTGTGAATAGTGAAGAACGTATCACAACGCCTCTTATTCGTAAAGGTGACGACTTTGTTGAAGCGTCATGGGATGAAGCATTGGATTTAGTCGCAAAAAATCTAGGTGAAATCCGTGACGAGCATGGCAGAGACGGAATCGGCGTCATCTCCTCGTCAAAAATCACAAATGAAGAGAACTATGTCATTCAAAAATTCGCTCGACAAGTATTTGGTACAAATAACGTAGATAATTGTTCTCGTTACTGCCAGTCTCCCGCGACAGACGGATTATTCCGTACGGTAGGTATGGGTGGAGACGCTGGCACGATTAAAGATATTGCCGAAGCAGGCTTGGTCATCATTGTAGGTGCAAATCCTGCAGAAGGTCATCCAGTTCTTGCTACACGTGTAAAGCGAGCACACAAGCTACACGGTCAAAAGTTAATTGTAGCTGACCTCAGAAAGCATGAAATGGCTGAACGCGCAGATATCTTTATGACACCTCAGCAAGGAACTGATCAAGTATGGCTAATGGCAGTGACAAAATACTTAATCGACCAAGGCTGGCATGATCAGCAATTCATTGACGAAAATGTACTTCATTTTGAAGATTTTAATGAAGTGTTGGATCGCTATACGCTTGAATATGCAGAAAAAGTAACTGGCGTTTCAAAAGAAGTATTAATTCAAACAGCTGAAATGATCCGTGATGCAGATGGTACATGCATATTATGGGGAATGGGAGTTACACAAAATACAGGCGGTTCCGATACTTCAGCAGCAATTTCTAATCTATTGCTTGCATCAGGAAATTATCGTCGTCCAGGCGCAGGTGCTTATCCATTACGCGGACACAACAACGTACAAGGTGCCTGTGATATGGGGAGCTTGCCTGGTTGGTTGCCTGGCTATCAGCATATTACAGACGATGCAGCACGAGAGAAATTTGAACGTGCTTATGGTGTAGAGATAGAAAATAAACCAGGTCTTGATAATATTCAAATGCTTCACTCGATTGATGAAGGTGTTATGAAGGGGATGTACATTGTAGGAGAAGATATGGCACTGGTGGATTCCAATGCAAACTATGTTCATGATGTACTGTCGAAGCTTGATTTCCTTGTTGTACAAGATATCTTCTTCTCACGCACAGCACAATACGCAGACGTCATTTTACCTGCAGTGCCATCACTTGAAAAAGACGGTACATTCACAAATACGGAGCGCCGTGTACAACGACTTTATAAAGCATTGCCGAATAAAGGTGACTCTCGCCAAGATTGGTGGATCATCCAAGAAGTGGCAAATCGCTTAGGTGCTAACTGGAATTACACACATCCAGGTGACATATTTGCTGAGATGACAAGTTTGAGTCCTATGTTCGGAGAAGCTTCTTACGAGATGTTAGAAGGTTGGGGGAGTTTCCTTTGGGGAAGTCTAGAAGGGAAGAACACGCCACTTCTATATACAGATGGATTTAATTTCCCAGACAAGAAAGCACGCTTTGCATTATCGGATTGGATTGAACCAGTAAAGTTCCCTGATGAATTTGATCTTCATATTAACAATGGCCGTATGCTCGAACATTTCCATGAAGGAAATATGACGAATAAATCTGAAGGTATCCAAGAGAAAGTTCCTAATATATTTGTTGAGATTTCACCTGAATTGGCAAAAGAGCGTGGAGTAGTCACAGGTACTTATGTAAGACTTATTTCTCCGTATGGAGCAGTGAAACTACCTGCATTGGTAACAGATAGGGTACGGAAAAATGAATTATTCTTACCGATGAATTCTGTTGATAAGGAATCTGCTATCAACTTCCTAACCGGACCTGCGACTGATGAACGAACGAATACACCCGCTTACAAGCAGACAAAAGTTCGCATGGAAGTGCTCGCGAAGCAAGGAGACAATCCACTACCTAAGAGCAACCACCGTGATAAGAAACGCCATCCTCAAAATGGTGTAGAAGTAGAGCGGAAATGGAATCGACCAGGATATGTCCAATTAACAGATCAATAACTAGTGAGGTGAATATCAATGGCGGCACCCATAACTTCTATTAAAAGAACAGAACGATCCGAATTGGAAATACAGCAAGATAAGTTGGCGGAACTACAGAAACAAATTGCTGAACAGGAAGAGTCTTTGCAGAAAATCATGGAGATCACAGGTGAATTGCATAAGATTGGCGCACTAGACGCATTACAAGCCATGCTTCATTCAAAAGAAAAGATTACCGGCATAGCGTTAGGTCAAGTATCCAGAGAACCTGTCACCAACCTGCTCAATAATTTGATGGCAGGAGCTGGAATTCTAACTGCATTAGACCCAGCCACCATTCAGCAACTCTCAAAAAGTGTCCAAAAAGGATTGTCGGAAGCAGAGCAAGGGAATGATGATGGTCAGAAAACAGGCGTTCTTCAACTGATGAAAGCTATCAATGATCCTGATATCAATCGTGCGTTAACTTTCGGTATGAACTTCTTAAAAGGGATGGGGAGAGGTTTAGAAAAACCTGCTGAGTAAGATTTTTGCGAAAAACATCACTTTGCTTCATACTGTATGAGAAGCGTTTACACGTTCCCTAGCCTTACTGGCTGGGGAACTTATTCATTACGTAACATTATTTGTAGGAGATGAAAATATGTCGGCCCAAAGTAAAATTGCAACACATTTACAAGAACAATCTACAGCACAGAAAAACATCGGAAGACTGCTTGTGAAATGCTCAGATAAACCGGGAATTGTATCTGCAGTCTCCGCATTTTTGCTACAATATGAAGCAAATATCGTAGAATCCAGCCAATATTCAACTGATCCAGAAGGTGGCATGTTCTATTTACGTATCGCATTCCATTTAGACAATCTAATGGAGAAAAAAGAAGAAATGGAAGAACATTTTAATGACATTGCGAACCAATATGAAATGGACTATCACTTTTCGTACGCCGTAGAACTAAAACGAACGGCGATCTTTGTTTCCAAAGAACCGTATTGCTTAATGGAATTGCTATGGGAATGGCAGAATGGTGATTTAAATACTGACATCGTTGTGGTTATCAGTAACCATGAAGATGCTCGCGGAATGGTCGAAGCACTTGGTATTCCTTTCTACTACATTCCGGCGAACAAAGATATACGCCAAGAAGTAGAGAAACAGCAAGTGAAGTTAATGGAAGAATACGATGTGGACGTACTCGTGTTAGCGCGTTATATGCAAATACTAACACCTGAATTCGTTAGTCACTTCCCGAATCAAATTATCAATATTCATCATTCGTTCTTGCCGGCCTTCATCGGTGCGCGTCCTTACGAAAGAGCTTTTGGACGTGGTGTAAAACTGATTGGTGCAACGTCACACTATGTAACGAACGATTTAGATGAAGGTCCAATCATTGAACAGGACATCGAGCGCGTAGATCACCGTGACGATATTGTTCAATTGAAGAAGATTGGACGCACTATCGAGCGACGTGTTCTTGCACGTGCAGTGAAGTGGCATCTTGAAGATCGAGTGATTGTAGAGAATAATAAAACCATTGTCTTCCATTAAGAGACACGAAACCGCCACTCGAATGAGTGGCGGTTTTTTTAATGTATAGGTGACTTGAAGGTCGCTCCATGTGTTTCTTGTGTGTTCATGATGGTCAAGAAGGCAGAAGGGTCTATGTCGGTAGTGATTTGCTTTAGCTTTGAAATTTCTAGTCTTGTCACGACTACATAGATGACGTCTTTTTCGTTATCAGAATAGCCACCACGACCGTGCAGCATTGTAATGCTGCGGCCGAGTCGTAGACGAATCGCTTCACCTAGTTCTTCGTATTCATCGGAGATAATAAAGACGGCCTTGGTCTCGTCTAGGCCTTGAATCACAATGTCGATCGCTTTTGAGGCTATATAGTATGTAATGATCGAGTACATCGCTTTTTCGGGTCCGAGTACAAAGCCTGCCCATCCGAAAATGAAGAGGTTGAAGAACATTACGAATTCTCCGACACTGTATGGGATTTTCTTTGTAAGTAAAATGCCGAGAATCTCCGTCCCGTCTAGCGCCCCGCCATTACGTATGATGGTTCCAACACCTGCGCCAAGCAACAATCCTCCAAAGACTGTAGCCAGTAACGAATCTGTAACGAATGGACCTAGTTTTTTTAGTGGAAATTCTACGATCGCAAGCAAAGCAATCGCATAGGAAGAGGAGAAGAAAAAGTTCTTGCCGATATGTTTATAGCCGAAGAACAAGAAGGGCAAGTTTAAGATCAAAATCAAAATTCCAAAAGGTACTCCAGAAATGAAATTCAATATAAGTGCGATCCCGATAATCCCCCCATCAATTACGGAGTTAGGGATTAAAAATAAATCTAACGCAACTGCTGTAATTACAACACCAATAGAAATGAATAAATAGCGTCTAAGTAAATGCCCTACAGTTTCCTTTTTATGTTGTTTGCTCATAAAACTCCCCTTTTTTCAAACGTATTTATTCTATCTTAACGGAATCTTTAAAAAGAAAGTAGTGAAAATCTAAGGTTGTCAATTTTTCTTCCGAAGGACATGATGAATCTTTTACTCTTTCAGAACATAAGATGATACATCATAGCCTAATTGGAGGAGATATGTTGGATATCATTCGTCAGTTGCATAACTATCGCAAAGAAGAAAATCAGTTGAAGTGGGAAGGTACATTTTTGGAGTATCTAGAATTAATTAAAGAGCGTAAAGAAGTGGCACAGACTGCACATTCCCGTATTTATGAAATGATTAAAAGCGCAGGAATTGAAAAGAAAGACGGTAAGAAGATTTATAATTTCTTTGATGAAGAGTTATATGGTCTGGAAGAGTCTATCGAACGTTTAGTGGAAGAATATTTTCATCCAGCAGCCAAGCGTTTAGATGTAAAGAAGCGCGTACTGTTACTGATGGGGCCTGTTAGTGGTGGTAAATCTACTATCGTTACGATGTTGAAACGTGGGCTAGAAGCGTATTCCCGCACGGATGAAGGAGCGGTGTATGCGATCAAAGGATGTCCGATGCATGAAGACCCATTGCACTTGATTCCGGAATCATTGAGGAAGTCATTCTTTGAAGAGTATGGCATAAGAATCGAAGGTAGTTTATCGCCTTTAAATCAATTGCGTCTTGAAGAAGAATTCGGGGGTGAAATTGAAAATGTTGTAGTGGAACGCATTCTCTTCTCAGAAGACCGCCGTGTCGGCATTGGAACATTCACACCATCCGATCCGAAGTCACAGGACATCGCTGATTTAACAGGAAGTATAGACTTCTCCACTATTGCTGAATATGGTTCGGAATCGGATCCACGTGCATACCGATTTGATGGAGAATTGAATAAAGCGAATCGGGGCATGATGGAGTTCCAAGAAATGCTGAAGCTCGATGAAAAGTTTCTTTGGCATTTATTGTCCTTAACACAGGAAGGAAATTTTAAAGCAGGAAGATTTGCATTGATTAGTGCAGATGAACTAATCGTTGCGCATACGAATGAAACGGAATATCGTTCTTTCATTAGTAATAAAAAGAACGAAGCGCTTCACTCAAGATTGATTGTCATACCAGTTCCATACAATCTAAAAGTAAGTGCGGAAGAAAAGATTTATGAAAAAATGATTCGTGACAGTGATATGGCTCACGTCCACATTGCGCCGCATGCATTGCGAGTGGCTGCTATTTTTTCTGTTTTGACACGTTTGAAAGCATCTAAGAAACAAGGCATCGATCGCTTGAAGAAATTGCGCTTGTATGATGGACAGAATGTCGAAGGTTTCAACGATGCAGATGCGGAAGAACTGAAGAACGAATTTATAGATGAAGGCATGGACGGAATCGATCCACGCTACGTCATCAACCGTATTTCTTCTGCAATTATCCGAAAAGAAGTACCAAGCATCAATGCACTAGATGTATTGCGTTCATTAAAAGACGGCTTCGATCAACACGCTTCCATTTCGAGTGAAGACCGTGACACGTATATGAACTATATTTCAATGGCGCGTAAAGAGTATGATGAAATTGCGAAAAAAGAAGTCCAGAAAGCTTTCGTCTATTCTTACGAAGAGTCTGCCAAAACATTAATGGATAATTACTTGGATAACGTTGAAGCATACTGTAATAAAAACAAACTACGAGACGCGCTAACTGGGGAAGAAATCAACCCCGATGAAAAGTTGATGCGTTCGCTGGAAGAGCAGATTGGAATTTCCGAGAATGCGAAAAAGGCATTCCGTGAAGAAATTCTGATTCGCATCTCGGCATACGCAAGAAAACACCAGCGCTTCGACTATCGCTCTCATGACCGTTTGCGTGAAGCGATTCAGAAAAAACTTTTCACCGATCTAAAAGACGTCGTGAAGATCACTACAACTTCTACAACGCCTGACGAGACACAACTGAAGAAAATGAACGAAGTCGTAGCACGCCTAGTAGACGAACATGGCTACAACTCTATCTCAGCAAACGACCTGCTACGTTACGTAGGAAGTTTATTAAATCGATAAATTGGATGAGTACTGTGAATTGAATTGGCGTGATGATGGGATTGCAACTCGGGTCTAGGTACGCCCTCCGAAGAGCAAATCCCGGTTCCAGAACTAATAGAAGCCTATACAAATCAAAACCAAGAGACCTCAAATCATGAGGTCTCTTTTTAGTTTTGTTGCCGTTTAGTCAATATTCAAATAGCTATCGCATATGATAGGGAAACAAATTGTTCGAAAGATAGGCGGGGATACGAGTGGAAGAAAACCAGAAAAGTCGATTCGTTGTCACTGAAGAAAATTGGTCTCTCCATCGCAAAGGCCACCAGGACCAGCAACGCCATCTAGATAAAATAAATGAAGTACTAAAAAGTAACTTACCCGACTTGATTAGTGAAGAGAACATCATACTTTCAAATGGAAAAGACATGGTGAAGATTCCAATTCGCTCACTAGATGAATTTAAAATTCGTTACAACCACGACAAGTCCAAGCACGTTGGCCAAGGCGAAGGTGACAGTGCGGTAGGAGACGTAGTGGCGCAAGGAGAAAAGAAGGCGCAGCCAGGTGACGGAAAAGAAGCAGGCGATCAGCCGGGGCAAGATATCTATGAAACGGAAATCTCGATTGAAGAGTTGGAAGAGATGTTCTTTAAGGAATTAGAGCTGCCAGACTTGGAACAAAAAGAACAATCAGTAACAACGATTGAAGATATTGATTTCACGGACATCCGTAAAAAGGGACTAATCGGTAATATTGATAAAAAACGGACTTTATTATCTGCTATAAAACGTAATGCGATGAAAGGAAAAGCTGAAGTTGCTCCAATTCTAGGAGATGATCTACGGTTTAAAACTTGGAATCCCGTGGAAAAACCGCAATCTAAAGCGGTTGTCATCGCAATGATGGACACGAGTGGTTCAATGGGTAAATTTGAGAAGTATATGGCACGAAGTTTCTTCTTTTGGATGACAAAGTTTTTACGGACAAAGTATGAAACGGTAGAAATTGAATTCATTGCGCATCATACGGAAGCAAAAGTAGTATCAGAGGAAAACTTCTTCAACAAAGGAGAAAGTGGCGGGACCAGATGTTCATCTGCCTATAGTAAGGCGTTGGAAGTTATTAAGGAATCTTATCCACCAACTAGTTATAATATCTATCCTGTACATTTTTCGGACGGGGAGAATATGACGAGTGACAATAAGAAGTGTTTGGAACACGTGGATGAATTATTGGCGATATCGAATATGTTTGGATATGCCGAAGTCAATGAACATCGTAGAATGTCAACGTTGATGTCTGCGTATAAATCAATTGAACATCCCAAATTCAATTATTATATCTTGCAAAAAAATCGCGATGTCTACTTTGCGCTCAAGAAGTTTTTCGAAAAGCGAACGGAGGGATTACGCTGACTGATCAACGGGCACTATATTATGCAATTGATGAGATCACGGAGATTGCCAGTGGGTTTGGACTCGATTTTTATCAGATGCGGTATGAAATTTGCCCAGCGGATATTCTGTATACGTTTGGTGCCTATGGAATGCCTACGCGTTTCACACATTGGAGTTTTGGTAAACAATTTCATAAGATGAAGCTGCAATATGATATCGGTTTAAGCAAAATCTATGAGCTAGTGATAAATTCAAATCCTTGTTATGCATTTTTATTGAATACGAATAGTTTAATTCAAAATAAATTAATCATTGCGCATGTATTAGCGCATTGTGACTTCTTCAAGAATAATATCTATTTCTCTAAGACGCGTAAAGACATGGTTGAAAGCATGGCGGCTACAGCCGAACGAATTGCAGACTATGAGGTACGTTACGGAAAGAAATGCGTGGAAACGTTTCTTGATGCGGTATTAGCCATTCAAGAACATGTAGATCCTAGTATGATGCGAGACATCATCCCGGCACCGTTTATTGTCCAACAACCCCGTAGATCAGCATATGAAGATTTATGGGACCTGGATCAACGGACAATTCCCGGGCAGCAAGCGATTGAAATGCACAAAAAGAATCCGAAGGAACAAGAAAAGGACATCTTATTATTTATTCTAGAAAATAGTCGTAATCTAACGGAATGGCAATCGGACATCTTGACGATGTTACGTGAGGAAATGCTCTATTTCTGGCCGCAGTTGGAAACGAAAATCATGAATGAAGGGTGGGCTTCTTATTGGCATCAAACCATCCTCCGACAAATGGATTTAACGCCTTCAGAAACAATTGAGTTTGCAAAACTTAATGCTAGTGTACTACAGCCTTCTAAGACCTCCATTAATCCGTATTATCTCGGTGTTAAAATGTATGAGGATATTGAGAAGCGCTACGATGTTTTAGCTAAAGAAGCCACTTCACGTGGAGAAGAAGCGATGACGGGACGGGAAAAAATATTCGAAGCGCGTGAAATCGAAAATGATACATCCTTCATTCGAAATTACTTGACGGACGACCTCATCAAACAAGAGGATCTGTATGTATTTCAAAAGCAGGAAGACCAATACAAAATCTCTGACAAACAGACCGATGCTGTCCGGAATCAGTTAATTGGACAGCGAGTGAACGGTGGTTTTCCTTATATAGTAGTAGACGATGGGGACTATATGCGTAATGGTGAACTGTATCTTATTCACCGCTATGAAGACACTGAACTTGATTTGCCATATTTAGAACATGTTTTACCTCATATACATCAGCTTTGGGGACGCATCGTGCATATCGAAACGATACTTGAGAACAAGCCTTTAGTATTTTCATATGATGGACACAAAGTGTTTAGGAGAAGTAAATAACGAAAAGAGAATAGTCATAGCGCATTCTTGGACTGAAGACAACTCCTGTAATATGGAGATTGCCTTCAGTTTTTTTACTTTGCTACTTTTCATTTTGTGTATCTAATGTTATTTTTATAGTATACTAACTCATTAACGTACTAAAGAGTAAAGAAAAGAGGAAAACCAATGAAAAAGACCACTATTGCTTTATTATTCGCAGCATTATTCCTAGTGCTAGCAGGATGTTCGGACAAGTCTTCAAGCGGTGAAAAGCCTTCAACGGAAACCGGTAATGGAGACACGAAAGAAATTATCATCGGTGTAGATGACAAATTCGCACCTATGGGATTCCGTGACGATAAAAATAATTTAGTCGGCTTTGATATTGATATGGCGACAGCAGCGGCTGAGCATATGGGCTCTACAGCAAAATTCCAACCGATCGATTGGAAGACGAAAGAGACGGAACTTAGTAGTGGACGAATCGATTTAATTTGGAACGGCTATACGATCACGAAAGAGCGTCAAGAAAAAGTACTATTCACGAAGCCTTATTTGGATAATAATCAAGTTATCGTGACGTTAGTAGACTCTGATGTCAAAGCAATTGAAGATTTAGATGGAAAAACGGTAGGCGTGCAAGCATTATCATCAGCTGGGCCAGCACTAGAAAGCCACCCGATTCACGAAAAATTAAAAAACATTACAGAATTTGCGGATAATGTTCTAGCGTTAACAGATTTAAAAACTGGTCGGCTAGATGCAGTTGTTCTGGATGAAGTCGTCATTGATTACTATATGACTAATGAAGAAGGTGTCTTTGCAAAAGTTGATGGATCATTGGCAGTGGAAGAGTATGGCGTTGGAGTGAAACAAGGCAATGAAAAAATGCTTGAAAATCTTCAAAAGGCATTGGATACAATGAACGAAGATGGTACTTCAGCTGAAATTTCTACAGAATGGTTCGGAGAAGACAAAGTTCTACGCTGAGTAGTAGAATAAGTGATGTCAACGGAAGTTGTAATTATGACTTCCGTTGGTATTTGTATTGTAAGAGAAGTACATAAAACCTTGAATGGTTTTTTGGAGGAATTTACTAATGAGTTATGAATATTTTATGTCCATGCTGATCCCCATGTTGGAAGGAGCTAAAGCGACTGTCCTATTATTTGTAATAGCGATCGTCTTATCTATTCCACTCGGATTCTTGTTGACACTTGCCGTAAGAAGTAGTATTAAACCAATTTCTTATTTGGCGCAGACTTTTATATACGTCATGCGTGGGACCCCTTTGTTATTACAGCTATTGTTCTTTGTATTTGGTTTACCACTTCTGCCGGTAATTGGTGAGTATTTAGTTTTTGACCGTTTTGTTGCGGCTACAATAGCGTTCATTTTAAACTATTCAGCGTACTTTGCTGAAATATTCCGTGGTGGATTAATTTCCATCGATAAAGGACAATATGAGGCTTCCCAAGTACTTGGATTATCGAAATGGCAAACAACGGTGCGAGTCATCTTGCCGCAAATGTTTCGTGTTACGCTACCGCCAATTGCGAATGAATCGGTATCTTTAGTAAAAGATACGGCGCTTTTATATGCGGTAGCTGTTCCTGAGTTGCTACACTATGCGCAAACAGTCGTAAACAGAGACTTCACAATCATTCCGTTCTTCATTGCAGCGGGGATTTACTTGCTGATAGCATTCGGTTTGACTGTAGTGTTTAAGTATTTAGAGAGAAAGCTGCAATACGAATGAGGAGAGAAAACTATGTCTTTCATTGAAGTACGTAACTTACAGAAATCATTCGGTCCATTGGAAGTATTGAAGGATATATCGTTTGATGTTCAAAAAAATGATGTAATGGCAATTATCGGACCTTCGGGTTCTGGAAAAAGTACGATGTTGAGAAGTTTAATTCAACTGGAGCAAGTCGGTGGCGGAAGTATTAGAGTGGATGGGGATTACCTAGTTAAAGATGGCATTTACACAAACCCTACAGATAGTAAAATAATTAATTCTAAAATGGGAATGGTATTTCAACAATTTAACCTGTTTCCTCATTTAACTGTAAAACAGAACTTGGAATTGGCGCCGAAACTTGTGAAGAAAGAAAAAGCTAACGATTATGGGCATAGAAGTATCGAGTTACTTGAGAAAGTCGGATTGGCTTCAAAAGCTGATGAATTACCTTCACGACTCTCGGGTGGCCAGAAACAACGTGTAGCGATTGCGAGAGCATTGATGATGGATCCGGATATTTTATTATTCGATGAACCGACTTCTGCTTTAGATCCGCAATTGACGAAAGAAGTATTGCAAGTTATGAAAAACCTTGCGGAAGAGCATATGACGATGATTGTGGTGACGCATGAAATGGAATTTGCAAGCAGTGTCGCGAATCATGTAATCTTTATGGACGACGGAATGATCATTGAATCGGGTACTCCAGAAGAAGTGATCAAATCACCGAAAGAAATGCGTACAAAGAGATTCCTGAATTACGAGTTTAGTAAATAACCAAAAGTAGTGATGCGAATATAATACTCGCATCACTACTTTTTTTGTGGATTACTCAATTCCTAGTGAAATTATTGCAATATATGAAAGATTACAGCAAAATGTTAGTAAACTTGTTAGAATTCACGAAAAATATTGAATAATGCATTGACGAATAACTTTGTTAAGGGTACGATTACGTATAATTATTACCTTTTCTGAATACTTCGAACCGGTAATAGATAATAGTTGAGGGGGATTTACATGAAGAAACGTTGGGTGACTTATGTAGCTGCACTATTCAGTATCGTGCTCATTCTAGCTGCGTGTGGTGGGAAAAAGGAGTCATCTGATTCAGTAGCAGATGATAAAAATGATGACAAAGCAAGCACTGAAGAAAAATACATAATTGGTGTTACACAAATTGTTGAACACCCGTCTTTAGATGCGGCGTTTGAAGGGTTCCAAAAGGCGATTGAAGATGCAGGATTGAATGTCGAATATGACAAGCAAAATGCGCAAAATGATAATAGTTCCAACTCAACAATTGCCAACAACTTAGCAGGCGCAGGCGTAGATTTAATATTTGCTAACTCTACACCAAGTGCACAGGCAGCAGCTAGTGCGACACAAGATATTCCAATCATCTTTACATCCGTTACGGATGCAGTAGCAGCGGAACTTGTTGCATCTAACGAAGAACCAGGTGGAAACGTTACAGGAACTACTGATAACCATCCGGATGCTATTCCAAATACAATGAAATTCTTAAAAGAAAACTTAGCTGCAAAAAAAGTAGGCATGATCTTTAACTCAGGAGAACAAAACTCTCGCTTACAAGTGGATCATGTAAAAGAAATTCTTGCAGATATGGATATGGAAGTTGTAGAAGCATCTGTTGCGACTTCAGCAGACGTAAAACAAGCAGCTGAATCATTAATCGGTTCAGTAGATTCATTCTATATCATCACAGATAACACAGTAGTATCAGCACTAGAATCGGTCATCTCTGTTGCGAACGACAATAAGATTCCGATGATGGTTGGTGAATTTGATTCTGTGAAACGTGGTGGACTTGGAGCATACGGCTTTGAGTATTACGACATCGGCTATGAGGCGGGTGAAATGGCAGTAAAGATTCTAACGGGTGAAGAAACGCCTGAATCATTACCTGTTCAATTACCACAGAACTTAAAGTTAGTGATGAATGAAGAGACTGCAAACGCAATCGGCTTGAAGATTCAAGATGATTGGAATGCAGAAGTAGCAGAATAAATACAATTAGGAGATGATCTTGCATGTTTTCAGCTGTATTTGGCTCAGTTGAGCAGGGTATCATCTATGCGATCATGGCACTCGGAGTGTATTTAACATTTCGGGTGCTTGATTTTCCAGATTTAACAGTGGATGGAAGTTTTGTAACAGGTGCTGCAGTAGCGGCTACGATGATTGTATTTGATTATCATCCACTTGTTGCAACACTTACCGCGATCTTGGTCGGCTTTTTTGCTGGATGTATAACAGGTTTATTACATACCAAAGGAAAAATCAATCCACTTCTATCCGGAATCCTCATGATGATAGCTCTTTACTCGATAAATCTTCGGATAATGGGACTGACTACCGAAAGTTCAGTAGGCCGCCCGAATATTCCGCTTTTAAATTCAGAAACGATTTTCAGTAAGTTCCAAGGTTTCTGGAGTAGTCTAGGAATTGATGAAGCAATCAATGGCTTCTTAGCAGGTCTCGGCTTGGAACATTTACCATCGACTTGGGGAACATTAGTATTGATGATTTTAGTTGTCGTGATCATTAAATTCATTGCGGACTGGTTCTTGCAAACCGAAGTCGGTTTGGCCATCCGTGCAACTGGCGATAATAAAAAAATGATTCGCAGCTTCTCTGCCAATACAGATACACTCGTTATTCTCGGACTGGGAATTTCTAATGCATTAGTAGCTTTCTCAGGTTCTTTGATCGCACAACATGGGAAATTCGCAGATAACGGCTTGGGAATTGGTATGATTATTATCGGATTGGCTTCTGTTATTATCGGAGAAGCAATCTTCGGAACCAAAACTATTTTCCGCACCACGTTGGCGGTAGTTATCGGTGCAGTCATCTATCGTATCGTAATCGGTCTATCACTACGCGTGAAAATTCTCGATTCAGGTGATATGAAATTGATCACTGCAGTCATTGTAATCGCCGCATTGATTATTCCACAGATTCTTGAAAAGAGACGGGAAAAATCACGTAAAGCGAAAAGACAAGCTGAACGAATGGCAATAAAGTCATCACAAGGAGGTCATAGCGTTGTTGAAGCTGGTTCAAGTCAATAAAATATTTAATGAATCGACTCCTGATGAAAAAGTAGCGCTTGACCAGATTAACTTGCATTTACAACCGGGTGATTTCGTTACTGTGATCGGAAGTAACGGTGCAGGGAAATCGACCATGATGAATATGATATCAGGCGCATTGACACCGGATTTTGGTTCTATTTATATTGATAATAAAGATGTCACGCGTTTGGCAGAGTTCAAACGATCTAAAATGATCGGGCGCGTTTTTCAAGATCCGATGTCAGGTACAGCACCTACTATGACAATTGAAGAGAATTTGGCAATGGCTTATTCCCGTAACCGGCGTCGTTCATTGCATCGCGGAGTAGATAAGAAACGAAAAGATTTATTCCGTACATCACTTGAAACATTGCACTTGAATCTCGAAAATCGGATGACAGCGAATGTTGGATTATTGTCAGGTGGCGAGCGTCAAGCATTGTCATTGTTGATGGCAACTTTTACGCAGCCTTCTATATTGTTGCTGGACGAGCATACAGCAGCGCTTGACCCGTCCCGTGCAGAGCTGATTACCGATTTAACGAAACGTTTAGTTGAGAAAGATCAACTGACGACGTTGATGGTAACGCATAACATGCAACAGGCACTCGACCTTGGAAATCGTTTGATTATGATGGATAAAGGTCAAATTATCCTAGAAGTGGAAGAAGAGCAGAAACAGCACTTGACGATTGCAAAATTGATGGATGAATTTCAACGCATTCGTGGAGAGCAACTTACTAGTGATGCAGCTTTACTTTCTGTATAAACAAAAGCCCCTGTTTTCCGGTTGTGGAAAAACAGGGGCTCTTTTGTCGTCTTAGGCAAGCCTTGCTATATGTTTCTTGATTTCATATACCCAATCAAATGGATCTTGTTCTTTACCTGTTTGAATATTCGTTAGCGTGTTATAAAGACGAGAAGATAGTTCACCCGTTAGACCGTTACCGATGATCATTTTATAACCGTCCCAATTCAGTTCACCAACAGGGGAAATAACAGCAGCTGTACCTGTGCCGAATACTTCTTCCAGTTCTCCACTTTCATAGGCAGATCTTATTTCATCCATCGAGATTTGGCGCTCTGCTACTGGCATATTCCAGTGTCTCAGCAATTGCAATATCGATTTTCGTGTTATTCCTTCAAGGATGCTCCCGTTAATTGCGGGTGTCACGACTTCACCGTTGATTTTGAAGAAGATATTCATGCTGCCTACTTCTTCCACGTATTTACGCTCGACGCTATCGAGCCATAAAACTTGGGAGTAGCCTTGGTTGTCTGCTGTCTCCTGTGCCTTTAAAGCGGATGCGTAGTTACCAGCCGTTTTAGCGCTACCGGTTCCACCTTTTGCAGCACGGACGAATTCATTTTCCACGAGAATTTTCACAGGATGAATTCCTTCTTTATAGTACGAGCCAACAGGGGACAGAATCATGTAAAACTGATAACTTTTCGCTGGTGCTACACCTAGGAAAGCTTCTGTTGCTATGACAAATGGGCGGATATATAATGAGGTTCCTTCAAGCGTAGGAATCCAATCCTGCTCGATTTGCAACAACTGATTAAGTGCGTATAATGCGTTCTCTTCATCGATCCGGGGCATACATAGACGATCAAGAGAATAATTCAGGCGCTTCATATTTTGATCTGGACGGAACAAACGAATGGTTCCTTCTTCAGAACGATACGCCTTCATTCCTTCAAAAACCGTTTGTCCGTAATGCAAAACGATTGCAGCTGGATCGAGCATTAAAGGAGCGTAAGGAGTAATGCGATGATTATGCCAACCTTTGCCTTCCTCATAGTCTATAATGAGCATGTGGTCTGTAAATGATTTCCCGAAAACTAAAGTGCTAGGATCTGGCTTTTCTTTTTTATTTTGTGCAAGTTGAATTTGCATAGGTAATCTCGTCATAATCATCAAAACCCCTTAAGATATAGAATATTCCGAAACCTTTAGTTCGAATAGTGTAATTATACTGCTTTTTCAGAAAAAATAAAGTGGAAAGTTTGTCGATATTCAAAACTATTATAAAAAGGAGCAGATTTCCATGAAGAAAATAGTAATTGTAGGTGCTGGAATCGTTGGAGCTTCTGCTGCTTATCACTTGTCTATGCAACATGCAGAAGTCGTTTTAATCGATAGACAGGAGCCAGGACAGGCCACAAAAGCTGCAGCAGGCATTATTTGTCCATGGGCATCTCAGCGCCGTAATAAAGCTTGGTATGCATTAGCGTCAGCTGGAGCTGCCTATTATCCTGAATTCATTCGTTCATTGGAAGAACAGGGCGAGCTGGAAACAGGATACAAGAAAGTTGGTGCCTTGGCGATTCACACCGATATAAGTCGTTTAGAGAAAAAAGTCGAGTTGTTGAATAAAAGAAAAGAACACGCTCCCGAGATCGGGGAAGTGGAATTACTGGATACAGAGCAGGCGGCTAGCTATTTCCCGTTGTTATCTGAAGAATATGCAGCGGTCCGTATTTCTGGCGCTGCCAAAGTAGAGGGAGATCAGCTACTTCGTGCATTAGTACGTGTGGCAGTTACACGTGGTGTGAAAAGTATAAAAGGCTCCGCAATACCGTACATAAAAGAAGGGAAAGTTTGTGGTGTTATCGTTGATGGGCAAATTATTGAAGGAGATCAAATTATCATAGCGGCAGGTGCCTGGGCTAGTGAATTTACAGAGCCGTTAGGTAAGAAGATACAAGTAGCAGGACAGAAAGCGCAAATCCTTCATTTACAATCAAATAATGAGGCGTCAGGTGAATGGCCGGTCATTATGCCACCGAGCACTCAGTATCTCGTACCTTTCCAAGACGGCAGATTCGTAGCGGGCGCGACGCACGAGGATACAGATGATTTCGATATTCAACCGACAGCTGGTGGTATATTGGAAATATTATCGAATGCGTTACCAATTGCCCCTGAGCTGCGTCAGGCGGAATTGGCTGAAGTTTGTGTGGGCATCCGTCCACATACACCAAATTTCATGCCGGTCATTGGTCAATTGCCTGATCATCCGGAGGTGTGGATTGCCAATGGTCTTGGTTCATCAGGTTTAACAGTAGGACCTCTTCTTGGCAAGCTTTTATCCGAGCTAGTTTTAGATCATGAGACAGGATGGGATTTGGAAAGCTACTCTATTGACCAAATAATCGACAAAGAGCATTGAATAAACTGTGTATAATGATTAGTATGAATATATAGGGATTGAACGGTAAAGGGGAAGATTCTTGATGAGAAGATATGTTTCGTATTCTGAAGAAGTGAAAGAAGCGATGAAATACGGCAAGCCGCTGGTCGCATTGGAATCTACAATTATTACATACGGCATGCCGTATCCTGAAAATGTGAAAGCCGCACGTGAAGTTCAGCAAATTGTGCGAGATCATGGAGCGGTTCCGGCAACCATTGCCATTATGGACGGTAAAATAAAAATCGGGCTATCTGATGAGGAATTAGAACGGTTCGGAGACAGCAAGGGTGTTATCAAAGCATCTAGACGCGACATCAGTTATTTAATCGCTACTAAAAAACCGGGTGCAACGACGGTTGCTGCCTCGATGTTCTTTGCAGACTTGGCGAGAATCCGTGTATTCACCACCGGAGCCATTGGTGGTGTCCATAGGGGTGTGGAACACACGATGGATATTTCAGCTGATCTTGAAGAGTTCGCACGCACAAGTGTAGCAGTTGTTTGTTCAGGAGCGAAATCTATTTTAGATCTCGGTAAAACACTTGAGTATTTGGAAACAAAAGGTGTGCCAGTAATGGGCTATCAAACAGACATATTCCCTGCGTTTTACACAAGAAGCAGTGCACATCATGTAGATTATCGAGTAGATGAAATCGACATGATAGCAGAGATGTTGCGTGTTAAATGGAATCTAGGTTTGGAGGGAAGTGCGATTATCGCCAATCCAATTCCTGAAGAATATGCGATGGATCAAGAGTATATGGATGGATTGGTTTCAGATGCGCTTAAAGAAGCTGAACAACTGGGCATTAGTGGGAAGAATCTTACACCACATATGTTAAAAAGAGTTCAGGAAATGACAGGCGGTAAAAGCCTGGAAGCCAATATCGCATTGGTGAAGTCAAACGCTGAACTTGCAGCAAAATTAGCAGTAAGTTTTAACGGCAATTAATAAAGATAGGTTGTGTAGTATTGAAAGTAGTATCTTGGAACGTGAACGGTATTAGAGCATGTGTAAAAAAAGGTTTCAGTGACTTTTTTGAACAAGTACAGGCAGATATATTCTGTATCCAGGAGATCAAGTGCCAAGAAGGACAAATCGATCTTTCTTTCGATGGCTATGAATCCTACTGGAACTATGCAGAGAAAAAAGGATATTCCGGTACGGCAGTGTTTACGAAGAAAATACCTCTTTCTGTACGCTATGGATTGAATGATCTAGATCACGAATCAGAGGGGCGAGTACTGACGCTGGAATTTGAAGAGTTCTTTCTCGTCAATTGTTATACACCCAATTCACAACGGGACTTGGCACGATTATCACTTCGTTTGGCATGGGAAGATGAATTACTCGAGCATTTACAGTCGCTGGATGCCATCAAGCCAGTCATCTATTGCGGAGATTTAAACGTAGCGCATGAAGAAATTGATATTCGCAACGTTAAATCAAACATTGGTAATTCAGGGTTCACGAATGAAGAACGTGGAAAAATGACACGGCTATTAGACAAGGGATTCATTGATACATTTCGCTTTATGAATCCGGATCTTGAAGGAAGTTATACGTGGTGGTCTTATATGCGCGACGTACGTGCACGAAATATCGGCTGGCGTATCGATTACATTATCATTTCAGAGTGTCTCCAGTCAGCTCTAAAAACAACAGCCATTCATTCAGAAATCATGGGCAGTGATCATTGCCCGATTTCTGCAGAGTTAGAAATATACTAATTAGAGCCAATGCATCTGAAATTGACCTGTTTAGTTGGAGGATACTAAAGCTGTAAAATAAAAATCGCAACACAAGTCAAACTTGTGTTGCGATTTTTTGATTAAATCAGTTCTAGTTGCTTGGAAAAAATTAAATGAAAAGAAGTGTCATATGATTTTATCCTCGGAGTAGACAGCGATAAGTAAGACGGCCACTTCTTCTCCGATGTTTTTTACAAAGTGAGGTACACTAGCATTCCAACTGAATGAATCGCCTTCTTTTGCAATGACAGAATCTTCACCTTGTTCAGCAAGGACCGTGCCTTTAAGTACGACATGGCTCTCTTCACCTTCGTGGGCAATCGCTTGACCAGTCGATGTACCGGGGGGTAATTCAACGTGCATCATGCGAAGGCCGCTTTGAGTAGAAATATGTTCAATTTTTATGCCGTTAAACGTTGTATATACCCGATCGGCTTTCCTAATGACTTTCATATGCTCCTTTTTTTCTAGCAGCAAATAGGGTAGAGGAACGTCAAGGAAGCTGGCGATTTCTTGCAACGTATTTAGGGAGGGGGATGCATTATCGTTTTCGATGTTGCTTATGAACCCTTTTGAGAGTCCAATTTGTTCGCTCATCTGGGCAATTGTTATTTTCTTTCTCTTCCGTATATCTCGTATTTTCGAGCCGATTTCCACTCTAATCCCTCCAAGAATATTGTTGTTTGACTATATGATAACACACATATATTGACGTGAACTTTCGCATGATGTTATCCTATAGAGAATTATTATTCACCTAGTGATACTTATTATTGGGTTATATACTAATAATAAAGCTATTGATGTTTTTCACGAACATATATATAGTTTTAAAAAGTAAAATAATACTAGGGATATAGTAATATTTGAGAAAGGAGGAGAAGTTTATTAGTCAGATGTTTAGCTATGCGGATTGAACGAGCTGTTAAAATATTTGAGCATTCCATTGGGAGTCTAGCTATGTTTTGGTTTCTTACGTTCCGTAAACTGTAATTTCTACTGGAAATCAATTGAAAGCGAAGGTTAATTATTTTTACAAACAGTGTTCACCTATATAGAAATAATAATCTTTTGGTACATAAAATTTGGGATGATGACACAACGGCTTTTTATGATCTTCGAAGCCCGGAACACAATGACTTTGGAATGAATTAAGTAATAAAATTTAGGAGGAAATGAAGATGAAGAAATTAGAGATAAGCATATTTTTATTAAGAATAATGTTAGGGATTAGTTTTTTTGTACATGGGTTCGTTAAATTTCAAGATGGAATAGGAAATACCGGAGGATGGTTTGATAGTATAGGAATTCCAGGGTTTTTAGCATACTTTGTAGGGGCTGTGGAACTAATAGGTGGAATGGCACTCATTTTAGGCGTAGGGACGAGAGTTGTTTCTGCATTGCTAGCTATAATCATGGTTGGTGCAATTCTAAAGGTTAAACTCACCGCTGGATTCTTAGGCACGGGGGAAAAGGTTGGCTACGAACTAGATCTTGTACTTTTAGTAATCGCTATATTTTTAACCATAAATGGAAGTAAGATTTGGGCAGTTGATCAAGCTATATTTAATAGAAAAAAGAAAAACTCATATCACGAACAGTAAGAAACAATACTAGATAGAAGAGAGGCTGATTGCAAAAATGAAAAACTTTCATCAAAGGCCTAATATATTTGTTGGACAGGTTAATATAAATGTAACAAATCTTAATTCATCGCTTGAATTTTACCAAAAGGTTATAGGATTTCAAATATTGGAGCAAACAGATCGAAAAGCCGTTTTAACAGCGGATGGTAAAATAGGATTATTAACAATTGAGCAACCGGTTGATGTACTACCAAAGGAAAAAGGGAAAACCGGTTTATTTCACTTTGCACTTTTGTTACCAACACGGGCTGACTTATCTGTCTTTTTACGCCATTTATCTGAGACAGGCCTTCGATTCGGAGCATCAGATCATCTTGTAAGTGAAGCTCTATACATTACAGATCCAGACGGAAATGGCATAGAAGTGTATATAGATCGGCTAGCTATCGAATGGACCTGGTCTAATGGGGAAGTCAAGATGGTTTCTGACCCATTAGATGTAGAAAGTCTATTAGCGGTAAGTGATATGGATTGGGATGGGTTGCCTGCTGACACGGTTATGGGGCATGTTCATTTGCATGTGGCCGATCTTCAGAAAGCAGAGGAGTTTTACACGAAGGGACTTGGTTTTACAGTTGTGAGTCATTATCCTCAAGCTGTTTTCATTTCAACCGGTGACTATCATCATCATATCGCCTTGAATACATGGCAAGGAGTAGGTGCTTCGAAGCCACGAGAAAATAGCGTCGGTATAAATTGGTATACTCTTACTTTTCCAAATGAAGAAGCAATAGCAAAGGTTATTGAACAATTACAGCATCTAGGCGCATCATATATAGTTGAAGATGGATTGTTTGTCATAGAAGATCCATCAGGAAATAAAATTCAATTAACCGTGTAAACTCGTTTCAGTTATTCTTTCTAAAACGGTGTAATAGCTGAAGTTCCACTAATTTCATGTACATATTTCGTGGTTCTGTTCTAATGACATAGTCATCATTCCTGATCGATATAAGCACTTTTCCATGCTAACGAATTGCTTCATAAGTATCACGTGCACTCAACATGATAAAGTACGAATCTGCTCCAATATGTACCTTGTTAATCTGTAGGTTTAGCCATAATAAAATACACGAAAAGTTAGATATCACTCTAGCTTGTAGAGTGCACATTATGATTGGTTCTTCTATTTATGAGTTAACATAATTTATTAATGAGTTTTATTTATACATTGGCAGTGCAAAAACAGTAAACGACTGCCTGTTATTTGGATTGCTAACAAGCTATTTAAAACTGCAGGCTTTTTATACTCTAGGTTTATACACTGGTTAAACGAAGAACCCCAATTCGTATGAATTGGGGTTCTTCGTTTAATTATTGAAATGCGTTTTTATCATAGTGAACTAAAGAGCGTAACCCCAAACGTATTCTCACTTTTTTATGATGCATTCTGTTTTGGTTCAAGCGAAATATAACGTTTCTTACCTGCGTACATACCACTGATAAATAGTATAGTTGCTACAACTATGAAGGTATAAAGTGGTGCCGTCCATGAACCGGTAAAGTCGTGAAGGATACCGAACAACACAGGACCGACGGATGCTAGTAAGTAGCCGATCGACTGCGCCATTCCGGAAATCGAAGCCGCTTGGTCTGGTGTGTTGGTACGTAAAGTGAAGAACATCATAGCGAGTCCAAATGCCGAACCGCCTCCGAGACCAATGAAAATCATCCAAAGTGCAGTTAGGCTTTCGCTTCCAAACTGTACACCGCCGTAGCCAATTAAATAGCAAGCGAAAACAGCTACGACAAGAATACGTTGATCACGTACCTTATCAGCGACCACTGGTATGATAAACATCATAGGCAATTGTGCGAGCTGGACAAGCGCTAACATCCATCCAGCAGCATCAGCGGTCATACCATTCGTTTGCAACACAACGGGAATCCATGATGCTGTCGTATAAAATAGGAACGACTGTAGTCCCATGAATATCGTGATGCTCCAAGCTAGTGGTGAACGCCAAATAGGAAGAGCTGGTTTCGACTTCGTGTTTTTCTGAACTGTTTTGATGACTTCTTTCTTTTTGCGAATCTGAGGTATCCATACGATAATGGCTAACAACGTAATGACTCCCCAAATTCCTAGCGCGCCTTGCCAGCCATATACTGTTTCATTGGCGATGGGAGAAGCGATACCAGATGCAAGTGTTGCAGATATACTCATAGACACGGAGTACAGACCCGTCATCAATCCGATATGTAAAGGGAAGCTCAGTTTAAGAAGACTCGGCAATAGGACGTTTGCAAATGCGATTCCTACTCCGATTAAAAATGTACCAATTAGTAGCAATGTGCTAGTACCGATAGAACGCATGATGATCCCTAGCAATAAAATAATCATTGCATAGAAAAGCGTTCGCGACATGCCGAATCGTTTTGCAATCCGTGGTGTAAAAGGTGATACAATAGCAAATGCCAGTAGTGGGATGGTTGTTAGAAATCCTGCTAATGAGTTAGAGATTTGCAGTTGATCACGAATGTTACTGATAATAGGCCCTACAGATGTTAGTGGGGAACGGATAGTAGCGGCTAAAAATAAAATACCTGCTAATAACACCCACTGACTCTTAGGGAAATGTAAATGTTTACTTGGTCGTTCTTTTTTCATTGTGAAGCCTCCTGTATTCCTTGAAGATTGTTCTGAGAAGTATGTAGCTGAAGCAGCAGAAAGGAGATTCCTTTATGGAGTACTTACTCATAGTCTTTGTAAATGTTATCACACCGATGCTTATTTTATTAGGAATTGGTGTTGTTTTACAAATAAAGTTTACTTTTAATGTTAAGGCATTAGGCAATATTCTGACATATTGTTTGATACCTGCCGCCGTATTCATGAACTTATATCATACCGTTATTGATGTGGAAATCTTACTTGACGTATTAATGTTTGTTGTATTATTCACGACCACTTTAATAATTACTGGTCATTTATTCAGTAAAATTTTGCGTCTGAATCGCCAGCAAACCGCCGTAATGAAGAATAGTATTGTTCTCATCAACTCAGGAAACTATGGATTACCTGTTAGTCAGCTAGTTTTTCATGCGAATCCGCTTGGTGTGTCCATTCAGATTGTTTTGATCGTCTATCAGAACTTACTGACGTATTCATATGGATTGTATAATCTCGTATCTTCCACGCAATCGGGAAAAGACATTGCAAAACAGTTTATTCGGATGCCGATTATCCACGCTTTATGGCTAGGTGCATTGCTTAACTTGGCAGATATCCGGTTGCCGCAGTTTATCGAGCTCCCGATCGGTCATTTATCGGATGCATTTATCGCCATCGCACTCATCACACTTGGCGCGCAGTTAGCGCAGATTAAAGTGAAGACACTTTGGAATCGTTTGATTTACCTTAGCGCTATCGGCCGACTCATCATCTCACCAGCCGTGGCGTTGCTGTTGATTTTACTGCTGAAAATAGATGGGGTCACGGCTCAGTCACTGTGGATCGCCAGTTCGTTTCCAACATCGAGAAATAGCTCAACACTGGCATTGGAATACGACGTAGAGTCTGAACTAGCAGCCCAAATCGTCCTATTCAACACCGTAGCCAGCAGCTTCACAGTTGGCGTAGTAATTTATCTATCATCTATCTTGTTTCAATAAACGAATAAGAGAGAGTAATCGTTGGGATGGGGATTGGCACTACGGAGGGGACGCTTACCTGAGGGTTCGCGACAAATTGATTCTCTGGAAGTCGCCACTCCTAGTGCAAAGATGTGCTCCTAACGCTTCGCTTTTACTCGCAAAAGCCGTCCTTCGCTACGGCTCTCGCTCCAATCCCTTGCAGTGTAAGTGGGTGATACTCCTAGTTGCGTATTGAAGTTAGGGTAGTAATTGGCTTTGAACTTCAGCACTTGAATCTAAATAAGTTAAGACAAAACAATGATTCACATACTTCAGACAGTGAGTGATCTAAGTAACACTACTATCAACGTAAGATGGAAGCGGAAGTTGGCGGCGACTCCCGATGGATCAGCTCGATCAAGTGAGACAACTAAAGGAACGCAGTGACTAGTTGGCTCACCGCGAGCCCATGGGAAAGCTTCCGCCAACTGGAGCTTCCATCCCATCGCACTCATTATTAACTCACTTTGCAAACAACGTTTATTCCAATCCCTCCCAACTTCTTGTCAAGAATATGTCCACATGCTCACTGAGTGGAAGCTAGCAAGCAAATCGTCAAATATTCGTATTGAAAAAATGTCGAATCGTGCTATACTGTTAGCATTCAGTTAAATAAGACTCATATAATCACGGGGATATGGCCCGTAAGTTTCTACCGGTCTACCGAAAATAGACCGCCTATGGGGAGAATGAAAAGCAGCTTTCTTTGTCGTTCGACAAGAAATTGCTTTTTCATTTTTAAAAGCGTACATGCCGCTCTCTCATAGTTGTTATATGGGAGTATGGCATATACGCTTTTTTTATTCGGAAAAATGAAGGGAGCATAACAGCGTGGAGTTGCTAAAAAACAAGATTCGACAAGAAGGTAAAGTATTATCGGAAGAGGTACTAAAAGTGGATTCCTTTTTGAATCATCAAATCGATCCATTACTGATGCAAGAAATCGGAAAAGAGTTTGTTAGCCGATTCAGCGATCAAAACATCACGAGAATCATCACGATTGAATCTTCAGGTATTGCTCCTGCGACAATGGCGGGAATGATTTTAGGCGTTCCGGTAGTGTTTGCCAGAAAACGTAAATCACTTACATTGACGGATCATTTATACTCCGCGAAAGTGTATTCTTTCACGAAGAAGGAATCAAATGATATATCAGTTTCTAAAGATTTCATTTCAAGTGAAGATACGGTATTGCTCATTGACGATTTCCTTGCGAATGGACAAGCTGCACTTGGACTCATAGATATCGCAAAACAAGCAGGTGCAACTATTGCAGGAGTTGGAATTGTTATTGAAAAATGCTTCCAGCCAGGCGGAGATCTGATCCGCAAAGAAGGGGTACGTTTGGAATCGTTAGCTGAACTTCAGTCGTTACAAAATGGTCAAGTCCAGTTTGTCGGGGAGGAAACGGAACGATGAAAACTACGCTGCTAGGTTTTCAACATTTACTAGCTATGTATGCAGGCGCAGTATTGGTACCGCTTATTGTGGGGAATGCTATTGGTTTAACTCCAACACAGCTGACATATCTTGTTTCGATTGATATTTTAATGTGTGGTATCGCCACGTTGTTACAAATTTCACGTAATAAATATTTTGGCATTGGATTACCTGTAGTTCTCGGTTGTACATTCACAGCGGTTGGCCCGATGATATTGATAGGCAATGATTATGGAATTGCAGCTATTTATGGAGCGGTTATTGCTTCAGGCGTAATCATTTTCTTCATCAGCCGATTCTTTGGGAGTCTTGTGAAATTCTTCCCGCCAATCGTTACCGGCTCTGTCGTAACAATTATTGGAATCACATTGATTCCGGTTGCGATCAATAATATGGGTGGCGGACAAGGTGCGGAAGATTTCGGATCGTTGACAAATATATCACTTTCATTTGGAACGTTATTATTTATTGTCTTGATGTTCCGATTTACTTCAGGTTTTATGCAGTCGATCGCCATTTTATTAGGTTTAGTCGGTGGTACGATCGCAGCGATTTTCCTTGGTATTGTAGATTTCTCCAATGTACAAGATGCTTCTTATGTTCATATGGTCATGCCATTTTATTTAGCAACACCTACGTTCCATCTACTGCCGATTGCCATTATGACACTGGTTGCAATGGTGTCGCTCGTAGAATCGACTGGCGTATACTTTGCACTCGGCGATATTTGTGAGGAAGAAATCGATCAAAAAATGCTGGAAAAAGGATATCGTGCAGAAGGACTAGCTTCCGTTATTGGGGGTATATTTAACGCATTTCCTTATACGACATTTTCACAAAACGTCGGCTTAATGCAATTGTCTGGTGTGAAATCACGCCGTGTAATATTCGTTACTGCAATCATGCTGATTTCTTTAGGTTTCTTGCCGAAAATAGCAGCTCTTGCAACGATTATCCCTCCCGCAGTTCTGGGCGGAGCGATGGTTGCTATGTTCGGCATGGTGGTTTCGCAAGGAATTAAAATGTTGAGTCCTGTTATTTCAAAAACTCAAGATAACGCGATGATCGTAGCATGTTCTATCGGTATCGGCCTTGGTGTTTCGGTTGTACCGGATCTATTTAAGGAATTGCCGGAAAGTGTACAAATTTTAACTAGTAACGGGATTGTACTCGGAAGTATCACTGCGATTTTCTTGAATATCATTTTCAATATGATTCCTTCAAAAAAGAAGCAAACAACAAAACAAGCGTATGAAGCTAAAGCTATGCCTCTTAGCATCAAAGAAGGGCCATCTTCTATCTTGGTAAATGCAACTGCTAATCATAAATAAGTAAAAGAGCAACTGCTGGAAAATGCAGTTGCTCTTTTACTATTTACACTCGGTGCTGTTCATATTGATGTGGCTCTGTTTTGCTTGTCAATAACGTTAGCAATTGTGGATCAATTTGCGTTTCATAAGCGTTTAATGATTCGCGAAGTTGTTGTTGTGTTCTTGAACCAATCAAAGCAGAGGCAACAGCAGGCTCTTTCAGTGCAAAAGCAAGAGCATATGCATGTAAGTCGTTCGTTTCTTTGGATAGTGCTTCAACTGTCTGCTGTAAATCAGACGGTGCATAAGCTACGAAGCCATTCAATTTCTTCGCACGCTCCATGCCTTCATTCGTCAGTAAGCCTTTTGCCAGAGTGCCTCTAGTGACGACAGATGCACCCTTTTTAGCAATCATAGAAAAGTATTCTTCGGGACGTCGGTCAAGCAAGTTGTATTGCATCATGACGGACACTGCATGGCTATTATTCAGGAAACGTTCGATAACAGTGGGACGAATACTTGAGATACCATATTCACGTATGATTCCTTCTTTTTTTAATGTTTCAAACGCCTCGATTGTTTCATCTGCATCATCTTCCATCGTACCGCCGTGAAGCTGATACAGGTCGATATAATCGAGTTGTAAACGTCGTAAACTCTGTTTTACAGCGTTCATAATATGCGCTTTGGAAGGATCCCATGTCCAGGGCTCTTCTCCTGACAGCCACTTGTTACCGGCTTTTGTCGCAATGATCAATTCCTGACGTTTTTCTTTCAACACTTTTCCAACGAGTTCTTCATTGGTTCCTTTATCATAAAGATCTGCTGTATCGAAATAATTGATGCCATGATCAACTGCTTCGTCGAGTACAGAACGAGCCGCTTCCAATTCACTTGGTAACGACATACAGCCCAATCCGAGTTCCGAAACAAGCAAATTACTTGTACCAATAATACGCTTCTTCATGTGCCTCACTCCTTTCGTTTCATGGTACAATAAGAGCGGGAAATAAAACCAATGGAAAGGGTTGAGTGCTGGATGAAGTTTGAAGAAAGAACCCTCTCAACAGAACAGATCTTCAAAGGCAAAATCATTTCGGTGCAAGTCGACGAAGTAGAATTGCCTGATGGAAAACTAGCAAAAAGAGAATTAGTAAAACATCCAGGAGCGGTGGCGATTATCGCCTTGACTAAAGATAAAAAAATCGTGTTAGTTGAACAGTACAGAAAGCCTTTGGAACGAACGATGCTAGAAATACCTGCAGGTAAGATTGAGCCGGGAGAAGAACCTAAGCTGACGGCAATTCGTGAATTGGAAGAAGAGACTGGGTACCGTGCGAATTCATTCGAATATTTGCAGACTTTCTCAACTTCACCAGGCTTCGCGGATGAAATTATTCACTTATATGTAGCAAAAGAGCTTGAAAAAGTGGAACAGCCTGCTGTAGGGGATGAAGATGAATTCATTGAAGTGCTAGAAGTAACTGTTGAAGAGGCAGAGGAATTCATTGCGAATGAAAGGATTTATGATGCCAAGACGGTTGCTGCTGTCTGGTATGTAAAAAACCTATAAAGGATTGAGCTATTTCTGGACGGACAAGCATATGTTATAGAAACGATGCGGAGGTGTCCTATTTATGGCTCGATCATTGTCTTTTGTGTATTTATTCGTTATACTCGCAATCAGTTATATAGGAGGGGCTTTATTATTCAGGGAATGGCCGGTCACGTCGCTAGAGCAGATCATCGGTTTATATGATCAACGCGTAGTGAAGGGATCTGAAGCGGCTATGTGGTCGCCTGTTGTGGTGACAATGAGCTTTATTCTATTAGCCATCATTCTGTCTAAATATAAAAGAGTCCGTTTTATCACTATGTTTCTCGGTGCAATTAAATGTGCTTTTTTTGGTTTGTCATCCACTTATTTATTGTCGACAGGCTTAAAATTGGTATCCTATACGATTTGGTGGTTCCCATTTCAATTAATCAGCTGTTTGTTGTTCCTGATTTTATGTTCTGCGTTAAATCCACCATTTTTCTCTACACCGGCAAGTAAAAAAGATCGTCCATTAACTGCTGTTCCACCATTGATTGCTTTATTGTTGATCACGCAAATACTGGAACTATCGATCTTTCATTTTATTAAGTAATATCCAGTTCACACTATAATGAACTGAACCTTTCCTTTCTATTGTCATCTGGAACGACAGTTTGGTATAATGGAAACAATTTGAGGGGGGCGTCGTATGGAAAGCCGAATTGAACGAATCAAGAAGCAATTGCACGGGGCCAGCTACAAGTTGACGCCTCAGCGTGAAGCGACTGTAGCAGTTCTTCTGGAAAATGAAGAAGACCATTTAAGTGCAGAAGATGTATTTTTGCTAGTAAAAGAAAAAGCGCCGGATATTGGTCTGGCGACTGTATATCGTACATTAGAATTATTAACTGAACTAAAAGTTGTCGATAAAATTAACTTTGGCGATGGTGTAGCACGTTATGATTTGCGAGAAGAAGGCGCTGCGCGGTTCCACCATCACTTAATTTGTCTAGAATGTGGAACGGTTGATGAAATTCAGGAAGACCTACTTGGCGAAGTAGAAAAAGTCGTAGAAGGTAGTTATGGTTTTACAGTCAAAGATCATTGGCTAACGTTCCATGGAATTTGTAAACGTTGTAAAGTGAAAGACGAAGAGAAAGAACAGGAAGACAATGGGATGGCCTAAGCGCTGTCCTTTTTTACTTTTTACATAAGAAAGGAGGAAAGTCTATGAAAGATGCGCAGTTTGCATTAGAAGATTATGTGCATTTTTTAACGGTTGAAAGACAATTAGCTCAAAATACCGTTAAGTCGTATCAACGCGACCTTATAGCCTATATACGTTTTATCGAAAGTTTGAATTTGGAAACAGTTAATTCGATCGAACGCACGATGGTTCTACAGTATTTGCAGAAGTTGAAAGATAGTGGTAAATCCAGTCGTACACTTTCTCGACATATTTCCTCCATTCGTTCATTTCATCAATTTTTAGTGAGAGAGCAAATCACGACACATGATTGTACGATTCATATCGAATTGCCTAAAATCGAACAAAAGTTGCCGGATGTGCTCTCTATACCTGAAATTGAACGATTGATTCATGCCGTTGATGGTAATACTTCACAAGGCATGCGCGATATTGCATTGCTTGAATTGTTATATGGGACGGGAATGAGAGTAAGTGAATTAATAGCAATTGATTTGGCTGATCTTCATTTGACAATGGGTTTTGTGCGGGTATTCGGAAAAGGTAGTAAGGAACGGATAGTTCCACTTGGACGTTCCGCAATCGATGCTTGTACAATGTATTTAAATGAAGGGCGTCCTAAGTTCATCAGTGATACTGAAGCCTTGTTCCTAAACATGCATGGCAGACGGTTGACGAGACAGGGATGTTGGAAAATCTTGAAGGATGCAGGAGTGAAGGCAGAAATTCAGAAAGTCATTTCACCACACTTATTGCGCCACTCTTTCGCCACGCATTTGATTGAAAATGGAGCGGACTTGCGCGCAGTCCAGGAAATGCTCGGACATGCCGATATTTCTACGACGCAACTTTACACGCATGTCAGCAAAAAACGTTTGAAAGATGTCTATAGTCAATATCATCCTAGAGCGTAAACTACTATTACTGGAGGTTTTCATATGGAAAAATTTCGTTATAATCGTATACATTTAATCGTACTTGACTCAGTAGGGATCGGTGAAGCACCCGATGCTAAAGCTTTTGGTGATGTTGGATCCAATACACTTGGACATATCGGTGAAGAGATGGATGGACTGAAACTACCAAACTTGGAACGTCTCGGTCTTGCGAATATAGCACCTATTAAAGGTCTTGCACCTCAAAAAGAAGCGCAAGGATATTACACAAAGATGCAAGAAGCATCTGTTGGTAAAGATACGATGACAGGACACTGGGAGATCATGGGTTTGCGTATAGATGATGCATTCAAAGTGTATCCAAATGGTTTTCCAAAAGAATTAATAGATGAACTGGAATTAAAAACGGGTAGGAAAGTTATCGGAAATAAGCCGGCAAGCGGAACGGAAATTATCGAGGAACTTGGAGAAGAGCATATGAAGACAGGTGCTCTCATCGTTTACACGTCAGGTGACCCTGTACTGCAAATTGCAGCACATGAGGAAATCATTCCTATTGAAGAGCAATATCGTATTTGTGAAATCGCAAGAGAACTTACGTTGCAACCCGAATTTTTAGTAGGCCGCGTGATTGCACGTCCATTTGTTGGAGAACCCGGTACATTCACACGCACAACAAATCGTCATGATTATGCATTGAAGCCATTTGGTAAAACGGTGATGAATGAATTGCAGGATAAAGGCTATGACGTAATCGCAATCGGTAAAATTGCAGATATTTATAATGGTGAGGGTGTAACGGAAGCAGTTCGTACAACTGGGAACATGGACGGTGTGGATCAGCTTGTCACGGTTATGAAAAAAGATTTTGAGGGCATCAGTTTCGTTAATCTAGTAGACTTTGATGCATTATATGGTCACCGTCGCGATCCGATTGGTTACGGTAATGCACTTGAAGAATTTGATGCACGCTTACCTGAGATCATGGATGCACTGCGGCCGGATGATTTATTAATTATCACAGCAGACCACGGAAACGACCCGACTCATGAAGGAACGGATCACACGAGAGAATATGTACCACTACTTGTGTATTCACCTTCGAATAAAGGGGCTGGCCAGTTGCCAATCCGTAAAACATTCTCTGACGTAGGTGCAACGATTGCTGAAAATTTCCAAGTAGATAAGCCTGAACATGGTGAAAGTTTCTTTTCTGCATTGGTTAAGGAGGACTAATTTTATGATGCGCATGGTAGATATCATTGAGGACAAGCGAGACGGAAAAGAACTAAATAAAGAAGAGATAGAGTTTTTTGTGACGGGGTATACCGATGGCTCAATCCCTGATTATCAAGCCAGTGCATTTTTGATGGCTATTTACTTTAAAGGCATGACTACAGAGGAACAAGGCTACTTAACGATGGCTATGGCGGAGTCGGGTGATCAAATCGATTTATCTGCCATTGAAGGAGTGAAGGTAGACAAACACTCAACGGGTGGAGTAGGTGATACTACGACACTCATCTTAGCTCCACTGGTCGCAGCATGTGGTGTGCCAGTTGCTAAAATGAGTGGTAGGGGACTAGGTCATACAGGCGGTACACTAGATAAGCTTGAAGCAATTGACGGCTTTCACGTAGAGATTTCTACGGAACAATTTATTCAACAGGTCAATGATTTGAAAATCGCTGTAATCGGCCAAAGCGGTAACTTGACACCGGCTGACAAAAAACTATATGCGCTGCGAGACGTCACAGCGACCGTCAATAGCATCCCGCTGATTGCAAGCTCTATCATGAGTAAAAAGCTTGCGGCGGGTGCAGATGCTATCGTATTGGACGTCAAGACAGGCGCGGGAGCCTTCATGAAAACTTTGGCGGACTCCAAGCGGTTGGCGGATGCGATGACTGCGATCGGAAATGAAGTTGGAAGAAACACAAGTGCTGTTATATCGGATATGAGTCAGCCGCTCGGATTTGCGATCGGTAATGCTCTCGAAGTAAAAGAAGCCATTGATACGTTGCAAGGAAAAGGTCCGGCCGATCTAACGGAGCTATGTTTAGTTCTTGGGAGTAAGATGTTGCTGGCTGCGAACAAAGCACAAACAGAAGAAGACGCACGTAAACAACTACAGAATGTCATAGAAAATGGTGACGCGCTGCGCTTGTTCGGTGATTTGATCAAAGCGCAAGGTGGCAATGAAAAAGTGATAGTGGATACAAATTTACTGCCACAAGCACAGAATCAAATTGAAGTACCCGCTCTTGAAAGTGGGTATGTATCAATGATTGATGCCGATGAAATAGGTGTAGCTGCCATGCTTCTTGGTGCAGGTCGTGCCACAAAAGAGGATGTCATTGATCTCGCAGTTGGGATTGTATTGCGCAAGAAAATAGGTGACTTTGTTGAAAAAGGAGAAGCGCTCGCGATTCTCCATGCAAACACCGAACAAGTTGACGTCTCGATCAAACTACTGCAATCTCATATGCACATCTCAAAAGAAAAAATAGAAGCACCACCACTTATACATTCCCTATAATCCATTCAAGCCATGTGCCTGAAGAACGCCAAGAAATTGGTCGCCTTCAGAGCACATGGCTTTTTTGTCGTTCATGTGTAAAAACAATTTCAACTGTACATACTCTTGTGTAGCTCGTGAAGAGTGAAGGAGTGACGTCATTAAATACGCTACAGCGCTGACGGATGGCTTCCACGTAATTAGCCAGTTCGAAAGTGTGACTAACTGTCTCATTGAGAGGCTTACCTTTTGGAAGCTAGCTTTATTTAGTAATGGAACAAATATTTACACGTCATAATAGTTAGAAAGCCAAACTAGTTAATCGAAGTGGAAGGCGGTGACTCAAGCCGTACCCGCAGGAAAGTATCCGCCTGGAACATAGACCAACGATGACTTCACACACACCCTTAGCTTCTCTGTCACAACGTAAGAAGTTTTAGGGACAGCTGACTAGTTTTGTCAAAACTAAAGGATAGCGGTTCTAAATGTGCGACAATGCCTTCATGAAGGAGGCGTATCCACACATGGCAACTATTACACAACTGGAAAATGGCATAGTCCTAATCACGCTAGCAGGAGAACTCGACAACCACGAAGCGAATCAAATTAGAGAAGAAGTATCTACCGCTATATTCACAGGAAAGACGCGTGCAATCGTCTGGGACCTCTACCAACTAGGCTTCATGGACAGCGCAGGAATCGGACTTATACTCGGAAGAATGCGCGATTTAGTCCCTGTAAACGGAGAAACACTTATATTGAATCCATCTCCGACAATGCAGAAACTATTCCAATTCTCGGGTCTTGGTGATGTCGTCAGAATATGTACAGTCGAAGAAGCAATCGACGAAATCGGAGGGGTTGTACATGAAAAATGAAATGACCTTGTCGTTTCTAGCGATAGAACAAAATGAAGCACTTGCCAGGATGGCACTCACCTGTTTTATCGCACCGTTGGATCCGACACTGGAAGAAATTTCGGAATTTAAAACTATTGTTTCCGAAGCTGTCACTAATGCCATTATCCACGGTTACGAATGCGACGGTAAAAGTATGGTGAAGATCCATGCGACGATCGATGACCGCTCAGTAAAAATGACGGTAACAGATGAAGGAATGGGTATCTTCGACATAGAGCAAGCGATGGAACCAATGTTCACGACTAAACCGCAAATGGAGCGTTCCGGTATGGGCTTTACGATCATGGAAAGTTTCTCGGACGGTATCCGTGTAGATTCTACCCTTGGAAATGGGACAATCGTGACATTTGAGAAGAACTTTTCTCCAGTCACAGAAGTAAGTAGAATGAGGTGACGTATGGAAGCATCTGTTGAGAAGCAACACGCTCTATTGTCACAAGAAAAAATGCGAGAACTCATCAAAGAATCACAAGCGGGTGACAAAGAAGCTAGACGAATGATGGTAGAAGGCAATACAAGACTCGTGTGGTCCATCGTTCAACGCTTTGCTTCGCGTGGTGCGGATTTAGAAGATTTATTTCAAATAGGCTGCATTGGCTTGATGAAATCAATAGATAAGTTTGATTTATCCTATGAGGTGAAGTTTTCAACGTATGCAGTGCCGATGATCGTCGGAGAAATCCAACGTTATTTACGTGATGACGGAATGGTGAAAGTAGGGCGCACCATTCGTGAGTTAAGCTATAAAATTCGTCACGCAACCGATGATTTCTTTAAGAAAAATGGCCGTTCACCATCTATTTCAGAAATTGCAGAGATATTGGAAGTGAAACAGGAAGATATTATTCTAGCTTCTGACGCGCTTCGAGATCCGGCTTCGCTACATGAACAATTGTATGAAAGCGATGGAGATAGCTTGACGCTAATGGATCAACTTCGGGATGATAGATCAGAGAGAGTATTCGATCACATCCCGCTTCGAGATGTCATTACGCGGTTAAATAAACGGGATCAGACGATCATTTATATGCGATATTATTTGGATTACACACAAAGTGATATTGCGAAACGAATTGGAATATCACAAGTTCAAGTTTCACGGCTAGAAAAGAAAATTCTAGCTCAAATGAAAACATGGATGGGCGCGGATGCGGAAGATGCGCTCGAGAAGGTGAGGAGACCGTAATTTGACCGATACACTATTTACGTCCATACGAGAAGGGGAAAGGTGGTTTGTCAATCAGTTTGGCGAAGACGAGACATTCGACGCGACGAAACGGTTGATCCACCTATGGGATAAAGAAATACTTCTTCTGTATATGAACGGGTTAGTGGATGGTGAGGTCTTAACTACCTTATTGACAGAAATGCAGAATCGAAATGAAATATTTGCAAGTGAATCTGTTGAAAATATTGATCGTGCCATGGTCGATTATTTTCCGTATCATTCGCTGGAAATTGTAAAGGATGAAGATCAACTTGCGAAAGTGATCTTAAGTGGGTTAGCTGTATTCGTTATGAAAGACGGTTTCACATTCACGCTTGATGTTCGATCATATCCAGGCAGAAACCCAGAAGAACCGGATACTGAAAAAGTCATACGTGGCTCACGGGACGGTTTTACGGAAAATATTCTGACGAATACAGCATTAATTCGGAGACGCTTACGTACAACGGAACTACGGTTTGAAATGCATGAGACGTCCGTAAAGGGTAAAACGGACATTACTATAGCCTTTTTGAAAGGTGCCGCCAATGAAGGGCATTTGGATTTTGTGAGAGAGCGACTGGATGCATTGAAAACGGATGGCTTGACGATGACCGATAAATCACTCGAAGAATTTCTCTTTAAACAAGGGTTTCATCCGATGCCATTCGTTCGGTATACGGAACGCGCTGATATTTGTGCGGCCCATTTACTCGAGGGGCATATTGCCATCATCGTCGATACGTCTCCATCCGTCATTTTAGTCCCAGTTACGCTTGTACATCATCTGCAACATGCGGAAGAATATAGACAAGCGCCTTTAATCGGGACGTTCATTCGATTGGTACGCTTCATGGGGACATTTTTAAGTTTAGTCATGTTGCCATTTTGGTATTTGATGTCGGTTGAAACACAATTCGTTCCGGAAGCAATCAAATATATTGGTCCAAATGAATGGGGAGAAGTTCCGTTATTGGTCCAATTGTTAATAGCAGATGTCGGTATAGAAATATTACGGATGGCCGCAATCCATACACCGACACCGCTATCGACTGCCATGGGACTCGTTGCGGCTATTGTTATTGGGCAAGTGGCGATTGACGTAGGCTTGTTCTCTTCGGAAGTCGTATTATATGTGGCGGTTAGTGCCATTTTAACATTTGCGATTCCTTCATTTGAATTAAGTATTACGACAAAAGTGTTTAGGGTTTTCTTATTAGTCTCCACTGCATTACTTGGGGCTCCAGGATTTTTCATAGCACTTGCTGTCATTTATTATTATTTATGCTCATTAAAGCCGATGAATGTGCCATATTTGTGGCCGTTTACGCCATTCTTCCCGAAAGCTTTGTTGCGTGTATTGATTCGTTTCCCTATGACAATCGACGATCCACGGCCGTTTATCACGAAATCGCCGAACCGTGACAGGATGTCGTAAGGGTGTTCAGACATTCTGCATGTCGTTGCTACTTTCCGTCTTCTTGTGATAAAGTTATCTGAGAGAATTCGGAAGGGGTATGGGACATGCATCTTTATGGAACACAGGCAGTGAATGAAAACGGTCATCTGACAATCGGTGGAGTGGACGTTTCAGAACTGGCTTCACAATATGGAACGCCAGTCATGGTCTATGATACAGAGTTATTCAAAGAGCGTGCGCAGGCATTTAAAGAAACGTTTGAGAAAAAGGATATTAAAGCACAAGTTGCTTATGCGAGTAAAGCCTTTTCTTCAATCGCAATTTATCAGTTGGCAGAACAGCAAGGGTTATCCCTTGATGTTGTTTCAGGTGGGGAATTGTATACGGCTGTAGCGGCAGGATTCCCACGCGAGCGGATTCATTTCCATGGTAATAATAAAAGCAGAGAAGAAATAGTATATGCATTTGAAGAAAAAATTGGATGCATCGTAGTCGATAATTTCTTGGAAATCGACATGATCAAAGAAATTGCAGATGAACGAAAGCAAACAATGAATGTCTTAATCCGTGTAACACCGGGAATTGAAGCACATACTCATGATTATATTACCACAGGCCAAGAAGATTCAAAGTTTGGTTTTGATTTAAAAAATGGCCAAACGGATCAAGCGTTCCTAGCATTGCATGATCATGGATATATTAAATTCCTAGGCATGCATTGTCATATAGGCTCACAGATTTTTGAAACCGATGCATTCAAATTCGCAGCAGAAGTGCTAATGGATAGAATGGTTGAATGGCGGAAGAATTATCAATTTATCTGTCCTGTCTTAAATCTAGGTGGCGGATTTGGTATTCGTTATACTGAGGAAGATACGCCGCTTGAGCCAGCTGTCTATGTAGAAGAAATGGCAGATGTAGTGAAAAAGATGGCGCAGGAATGTGAGTATCCAATTCCTGAAATTTGGATTGAACCCGGCCGATCGCTTGTCGGAGATGCAGGAACGACCATTTATTCTGCTGGCAGTACGAAAGTTGTGCCGGGTGTCCGTACATACGTAGCAGTAGATGGCGGAATGTCTGACAATATTCGCCCGGCTTTATATGACGCACACTATTCCAGTGCGCTTGCTAATCGGATGAACGAGCCACATGACCAGCAATGGACAGTTGCAGGGAAATGCTGTGAGTCTGGCGATAAATTAATTGAAAATGCCGATTTACCCAATGTGGAAACCGGTGATCTACTAGCTGTCTTTTGTACAGGAGCCTATACGTACTCCATGGCCAGCAATTATAATCGTTTGCCTCGACCTGCCGTTGTGTTTGTAGAAAAAGGACAACATCAATTAGTGGTAAGACGCGAAACCTACGAAGACATCATTAAATTGGACCTTCCGTTACAATTAGATGAGAAGGAGAATTTCTGATGAAGAAGAAAAACATTATTCTTTTTGCTTCCATTGTTGCTGTCGCTATAATTTGGGGAGTCATCTATTGGTATTTGGTTGTCCCAGTGATCGATCCGCGCTATAAATAATGCGCTAGTTGAAGTAAGCGAGCTAATGGTGTAGACTGTACAAAGGATTTCTGAAAAGAAGGGGTTACTATTGAATCTTATTCGTTTTAAGAAGGCACAAGAGAAAATTGCTATGGGCTTTTTATCTTATATCCCTAGCGAAAAGATGTTATGCAAACTGCAAGAGACTGTACAGCAATATTTATGTGTTGAACAGTGGCAGCTATTTCTTTATAAAGAAGCAGAAGATTACATCGGATTAATAGGGGTAGAAGTCAACGACACTGACAAGACGTACACTGTACAGCATATTTCGGTCAATCCATCGTTTCGTGGAGAAGGAATTGCATTTAAGATGATGAAAGAATTGCAAGAAATCTATCCAGGGTACGGTTGTCAAGGTACTGACTTTACCGAACCATTTATACAAAGTTGTTTAAGGAAAGAAGAAGGCGCAGATCTTTAACCTCTGCCCTTCTTCTTTTCTTCACGTTGTAAAAGAATATCTGACCTGTCCCGTTGCATATGCTTATGAATAACAGACGCGCTGTCTTTAGGCAGTAATGCAATCAGAGGCTTGGATTTCTCTGCTTTAACTCTCAACCCTGGAGAGATCGGAAGTTGGAATGGATTAAAATCTTCATCTGATTCAATGCGTGTAAGGCAATGCTCCAGCTGCATGATGATTTCATCAATGGCCACTTCTTCAAGGTAGTCGCCAAATTGTACAGGCATTTCGCGGAAGCGTGTGATGGCTTTAGTTAAAGTACGAGAAGCACCTGCTGTATTTCCTCTGCGCCAATGGTATAATCCGGTAGCCATAAGAATATACCCTGTCAGTGGATGGTCTTTTGAAAAGTTCTCTTGTTCTTTCCAATATTCCTCCAGCACCTCATGGCATTCGAAATAATCTTGATTGTCGTTGAAATACACAATAAACTGTAGAAAAAGAGGATGGTAGTAAGGGTTCATCCAAATCATTCCTTTCTGGTTAGGTAGGTTGGTAAAATGAGTTATAGTGTAAAACTCGAAGTCTTCGAAGGGCCACTTGATCTGTTGCTACATTTGATCAATCGGCTTGAAATTGATATTTATGACATCCCCATGGCGGAGCTAACACAGCAGTACATAGAACATTTGCATGCCATGCGAGTTCTTCGATTGGATGAATTAAGCGAATACCTTGTACTGGCAGCGACGTTGCTGGAAGTAAAAAGCAAAATGCTGTTGCCGGTCAATGAAGAAGAGGCATTCATCGAAGAATTCGGTTATGAGGAAGATCCGCGTGAAGAATTGATCGCCCGCTTAATGGAATATCGGAAGTTTAAAGAAGCAGCAAACTCGCTTCGTGAGTCGGCGGCGCACCGTGATGAGCATTTCACCAAAGAACCTGAAGACTTAACGGATTATGGTGAACCGCTTGTAACAGAGTCAGAAGAACAGCTGAATGTTTTTGACTTGATTGGTGCATTTCAAAAAATGTTACACAGAAAGAAGCTGAAACTGCCTCTTACTGCGAGTATAACAAAATCCGAGCAATCTGTCGGGGATAAGATGTCATCGATCATGAGTAAGTTGGAACTATGCGGTGGAGAATGTGATTTTCATGCGCTTTTTGAAACGACGACTGTGCCCGAACTCGTATTAACCTTTTTATCGTTGCTTGAACTGATGAAGTTACAAGAAGTGAAAGTGCGACAAAATAATAATTTTGAAGAATTACGAATCTCGTTGATGTGAAGGGATGATAGGAATGGACATCGAAACACGTTTCGTCGGGATGACGGAAAGCTTTTTATTCGTAGCAGGTGAAGAAGGCTTATCAATTGCACAACTAGCTGCGCTATTGGAATGTGAAGAGCAAAAAGCAGAACAAGTACTTATATTCTTGCAAGCGGCGTATGACGACGATGACACACGTGGCATCACGTTGAAAAGTTACGGCGGGAGTTTCCGCTTGGTGACGAAGAGTAAATGGGCAGATGACATCAAACGAATGCTAGAAGATCCAAAACCTTCTACATTTACACAAGCAGCACTCGAGGTACTTGCCATCATTGCCTACAAGCAGCCTGTGACGCGTGTAGAGATTGATGACTTGCGTGGTGTAAAGTCCGAGCGAGCATTGTCTTCATTGGCCGGCAAAGGCTTTGTAGAAGAAGTAGGGCGCATGGATGGACCAGGTCGACCTATTCTATATGGAACAACCACTTTCTTCTTAGATCGTTTCGGATTGGCGTCGCTCGAAGATATGCCGCCACTATCACTTGACGAAGAACAAGAAACATCGGAAGAAACGGATTTATTCATGACGAAATTCCAAGAAGCATTTTCCATAACAGAAGAAGGAGGACATGATGCTTGAAAAAGATTTCGGTCATCGCTCTACTGATTATCGGATTATTGATGAATCCCGCAAGTAGCCATGCTATGGGTTCGTCTTATGCAGTGATAGACGGAGAGAATGGTAGGTTACTGATGGGATCAAATGAACATGTTCCACTTCCAATCGCCAGTTTAACTAAAATGTGGACGGCTTATACTTTTTTGGAGTTAAAGCCCAGTGAAGAGGAAACGGTCATTTCTTCACAAGCCGCGACAGCAGAAGGGTCATCCATTTATCTCGAAACGGGTCAAGTAATGAAGACAAAAGATTTACTGTATGGCTTAATGCTTCGTTCAGGTAATGATGCAGCGCAGGCGCTCGCTGAACATGCGGGTGGCTCACTTGAAGGATTCGTCTATCTAATGAATGAAGTAGCGCAAAGTCACGGCCTAGAGCAAACGCATTTCATGAATCCATCCGGTTTACACGGGGAGCATCATCTCTCTTCTGCGTATGACACGGCTAAAATGTTGTATTTTGCTATGAAGAATCCAGAATTTCGTAAGATAGCTTCTACAAAGAACTATCCTTTTGAAACGGAACAGGGGAAAAACAGTTGGCAAAACAAACATCGCCTAGTGATATCTGAACCGACTGCTGTTGCAGGTAAAACAGGTTTTACAAAAGCAGCAGGACGTACATTGGCTACCTATTTCGAAAAGGATGGCAAGTCCGTCATTGTCGTTACATTAAACAATGGAAACGATTGGCAAGTCCACAAGCAGTTATCCCAGCAAGTGTTTTCTGAATATCAATCGTATACAGCAGTGAAAAAAGGGAAGTATCAAGTATTTCCTCATATGACCGCAAAGTTAGATCAATCTGTTAAATTGCTCCTAACGAAAGAAGAGAAAAAAATGTTGTCCAATGTGTTACAGATTCCACAAGCAGATGAACAACAGAAAAAAGGCTTTTGGTCTATTTATTTAGGTACAGAACCCATTAAGACGGTAGCAGTAGATATCGTGACCGAAAAGTGAACAGAAAACATACTATTTCGAAGATTGCCCTACACAGGTCAGTCTTCTTTTCATTTGCCCCAAAGTGTGACATAATTTTTTCAGTATGTAACATCAAGGAGGAACCCATGGAAAGATTACAAAAGGTATTGGCACAAGCCGGCGTAGCATCAAGAAGAAAGTCAGAAAAACTAATATTGGACGGTTTAGTTAAAGTGAATGGTAAAGTCATAACGGAACTTGGCACAAAAGTTAGCAGAATGGACACAATTGAAGTGGAAGGTGTTCAATTGACAAAAGAAACACCTGTCTATTATCTGCTTTATAAACCACGCGGTTATATCTCAACAGTAGATGATGAAAAAGGTCGTAAAACAGTAATGGATTTAGTACCGGAAGTCAGCCAGAGAATATTCCCGGTTGGTAGACTGGACTATGATACATCAGGCGTATTGCTAATGACGAACGATGGAGATTTCTCGTATTTAATGACTCATCCAAAATTCGAAATTAAAAAGAAATATGTGGCAAAAGTAAAAGGAATCCCTTCCCGTGATGATCTCAAGAAATTGGAGACAGGAATTGAACTAGATGACGGCAGTACTGCTCCAGCACGTGTGAAAATGACAAGCTCGGATAAAAAAACGAATTCTGCAATTGTCGAGATCACCATTCATGAAGGACGTAACCGTCAAGTACGAAGAATGTTTGATGCAATTAATTGTCCGGTTCAAAAATTGAAGCGTGAAGAGTTTGCTAACTTGACTACACGCGGATTGAATGCCGGAGAAGCGCGTGAACTAACGAGACATGAATTGAAACAACTACGCGTGTTAGCAGAAACAGGAAAGATCGGCTAAGAAAGTGTCAAAAGTTCACAAACCTATCACTAGTGCCGAGCCAACTGATTTTATGTTTTGGTATAATAGCAGTTGGAACATAAATTAGACAGGAGGTTACATGATTGGCCAAAAAAAAAAGTAAAAAGACTATCAGGCTAATTAGCAGAGCAGCCCTTCTATTAATTTTAGCTGCAATTCTTATCTACGCAATTACTTCAAAAGATAAAGTGAAAGTCTTGGCGGAAGGTGATACAGCGCCTGATTTCGAGCTTGTAGATTTAGAAGGAAATGAACATCGGTTATCGGATTACAAAGGACAAGGCGTATTCCTGAATTTCTGGGGTACATGGTGTCCACCTTGTAAAAAGGAAATGCCTCACATGGAGGATCTCTATAAAGACTTTGAAGCGAAAGGTGTACATATCCTTACTGTCAACGTAGGAGAACCAAAAGTGAAAATAGAACTTTTTAGAGATGACATGGACCTTTCATTCCCGATGTTATGGGATAAGAACAAAACCGTTATGGATTTGTATAATATCAAACCATTACCTACAACTTTCCTCATCAATCCAGAAGGAAAGATTACGAAAGTCATTAAACAGGGAATGACAGAGCAACAAATTTACGAGTATTTAGAAAGCATTCAACCAAAGTAAGGAGATTGTTACTCAATGAGCAAAATCAAATGCCAATGCGGGCATGAAAATCCTTATGGTACAGAGCTTTGTGAGAAGTGTGGTCGTCCCTTATCTGAAAAAGCAAAGAAAAGTGATATTGTAGATATGCGCTACGAAGGATCTTCTAGAAGATCTCAAACCTATAAGAGTTCCATTGTCGATAAAATTTGGAACTTCTTCTCCAGTGTCAAGATTGGCGTTAGTATTATTGCGGCGGTATTAATCGCGTCAGCAATTGGAACCATCTTTCCGCAGAAGTTCTATGTACCTGCCACTACGCCGGAAGGCTATTTGGAATACTATGAGCGTTTGTATGGTACGGTAGGAAAACTTTATTATGAGCTAGGCTTATATGATATGTATAATAGCTGGTGGTTTAAAGTACTGGTCGGTATGCTTGCAACTTCTATTATTATCGCAAGTATTGACCGTGTGGTTCCGCTTTATAAATCACTTAAAAAGCAACGTACACGTCGTCATCCATCCTTTATGAAGCGTCAGCGGATTTTCGGAGAAGGTGATGTTCAAAATACAGAAGAGTCACTTGTAAAAGCAGAAGAGAAACTAAAAGCAATGCGCTACAATGTGAAAACGGAAAATGGCGCAATTTTAGCTGAAAAACATCGATTTTCACGTTGGGGCCCATATATTAACCACGTCGGATTAATTATTTTCATTTCGGGCATTCTGCTGAGAGGGATTCCTGGTTTTTATGTTGACGAAGCGATGTGGCTTCGTGAAGGGGAAACTCGTAATATCGTCGGAGCACCAGGTTATGTACTTGAAAATAAAAAGTTCACTTTAGAGAATTATACAAAAGAAGAAGCAGAAGAAGTATTCGGTGAGGCGTTGGATAAGAATGGCACGATCGCCAAATCATATACAACAGACGTTACATTGTATAAACAAGAAGAGGGAGCACTACCTGGTAGTGAAAGTCTTAAAAAAGTGGAGGATTACTCCATCAATGTCAACAAGCCATTGAAGTTTGATGGATATAATGTTTTCCAGATGGATTATAAACTGGACGAGCTTAAAAACATGACATTCCATTTGGTAAATAAATCTTCTGAAGAATCTCTTGGAGAATTTACGGTAAATTTAAGTGACCCAGAGAAGGAATATGATCTTGGAAATGGCTCTACTGTCAATATGCTCGGTTTTTATCCAGATTATGATGGAATTAAAGACGGGGAACCCTATTCGAAATCACCTGTTCCGAATAATCCAGCGTTCATTTTTCAAATGAACACACCGGATAAGCCAGAAGGTGAAAAGAGTTTCGTTGCAATTCGTCAAACGCTGGAAGTAGAAGAGAACGACTATGCGATTAAGTTCGCAGCTGCCGAGACTCGAAACATTTCAGGTTTAACCATCCGCAAAGATAAAACTTTATATATTCTCTTACTCGGTGGCCTAGTATTTATGATTGGTGTTATTCAAGGTATGTACTGGCAACATCGCAGAGTATGGATCCAAGAAGATACAGAAGGTCATCTATTGATTGCTGCACATACGAATAAAAACTGGTTCTCTTTACGAAAAGAGCTGGATACATTACGAGAAACTGCAGACTTGCCTGCTTATATAGATCGTCAGGATCCTGAGTTGGACAAGCCAGAACAGGAAGGGGACGAGGAAATATGGACTTAGTAACCATTAGTAGTAACTTATTATTTGTTTCATTTGTTGCTTATTTAGTAGCGACACTCTTTTTTGGAGGCGCTATAAAAAAGTCGAAATCAGAAAAAGCATATCATAATAGTAAATGGGGAACGATTGGTCTAGTTATTACAATCATTGGGTTCCTAACTCACTTAGGCTATTTCTTTACAAGATGGGCTGCATCAGGTCACGCACCACTTAGTAATATGTTCGAGTTTACAACTGCGTTCGGCATGATGCTCGTAGGGGCATTTATCCTGTTGTATATTATTTACCGAACACCATCACTTGGATTATTCGCGTTGCCCATTGCGATTATCATTATTTCATATGCAACGATGTTCCCAACTGATGTCACTCCACTAATTCCTGCACTTCAAAGTAAATGGTTGTTTATTCACGTAATCACGACGGTTATTGGTGAATCCATACTGGCGATCAGTGCAATAGCGGGTCTTGTATTCTTAGTGAAGAATATCGATATGACGAAAAAATCTAAATCACGCTTTTGGATAGAAGCAGTTATGTATACACTAGTTCTAGTTCTTGGTTTTGTCATATCTTCTACGACTTTCAAAGTCATGGACTATGAAGCAGAATTCACGTATATAGATAGAGATCAAGCACCAGCTGAAATTACGTATCACGTACCTCCGTTATTCGGAATGAATGAGTATGAAGCGATGACGCCGGAGAAAATGACACCTTGGGTTGAATTACCTCCGATTATCAATGCACAAAAAATGTCTTCTCTTGTTTGGTCTATAGCTGTAGGTTCAGTGCTTTACGTATTATTACGCTTAATCGCACGCAAACCTCTTGCCGCGGTATTCCAACCGTTGGCGAAGAAGGCGAATTCTCAACTGATGGATGAAATCGGCTATCGTGCTGTATTGATTGGTTTCCCCGTCTTCACGCTCGGTGCGTTGATTTTCGCCATGATTTGGGCACATGAAGCCTGGTCACGATTCTGGGGTTGGGATCCGAAAGAAGTGTGGGCACTCATTACATGGTTGTTCTACGCTGCATTCCTTCACTTGCGTCTATCAAGAGGTTGGGAAGGTAAGAAGTCTGCATGGCTTGCTGTCATCGGATTTGTTATTATCATGTTCAACTTAATTGCCGTAAACTTAATTATTGCAGGTTTACACTCATACGCATAATCTTCGACTGCATGACATTAATTGTCATGCAGTCTTTTTATTTCTTTTTATAGGTCAGTAATTGTACAATGGTGATAGAAGGTTGTCGAAAGGGGTAATGAACTGTGGAAGAAACTGTGAAGCTCTTAGTGGTGGATGACGAGGATCGCATTCGTCGCCTGTTGAATATGTATTTATCTAGAGAAGGTTATGAAATTGAAGAAGCAGTCGATGGAGCAGATGCATTAGAGAAAGTGTTTGCTGGACAATATGACTGTATATTGCTCGACGTGATGATGCCTGAAAAAGATGGCATGGAAGTATTAGCTGAACTGCGTGAAAATAAAATTATGACACCTGTTATTTTATTGACAGCAAAAGGTGAAGAAGCAGACCGTGTAAGTGGGTTTGAAAGTGGTGCAGATGATTACATCGTCAAGCCATTCAGCCCAAGAGAAGTAGTCTTACGCGTAAAAGCTATGCTCAGACGTTCTGTTGCATTCCCAAATGTGTCGTCTAACACAACATCGAAAGACTTAGTAGTCTTCCCGCAGCTGACGATTGATCATGATGCACATCGCGTAACAGCTGAAGGTAAGGAAGTTAATTTAACACCGAAAGAATATGAGTTATTATATTTCTTGGCGAAATCACCAGACAAAGTATTCGATCGTGAACAATTGCTAAAAGAGGTATGGCATTACGAATTCTTTGGAGATTTGCGCACAGTGGATACACACGTCAAACGGCTACGTGAAAAATTGAGCCGTGTTTCAGAACGGGCAGCGAAAATGATTGTCACCGTTTGGGGTGTCGGTTATAAGTTCGAGGTTCCAAACGAATGATTAGAATATGGAATTCAATTGTCGGGAAGCTATGGGCCACCATATTGCTTCTCGTTTCCTTTGTCCTGTTTATTGTCACTCTGTTCCTGTTAGAGTTTCTAGATAACTTCCATACGAAACAAGCAGAAGAGTCATTGCAGAGGGAAGCAACTACCATCAGCAAAATCGTCAATGATTATAATGGGCAAACGAATCCCTCCATGAAACAGTCTATGAACCAGATTATCGATGATATCTTGGATGTGGAGACCAATGCCATTGTCGTTGATCAACAGGGGGATGTGTTGTATTCATTCCATACGTCTTCAAGTAAAGATGAAATTGAAGATAAATTGCTATCCGAAGGCAGCTTATTCAAGTCGCCAGAATTGGGTAAGCAAAAAATGAAAGAAATGATATTGCCTTCATTGACAGAGAAAGACGTCATGGAGCAATTTTTGATTTTATCCTATCCATTCGAACGGGTAAGCGGTGAGCAAGCGAGTGTACTTATGTACCAAAGTCTTGATGCTGTGCACCGTACGACGAAAAGCACGACGAATATTGTCTTCCTATCTGCATTCATCGCATTTATTTTAACTACATTCTTTGCATTTTTCTTATCTACACGTATCACATTGCCGTTACGTAAGATGAAACAGGCGGCGTTTGAGTTGTCAAAAGGAAATTTCGATACCCATTTACCAGTTGCACAAAAAGATGAAATTGGTCAATTGGCAACTGCGTTCAATCAAATGGGACGGCAGTTGAAATATAATATTGAAGTAATTAAGCAGGAGAAAGAACAGCTCTCGAGCATTCTTACATCTATGACAGATGCAGTCGTGACGTTTAATCAAGATTATTCAATCCTTCTGAAAAATCCGCAAGCTGAGTTATTGTTGAAAAAATGGTATGGATATAATCAGAAAAATCATCATCCGTTGCCTAAAGAAGTTTTTCATATGCTAGAGCATGCCATTTCATTCGCCGAAGAAGTCGAGGATGAGTTGGAATTGGGTGGACAGTTTTATGTAATTTCCATCAGCCCGTTGTACAGTGAAAATAGTATTCGAGGAGCGGTGGCTGTATTCCGTGATATGACGGAACAACATAAACTGGATAAATTACGTTCGGATTTCATTGCCAACGTATCACACGAATTGCGAACGCCGATTTCGATGTTGCAAGGATATAGTGAGGCCATCATAGACGATGTTGTGAGCAGTGAGGAAGAACGGTTGGAAATGGTTCAGATCATCCATGATGAATCTAAGCGTATGAGTCGCCTCGTCACAGACTTGCTGAATTTGGCAAGAATGGAGTCCGGCTACATTCAACTAAATAAAAATCCTTTATCAATAGTAGAGTTCTTGGAACGTATGGTAACAAAGTTCTCGCAAGTAGCGAAAGATGCAAAAGTGGACTTGTCTTTGGAATCGGAAGAATTGAATACGCTACTGGTAACGGCTGATGAAGATCGGCTTGAGCAGGTATTCACTAATTTGATTGATAACGCCATCCGACATACTCCAGACGGTGGAGCAGTGACACTAGGTGTCTTCCGGTCTACTGGAATGCTTGATATTACCGTAGCCGATACAGGTGTCGGTATACCTGAAAAAGACTTGCCATTCGTCTTTGAGCGTTTCTATAAGGCGGATAAAGCAAGAACAAGAGGAAAAGGCGGTACAGGACTTGGTTTAGCCATTGCCAAAAATATTATGGAAGCACATAATGGGGCGATTTTAGCTACGCGTGGTAAAGAAAAAGGAACCATCTTTATCTGTTCACTTCCTTATGAACCAATAGACCAATGAAACTTTTCCTAAACTGAACCGACTACTATTATAGAGCGAGGGGATTGAATGGATGATTCCGTTTTTCAACGATTATATGAAGACTATAACGGTGACGTATTCAACTTCCTCACCTATTTGACTCGCAATCGAGAAGTAGCGGAAGATTTGATGCATGAGGTATATGTGCGTGTACTCAAATCATATGGCCGTTTTGAAGGGAAAAGCTCTGAGAAAACTTGGCTGTTTGCGATTGCGAAAAATGTCTCCATTGATTATTTCCGAAAACAATCCACAATTAAGAAACATGCAAATATTCATTTTGATTGGGAAACAGAGCAATTAGCTTCAACTGATCGCTTGCCTGAACATTTAATTGAAGCGGATGAAGAACAGAAGCAAGTGCTTGAAGCGTTGCACACATGTACGGGTGATCAGAAAATGGTCATCCTCATGCGGTTCTTTCAGGATCTATCAGTTGCAGAAACGGCTGAGGTCTTAGGTTGGACCGAAAGCAAAGTGAAAACGACACAACATCGTGCGATCAAAGCGTTGCAGGTGAAATTGGAAGTACGTTCCGTGAGGGAGGGGTGATGAGGTGAGCAAAGACAAGTGGAATGAAGACGATATTGAAAAACGTTTACGTGACATGCCGGTCGTTAAAGATCAGCGTACCAAAGACGAAATTTTGCAACGGTTAAAAGAAGATTCGAGACTTTCTGAATCGAAAGAGCCTATAAAAAAGCCTTCCAAGTCAAAATGGCCACCAATCATTGCAGCTGTTGCTGCCATTGTATTGCTCACCATCATCGTGCCGACATTCATTCAGCAAAATAATGAAGTATCGATGGATAAAGTAACGACAGAGGAAACAGCTGATACTATCGAGATGGAGAATAATGAAGAAATGCAGTCGAATGACGCGAGTGATGCATCCGTGTTTACAAGGCAAGTTTCAGCTCCGCTCTCGTACGCTGTCTATCCTGCTGACGTCCTGGATCACACAGCGTTTCATATTGGCCTGGCTACCGATCAGGCAACCATTGTTCCTATAACATTCCTAATACCGAATGAACGTCTTCCTGAAGGCTTAGGGGTATCGCCGGATGCAGTTGCACTGTATAATGAGTATGCGAATACAATAGATGAAGAAGCACTTGGATTTATAGAGTACCATCCGTATAAAGCGATGATCTCCTCAAACGGTAAGCAAGTTCAAATGAAGTTTACTGCAAACCATAACTATGACACGTCGAGTGCGACACTTGAGATGTTGAATTTATCTGTACAAGATACGTTTCAAGGATACGATGAAATAAAGTTTTTACAAGAAGATGCATCTTCAATAACGTTTGAACAAGTAGGTCAAGTGGATGAACCGATTGCCTTGTCAGGGGCGGTTTCGCATCAAGCCTACTATCGATTTTTAAAATCAGATGGAGAAGCGGTACTTTCCACTAATTTCGGCAAGGCCTTTGAAACGGTAGAACAAGCTTTGCGTGATATGAAGAAGTCACCAAATGATATCTATTCGACTGTGGTCCCTAAAGGAATAGACTTCACAGCCAAAGAAGTTAAAGGTATTGTTAACGTAAAATTTACTGATGTGCTTGATTTAGATAAAATGCAATCAGAAGAAGCAATGCAACTACTAGACGGAATCTTGCTGACGGCGGCAAGTTTCGATAAACAGGTAGAATTCGATCAAATCGCGCAGGAACAATGGAATCATTTTGACTTCACTCAACCATTGGAAAAACCGATGGGTTCAAATCCAAAGTATCTAATTAACGAATAATTCTGTTTTGTAAACTCGTAAAGTTTACAAAACAGTTTTTTTACGCTATAATAGGTTCATAATTAAATATTGATTCATCTTCGGGGCAGGGTGTAATTCCCGACCGGCGGAAATGAAGTAGAATACTACTTTTAGCCCGCGAGCTTAACAGCTGATTCTGGTGAGATTCCGGAGCCGACAGTATAGTCTGGATGGGAGAAGGTGAAGGTGCAGCCATCTTTTTGTGTACGCAAAAGTGGTGCTTGTTTCCTGACGGATAAGTTTGTAAATTATCTGTTCTTAACAGTGCATTTAACTCTCCCTAAAGCATTTATGCTTTAGGGATTTTTAGCGAACAACAGATGAGCCAGCCTTTCCTCTTTTGAAGTGAATCGCAAAAGGAGAGAGGAACAAGTGAATAACAAGAAGTTACGTAAGCTGATTTTGGTGGCGATTTTGGGAAGTATTTCAACTGTGCTAATGCAGTTCAACTTTCCGATCCCGGCAATGCCTGGATTTTTAAAGATCGATTTCAGTGAGATTCCTGCTGTTATGGCGATCATGACGATGGGACCTGTTGCAGGTATAGGCGTAGAGATATTGAAGAACGTCATGCACTGGTTCTTATCAGGAAGCCCGACAGGAGTACCGGTAGGAGAAGTTGCAAACTTTGTGACAGGTGTATTATTCATTATGCCAATCTACTGGATTTTCACGAAGTATCGTTCAGCTAAAGGTCTTGCATCAGGTTTGATCGCGGGTACGGTAGCAATGGCAGTAGGTATGAGCTTGTTGAATTACTTAGTGTTCTTGCCGATGTACACATACTTCCTTGGTATGCCAGCAGTTACAGGCGACTCGCTGTATCAGATGATCATATTAGGAATCTTACCGTTCAACTTGGTCAAGGGTATAATGCTATTAGCCATCACGTTGATGTTATATAGAAGCATGGAGAAGTGGATTCTTCAGCAACAAAAGAAATTATTGTTCTAAATCATAAAAGCGCCAGTCTTCCTGCAAACAGGGAAGGCTGGTTTTTTATGTAAGTGGAGAGTGGAGAGTGGGAAGTGTGGCAATTGTAACGTCATGGGATTTCCACTGCAGCTGGCGGACGCTTTCTGGAGGGGCCGCGTTGAGCCAACTAGTCACTTCGTTCCTTTAGTTGTCTCACCTGTCGGCCTGATCCTCCCGAAGTCGCCCCCATCTTCCGTTGCAATCCTTACATATAAAGTGGATATATGTATATCACACACTGTCGATAGTTTGTGAATTATTGTTGTCATTGAATTTATTTAAGTTCAATGTCAAATAAAAGCGCAGATTATGTCTCGTTTCAGGTAGAGATTATTTACAATCCTAGCTTTAGAGTGAAACAATAAGTGGCTACCCCATACTCTGCAGGGATTTTCGTTCCCAGCGGCGACTCCCGCGGGATAAGCATGAGCCTTGAGACCCCGCAGAAGCGAAGCGCCGAGAAGGCTCAAGCCATGCCCGCAGGAAAGCGTCCGCTCGGAACGGAAATACCCACCCCTATCCAAATACCAGCCTGATCATCTCAAGTATAGTTAATGATCTCTCCAATTGATTCATCAAATAAAAAAACAACACATCCAATAGTAGGAAGTGTTGTTGGGATTGAATCAATCTTCATATTTTAATGGATCGCCTTCGAAGGCCTCATCCGCAATTTTAATTGAATCGGTAGGGCAGCCATCATATGCATCCTCGAGATCCTCCATCAGTTCTTCTGGAACTTCAGTGTTTCCCGTGTTATCATCTAAAATAACAAATGCAATCCCCTCATCGTCATAATCATATATATCTGGTGCAGCAGCCCCGCAGGCCCCGCAAGCTATACACGTATCCTGATCGACAATCGTATATTTTTTGCTAGACATTTGTCTTTCTCCCTTCTTCCATTCACTCAACCTATTTTGTATCTACTCTATTCTAAAGCTGTTTTCATCACTTTTCAACAAAAAAACGTTATTTCTTCAGGAGGGAGCGCAAATGAGTTTTGATTCCATCTTACTAACGATCTTTCAACGCCTCCATGGTGAGCGTTCAGCGCAAGGAGTCTACCACATACTTCGTGGCAAACGATCGGGACAGACATTGCAAGACGTCGAATATTATCAAGTCAAATCATACTACGCACTGTTGCCACAGTTGTCATTAAGCGAATTCCAGCAGGCGCTGGAGCGGATGGTGGCGGACGGTTTAATCTATATAGATAAACTTGTTTATGTCACAGCAAAAGGTCAAATGGCGACAGGTAGTGAAATGTGGCGATTTAATGGCTGGGACTATCGTGGACGTGAAAGAGAATTCGGTAGGCGATTGGCATTGACAGTTCAAACCTTGTCTAATTTGCGAAGTGGTGAAACTATGTTCATGCCGATTCAGAAAGAATTGCCTACTCAGAAATTTGTAAAAGGATTTCTGCGTAATCAATCAAAACCGATGAATACACTATCTATATCGTTGCAGAATGAATTGGAACACGCACTAATAAACGCTCAAGTACCGGAGCTACAATGTACAATAGTGATTGGTCGATTATCAGGAAACCGGCTTACCGCCTTTACTTGGGAGCAGATGGCGGAAAGTCTCAACATGCCGACCCGTTCGATCCAACTTTATTATCTAGAAGCATTGCATATGTTGCTCGATTTTATTCACCAACAACGAAATACTCCGTTGCTGAAGGAATTAGCTGCAGGTTGTAGAGTGGACACGTATTTGACACAATCCGCTGAGAGAACGAGGAAGCTATTCGAGCGTGGTTATACCGTTGAACAAATTTCTACTTTGCGGAATTTGAAATTAAGTACAATAGAAGATCATTTTATTGAAATGGCTGCGAATGTAGAAAATTTTCCATATAAAGAGTTTGTGACAAACGAACAAATTGATCAAGTTTGGCGTCATGTAGAACAGATGCAAACAAAGCGATTACGTGTATTAAAAGAACAGTGTCCAGAATTGATGTATTTTCAACTACGATTAATAATCATTATTGGAAGGAGGGAGAGCTAATGGAGCTACAGGATGTTTTGCATCAAAAATTCGGGTATGAATCATTTCGTCCAGGACAACGAGAAGTCATTACAGAAATTCTTGCAGGAAGAGATGCGGTAGCAATTTTTCCTACAGGCATGGGGAAATCCCTTTGCTATCAGTTACCCGCGTATATGCTCAATGGTGCAGTGGTCATTATCTCTCCGCTCGTTGCGTTGATGGAAGATCAAGTTGCTAATTTACGTAAACATAAAGAGAAACGCGTTGTGGCCATTAATTCATTTTTATCCAGTCAGGAGAAAGAATTAGCGCTGTCTACTTTATCTCAATATAAATTTATTTTTTTATCACCTGAAATGATGATGCAAAAAACTGTTCAACAACTCGTAAACCAATTACATATTGCTTTTTTCGTAGTAGATGAAGCGCATTGTATTTCAGAGTGGGGATTTGACTTTCGTCCAGATTATTTACGGTTAAAAGAACTATTCGCAGTTTCAAGAAGATCACCGGTTTTGGCATTAACGGCTACTGCGAATAAAAAAGTAGTGGGGGATATCACTACGTATTTGCAAATGAATAACCCGTATATTGAACGTCAGCCGATGGATCGAACGGCTATTTCGTATCGTATATTGAAGATGGACAATGAATTAGCAAAGACAGAATGGGTTATCGACAGGCTCTCTACGACAATCGGTCCTGGAATAATTTATGTAGCTTCACGAAAGCGTGCCGATAAACTTTCTGCAATCATCAGAGAAAGAGGCATCGCGACTGCTAGTTATCATGGGGGCAAAGAACAGGACGAACGGTCAATCATTCAAGAACAATTTGTCCAAGGAGAACTTGAGTGGATCTGCGCGACTAATGCATTCGGTATGGGAATTCATAAAGATGATATTCGACAAATTATTCATGAACATATCCCTGCCACTCCAAGTGCGTATATACAAGAAGTCGGGCGTGCAGGGCGTGACGGAGGAAAAGCAGCCGCCACTCTTTTGTATAATGATCGAGATATTCAGAAAGTGAAATTCATTGTCTATGAAGATTTGCCCGATGAACAGCAAACTCTCTATTATTCTTCTTTATTGCAAGCAGGAACTGGAGAGCGATTGGCTGCAGAACAAGCAGGATTGTCTGAAGTCTCATCCCGTCTACTTGATTATTATTTGGAACAATTTGATGTGGAAAATGTCGTTCGACAAATTCAGCAGATTTATCATGTAAAAGAGAAACAAATTGAGGAAATGGAAAGCTATATAAAATGTGATAGCTGCTTACGTAGGAAATTAGTACAGTTTTTTGACGAAAACACTTCACCAGCAGAAATGGATTGCTGTTCAAACTGTCAGAATCTTGATGATAGCTGGCTATTGAAATCGGAATCTTTACCTGAGAGGGTCGCTAAGCCGTTACAGTGGCGTGAACGACTGCATCAATTATTAGGTTGATCCTAACTGTCTGTATTTACTTTTAAGACAAAATTCGGCATAATAGAAACAGATGAGTTTATGAGCGGACGTACTTTTCAGGGATGAATAAACGAATTGCATCATATAATAGCAACAGACATTATGCGGTGTGAAGGAGAAATTAGACATGTTAAACGATCAATATAAGATGGATTTTGAACGGCAGCGAAAAGAGATTAAAGATAAAGTGCCTTCTGATAAACTTCCTTCCCGTGCAGAAGTACATGGAAAGAAGAAAGAGGAAAAATACGGTCGTGTGAAGATCATCAATATCTTTCTAGCAATCTTTACGCTAATTCCTATCATTATTTTACTCTACGTATTATCCGATCTCTATTCCCCTGACGTTCCCGACCAAGTGCCAGTGGAAAAAGTTGAGTTATCGGTTGGGTTTCATCCAACGATGACAGAATACTTGGGTGCAGTTTCATAACGAAAGTAAAATGGTTGAGGGTATTATCGGAATCTTGCTATACTACTAATGAAATTTATTACTACAAAAGCAAAGTGGATACTTTGCTTTTTTCTATGGGAGCTGACTAATGAAAAAGGCAAAAACAGCAGGAATATCAGTTCTTTTATCAGCAATAACTACGTTGACGTATATGTATACGTTGGCCAATCGAAATCGTTTGCTAACGCATACTTTGTCGATTGATCCAACTCCTACTAAACAGTTGAATATATTTTTTATTTCGGATATACACAGACGTACTATTTCGCCTCGATTAATCGATGAATTACGTACGCGTGCAATTGATGCAGTCATAGTAGGCGGAGATGTAGCTGAAAAAGGTGTACCTATGGAGCGGATTTTGCATAACATGCGTTTGCTGTCTTCAGTAGGACCGCTATTTTATATTTTTGGTAATAATGATAAAGAGGTTGGTAGAAAAAACATTTTGCAAGTGATGGATGAAGTAGGCGCAACGGTACTCGTAGATAGTACAGCAACCGTACCGAATCATCCACGCTTCGGATTATGTGGACTGCAGGATCGGAATAATGGTACCGTCGATATCAATAAAGCAATCGACTCAGCAAGTGGATATGAGTATTTAATTCTGGCTGTGCACAATCCTTCTTTGTTTAAAAAAGTAGAGGAGCAACTGCAACCTAAATTGTCGGTTGCTGGGCATACACATGGTGGACAAATTAGATTTGGACCATGGGGATTGCAGGATCTAGGTTGTTTCCAGATAACGAAATACGGTGCGAAATTAATCAGTAACGGCTATGGAACGACCAAGTTACCGTTACGACTCGGTGCAAAACCCGAATGTCATGTAGTGGAAGTTCACTATTAGGTAGTTAGAAGTCAGGAGAGTAGATGTCATGAATTCTGTAGATGCAGTAATTGTCGGTGGCGGTCCATGTGGCTTATCAGCGGCAATTGAACTACAAAATATCGGTTTGTCGGTAGTAGTAATTGAAAAAGGAAATATCGTGCATTCCATTTATAATTATCCGACTCACCAAACCTTTTTTAGTTCAAGCTTGAAGTTATCAATTGGCAAGACGCCATTTATTACAGCGATGGATAAACCGAAACGTAATGATGCATTGGTCTATTATAGAACCGTTGCACAAATTGAAGAACTGCAAATTAATAGCCATGAGCGAGTGGAAGATGTAGTTAAAAATGGTGGTCAATTCACCGTGAAAACGGATCAAGCGGTCTATAGTGCGAAGTATGTTGTAGTAGCAACAGGTTATTATGATCAGCCAAATCGTTTACATGTGGAAGGAGAAGATTTGCCAACTGTTTTCCATTACTTTAAAGAAGCACATCCGTATTTCAATAAAAAAGTAACAGTCATTGGTGGCAAAAATTCTGCAGTCGATGCGGCATTGGAATTACAGCGTGCTGGAGCGCACGTTACGGTCGTTTACCGTAATGATACGTATTCAAATAGTGTCAAACCTTGGATTTTGCCTGGCTTTGATAGTTTAGTGCGGAATGGTCAAATCGATATGTATTTCAATGCAGACGTTACCAAAATCACTGAAAAAACTGTCACCGTCAATCAGCAAGGAACTATATTTGATCTCGAAAGTGACTATGTCTTTGCGATGATCGGTTATCATCCGGATCATGCATTTTTACGTAAAATAGGTATTAAAGTAGATGAACAATCTGGAAGACCTATTTTCAATGAAGATACAATGGAAACGAACGTGGATAATTTATTTATCGCGGGTGTCATTGCGGCTGGAAATAATGCCAATGAAATTTTCATCGAAAATGGTCGGTTCCATGGTGGAATGATTGCGCAATGTATTGCACAAAATAAGTGAATGGATCAGTCGCTTGCCTTACAGGTCAAGCGGCTTTTTTCATTTATGATGTGATATACTACCGACATGAGGAGGCGCCTATGTTTATTTTACTGACAGTCGCAATAGCGCCGGCGCTGGCACTTTTCAGTTATTTGTATTTACGTAAACAAATTGCTAAAGAGCCATCCAAGACGCTATTCCATGCATTCATTTACGGTGCAATCATGACATTTCCTATTTTGTTTATTCAGCATGTATTTGAAGAAGAGCATGTATTTAACAATGAATTTTTCCGTAATGTATTATTTACGAGCAGTTTAGAAGAATTTTTTAAATGGATTATTATTTTTATTCTCGTGTATAAAACAATTGAATTTGAAGATGCTTATGATGGGATTTTATACGGGGCGAGTGTTTCGCTTGGATTTGCTACAGTGGAAAATATTTTATATTTATTATCCTTTGGTTTAGACACAGCTTTTATTCGTGCATTACTCCCTGTCTCAAGCCACGCGTTATTTGGTGTCGTCATGGGGTATTATTTTGGAAAAGCGAAGTTTTCTGCTGTATCAGAAAAAGTAAAATGGATAACTATTGCATTTTTGGCTCCATTCTTGCTCCATGTCCTCTACAATGCGATTTTATTTACCTATGATTATTGGTTATATTTAATGATCCCTTTTATGCTATTCCTTTGGTGGTTTGGCTTGACACGAGTGAAGTATGCGCACACTTTTGCAATGCAGCAATTTAGAAAAAGAAATCAATCAAACTTCTAGAAATCCGTCTGAGTAAATCAGACGGATTTTTCGCCTTATAAAATACTGAATATTGGATAACCTACAAGGAAGCACAATTTTTTGGAGGTGGATGTCTATGAAGCGAATTACAAAACGCTTCCTATTTTTATTACTGGCAGGCATCATGATGTTTTCTTTCTTTGTGAGTCATAGTGAAGCATTTAGTGGACGTGACTTGGCAAAAGGTGCAAAAGGAGATGATGTCATTGAGTTACAAGCGAGGCTTCAATATATCGGTTTCTATCATGGAGAGATTGATGGTAATTTTGGATTTGGGACTTACTGGGCATTACGCAATTTCCAGGAACAATACGGTTTGCCGCTTGACGGGATTGCGGGTAAAGGGACTCAGAAGAAGTTGCAAGGAATTTCTGATTACGATGAAAAGTATGTAAAGGGACAGATTGCGAAAGGAAATCAATTTACCTATTACGGTGGTCAGTCGCTTGAATCGCAGGTGAAAAAGGGAAGTGCACCACACAAGCAGACGCAAACCCAAATGCAGGCACCCCCTAAATATACCGACCAGGATATTAATTTATTGGCCAATGCAGTATATGGCGAATCTCGTGGAGAGCCATACGAAGGACAAGTGGCGGTGGCAGCAGTTATTTTAAACCGTGTCGAACATGCAGATTTTCCTGATTCTATTGGTGGCGTCATCTTTCAACCAGGAGCGTTTACTGCAGTTGCGGATGGGCAGATTTGGCTGACACCGAATGAGCGCGCGAAAGAAGCAGTCATCGATGCAATCAACGGCTGGGATCCTTCAGAAAACGCAATATACTATTTCAATCCAATCACAGCGACTAGTAAATGGATTTGGTCAAGACCGCAAATTAAGAAAATCGGTTTACACATCTTTTGTGACTAATAGAAAGGAGGACCTAGCTACTTATGAAACGAATGATTTTCATTCTGACCTATTCATTTATTGTATTGGGAATATATACGTTTGGAACGGTACGTGAAAATGAAGATTTATCGATCGCACTGAATGGCCAATATTCGAAAAGTATGACGGATGCCTCGCAAAAACTTGGTGAGTTGGAAGAGGCGGTAAACAAGTCGTTGCTTTTTGAAGATCAAAAAAGTTCTGCAAAGGAAAGGGAAGATATTTGGCGTTTGTCTTCAGACATCAAATCGTCTATTTCCTCACTTCCTGTAGATGAAAGTTTCTCTACTTCCTGGATGAATTACTTAGGACGGTTAGGGAATTTCGCAAAGGAATCTACGGAAAATGGCGAGCCTGACGAATATTATGGTGTTATGCAACGTGCTTCAGAAAATCTTAATGAATTGACGAATGAATGGCAATTGGCAACAAAAGATATGTTTTCAAGAAGAATGTCGATGAGTAACTGGGAAAAGAAGTTGCGTGACTCGCCAGATGGCCAGGCGAATTGGTCGAAAATGGGAGAGTCTGTCATGCAATATACAGAAGCGGTATTCCCATTAACAGCAAGCGAGTCTGATGCCAAGAAGAAAAAAGAGTTGCGTGATATTAAAGAAAAGAAAATTAGCGAGGACGAAGCGATTCAAAAATTCAAGAAGCTTCTGCCGGCTGTGTCGAATGATATCATTGCAGCAGAAAGAAGTAGGAAAGGCGCTCCCTATCCATTTTATCATATCCGTTTCGCGGAAAATTCTTCAATTGGCTATATTGATATAACTGAAAAAGGTGGACATGTTCTGTCGTATCTCGTGGAGCGTCGTATGGGTAAGCCCACAGTATCCTATGAAGAACTAGAGAAACTAGCTGATGAGTTTTTACAAAAAGCGGATTATACGGATTTGGTTTTGGAAGAGGCAAGAGAAAATGATACCGCATGGCATTTTGTTTACGTCCGAGTGCACCCTGAAAATGATGCCAAAGTATTCTCAGACCCGATTCATATCAAGTTAGCAAAAGACAACGGTGAAGTGATTGGTCTGAATGCATCGGAGTACATTCGAAAAGAGCAACCGAAATCACAACCTATTCGTACAGCGGAGTGGCACACGTTCTTTAGGCCGGACGTTACAGTAATGGCTCAGGAGCTTGCCTACGTAGAAAATAGTCAAATGGTCCAACGCCTTGCGCATTATTTAACAGTCGTTTCCGGAAAAGACAACTTGGAGACATATAAGATTCTCGTTGACACTGAGACATTAGAAGTCATAACGACAGAAAAACAATAAAAAAGGATTGGAAAAATTTACTCCACATGACATAATGAAAGCATAGGACGAATGGCAGGTGGAGAAATGAGACTAAGTATCGGGACGGTATTAACTTTAGAAAAAGATTATACCGAGGAATCGGAGAAATTTAAATGTCGTGTAGTGGATATTGAAGGTGAAGAACACTTCATGATGGATTACCCTATCAACATGATGACGGGAAAAACAGCATTCTTCATAGATGGTACGCAGCTTCTCGTTACATTCGTAGACCAGTATAAGATGTCGTATGCATTTCGTACGGAAGTGCATAGCCGAGTCAACCAAACGATACCCATGCTTAAACTGAAGTATCCTGGTGATCAGCAATTGATTAAAATCCAGAGAAGAGAATTCGTTCGTGTCGATACATCATTGGATGTGGCGTTACTGGCAAATTCCTCATCATTGCAATTGGTGTCAATGGATATCAGCGCTGGAGGATTAGCAGTCAATATGAAAGATCATGATTATTTCATGCAAAATACAGAAGTGAAATTATTGATCGTATTGTATTTCTCGAAAACAGAAATCAAATATGTTTCATGTAAAGCGAAAGTAGTTAGGAACTGGGAAAGTGAGAAGCGCAGACTGAGCTCTTTTGTGTTTAATGAAATAGACGACAAAGATCGACAACACATTATTCGCTATTGTTTTGAACGTCAGTTAGAATTACGAAATAACTAAAGGAAAAGTCTGTCGAGAGCAGACTTTTCCTTTTTGCTTATGGTACAATAAAGGCGTAAATGGAGGGGTTTTCATCATGACAGGTGGAATGAGAATCGCAATTGACGGACCTGCAGCGGCAGGTAAAAGTACAATTGCTAAATTAGTAGCTAAAAAATTAGGATATACGTATATCGATACGGGGGCCATGTATCGTGCCATTACTTACAAAGTACTTCAAAGCGCCACTGATCCACGTAATGAGGAAGAAATAACGAGACTGATTGCACAAACGGATATTGAATTGCAACCGGATGAAGAAGTGCAAAAAGTTTTGCTGGACGGTATCGAGGTAACCGATGCGATACGTTCGCACGAAGTGACGACGAATGTTTCAGCGATAGCGGCTTTGACGTCTGTCCGTGAACTGTTAGTCGCTAAACAGCAAAATTTGGCAGCGGAATCATCCGTTGTAATGGATGGCAGAGATATTGGTACTGCTGTTTTGCCAGAAGCGGAACTAAAAATCTTCATGACAGCTTCTGTAGAAGAGCGTGCAGAGCGTCGTTTATTAGAAGAACGAAAGCGCGGAATGAAGTCTGATTATGAAACATTGAAAAGAGAAATTAGTGAGAGAGATCAAGCGGATAGCGAACGTAAAATATCCCCTTTAAAAAAAGCAGAAGATGCTATTATAATTGATACAACAGGGAAAACAATAGAAGAAGTAACGAATAGGATTGTCGAATATGCCGAAAAGAGGTTAGCTCAATGAATTTATATCCACTTGGCAAATTTTTGATTAGTACTGTTTGCTTTCCACTATATCGAATTAAGGTAATTGGCAAAGAAAACTTTCCTAAACAAGGCGGCGTGCTTTTATGTACAAATCATATAGATAATTTAGATCCGCCTATAGTCGGTATTACATGCCCAAGAACGGTTCATTTTATGGCCAAAGAAGAACTATTTGAAAAGCCGATTCTTAAAACTTTATTACCAAAAGTACAGTCATATCCTGTGAAACGCGGCATGAGTGATCGAGAAGCATTCCGTAAAACCATTAAACTATTACGTGAAGATAAAGTGGTAGGCCTTTTCCCTGAAGGAACTAGAAGCAAAACGGGAGAGATTGGAAAAGGTTTGGCAGGCGCAGGGTTTTTTGCGTTAAAAGGTGGCGATGCAAAAGTTGTCCCTTGTGCAATCATTGGACCGTATAAAGCTTTTTCGCAATTGAAAGTAGTTTATGGTGAAGCTATGGATATGACGGCTTACCGTGAAAGAAAAGCATCTGCCGAAGAGGTAACAGAGGCAATTATGGCAGAGATATCCAAGTTGATTGAACAGTACAAATAAAAGAATAAGTGCAATTTTTTGTTTTTAAGTCTCAATTCGCATAATATAGAGATAGGATCATTATGGAGGAGGACTACATATGACTGAAGAGATGAATATGGATGAAGTTAAAGAATACGGTGAAGGTGCACACGTAACGGGTGTAGTGACAAAGGTTGAAGAGAAATCGGTGACGGTTGAAATCGCTGGCGCTCCTTTTGACGGCGTGATTCCGATCAGTGAACTTTCTAGCTTGCATATTGAAAAAGCAGCAGATGCAGTCTCAGTCGGTGACGAATTAGAATTGGCGATTACCAAAGTGGAAGATGAGACTTACGTCTTATCCAAGCGCCAAGTAGATGCAGAAAATGCATGGGATTCACTAGAAGAGAAATTTGAAAACGGTGAAATCATCGAAACAGAAGTAAAGGACGTAGTAAAGGGTGGACTGGTAGTCGACCTTGGCGTACGTGGATTTATTCCAGCTTCTTTAGTAGAAGATCACTTCGTTGAATCATTTGATGATTATAAAGGACGTACGATGACATTCAAAATCGTTGAAATGGATAAAGAAAAGAACCGTTTGATTTTGTCTCACCGTGCAGTTGTTCAAGCGCAGAATGAGAAGAAAAAAGAAGCCGCACTTTCTGAAATTCAAGAAGGTGACATTCTAGATGGTACCGTACAACGCATCGCATCTTTTGGTGCATTCGTTGATATCGGTGGAGTAGATGGTTTGGTCCACATCTCACAAATTTCACACGGACATATCGAAAGCGTGTCGGAGGTGTTGAAAGAAGGAGACGAAATCCAAGTCAAAGTATTGTCTGTTGACCGTGATGCAGAACGCGTATCTCTATCCATTAAAGATACATTGCCTGGACCATGGGAAAATATTGAAGAAAAAGCAGAAGTTGGCTCTGTACTGGAAGGTACGGTGAAACGACTTGTAGCATATGGGGCATTCGTTGAGATCTTGCCTGGCGTGGAAGGACTCGTTCACATTTCACGTATTGCACATGAGCATATCGGTACGCCACAAGAAGTTCTTGAAGAAGGACAGTCTATACAAGTAAAAGTATTAGACGTGAACCCACAGGAAAAACGTATCTCATTGAGCATTAAAGATCTTATAGAAAAGCCTCAAGAAGCACGTGAAGAAAACTTTAGTTATGAAATGCCTGAAGAAACAACTGGCTTCTCTTTAGCAGATGTCATCGGCGATCAACTAAAGAAATTCCAAAAATAATCTTCAGAATGTGATAAACTAGCCACAAATGATGAATAAGCGTAACTGGAATGATGATGCTTTCATATGCATCATCATTCTTTTTGTGTATAATATTCAAAGATAGGTCGGAAGGGTGTAATGAAAGAACATGAAAAAACCAACAGTAGCAATCGTAGGAAGACCAAACGTCGGTAAGTCGACAATCTTTAACCGGATCGTAGGCGAACGTATTTCTATCGTAGAAGACGTTGCCGGTGTAACGCGAGATCGTATATACAGCGCAGCAGATTGGTTGAATTATGAATTTAACTTAATCGATACAGGCGGCATTGAACTGAGTGATGAGCCATTACTTGATCAAATTCGTATGCAAGCTGAAATCGCCATTGAAGAAGCGGACGTCATCATCTTTTTGACGAATGGTAGAGATGGTGTGACAGATTCAGATGAACATGTAGCACGTATGTTGTATAAAACGAACAAGCCAGTCGTATTGGCAGTGAATAAAGTAGATAATCCAGAAATGAGAGACATGATCTATGACTTCTACTCACTTGGATTTGGCGAGCCGTATCCACTTTCAGGATCACACGGTCTAGGACTTGGTGATTTATTGGATGCTGTCGCAGAAAGCTTTAAAGATATGAACTTAGAAGAAGAGGAAGACGATTCCATCAAGTTCTGTTTAATCGGCCGGCCGAATGTCGGAAAGTCGTCACTTGTTAACGCATTACTTGGTGAAGATCGTGTCATCGTCAGTGATATCGCTGGAACGACAACAGATGCGATTGACTCTACAAAAGTAATAGAAGGACAAGAATTTAAAATTATCGACACAGCGGGAATGCGTAAAAAAGGGAAGGTATACGAAAATACAGAGAAATACAGTGTATTACGTGCCTTGAAGGCGATTGATCGCTCTGATGTTGTATTGATTGTCATGAACGCAGAAGAAGGTATTCGTGAGCAGGACAAACGTGTAGCCGGTTTTGCGGAAGAAGCAGGAAAAGGTGTCATGTTTGTTGTGAACAAATGGGATACGCTTGAAAAAGATGATAAGACGATGAATAAATTTATTGATGATATTCGCGATCAGTTTAGATTCCTTGATTATGCACCTATTTTCTTTGTGTCAGCTAAAACGAAACAACGTGTGCATACATTATTCTCTAATATCCAATTGATTAGTGAAAATCATGCGATGCGTATTCAGTCAAGTGTCTTGAATGAGGTAGTAGAAGACGCAGTAGCTAGAAATCCTGCACCTTCAGATAAAGGACGTCGTTTGCGGATTTACTATGCAACACAAGTTGCTGTTAAGCCACCGACATTCGTGGTCTTTGTCAATGAACCGGAACTTATGCACTTTTCTTATGAACGCTTTTTACAGAACAGATTACGTGAAGCTTTTGGATTTGAAGGTACACCAATTCGCTTAATCACTAGAGCAAGAAGTTAACTACGCAAACAGAAAGGGTGGAGGTAATGGAAAAAGTCTCTATAATCGGGGCGGGCAGTTGGGGTACCGCACTTGCTGTTGTGCTGGCTGAAAATGGACATGACAGCTTAATTTGGACAAGGCGTGCCGAACAAGCGGATGAAATTCATAATCAGCACACGAACAACCGGTATTTGCCAGATGTGAAACTGCCAGATAACCTTAACTCTACTAATGAACTGCACATGGCGGTCCAGCATGCGAAGACGATTATACTGGCCGTACCGACTGTTGCGATGCGTGAGACGTGTCGTCATATACAGGAATTACTAACAGAACCGGTTACATTTGTCCACGTCTCCAAAGGAATTGATCCAGATTCGTTGGAACGGATTTCTGAAATCATAGCAGATGAAATTGATGAAACACTGCGCGAAGCCATTGTAGTGCTGTCTGGACCGAGTCACGCGGAGGAAGTCGTACTTAGACATCCAACAACGGTGGCAGTCGCTTCAAGCGACATGGAAGCGGCAGAACGGATACAAGATTTATTCATGAGCCAGTATTTCCGTGTCTATACGAATAAAGATGTAATCGGCGTGGAGCTGGGCGGGGCATTGAAAAATGTTATTGCTTTAGCTGCTGGAATATCTGATGGTCTTGGCTACGGTGATAATGCAAAAGCTGCTCTGATTACAAGAGGGCTAGCAGAAATTACGCGACTAGGTGTTAAAATGGGCGCGGATCAACAAACATTTTCCGGATTAACGGGACTTGGTGATTTGGTTGTTACGTGTACAAGTGTCCACTCGAGAAACTGGCGAGCAGGAAACTTACTTGGTAAAGGCCAACCCCTAGAGAGAGTGACTGAAGAAATGGGCATGGTAATAGAAGGTGTGCGTACAACGAAGGCTTCGTTTCAGTTGGCGCAGCAATTTGATGTCAACATGCCGTTGACAGAAGCCTTATATTCTATACTATTTGGAGGCATTCCACCTAAACAAGCAGTGGATCTATTAATGACCCGCGGTAAGAAGCAAGAAATCGATACATTTTTCGGTATTTAAACAGTAGGAGGGTGACAATTTTGTCCTCGTTAGATAAAATGTGGCTATCATTTTATGCAATGGGATTCATGGTGATTTCAATGGGCTTAATTTATTTGAGCCGTTATAAAATAAAAAACCGTGTACTACAAATTCTATTTGCGATTATTGCCTATACACTATTAATATCATCGTTCTTCGCAATGGTCTATTTGGTATTCAACGGACCGACTGGAGGGGCGTAAATTATGAATAAACGATTACTTATACTTTCGGTCTTACTATGTGGAGTCTTGCTGTCTGCTTGCGGAGGTCGTCCGCCTGAAGAAAAACAAGCAAGTGAAACACCGTATCCTGAAATGCAAGAGACAATCCAAAAAGCCGTAGAGCGCTACCAAGAACAATCAGGCGGTCTGTTACCAATCAAAACACGCGATCAGAAAGTCGATCAATTCATCAAATATCCAATTGAGTTCTCGAAAATCGTTCCGGACTTCACTGAAAAAATACCCTCCAACGCATTCGAAAATGGTGGGATCTTCCAGTACGTTCTTATGGATGTAGAGGAAAATCCTACAGTTAAACTAGTCGACTTGCGTACGACTGAAAAACTGCGTGACTTAAATCTACGCAAATTTATCAATGGAGAACTTCCATTCCTAGATCCTGTTGGCGACAACGTGTATACAGTAGACTTCAAGAAAATGGGCTTTAAAGAACCACTAACCGTCCAAAGCCCATACTCTGACGCCCACCTGCCCATTGTAGTAGGCGGCGACGGAAACTTCTATGTAGACTACTCCATCGACCTCAACAAGATCTTGATGGAGCAAAAGCCTGAAATAGAACCGGGCACAGATATCCGTTACCTACTATACGAAGACTCCCTAGTCCTCCCGGCATACTCGTTGCCATACACAGTAGACGAAAACAACGAACCTGTGTTTATGAAGAAATAACGGTCTCTACTTTGTAGGTGACCTTATGTATCAAGCACTTGAACTTTACATATTTCAAAGAGTGATACAAACTGTCAACACAATATAACTAGGATTGCAGTGGAAGGCGGCGACTCCCGCGGGAATAGCATGAGCTTGAGACCCTGGACTGAACGAAGTGAGGGAAGCGGCTCGAGCCATGCCCGCAGGAAAGCGTCCGCCTGGAACGGAAATCCCGAACCACTATTCATGTTTAGTAACACTTCAGAAGAAAGTTTCGTACCATTACCCAAAAACGTTTCATGCAACTATGCATGAAACGTTTTTCTATTTCATAAGCTACAATGCGGAGAAAAAGGAGGGCTAATGATGAAAGAAGAACTATACGAAAACTTAGCTAGAAGAACAGACGGCGATATTTATATAGGCGTGGTAGGCCCTGTTCGAGTAGGGAAATCCACATTTGTCAAACGAGTCATGGAGGAAGTTGTAATCCCCAACATGACGGATGCCAACGATCGGATACGCGCACAAGACGAACTTCCCCAAAGTTCACCAGGTCCCGTAATCATGACTGCAGAACCTAAATTCGTACCTGCCCAAGGCACAAGCGTTTCAATCGGGGATGGCGAACTGGAATTCCAAATTCGCCTAGCAGACTGTGTAGGCTATGTTATAGACGGCGTTAAAGGATATGAGGACGAGGATGGACCGAAGTACGTCCATACACCATGGCATAACGAGCCAATCCCGTTCCAAGAAGCAGCACGCATCGGAACAGACAAAGTCATTCGTGATCACTCCACCATTGGAATTTTGTTGACGACGGACGGCACGGTGAACAATATCTCACGCGCAGCCGCTGAAGTCGCTGAGAAAGAAATTGTTTCGAAACTGCAAGAAATCGGTAAGCCGTTCGTCATTGTATTAAATTCTAAAATGCCTGCTCATGAAAAAGCATTGGAACTAAAACAGCAATTACATGAAAAATATGGTGTTCCCGTAATTGCTATCAGTGCGGATCAACTCAATGCAGCGGAGATCCAGCTCATTCTTAAAGAGGCGCTGTATGAATTCCCTATCACGGATATCGAATTGCAACGTCCGGACTGGATGGAGGAGTTAGGGGACAGCCACAAGCTGAATGCACGTATTGATCAGTTAATTACAGATGGCTTCCTTGGTGTCTCTAAGATTCGTAAAGTACAGGAGATTGCGGAGTTATTGCAAGAAGAAGAGTTTATTAGACAAGCGGAAGTAGTAGAAGTCGATGCAGGTAAAGGCCGTGCCATCGTGAAGATTGATATGGATGAGCAAGCTTTTGTCAATGTGTGCGAAGAGTTCATGGGAACAGAAATGCGCTCGAAAAAAGATTGGCTTGTTTTTATTCAAGAAGCCGTTAAGGCGAAAAAATCGTATGATATGTACGCAGAAGCAATCGATACTGCGAAAAAATCAGGTTATGGTGTAGCGTTGCCATCGATTGAAGATTTCCAGCCGACTGCTCCTGAATTAATTAAACAAGATACGTTTTATGGAGTGAAAATGAAAGCGAAAGCACCTTCACTTCATATTATTCGAATCGATATGGAAGCGGAATTTGCTCCCTTAATTGGTTCCGAATTCCACAGTCATCACTTGCTGAAGGAATTGAAAAATGCTTATTTACATGACCGTGAAGCATTATGGGAAACGCAATTATTTGGCACGCCACTTCATGAAGTCATGAAAGAAAGTATTCGATATAAGACCGCGGCGGTTCCGGATCGAGCAAGAAAACGCTTGCGTGAAACGATTGAACAGATGGTTAATGATGGAAATAAAGGCATGATAACCTTTATCGTTTAAGGTGTATAAAGCTGAAAATAACACAAGAAATATTATTTTAAATGAAGAAAGATCCGTCAAAAACGGGTCTTTTTTCTATGCTTTTCTATGAAAATCGCTTGAAATGCCGTGAATAAAGGAAAAGAGCGATAATATTGTTGCACCGTGGTTTTTCTTATGTTACTCTTTTTACAGTGTTAACAGCAATAGCATCCCCCTTTGAGAGGAGGTGAACGGTGTGAATAAAACAGAATTAATTAACTCTGTGGCAGAAGCGGCAGGTCTAACAAAAAAAGACGCAACTAAAGCTGTTGAAGCTGTATTCGATACAATTCAATCGACTCTTGCTAACGGTGATAAAGTTCAATTGATTGGTTTCGGAAACTTCGAAGTACGCGAACGTGCTGCACGTAAAGGACGTAACCCACAATCAGGTGAAGAAATCGAAATCGCTGCAAGTAAAGTTCCAGCTTTCAAAGCAGGTAAAGCACTTAAAGACGCAGTAAAATAATTTGAGATTTTACATAGGAGTCCGTCCAGCGAATCTGTTCATCAGATGGCCATGGATGGACTCCTTTCCGTTTTTTAAATGGTATACATAATGAAGTACAAGTAACTATACGGAATGAATGGAATGTGCTAGTATTTTGGGGAAATAGGTTTTGTTCCTACAAGGAGGACATGCTGTTATGAAAGAGCAAGATATAAATAAATTAGAGCAGGCGGTTACGATGATCCTAGAAGCAATCGGTGAAGATCCGACTCGTGAAGGATTACTTGAGACGCCAAAACGTGTGGCAAAAATGTACCAAGAGGTATTTGAAGGTTTAAACAAAGATCCAAGAGAGTATTTCGATACGGTATTCCATGAGAACCATGATGAAGTCGTATTGGTGAAAGATATTTCATTTTATTCTATGTGTGAGCATCACTTAGTGCCATTTTTTGGAGTCGCCCATGTAGCATACATTCCACGTAATGGAGTAGTTGCTGGTTTGAGCAAGTTGGCAAGAGCTGTTGAAACAGCAGCGCGTCGTCCCCAATTGCAAGAACGCATTACATCCAGTGTGGCAGATGCGATGATGGAAAAGTTGAATCCCCATGGTGTCTATATCATCATCGAAGCTGAACATATGTGTATGACGATGAGAGGCATTAAGAAGCCGGGAGCTAAAACGATCACGACCGTTGCTAGAGGAATCTATGAACATGATGACGTGAAACGTGCCGAAATTTTATCTCTTATTAGAACGAACTAAGGTCTTTGCCGAGCGCTTGCTGTATATGCTATCATTAGGATTATATATAGACTGGAGATGCGAAAATGACACAACCAGATTATCTAATTATCAAAGCGAAAAAAGATGGAGTGAATGTCATTGGTCTCACGAGAGGCAATGATACCAAGTTTCACCATACCGAAAAGCTAGATAGAGGAGAAGTCATGATCGCGCAGTTTACCGAGCATACCTCCGCTATAAAGATTCGGGGAGAAGCTGAAATTCATACAGCTCACGGCGTAATTGAAAGCGAAGAAAAAGAATGACCGTATCCTTACGGGAATGGAGCTTACTGATGGAAACAAAAGGATTCACTGACCAAGTCGACAATTATATACACCATTTGCGACGTGCTATTTATCAGCCAGTGGTCGAACGTGATGCAGGGCATGCTCCGATTGACAGGCGTAAAGCTTCGTTGCTCCTATTGCCTTTGCTTAACGGCGAGCAGTGGACAGATGAGATGCAAACCGCAGCGTTGGCGATTGGTGCCATCCATACGGCTTTTGATGTCCATGATCAAATCGATATCGTTGATGCTTCATCCAAAGAACAGCAATTGATGGTTCTTGCGGGTGATCACTTCAGTGGTATCCACTATAAGCTGTTAGCGTCGATCCCAAACTTCCATCTCATTCGTTCTTTGTCAGTAGCAATCGGCAGGGTCAATGAATGCAAGACGACATTGCTTCAAGCGCCGCCAACTACTCTTGACGAGCGGTTGCAGTTAATCGCTGAAGTGGAAAGTGCATGTATTGTGGAATTCTTCGAGACGTTCGGCTTTAGTCGCTACACACACATCGTAGAGACTATTTTTCCTCTCGTCTGGTTGCTTGACAGCAGACACCAGGATTTGAATCGAATGAAGTTTCCGCATCTAGTGCCGAGTACGAATGATACACAAGATTGGATCAAGCAATTACAGCTACAGCTAAACAACAGATTAGAGAACAGCTTTTATTTACATACTGAAGTTATAGCAGAGTTGCAGAAAATGACGAACCCATAAGAAAGTAAACTGAAGTGAAGAAAGAAGGGACGAACTGTGGCGGTCTCAAAAGAAGAAAAAGTTCATAACGTCTTTGAAAAAATTTCTACAGACTATGATAAAATGAATTCCGTGATCAGTTTCAATCAACATATTAAATGGCGGAACGATATAATGGAACGCATGAATGTACAGTTAGGAGCTAAAGCACTTGACGTTTGTTGTGGTACTGCAGATTGGACAGTCGCATTGGCTCAAGCTACAGGACCTACTGGTAAAGTTGTCGGTTTAGACTTCAGTGCCAACATGCTGGATTCCGGCAGAGACAAAGTAACGCCTTACCCGAATCTTACGTTGGTTCAAGGCAACGCCATGTCACTTCCTTTTGCGGACAATACATTTGATTATGTGACAATCGGTTTTGGTCTACGCAATGTTCCTGATTACTTGACTGTATTAAAAGAAATGCGACGCGTATTAAAGCCGGGTGGAATGGCAGTATGTTTGGAAACGTCTCAACCTAAAATACCTGTCTATCGTCAAGGGTTTCGCTTCTATTTCAAATATATCATGCCGTTATTCGGTAAGCTGTTTGCAAAAAGTTATAAAGAATACTCTTGGCTTCAAGAATCGGCGAATGATTTCCCAGGCATGAAAGAGCTAGCACAGCTTTTTGTCGATGCTGGATATCAAGACGTTTCGTATAAGTCTTACAGTGGCGGTGCGGCGGCAGGCCATATCGCTTACAAATAATGAATACACGGGAGAAGGTAATGGGGTTGGAAAAAATTAAGTTGATGTCGCTTTATACGGATTTCCGCAAAGATATGTCCTATATTGAAAAAGAGCTTGAGCGCTCCGTGCAATCCTCTTCTCCCATTGTTCGTCAAGCTTCCTTGCATTTATTGAAAGCTGGTGGAAAAAGGATTCGGCCAATTTTCGTTATAATGGCTGCACAATTCGGAACCTATTCGCTGGAAAATGCTGCGAAGATTGCAGTATCCCTTGAGTTGATTCACATGGCATCTCTCGTCCATGATGATGTAATTGATGATTCAGATATGCGGCGTGGTTTAGAAACCGTCAAAGCGAAGTGGAACAACCGAGTGGCTATGTATGCAGGGGACTTCATCTTTTCAAGGGCGCTAACATCTATCGGTAATATCGAAAAAGCACCTGTACATCAGATTCTTGCTGAAACGATGCTTGAGATATGCAAAGGGGAAATTATTCAAATTGATTTCCAACAACAAACTGATCAAGATCTGCGCGACTATTTAAAACGTATTAAGCGGAAAACCGCTTTATTACTATCCTCCAGTTGTGAACTCGGCGCGCTCAGTGCAGATGCGGACGCTCAGACTGTACGGAAACTAAAGAGATACGGATACTTCACTGGAATGGCATTTCAAATCATCGATGATATTTTAGATATCACTTCAACAGATGCAGAACTTGGTAAACCGGCAGGAAGCGACTTATTAAATGGTCATATTACACTGCCTGTTCTATACATAAAAGATGATGAACAGTTCAAGCCTTATATGGAACGTGCATTTACCGGAGAGATGGAAGAATCGGATAGACAAGCGATGCTTCGTTATATTCGACAAAGTGGTGCCATTGAAAAAGCACAGCATGTAAGTGATTTGTACTTGATCAAAGCACTGAAGGAATTGGAAAGTCTGCCGAATGGCAAGTCAAAGAAAGCTTTGACTCAAATTGCTGATTTTATCGGCCAACGAAAATATTGACGATGTTTGTTAATAGTTGAAAGAAAAAGGCGTCAATGTTACGATTTAAAAGGGATTATCCCTATAGAAGATTGAAGGAGTGTTTTAGAGATGGAAAGAACATTTTTAATGGTAAAGCCTGACGGCGTACAACGTAACTTAATTGGTGAAATCGTTGGTCGTTTTGAAAGTAAAGGATTCCAACTAGTTGGCGGGAAATTAATGAATATTTCTCAAGAACTTGCTGAACAGCATTACGGAGAGCACAAAGAACGTCCATTCTTCGGAGAACTTGTAGAATTCATCACTTCTGGACCAGTTTTCGCAATGGTATGGGAAGGCGAGAACGTAATCTCTACATCACGCTTAATGACGGGTGCTACAAATCCAAAAGAATCAGCTCCTGGAACTATTCGTGGAGATTTCGCTGTAACAGTAGGCAAGAATATTATTCATGGTTCAGACTCAACTGAGTCAGCAAGCCGCGAGATTAACTTGTTCTTTAAAGAAGAAGAGCTTGTGACTTATGACAAAACAGTGAACAACTGGATTAATTAATCGCCAAGAACAGCCGAGCGAATTTCGCATGGCTGTTTTTCTTATACATACGACATACTTTTTCCGCTATAATAAGAACGTACATAAGAAAGAAAAGGCAACAGGGGGTTGTTAAATGTCTGATTATTCGATGTTAATTCAAGGGGTCAAGAAGAAAACCGGGATTGATTTGTCTTTGTATAAAGAAGCCCAGATGAAGAGAAGACTCACTTCACTATATGAAAAGAAAGGCTTTCGTAATTTTAAAGATTACTCTCTAGCTATTCAAACGGACAAAGACTTATTGGAAGAATTCTTGGACCGCATGACGATTAATGTGTCAGAATTTTACCGCAACGCCATACGTTGGAACGTCTTGGAGAAAAAAATCTTTCCCCAATTATTGGAGAAGAATAAGCGATTGAAAATTTGGAGTGCAGCTTGTTCTACCGGCGAAGAGCCGTATTCGCTTGCAATGGTTCTATCAACTTATCTTCCATTACGTGATATCTCTATTTTTGCAACGGATTTAGATATGGGTGTATTGAATCGGGCCAAAGTAGGCCTTTATAATGATCGTGCATTAAAAGAAGTGCCAAAGCCAATCATTGATAAATTCTTCATAAAAGAAGGTGCTTCCTATCAAGTAGTAGAAGATATTAAGAAGACGGTCACGTTCAAACAGCAAAACTTGCTGGAAGATCGCTATGATACGAATTACGACTTGATTGTCTGCCGTAATGTGATGATTTACTTCACTGAAGAAGCGAAAGATCAAATTTATGCTAACTTCTCCAAAGCACTTAAACCAGGTGGTATTCTGTTCGTTGGAAGCACAGAACAAATATTCAATCCTGAAAAATACAATTTTGAATCAGTAGATACATTCTTTTATAGAAAAAAACACTAAACCACGTTACGGAGGAATGGAATATGCGCTTTATTACAGCTGGAGAATCTCATGGTCCACAGCTTACTGCCATCATTGAAGGATTACCTGCACAGATGGAGCTAACGGCTGAGATGATCAATAAAGAATTAAAGAGAAGACAAGGCGGTCACGGTAGAGGCCGTAGAATGCAAATAGAGAAGGACCGTGTAGAAATCTCATCAGGTGTGCGTCATGGCAAAACGATAGGGTCACCAGTTACGCTAACAGTTGTTAACGATGATTGGAAACATTGGACAGGCATCATGGGCGTAGAACCACTTCCTGAAGACGTAAATCCGGAAGATGTGAAGCGTCAGATCACTCGTCCACGTCCTGGACACGCAGATCTAGTCGGCGGTATGAAATATGGCCATCGTGACTTGCGAAATGTTTTGGAGCGTTCATCTGCACGTGAGACGACGATGCGTGTAGCAATCGGAGCAGTAGCGAAACAATTCTTGCGTCAGCTTGGGATCGAAACTGTAGCCCATGTTACGGAAATTGGCGGCATTGAAACAGATCCTGCCGCTTATGCAGATCTATCCATAGAAGAACTGCGTGCGATTGTTGAAGAAGATGCAGTATATTGTGCGGATCCAGACGCGTCTGTCAAAATGACAACAGCTATAGATGATATTAAAAAGCGTGGCGACACACTTGGTGGCGTAGTAGAAGTCATCATTGAAGGATGTCCTCCGGGAATTGGTAGTTACGTGCAGTTCGACCGCAAAATGGATGGCAAACTTGCAGGTGCTATGATGAGCATCAACGCTTTTAAAGGCGTTGAAGTAGGCTTAGGATTTGATATGGCCAAAATGCCAGGCAGTGAAGTACATGATGAAATCAGCTGGAATGAAGAGCTGGGTTATTACCGCAAATCCAATCGTTTAGGTGGACTTGAAGGCGGAATGACGACGGGTATGCCGATCGTAGTTCGAGGTGTAATGAAACCCATTCCGACGCTTTATAAACCACTAGAAAGCGTAGATATTGATACAAAGGAATCCTTCGTTGCGACGATTGAGCGTTCCGACCCTTGTGCAGTACCTGCTGCATCTGTTGTAGCTGAACATGTCATCGCTACAGAGATGGCTAAAGCAATCATGGAAGAATTCCGTTCGGATACAATGGATGGTTTACAGAAGGACATTGAACAATATAGACAATATGTAAAGGAGTTTTAAGATGGATAAGTTAACTGTTTCCGTCCGTGATCACCAATACGATGTCTATGTAGGTTCGAACACCTATGAATTATTTTCAACTGAATATGCAGAATTGCTAAGTACGACAGATAAAATTGGAATTATTGCCGATGCACAAGTGGCAGAGCTACACCTTCCTTTACTGCAAGAAGCACTAGTACGTTCTGGTCGCGAGGTATCGGTGAAAATCGTACCTGGCGGCGAGAAGTGTAAAATGCCAGAAGTATACGTAGATTGTCAGTCTTTCTTACTGACTGAAGGTTTTACACGAAATTCACTCCTGATTGCATTTGGCGGAGGAGCCTGTGGGGATTTAACAGGTTTTGTGGCAGCTACGTTTATGCGTGGTATTCGCTTTATCCAATGTCCGACAACTGTGCTTGCGCATGACAGTGCAGTTGGTGGCAAAACAGCCATTAATATGCCGGAAGGGAAAAACATGGTGGGGTCATTCCATCAGCCGTCAGCCGTGTTGTTTGATACCGATGTATTCAAAACATTGCCTGCTTCAGAAATGCGTTCAGGCTTGGCGGAATTGATCAAGCATGCCTTTATTTCGGATCCGCTTTGGACAGAGGAATTACTGGGAAAAGAACAGTTTTCTACACCTTCTATAGAGTGGCTTGAAAAAGAATTACTGCAAGGCATCAAGGTGAAAGCAGATATCGTGGGAGAAGACGAGTTTGAGAATTCCACGCGCAAGTTTCTGAATTTCGGCCATACATTTGGACATGCAGTGGAAGCGGCTTCTGGATTCGGTAGCCTCAGTCATGGTGAATGTGTCATGATTGGTATGGGTTATGCCTTCTTGCTAAGTGAAAAACACGGTAATATACCAGAAGGATTCACGAATCGCTATCTTCATTTTGCTAATAAAAATGGCTATACATTTAAGCCAGTATTCTCTTATAGTTTCGAAGAGTTATTATCCTATATGCAAAAGGATAAAAAAGCTTCATTCGGTAAGATGAATTTTGTTTTATTACAAAAAATCGGTACACCTTTTGTGAAAGAGATTAGTTCAGAAGAGTGTCAGGCAGCATTTGAGGAATTTAAAGCAAAATTGGAAAGCGAGGGAATCGTATGAGCGTAAGGGGAATTAGAGGTGCGACAACAGTTGAACATGATGAAGCTAATGAAGTGTTACAGGCGACAGAATCTCTTGTACTTGAAATGGCAGAGGCGAATCAATTCAAACCGGAAGATGTCGGTTCTGTAATAGTTTCAACTACAGTAGATGTCAAAGCGGCATTTCCTGCAAAAGCGATCCGCTCGATTGAAGGTTGGACGTATGTACCGGTCATGTGTACACATGAAATCGATGTGCCAGGCTCTATGCGTAAGTGTATACGCGTCATGATGAACGTCAATACTTCCAAGAAACAAGAGGAAATACAACATATCTATCAAAATAACGCAGTTCAATTACGACCTGATTTACAAAAATAACAAAACAGAAGTAAAGGGGAGCGATCCTATGAAGTGGAAACCAATTTTACACACGATGAAGCCTTATACACCCGGTCGTTCATTAGAAGATGTAAAACGTACATATGGTCTGCAAGAAGTACATAAGCTCGCTTCAAATGAAAATCCTTACGGGTCATCACCTGAAGTCGCAGAATATTTACGTTCAAAGGCAGCCCAATTTGAAATTTATCCAGATGCTTACACTGCAGGATTACGCGGAAAGCTTGCAGAGTTCCATCAAATCGATCCGAATGAAATTATATTCGGTAATGGTTCAGATGAAATTGTCACAATCATTTCCCGCGCAATACTACAACCCGGTACTAATACGGTGATGGCTTCCACGACTTTCCCTCAGTACGCACATAACGCAAAAGTAGAAGGTGCCGAAATTCGTGAAGTGGCTATGCTTGAAAATGGCGACCACGATTTAGAAGGATTTTTAAAAGTTGCTGATGAAGAAACAGCTGTCATCTGGGTATGTAATCCAAATAACCCGACAGGTAATCTATTATCGAGTGAATCCATAAAAAGCTTCTTAGATCGGGTACCTGAAACCGCACTTGTTGTTCTCGATGAAGCATATTTTGAATTTGTTACGGAACCAGCACAACAAGATGCGGTGCAGTGGATCCATGACTATACGAACTTGATTATACTTCGCACGTTCTCTAAAGCATACGGCCTAGCAAGTTTCCGAATAGGCTATGGTGTAACTAACGCGAGCGTTGTATCTGAGCTCAATAAAGTACGGAATCCATTCAACAACAGCTCACTCGCATTAGCTGTAGCAGAAGTTGCCCTTCGAGATCAGCAGTTTCTAAAAGAGTGTGTGACTAAAAATGATGAAGAACGAAGACGCTACGCAGACTATGCGAAACAGCATGCATTGGCAATCTATCCGTCTGCTACTAATTTTGTATTACTTGCTGTACCTGGGGATGCAGATGCGGCATGCGAAGTGTTATTGCAAAACGGTTATATTGTCCGCAGCGGAAATCTGCTGGGCACACCAGGATTTGTTCGCGTGACGATAGGAACGCATGAACAAAATACAGGCTTCTTTAAAGCGTTCGATCAACTATTAACTAACCAATAAGGATAGATGACAATGAAAACGACTGTAAGTATAATTGGACTCGGATTGATCGGTGGATCACTTGGTCTAGCATTAAAACGAAATCCAGAAATTCATATTGTAGGTTTTGACCGCTCGTATGCAACTGCTGACGAAGCATTTCGCAGAGGCATCATAGATACCGTCGCACCTTCTGCAAAATCAGCCTGTGAACAGGCTGACTTTGTTGTTTTTGCGACGCCTGTTAATACGACGGTTGCTCTTTTTGAAGAAGCAATAGACTGGGACTTTAAAGAACATGTAATTGTCTCTGATACAGGGAGTACGAAAAAACCAATTATGGATGCTGCGAAGATCCTACAAGAAAAAGGGATCACCTTCATAGGTGGTCATCCAATGGCAGGTTCCCATAAAAGTGGTGTATCTGCTGCGATGGAACATCTTTTTGAAAACGCGTATTATATTCTGACGCCGAATGAATCAACGACTGAAGACCAAATCGACGTTATTGAAAAATTGCTATTACCAACAAAAGCTAAATTGATTGTTCTACAAGCGGAAGAGCACGACCGTATGACAGCGATCATTAGCCATTTCCCGCACATTGTAGCCTCTTCTTTAGTTGGCCGCTTGGCTGCACAGGAAGAACAACAACCGTTTGTGAAAAAATTGGCTGCAGGTGGTTTCCGGGATTTAACGCGCATTGCTTCGGCAGATCCTGTCATGTGGCGAGATATCACGATCCAAAACCGTGAAGAATTATTATCGCAAGTAGATGGCTGGCTCGAAGAAATGAATAGCATTCGTGCCATGCTGAAAGACAATAATCCGGAACGTATTTTTGATTTCTTTGCGCAGGCAAAAAATTACCGCGATCAACTTCCTTCTACAAATGAAGGGGCGGTTCAAGGGGCACTCTACATGACGTTTGATTTACACATCGACGTACCGGATCATCCGGGTGTGATTTCCGAAATTACAAAAATCCTGGCAACTGCCAATATTAGTTTGACCAATATACGAATCGTAGAAACACGTACAGATGTGTACGGTATTTTAGTTATCAGCTTCCAGTCAGCTACTGAACGTAAGAGAGCTCGTCAAGTATTGACAGCAGAAACTGACTATTCTATGCACGTACTTTAAGAGGGGGAGAGCGTAATGTCAGAACAACAAACGGTTTCATTTGATAAGCCGGTTCTTCGCGGCGCTTTACAAGTACCTGGAGATAAATCAATTTCCCACCGCGCGGTTATGTTGGGATCAATTGCAAAAGGTAAAACAACAATCAGTGGATTTTTGGATGGTGAAGATTGTCTGAGTACGATTGAAATGTTCAAGCAACTTGGTGTAAAGATTACCCGCAACGGCACGAATGTGACTGTTGAGAGTCCTGGCATTGCGAATTGGCAGACTCCCGCTGAAGCACTTGATGCGGGTAACTCAGGAACGACCGCCCGTTTGATGTTAGGCATTTTATCCGGTTCTTCCGTAACATCTGAAATGTGTGGAGATCAGTATTTATCCAAGCGTCCAATGAAGCGCGTGACGGAACCTTTAGAAGAAATGGGTGCTGATATCACGAGCAAAGGAACGGTTGATTATTTACCACTTACCATCACTGGGAAAGCGTTACAAGCAATTGACTATTTGATGCCGGTTGCTAGTGCACAAGTAAAGTCCGCTGTATTACTTGCCGGTCTTCAAGCACAGGGCACTACGTCTGTTACAGAAATTGCTGTATCACGTGATCACACCGAGCGCATGCTAGTACAATTTGGCGCGAAGCTGGATCAACAAGATCAAGTAATCCGAATCGAAGGCGGACAGCAACTGACAGGAACAGATGTCGTCGTACCAGGGGACATTTCCTCTGCAGCGTTTTTCATGGTAGCGACGGCATTAGTGAAAGATAGTGATGTGTCGTTCTTGAAAGTTGGATTGAACCCTACACGAACAGGTATACTGGATGTACTAGAAGCGATGGGTGTAGAAATTGAATTATCAGATGAACAAGGGTTTTCGGGTGAGCGTTATGGCACTGTAAGAGTAAAGCATTCGAGTCTGCGAGGAACTGAAATTGGTGGTGATTTGATTCCGAGATTAATCGATGAACTTCCTGTGCTTGCTTTATTGGCAACAAAAGCAGATGGAAAGACCATTATTAAGGATGCAGAAGAACTTCGTGTCAAAGAAACGGATCGTATTGAAGCTGTCGCTACGGAATTACGGAAACTCGGAGCAGATATCGAGACTACACCAGATGGCATGATTATTAATGGGCCGACACCGCTAACGGGAGCTACACTTCAATCATACGGTGACCATCGTTTAGGCATGATGGCAGCGGTAGCGGGATTGATCACGTCAAGTCCTGTTCATATCGATAATCCATCTTGTATCGCGATTTCTTATCCACACTTTTTCGAAGATCTATCGGAGCTAGTCAATCAATAAAGTAGAATAGAAAGCTCAGGTGAAAAAATGAATGTATTGCAGGAATTGGAGCAAATAGTACTCGATGGGGATTTAGATGCTCTACAAGATAAAATACAGAAACTGCAAGCTGCTAACGAGTATGACGCATTATACAATGTTGCAAATCTTTTGATCGAATATGGATTCATCGGACAAGCAGACGATATATTTTCTCAGTTATTGGTAGTATTCCCGGATGAAGCTCAGTTGAAAATAGATCGCGCCGCGGCTTTACTGGAACTGGGTGAAGAGGACGAAGCCTTATTATTGCTGACGGACATTTCGCCAGATGAAGATGAGTATGTACAAGCATTGCTTGCACAAGCGGATTATTATCAAATGCTCGGACTTGCAGAAACGGCATTATCTAAAGTGCGTGAAGCCGCAACGTTGGCTCCGCACGAACCGGTAATCCAACTAGCGGAAGCAGAACTTCTGTTGGAATCAGGAAGATACAGTGAGGCTGTGAGGATATATGAAAAGCTTCACGAGGCAACTGAAGAAATCGCTGGGGTACGTCTGTCCTCGCGTCTCGCAGAAGCCTACAGTGCAGGTGCGGCGTACGAGGAAGCCATTCCTTTTTATGAGGCATTACTTGACAAGGAAGCGAATCCTGAAGAATTGTTCGGATTAGGATTGGCATACTATCAAACTGCACGCTACTCGGAGGCAGTCACACGTCTTGAGCAGTTGTTAGAAATGGATCCAGATTACTTCTCTGCTTATATGCTTGCGGGTCAAAGCTATGCACAACAAAATGAAGACGCCAAAGCGTTAGAGCTTTTCACAAAAGGTATTGAACGTGATGAGTTCGATAAAGAATTGCAGCTGGCGGCAGGAAAATCTGCTCTGAAACTGCAAATCCCACAACAAGCAGAAGAACATTTGAAAGAAGCGCTCGTTTTAGATCCGGAGTATATAGATGCACTCGTAACGCTGGCTTCGGTTTATGAAAATCAGGAAAAAGACGAAGCGTTAATTGATTTACTGACGTTCTCCGAAGTAGATCAATTAGAAATCCCTTTACTTCATGCTTTTCTTGCATATGCTTATGAACGCACAGAAGATTACGAAAAAGCGTATGAAATGTATTTCAAAGCATATGATGGGATGAACGAAGATGCTGCTTTCTTAGATCAATATGCACGGTTCTTGCTGGAGGAAGGTAAGCGCGATGAAGCGTTATCGATAATTCAGCAGTTAGTTAGAATCGCTCCGCATGAAGAGGAATGGACGGCATACATCGCGCAATCTGAAGAGGAGGGGTAAGATGAAGGCCATGGTTCCTGTAGCTGCCAAAAAAGAATTTTTAAGGTGGTTTTTAAAGCGCTATCGATTAAAGCGGCGGGAATGTGTATGGATTTTAAATTATCTTCTCAGCAACGAACATTTATTAACGAATGTTCATTTTACAAATGAGGCTCATCACTGTCCACGCGCCATGATCATTTCTACGACAGAAGTGGACAGTATCCCTTTTCGCTTCTACAAGGGTACTTTGATGACAGCTGATGCGGAAAAGTCCTTTCACGACCTCAGACTGCATCCTGACGAGGATATGTTCATCCAACTGAATTTCAAACACAGTAATAAATGTCCCGAGTATGCGAGTGTGGCGGAAGAGAATCCTTATTTGCCGGAAGATCTGCTGAAGAAAAAGAAAGACCAACAAATAGCGGAAAAGCTGTTGGAAGAAAGTTTCACATTAACGACAAATGACATGTTGCTGAAGAGAATCGACGAAGCGCTGGACAACGGTGACCGTGAGCTGTTCATAAGCTTAACAGCTATGTTGAATGAGATGAAAAAAGATAAAGACATAAGCCAATGATTTCGCCCTCCGCGGTGGAATCATTGGTTTGCGTTGAGGGAAAATATAGGCTAAACTTTACTGAGTGATGCAAGGAGGAATGACAATGAATTGGGTTCCGAAAGATGTGGATACGTATATCAATCAGAAAGAATATATTGATACTGTCGTTGTGCCTTTAATAGCTATAGACACACGACCTGAAACGATGAAAAACAGTGCTTCCTCTTCTGAATTCTTGATGAATCTGTCAATGTTCATAGAGAAGCAGTTCAAGGGGCGTATGATGTTCATGCCGCCCGTTTCGTACACGCAGTCAACAGATTTGCAGCAAATGGCGGACACACTGTCGGAGGATTTGAAAAAATCTTCCTTTACACATGTCTTCTATCTTACGACGGATCCTAAGTGGACGAGCGTGACGGTGGAAGGTAAAGTTGTCTGGCTACCGTCTATCCCTTTGGAGACTATGGACAACCATCTACGCCAGACCATCATGGAAGACCAGCTAAGGCAAGTCCTGACACATTTTATGGAGAGTTGGAACGTGCAGTAGGGTCAAGTTATGATTATTGAAGGCTGACTTAGTGTTAGGTAGGTAATTTGTGCTACGGTGTTGTGCTCTTGACGTAAGAGCGCTACTTCATTTCGTCTTAGAACTTGAAGTAAATCAAATTTCATGTCATTATCAGTACAGACGCACTCTAAACACCGTCCTCAAAAGGGTACAAGCACTAGTTGCAACTTATTTAAAGGGAGATCGTCGTTTGTCACCAAATCTTAATATTTGTCCACAAACTTAAGTACCTACTAAAAGCATTATTGAATTTAGTTACATATTGATATATCATAGATATGTCCTAGTATTACAATTAGCAAAAGAATGTCCGTGGGACTGACTTTGGAGTAAGAGGAGGGAAATTACTGATGAGCAATAAAGTGTCAAGACGCACGTTCCTGAGTTATACACTAATGGGAACTGGTGGGTTCATGGCATCTGCAATGCTGATGCCGATGATTCGTTTCGCAATTGATCCCGTTCTGGCTAGTGCCGGCGGTTCCGACATGATTCCAACACCGCAAAAAGAAGCCGATCTTTCGGAAGTACCGGTTCGTGTAGACTATACAATCAAAGATCGACAAGATGCATGGTATACTTCTGACGAATCTAACACGGCTTGGGTCTACAAAGAAGGCGACAAAGTCATAGCACTTTCTCCGGTCTGTAAACACTTAGGGTGTACAGTTAACTGGGAAGGCGACGAGCATAAAAACGAGTTTTTCTGCCCTTGTCACGCTGGACGTTACAAGAAAAATGGTGATAATATTCCAGGAACACCGCCGCTTGGACCGCTTGATGAGTTTGAAGTAGATGTCATCGACGGATTTGTCTATCTAGGTGGAGTAATACCGAACACATTAGTCTAAAGGGTAAGGGGGTACGACCGCAGTGTTAAATAAAATTTATGATTGGGTGGATGAACGGTTAGATATCACACCAATTTGGCGAGATATCGCTGACCACGAAGTACCTGAGCACGTAAACCCTGCACATCATTTTTCTGCATTCATCTATTGTTTCGGAGGTTTGACGTTTTTCGTAACGGTTATCCAAATCTTGTCTGGTATGTTCCTGACAATGTATTACACACCGGATATTGAAAACGCATGGAAATCAGTTTTCTACCTTCAAAACGATGTTGCATTCGGTGAACTTGTGCGAGGGATGCACCACTGGGGAGCTTCGTTAGTTATCGTAATGATGTTCCTACATACTTTGCGTGTATTCTTTACAGGGTCTTATAAGAAGCCTCGTGAATTGAACTGGATCGTCGGAGTATTGATCTTCGTCGTAATGCTAGGTCTTGGATTCACAGGATATCTATTACCTTGGGATATGAAAGCTCTATTTGCAACAAAAGTTGGGATTGAGATTGCCGCGTCAGTACCTTTCATCGGAGAACAGATTAAAATCCTTCTCGCGGGTGATTCCACGATTCTAGGTGCACAGACGTTAACAAGATTCTTCGCGATTCATGTATTTTTCCTACCAGCTGCTTTGCTTGGGTTGCTTGCAGCACACTTTATCATGATCAGAAGACAAGGTATTTCCGGACCACTATAAGAACCAGTTTTATGGTTAGGGTCATCTGAAATTTAAGAAGGAGGGAATAACATGCACCGCGGAAAAGGGATGAAATTTGTTGGGGATTCGCGCATCAAGGCTTCAGGCAAGATGGCGAATACACCAAAAGACTACTCAGAATATCCGGGTAAAACCGAAGCATTCTGGCCAAACTTTCTATTGAAAGAGTGGATGGTTGGAGCGGTTTTCTTAATCGGCTATCTAATCGTTACTCTTGCACACCCGTCACCGCTTGAGCGTCAAGCGGACCCGACGGATACAATGTATATACCGGTACCAGACTGGTATTTCTTATTCATGTATCAGCTATTGAAATATGAATTCGCTTCCGGTCCTTATAACGTGATCGGTGCGATCGTAATTCCTGGATTGGCAGTTATGGCATTAATGCTAGTTCCATTCATGGATACAACGAAAGAGAGACGTCCATTTAAGCGTCCATTGCCAACAGGCTTCATGATTCTTTCATTCTTAGCTATCTTCTACTTGACTTGGGAATCAGTCGAAAACCACGACTGGGAAGCAGCAAAAGTTCAAGGTGCAATTGTGGATGAAGTAGAATATGATGAAACGGCTGAAGGGTATGAGATCTATCAGGGCTCTTCCTGTATTGGCTGTCACGGTGACTCCTTCCAAGGTGGATTGGGCTTGCCGTTAACTAACACAGGTATGACAGCTGAAGAAATTATCGAAATCGCTCATGATGGCCGAGGTTCAATGCCTGCTGGTACATGGGAAGGTTCAGATGAAGATCTTCAAGTACTTGCTGAATTTATATCTGAGCTAGAAACGAAGTAAGAAAAAAGAGTCAGGAAACTGACTCTTTTTTTCTATATATTTATCCGTAAATAAACTATACATAGAAGTAATACATTCCGATGGAAGTGGTGATGTTTTTGCGAATGTTATGGGCACAAATCTGGATGATCCTTTCACATAAATCATTCTTATGGATCCTTCTTTTTATTAATATAATAGGCTCGGTCTACGGCTATGATTGGTATATGTGGCAATTAGAAATCACTGAGCCGAAATTCTGGATTTTCGTACCGGATAGTCCTACAGCTACTTTGTTTTTTTGTATCGCAATAATAGGCTGGTTACTCAATCGAAACTTTAAATTGATGGAGGCTCTTGCACTCATCACGTTAGTAAAGTATGGCTTATGGGCTGTCGCTATGAATTTGTTGACACTCGTTGTAACGGGTTCAATCGGCTGGGTAGGCTGGATGTTGATTGCCTCTCACTTCGCGATGGCATTGCAAGGAATCTTGTACCTGCCAAAGTATAAGTTTACAGCTTGGCATATTGCGATTGCCGCAATTTGGACACTTCATAACGATGTCATCGATTATGTTTTCGGACAAATGCCGATTTATCATGACCTGACGCAATTCAGTCCTCAGATTGGTTATTTCACATTTTGGTTATCCATTGCTTGTATTGCTATTGCTATGTGGAATTACAAGTCAAGACTGGATTTACAGACATTGAAAGCGTAGTTAATAGTTGCAGTAAGTAAGTAAACATTATAAAATTAAGGGTAGAGAGAAAGGGGAGAGATAGACGTGTTCTGGATTTACTTTGGTATCATTTTATTGCTTCCTATTTATGCGCAATTTAAAGTGAAAAGCACATATAAAAAGTATTCAAAGATTCGTTCTACTTCTGGGATGACCGGTGCTCAAGTGGCGAGACTCATTCTGGATCAAAATGGTTTACATGATGTAAAAGTTGTGGAAAGCCAAGGATTCTTAACGGATCACTATAATCCAATGACAAAAATCGTGGCATTGTCCACAAGCAACTATCACGAATCTTCTGTAGCGGGTACAGCAGTAGCGGCGCACGAAGTTGGCCATGCTATTCAAGACAAAGAGGCTTATTCATTCTTGCGTTTCCGCCACAGATTGGCGCCAGTCGCAAGTATAACTTCTAACGCATCATGGGTATTCATCATGATCGGGATCATCTTCTCTAGCATGAACTCTTTGCTAGGTATCGGGATTCTGTTGATGGCGGTTGGAGTACTATTCCAAATTGTCACATTGCCAGTAGAGTTTAACGCATCATCACGTGCGATGGATCAAATCGTTCAACTAGGTATCATCCGTAACGATGAAGAACCACAAGCGAAAAAAGTATTGAGTGCAGCCGCGATGACATATGTTGCCGCTACTGCAGTAGCAGTACTTGAACTAGTTCGTTTGATTTTAATCTTTACAAACCGCGACTAATAAAGAGAAAATCCTTCTGCTCATGCAGAAGGATTTTTTTAATCACCTATAGGTCGTTTCTGTTCATCCAATGTAAATCCTTCTCCCATCACATCATGCACTTCCATCATGGAGACGAATGCTTCGGGATCTACTGAAGTGATGAGATTTTTCAATCGAATCATTTCATTTTTTCCGACTACGCAATAAAGTATTTCACGATTTTCTTTTGAAAAATGACCGTAACCTTTGAATACTGTCACGCCTCTTTCCATTGAATCTGAGATTTTACTAGCAATTTCATCCGGGAAGCTTGTGACGATGAATGCACCCCTGGCGGAGTATGCTCCTTCTTGCACGAAATCAATGACACGTGCGCCGACGAATAACGCAACTAATGTATACATCATGGAGCGATAATCTAAATAGACAGCCCACGATAACAAAATAATAGCTGCATCAAACACAAACATCGTTTTGCCCATTGTAATTCCATATTTTTTATGCACGAGTCTCGCAATGATATCTGAGCCACCTGTCGTCCCGCCGCTTCTAAATATAATACCTAGTCCTACACCGATGAAAACGCCGGCAAATAACGCGACCAGAAACAGATCACCTTCCATATGAATGTTCACTTGATACTTCATGAAGATTTTAATGAAAAGCGACACTGCTATCGTACCAATGACAGTATAAATAAAGGAGCGTCTACCGAGCATTTTCCAGCCTATTATGAACATCGGAATATTCAGCACTAGGTTCATTAAAGCGGGATCCCAATTGAAAGCAAACAGCAAAATCAAGGTAATCCCGGTAAATCCACCTTCTGCCAGTTCATGTTGAATCGTAAAGTTCACAAGTCCGAAACTAAATAGTGCTGCACCTAACATAATCAATAAGATATTTCGTATACGAATTCCAGTGAACAAACACAACACTCCTCCCGTTAATTGACTCTAGATGTAATTGAGCTTCTTGTTCTATGTAGCTTGTCCCATATACGCGCGTATTATCATTCGACCATTCGTGCAATATACATAGTATGTGCTAAATATTATATTTTGACAATAGCTAGAAGAATGCATACGATAGGAAGGGGAGTGGATTACGATGACTAAAACAATGGAACAATTGCAACAAGATGTGGATACATACATAACCCGCTTTAAAGAAGGATACTTTCCTCCAATGGAACTCATCGCTCGGCTAACAGAAGAGTTAGGGGAATTATCCCGTGAAGTGCAGGATCGCTACGGTATGAAGAAGAAAAAATCTACAGAGGCCGTACGAACGTTGGAGGAAGAAACGGGCGATCTATTATTCGTCCTCATTTGTTTTGCCAACTCACAACAAATTGATTTATCCGAAGCGCTTGATTCTGTAATGACAAAATTCAACACAAGAGATAAAGACCGTTGGACGAAAAAGGAGGAAGAAGAATGACGATTAAATTAGCGATAGCAGGTGCACGTGGAAGAATGGGTGGGACTGCTATAATAGCAGGCACGGAAGCAGCAGACATTGAGATTGTGGCAGTACTTGATTATAAACATGACGGGGAATATTTACATAATGGAACAGTTACAGATGCCAAAGACGGGATACCGATTTATACATCGCTCGAAGCGTTGCATGCTGCACACCATCCCGATGTATTACTCGATGTCACAGATCCAGATGCTGTATTCGCTAACGCAAGTCAAGCGTTGTCACTCGGCATGGACGTGGTAATTGGAACATCCGGCTTGACTGCTGAAATGCTTACAGATTTAGAGAACTTGTCTAATGAACAGCAAAAAAGCTGTATTATTGCACCGAACTTCTCTATTGGCGCGGTTCTCATGATGAAATTTGCTCAACAAGCTGCTCGTTATTTGGGCGACGTTGAAATACTCGAAATGCATCATGATCGCAAATTGGATGCACCGTCCGGAACAGCTGTCAAGACAGCTGAGATGATCCGTGAAGTACGTGCAGCTCACATTCAAGGGCACCCAGAAGAACAAGAGACACTTAAAGGTGCACGTGGTGCAGATATTGAAGGAATGAAAATCCACAGTATTCGTTTACCGGGATTACTAGCACATCAAGAAGTGCTACTTGGCGGTGAAGGAGAATTGCTCAAAATCCGACATGATTCATTCGACCGAAAATCCTTTATGCCAGGAATCCTATTGGCGATCCGTGAATCTGTTTCTTCTACACGATTCGTTTACGGGCTTGAAAAAATTATAGATTAAACTTTTGCAGTGAGGCGGTTAACGTATGCAACAAAGAAAATTAAAAGTAGGCGTCATTTGTTATCCTTCACTCGGAGGGTCGGGTGTAGTGGCAACGGAGTTAGGACTAAAAATGGCGGCTAAAGGTCATGAGATGCATTATATTACATCTAGTAAACCGTTTCGATTTTTAGATATCCATCCGAATATCCATTTTCATGAAGTGACGATAGAAGGGTATGCAGTATTCAAGTATCCTCCGTATGACATCGCCCTTGCCAACCGCATCGCGCAAGTCATTGAATCAGAACAGCTGGATTTACTGCATGTCCATTACGCAGTCCCACACGCGATCTCCGCTGTTCTGGCGAAAGATATGGCACAATCATCTATTGGCATCATTACAACCCTACATGGCACCGATGTAACGATTCTCGGTCACGACCCTGCATTAAAAAATACATTGTCTTATGGTATTAATAAATCTGATCGTGTCACGGCTGTATCACGATCGTTACGTAATGAAACGATCGAGTTGCTACAACCGACGACAGAAATACGAACGATTTATAACTTCATCGATGAGGAAAAGTATTATCCACGTGAAGTGGGACATCTTCGGGAAGAACTCGGCATTGCAGCGGATGAAAAAGTCCTAATTCATATATCTAACTTCCGTAAAGTGAAGCGTATTCCCGATATTATCGAAAGTTTCCGTTTGTTGGATCCGCAGCATAAAGCAAAATTGTTATTAGTGGGTGAAGGCCCGGAGAAATTTGATTTGGAGAAATATGTTGAGGATAATGGGTTGCAAGATGACATTTTATTCCTAGGGAAGCGTGATGATCTGCCTGAATTATTATCAATCAGTGATGTGATGCTGTTGCTTTCCGAGAAAGAAGCGTTTGGTCTCGTGCTACTTGAAGCGTTCGCTTGTGGTGTGCCAGCTGTAGCAAATGCGATAGGTGGTATTCCAGAAGTTGTGGAAGATGGGGTCAACGGATTTTTGGTGGAATTAGGTGATGTACAAGCCGTCGCAAATCGTGTGACACAGTTGCTGAGTGATTCCACATTACATCAACAAATGAAGAGGAATGCTATGCGAACTGTAGTGGAAGAATTCAGTTCCGAATCGATAGTAGAACAATATGAAGAGTTATATTATGAAGTGGCGGCGATGAAATGACAGCTTCATTCGGTTCAGCAGCGAGCCGGAAAATACTTAGAGAATTGCACGCAGCGGGCTATGAGGCCGTATTTGTTGGGGGTGCAGTACGTGATGCCGAGCTTGGTAAAAAACCATTGGATATTGACATTACGACTTCCGCCACACCGCATCAAGTGAAAGAGGTGTTTCGCCACACGATTGATATAGGCATTGAACATGGTACGATCCTTGTGCTTATGCATGGCGAGCCGATTGAAGTGACGACGTACCGGACAGACAGTACATACAACGAACTGAGTAATACCGTCTATGTAACATCATTGCAAGAGGACTTGCAACACCGTGACTTTACTGTCAATGCGCTCGCAATGACAGTAGACGGAGAACTTATTGATTTATTTGATGGACTCAAAGATTTGAGACATAAGATAATTCGTTCTGTTGGAAAACCGGAAGAACGTTTTCAAGAAGATCCGCTGCGAATTTTCCGTGCTTTACGTTTTTCATCAGTCTTGGATTTTGAAATAGAATGGCAAACTTTGCATTCGATGGGACAACTGGCCCCTTCATTGCGTCATGTGGCAATTGAACGGATCAAATCAGAAATGGATAAACTGTTTCAAGGGCTGAACCCATCACGGGCTTTTCATTACGGACGTGAAATTGGATTACCCAAACTATTTCCCGAGTTATTTATAGCGTTTGAATCACTGGATCGCTATACACCTTTTCTTCACGCACGTCATGGATTCGGAGCGATGCTGAATGTAACGGACACATCGGCAACAGACCTAGCTAGGCTCTACAAATTATCCAATGAAGAAAAACGCTTCTTGAAACTATATGAAGAAGCATATTCTGTACGTACACAACGACCATTTGACCCTTGGGATTTCTATAGTTATCCAACCGACGTACTGGAAGTAGTGGGGAGAATCTATTACACCAATCATGAAGGTCATGATCTCAGCAGTCAGCAAATTGAACAACATAAAAAGCAATTGCCGATTCTGCAACGTGCAGACCTGGCTTTCACAGGAAAAGATTTATTAATATGGTCAGGAAAAAGTGGTGGCAGATGGACAAGTGATTGGATTATGAAAATTGAACGAGCGGTTGTCTACGGACAAATCGAAAATGACGCACTGGCGATAAAGGAATGGTTTATAAATGAAACTTCCCGTGAAAAATGAATTATTAAAACGATTATTTGCCGCACAAGGTGAGCCCATATCGGGTCAAGATATTGCCGATGAATTCGGTCTTTCGCGCACAGCAATCTGGAAATATATAAAAGAACTTGAAGAAGAGGGCTATGAAATTGGGTCACAACGTAAAAAAGGTTATTACTTAATAGAAGCACCGGATTTAGTCAATCAAGGAAATATCACCGAATATTTAACGACACACCGCTACGGTCATACTATTAATTACTTTACAACCGTGCCTACTACGCAGACCATTGCACATGAAGATGCGCAAAATGGTGCGGAAGATGGTACGTTGATTATTTCGGAAGAGCAGACAGCGGGCAAAGGACGTTTGGCGAGACCTTGGAAGTCAAAAGCAAATCGTGGTATTTGGATGAGTTTGATTATTCGTCCTGATTTGGCACCTCAATATGCGCCACAACTGACATTGGTTGCAGCGGTCGCAATTGTTCGCGCGATTGAAGAAGTGGCGGATATTCAACCAGTTATCAAGTGGCCGAACGATATATTAATAAATGGCAAAAAAGTTACAGGTATCCTGACAGAGCTTCAGTCCGATCCAGATCGTGTCAAAGCGATTATTTTAGGGATGGGAATCAATGCCAATCAGCAGCAGTCTGATTTCCCTGAAGAACTTCAAACAATAGCGACTTCATTACGTATTGAAAAAGGAGAAATGATTAACCGTGCGCAATTAGTGGCGGCTATTCTTAAGTACCTTGAGCAATATACAGATTTATATGTCGAAAAAGGATTTGCGCCAATTAAAATTTTATGGGAGAGCTATGCTGCGATTACGGGTAAGAAAATCAAAGCGAGTATGGTCCATGAAACAGTTGAAGGTATTGCACTTGGTATTTCTCATGATGGCATGCTAGAACTTCGATTGGCAGACGGCACTGTACGTGGAATTTATTCAGCAGACATTGAAGTTAAGAATTAAAACTATACAGATTCTTACTGTTTTGATATAGTGTACGCATAGGGCGGTATCGATTTTGGAGCTGCACCTGTTTGGCAAATGAATTATATACGAGATCTGCCTTGATCTATTTAGACAGGGACGGAGGAAGCATGATGAAACGCTTACGCAACCCTTCTGTCCAAATTTGGATCAGTAGGGTTTTATTTTTGGTTTTTTTGCCTACCAAACGCCTGCTGAAATCAGACGTAAAGGAGAAGATGAACAGTGAAATCTACAACAGATTTTTCGAAAATGAAAGCGAACGGTGAAAAGATTAGTATGCTAACTGCATATGATTATCCGACAGCGCAAATTGCAGAACAAGCGGAGATTGATGTACTTCTTGTTGGAGATTCCTTAGGGATGGTCGTGCTTGGCTATGATTCGACAGCACATGTAACACTTGATGAAATGATTCACCACGGTAAAGCGGTTCGACGAGGTGCAAAAGATACATTCGTAATCGTAGACATGCCGTTTGGTACGTATCACGGATCTGCTGATACCACATTACAGAATGCTTTACGTTTATTCCAGGAAACTTCAGCGAATGCATTGAAAGTTGAAGGAAGTGGTGCGGTCATCGATAAAATCAACTTGATGACGACCGCAGGCATGCCGGTATGCGCACACTTAGGATTGCTTCCGCAGTCTGCTGGGGTTAGTGGCGGATACAAGGTACAAGGGAAAACGGCAGCTGCAGCTAAACAACTGATTGAAGATGCTAAAGCTTGTGAAGCAGCGGGTGCGTTTATGATTGTACTGGAATGCATTCCTTTCCAATTGGCGAGAGAAGTCGCGCAGGCAGTATCTATTCCTATCATTGGCATCGGTGCGGGCGCTGAAGCAGATGGCCAAGTACTCGTATTCCATGATATGGTGCGCTACGGTAATCATAAACTACCGAAATTCGTCGAAAGCTACGCGGAAGTAGGTAAAGATATTGAAGGTGCGATGAGACTTTATAATTTGGCCGTTAAGGACGGATCGTTCCCTTCTGAAAGCCATCGCTTTACGATGAAGGAAGAAGAACTCGAAGCATTGTACGGAGGCAAGACGCTATGAATGCTAGTGCCACCATGCAAATTGTCCGGTCGATCGCAGAATTGCAAAATATCTTAAATCCAAGAAAGCGTGTAGGACGCACGGTAGGTTTCGTACCGACAATGGGCTTCCTTCACGAAGGCCATATGGAATTAGTAGAAGAAGCTAGAAGAGACCATGATATTGTCGTAATGAGTATTTTCGTTAACCCTGCGCAGTTTGGACCAGGAGAAGATTACGAAGCATACCCACGCGATGAACAACATGATGCAGAACTGGCTTCCACAGCAGGTGTCGACTATTTATTTATTCCGTCTGTTGATGAAATGTATCCTCGTAAGAGCGGCATTAGTATTTTACCTGGAGAACAAGCATCGCGACTATGTGGAGCTTCGAGACCAGGACATTTCGACGGAGTATTGAAAGTTCTGTTGAAATTATTCAGCATCGTCGATCCAGATGAATCGTATTTTGGCATGAAAGATGCGCAACAACTAGCGATTATCGAAACGTTTGTCCGTGATTTTAATCTTCGCACGTCGATTGCACGTGTACCTACTGTTCGAGAAGAAGACGGACTTGCAAAAAGTTCTCGTAATGTTCGTTTGCTTGAACATGAACGGAATGAAGCGAGTGCAATCTACCGTGCACTATCTCAGGGGAAACGCAGTTATTATGAAGGCGTTCCACTGCAAGAAGTCGCGAAGATTGTGCGCAAAGCGATTGAAGAAGAAACATCCGGTACAATTGATTATGTCGAAGTACTTGCGTATCCGTCACTGGAAGAAAAAATCGATGATACTCAAGAAGTAATCTTGGCCGTTGCGGTACAATTTACTCACGCAAGATTGATAGATAATATTATTATGTCAACTATAAAGGATGAGAAAAATGTTTAGAATGATGATGAATGGAAAATTACACCGCGCTACTGTTACGGAAGCCGATTTGAATTACGTAGGGAGCATTACAATCGACGGAGCGCTATTAGAGGCTGCAGGTATGTTACCGAATGAGAAGGTGCAAATCGTCAATAATAATAACGGTGCGCGCTTCGAGACGTATATTATCGAAGGAGAGCCGGGCAGTGGAGTAATTTGTGTCAATGGAGCTGCAGCGCGTCTTGTGCAGCCAGGCGACATTGTTATCATTCTTTCCTATGCTTATGTGTCGGACGAAGAGGCTCGTACTCATCAGCCGACTGTGTTGATTATGGATGAGCAGAATCGTGTGAAGGAAGTTATCACGGAAAAGCCAGGCGTCGCTATATTCTAATGAGTACTGAACCCCCATTTGAGAGTTATTCGAATGGGGGTTTCATTTGTAGATTAAGTAAGTGGGAAAAGGTAGCAAAGTCGATCTGCGTTCCAGGCGGGCGCTTTCCGGGGGAGGGATCTTGGGCTAAGCAAACCCTTCGCTGTTCGTTTTGCTCAAGCGGCGCCCACAGGAAAGCGTCCTCAGACGGAACTTTAACCTCGAACTACGATCTAATTCACCTTTTTATTTTTTCGTTCAAATGGTTTTCTGTTGCCCTGAATGCAAGACGTGAGTCGTCGTGGTAAGTGTGATACAATTTGCTTTAGAAACCAAATAGGAAGTTGATGATGGTATGTCTACAAGCAAATATGCAGTTGTCGATTTGGAAACGACTGGTCATTCGCCTTCAAATGGAGATCGGATCATTCAAATTGCAATTGTTTTTATTGAGAACAATAAAATAATAGATACATATATGCGTTACGTGCATCCGCAGCGCTCGATTCCGCCTTTTATTCACCAACTCACATCCATCGGTGATGAAGACGTGAAGGATGCTGCCCCTTTTGAAAACATTGCTGAAGAAGTGGCGGATTTGCTTGCTGGATGTATTTTTGTCGCACATAATACAGATTTTGACGTATCGTTTCTACAAAAAGAATTGGTTCGTTGTGGTGTATCCAAATGGCATGGTAAGACAATTGATACCGTAGAACTGGCGAAGATTATGTATCCTACTTTATCTGGCTATCGTTTGCAGGATATTGCCGAATCATTAAATATTTCGTTAAAGCAGGCTCACCGGGCAGATGATGATGCGGAAGCGACGGCATTGTTTTTATTGCAGGCTATTAAGAAAATCAAAACGTTACCTAAAGAGACGTTGAATCGTATGCATGAGCGTTCATTCGCAATGAAATCTGACGTTTCAACATTATTTTATGAAGCACTTAAGCATGTACGTGGAAAGGAAACATCCACTGACTATGCGCTATTTCGTGGGATTCCGTATTTGAAATCAAAGCCACCTGCAACATCATGGTCACAGCCGATAGATTTTCCTGCAGATGTTCCGGCGAAAGATCGAGTCATGCAGAAAATTGATCCGTCTTACCATGTGAGAGAAGGTCAGGCACAATTGATGGATTTGACATGGCAAGCTTTTGTTGAGAAGAAGCAAATCGCTGTAGAGATTCCAACCGGTGCTGGCAAGACGATCGGTTATTTAGTGCCTGCTTTAATCCGTGCATATGAAACAAAGCAGCCTGTTGTCATTAGTACGTATACGAATCACTTGGTCGATACACTTGCGGAAGAAGTCCAGAAGCTTGAAAAGGCTTTGCAGGTGACGATTCCAACGACCGTTGTTAAAGGCATGGCGAATTACATTTCATTTGGGAAATTTGAGGAGCTCTTGCATTTTAATGATGAGGTTTACGATGACTCCATCACCATCATGCAGTTATTGGTCTGGTTAACAGAAACGACTACTGGTGATTTGGATGAGGTCAATGTATCAGGTGGTGGTCAGTTATTTATCGACCGAATTCGTAAGCGTTCGATGCGAGTGAAGAAAGACGAACGAGTAGCAGATTTTTATACACATACAATAAAAAACTGTCAGCAGTCGATGGTGCTATTGACGAATCACTCGATGTTAGTAAATGATCAACAGCGTTACGATCCGCTGTTTCACTCCATCAGTGGGTTGGTGATTGATGAAGCCCATCAACTGAACCAAGCGGCAATACGGACTCACCAACAAGTGTTTTCCTATACGAAATGGAAATATGTAATGAGTCAATTGAACGGTTTAAGCAGCTGTCAATTACTGTTTGATATTCAGGATATCTTAAAGCGGTTTCATTTCAATCATAAAACTACTACTGAACGACTTCAACATTCATTCAATGAATTCATACTCGCATTCGATGAATCGATGCTCGTACTAGTGAACTCGAACTCAAATAGCGACAATAAGCAGACGACAAGAACAGTAAAGCCATTGTCCAAACGTCTGCGGTCGAATGAAATTTTCGACAAAGTGTTGCGTAAGATGAATGATTATATCGGTGTTACCGAGAACTATGCAATGCCAATCCAGAATTTGTCGAGTGAATTGACCTTGCATGAGCACGCAGCACTAAATGAATGGTTTTATTGGGTCAATGAAATGAAAATAAAAGCTGGCGAATGGATTGAATTATTTTTAGAACAGCCAAAATCAAGCACGACCATTTGGATGGAGAAAGATAGTCGAAGTTTGCCTGGCAGTTTACAGATCAAGAAAAGTCCGGTAAACGGTTCACAAGTAATCCGTGATTTTATAGATACGTTTGATGGGGAGGCAGGCATCGTTTGGACGTCCGGAACGTTAACCGCGGGGCAGCAGGACCGCTTCGTACTAGACCAGGCAGGATTGCCTTCTAGCGTGCCGCTGTACACATTTGATGCACCCGCGAACTTCTATGAAGGTGCTCATACGTTGATTGTGGAAGATATGCCGGATATTCAGCAAGTTTCAAATGAAGAGTACATCGAAGCGGTGGCAGATGCGTTAATCCAAACAGCGGTCGCGATTGAAGGACGCGTCTTTGCGTTGTTCTTGTCTCATGATATGTTGAAGAAGACGCATCAAGCGGTAATCGACAGTGAGTCATTACAAGAAGAATACATGCTGATCGCACAAGGTGTTAGCTCCGGAAGCCGACATAAGTTGCTGAAGACGTTTAAACAGCAAAAGAAAGCCGTATTATTCGGCACGACAAGCTTCTGGGAAGGTGTGGATGTTCCGAGTGAACAATTATCGGCAGTAGTGGTCGTTCGTTTACCGTTTACTTCACCCGAGGAACCTTTATTTAAAGCTCGTTCAGAGGCTTTAGTAGCGGAGCATAAAAATGCATTCACCCATTTAGGTTTACCGGAAGCGATACTGCGTTTCAGACAGGGATTTGGTAGATTAATCCGTTCATCAGATGAACAAGGATTCTTCATCATATTGGATCGTCGCATAGACACGAAATCCTACGGCACATCCTTTTTACAAGCATTGCCTACGTCATCTGTAAAAAAAGTATCTTTGGAAGGTCTAGTTAACGAGATCGAAAATTGTTATAATGAATGATGTACAAATAGAAAGCAGGTTAGAAAATGAATCGAAAAAAATCAGCGGTTCATTCGATAGGAAGTGGCACTTATGCTCAACTGGATTAAGTTTCTATTCCTATTTTTACTCGCGCTCGGGTTCACGATTACTCTTGTCGTTTTCTATCAAGCAGAGAAACCGTTTGCTGCATCTGAAAACATAGTGAAAGAAGCTGTATTGGCCAATAATGTTCTTGAAAAAGTAGATAGGATGGATCATTTTCATGGGAAGACGTCATGGATTACCGTCTATGGTACAGATAAAAATAACCATGAAAAAATCATCTTTGTGGAAGAAAAGACGACAAAAATTCTGAAAGCTGTATCAATTAAAGATGGTATTACTAAGCGAAAAGCCACGGACATCGTAAAAAAAGAGGAGAACGTTAAAAAAATCCTCAATGCCTCATTAAGTATGGAAAATGACACCCCGTTTTGGGAAGTCAGTTATCTGGACGACGAGGATTTCTTAAACTACGCGTATCTGAATTTTGCAGATGGAAAATGGTTAAAGCGAATTTCAAAACTATAGAGAAAAATGGAATTAGGACTAAAAGGAGAGCGGTCAATTTGAGAAAGCAATTAGCGTCCAGAGTAAATACTTTATCACCATCTACAACATTAGCGATTACAGCGAAGGCAAAAGAAATGAAGGCAGCGGGCATCGATGTGATCGGACTCGGAGCTGGCGAACCTGATTATAATACGCCTAAAAACATCTTAGAAGCAGCGTATCAATCAATGAAGGATGGCAAGACGAAATATACTCCGGCCGGTGGTCTTCCACAACTAAAGGATGCCATAATTGACAAATTGAAAAGAGACCAAGGATTGACGTATACACGCAAGGAAGTGTTAGTCGGTATTGGAGCAAAGCATGTGCTCTATACACTTTTCCAAGTACTTCTGAATAAAGGTGACGAAGTCATCATCCCTTCGCCATTTTGGGTGAGTTATCCTGAACAAGTGAAGCTCGCAGAAGGTACTCCTGTGTTCGTTGAAGGAACAGCTGCTGAACAGTTCAAAGTATCAGCCAAGCAAATTAGAGATGCCATCACGGATCAAACAAAAGCCATCATCATCAACTCACCGGGTAATCCAACAGGTATGATTTATTCGAAAGAAGAACTCACAGCCATTGCAGAGGTTTGCCGTGAAAAAGATGTATGGATCATTTCGGATGAAATTTATGAGAAGCTTGTTTATGATGGTAAAGAGCATGTATCGATTGCGCAGCTTTCAGACGATGCCAAAGATCGTACATTCATTATTAATGGTGTATCGAAGTCCCATTCAATGACAGGCTGGAGAATAGGATATATCGCGGGTAATGAAGAAGTAGTAAGCGCGATGACGAATCTCGCTAGCCATTCTACATCCAATCCGACGACGACTTCGCAGTATGCAGCAATTGAAGCATATAACGGACCTCAAGACACTGTAGAAGTCATGCGGAAAGATTTTGAATCCCGTTTAAATCAAGCGTACCCTAAACTTTCTGCTATCCCAGGTTTCGATGTATTGAAGCCACAAGGCGCATTTTATTTATTGCCAGACGTACAGGAAGCAGTAAAGAAAACTGGTTATGCAAATGTAGATGACTTTGCACAAGCATTATTGACAGAGGCTAAAGTTGCTGTCATTCCAGGCTCAGGATTCGGTTCAGATACTACGATCCGTCTTTCTTATGCCACATCGATTGATCAGCTGGAGGAAGGAATTTCTCGTATCGATCAGTTTGTAAGAGATCATTGGAAAGCGTAAAACAGAAGCAACCGATAAGGTGCTGATGAGAGGAAGTTTCAAATATGCAGCAAGATGAGCGGCTGAAAATTTGGATGGAGCAGGGAAATGTTTCTATTTCCCAGCTCTTTTTTCAACATTATAAACAACTGCTGATTTCAGATAGTGACGCCATGGTATTATTGCATTTGATTGCATTTCAAGGAGCGGGGAACTATTTTCCAACGCCTACTGATATCGCGAATCGTATGCAACTGCAAGAGAAAGATGTAACGAATTGTCTACAACGTATGATGCAAAAAGGATTGTTTTCCATTGAGCAAAGTACCGATGAAAATAAAGTTTTACATGAACAATTTTCATTTTATCCTTTGTGGAAACGATTGATAGATGAAGTCGAAAAACAATCGATGGAAATCGAAGAAGAAGTGGTCAAGCATGAAGAGGGGGAAATCTTCTCGTTGTTCGAACAGGAATTTGGCCGCTTCTTATCCCCTATGGAATTTGAAACAATCGGTATGTGGATTGATAAAGATGGTCATTCAACGGAAATCATTCGCGCGGCATTAAGAGAAGCCGTATTAGCACAAAAAATGAGTTTGCGCTATATCGACCGAATTTTATTTGAATGGAAAAAGAAAAATGTGAAAACGATGCGTGATGTAGAAAAGCAGACAAAAGCGTTTCGTCCCACATCGGTAGCGACAACGCCGCAAGTGAAAACAGCGATTAAAGATGTGCCTTTCTACAATTGGCTCGAAGAACGGGAGTAGGTGAAACAATGCTGACAAAAACACAGTGGCAAACATGCCTGCAAACGTTCGACGAGATGTTTCCTGAAGCGCATTGTGAACTCGTTCATAAAAATGCTTTTGAATTGCTGATCGCGACACTTTTATCTGCACAATGTACGGACGTGTTAGTCAACCGAGTGACTGCAGAGCTGTTTAAAAAATACAAGACACCGGAAGATTATCTGGCCGTACCCATTGAGGAATTACAGCAAGATATTCGTTCAATTGGTTTGTTCCGTAATAAATCAAAAAATATCCAAGCACTTAGCCTTCGGTTGATTGAAGAATTTGGGGGAGAAGTACCTCCTAATCGAGATATCATGATGACGTTGCCGGGTGTGGGCAGGAAAACAGCAAATGTCGTCGTGTCGAACGCGTTCGGTGTGCCAGCATTAGCTGTCGACACACATGTCGAACGTGTAGCGAAGAGATTAGGTATGAATCGCTGGAAAGATCGCCCGATTGATGTAGAGGAAAAAATCATGCGTTGGACGCCAATGGAACAGTGGACACAAACCCATCATCAAGTAATTTTCTTTGGTCGCTATCATTGCAAAGCGCAAAATCCCAATTGTCCAGAATGTCCGTTATTGGATTTATGCCGCGAAGGCCGGAAAAGGATGAAAGCGAAATGACACATGAACAATTAAAGAAAAACGTACAACAAGTACTCGATATATGGGGACAGCAAAAGCCTGAAGTAGAAAAGGCATATGCCGTAAATGATCCGCGTAAATTGGAATTAATACAACCAGCTATCGATCAACTCGAATGGGTAGTTGAGCAAAGCGAAGAGCTGGAGAATCCACACACAGGAAAAATGTATCACGCACTCGCACCAAATAATTATAGAGAACGAATCGAGTTTATCAAAGTTCAAAAAAATAGTCATTATGCAGTCATACAGCTGACTATGCTGTATGATGAGATGAAAAAGAAAGCAGCGCGGTTACGCGTTCAACAGTAAATAAAAAGAGCGACTCTACACGTTGTTTTGACGTGTGGAGTCGCTCTTTTTTTAATTGGAAGAGGAGTCAGATGAAGTATCCCCGGCATCGTTAGGATTTTGACCTTGTCCTTGATTGCCTTGGTTCCCTTGATTTCCTTGTCCTTGGTTAGACTGGCCCTGACCTTGGTTTTGGTCCTGATTCTGGCCTTGGTCGTTCTGGTCGTTAGTTGAGTTATTGCCATCTGGATTGTTCGAGCCGTCTGGTTCTGATTGATCGGGCTCTTCATTGTCTATATCATTATTGTCATCCGAATCATTTCCAGATTGATCATCATCGTTATTGTTTTGATCATCCTGGTTTTCATCGGGTTCAACGATAGGTTCATCTTCAATGACCGGTTCATCAGCACCTTTTATCGAAAGGGAAGCTGTAGCCGAGCCGCTTGTATACCCGCCCATGTTGGCACTGACATAGAATGTGTAGTTCTTCCCGTACTCCACACCAGAGTATGTGGTTTGTTTATCGGATGTCGTCGTAATACTTTGTGGTCCACCCCCATCAACAGAAACACTGACGTTGAATGTGGGACTTCCGAGACTGCTGTATTTATTTGGCACATCGTAATTCCATTGTAATTGAACTGTATTGGAATTCGCGTCGAATTGTGCAGTTAATCCATCCGGACTTGGAATTGAAACCTTTTTAGGAATTGATGCTTTTTTGGGTAATGTGCCCCTGACAAATAATTCATTACTGACGAGGTTACTATAAGTGAATGAACTAGCAAGCATAATAGGATCGCTGCCTTTGACAATTGCTGCTTCTTCAACGGAGTCTGGTTGAACGAACGTACCCGGATCTTTTGCAATACTGCTCATAACATCTCTGAATAAATTTTGCGGTACATAGCGTCCATTGTCATAGGTCTTAATCGGTGAGAAATCTCCATACCCGCCCCATGTTGAAATGGTGTACTCGGTTGTATAGCCTGTGAACCACGTATCAGGCACAAAATGACTTTCCATATTGTCTTTTTTCATTTTTTCAGCTGAATAATTTGTTGTACCTGTCTTTCCGGCAATGTCCATATTGCTAATATTTGCTCGAGTACCTGTTGCTTCATACTCGGTAAGGACATCACGCAATACATCTGTAAGCATGTACGCAGTAGAATCTTTCATTGCAGTGACAGGGTCCGGACGTAAATTCTTTTCCGTCTTGCCGTCACGCAAGATGAGCTTATTGACAGTATGAGGTTTTGTATAAATACCCCCATTACCAAAAGCAGCATAAGCGCCTGCCATTTGAACTGTGGAGAATTCATCCCCGCCACCAAGCGCGTTGGAAGAATCTATATTTTTATACGTAAACCCAAGTTTCTTAGCAAAAGCTTCGGCTTTCTTCGGTCCAACTTTTTCAAACGTTTTGACTGCGGGTATGTTTCTGGACCAATATAATGCCTGCCGCATAGTCAATGTACCAAGGAATTTACCATCTGCGTTACCGATCGCTGTACCTGAACCTTTATAGCTGTAAGGTTCGTCTACTACCTTTTGACCTGTGGACCAATCTAGTTCTTCAATTGCCGGGCCATACGATAAAATGGGCTTAATACTAGAACCCGGTGCACGTCTGACTTCAGCGAAATTCAAATCACGCCCTGAATAATTCCGTCCGCCGCCAATAGCGACGATTGCACTTGTTTTCGTATCCAACACTGTCATACCGGCTTGCATTTCATCCGATTCATAATAGCTTGGATCATTGATTTTGGCTTCTACAGTTTCTTGTACTTTTGGATCTAAAGCAGTTTGAACTGTAACACCTTCAGATAAAAGATCCGTAAAACCTGCTGCTTCAATTTCATCTAGCACCGCATCTACATAAGCTGGGTATTTACCATACACTTCACGATTTTCTTCTGCCAATAAAGTTGAAGTAACTGGAACTTTTTTCGCTTCATTCATTTCAGCAGTCGTGATTTTGCCGTGACGTTCCATAAGTGTTAGTACAATATTCCGTCGCTTTTCTGCACGCTCGGGATTCTTAAATGGATTATAGCCGTTCGGAGACTGTGGCATACCCGCTAGCATAGCCATTTCAGGTAATTCCAGTTCACCTACTTTTTTACCATAGAAGTAAGTTGCACCTGTCCCGATACCGTAGCGTGTACCTGACATGAGAACTTTATTGAAGTACATCTCAAAAATTTCTTCTTTTGTATATTCTTTTTCCAATTTGTGCGCAAGCCAAGCTTCCTGTGCTTTACGCTTTAATGTTTTTTCATTCTTCAAGAATGAGTTTTTGATTACTTGCTGTGTCAATGTCGAAGCACCTTGTGATCCAAATCCGCTCCGGAAGTTGGCAATGATGGCTCCTCCAAGACGATAAAAGTCAATTCCGCCATGCTTGAAGAAACGAATGTCTTCCGTAGCTAAAATAGCATCTTTCATTTGCTCGGGAATTTCATTATACGGTACGAATTCCCGTTTCTCTGCACCGAACTTCATGAATACATCGCCATCTTTTGTCACGAAGTTAGAAGTGAGTGGATCTTTCAACAGCTCTTCGTCCAAATCGGGTGCAGTACTTGCATAATAAGCGAATAATGAAGCCCCGCCAACTAGCACTAAAAGGAAAAGTGCCGCAATTCCTAAAAGGATTTTCTTCCATAATTCATTAGGAAGTTTTTTCTGTGGACGCTTCGGTTGCTCCTTCACTTGTTTCTTTCTTCTTGCCGTTCTCGAGTTTATGTTATCACTCATAATAGTTCCTGCCTTTCGCTTTCATTAATCTTTCTTGCGCTTCATCCAATCCGCCACGGCTTGTATATAATCTAGCCGAGGATGAAAACCGGTATTGATTTCGATAGATCGTTCTTCTATTTCAGATAACGTAATGGACTTTCTTCCGCCATCTTCCATACGTTGCCACAGAGGATAGAATTCCTCGAAGGGCAGTAAGAAATATCGATCCAACAATGTAAAATTGACAATAAAAAAAGCAAGTCCGGATTGGTCGATTACTTGCTTCATATGCTGCACTTGATGCAAATGAATATTTTGGAGGGGCAAGGAAGTTTTGTTTTTTGTTTCCTTAGCTTCAAAGTCCACATAATATCCATTCCACACACCATTATAGTCAGTTGTCGAAGGTGTACGGAAATACGCTTCTGTGATCACCGCAGCACTTCTTGCAGGGTAGCGGACATTGACGATTTGTATGGGAACCGGCTTTTTATGGATGACGGCAAGACCATGCGCCAAATAGTATTCATTTGTGTCGTTGAGTTCGTCTTCTAATGATTTACCCCGATTACTAAAGGAGTAGTCATAGGTTTTCTTTTTCGTAGAAGACACGGAAGGATTGAACTTTTTTCCGTTTGGATAACGTATCGCCAATGTGACCACCTCGTACTCTACATCATATCATACCGACTATTAGACGAGTTACCAAAAAGAAAGTTTCCAACGTGTCAAAAGTAGTCAAATTGGTGACGTCTTGGAATGTTTGTTCGTAGAAAGTGGAGCTACAGTTGAATATCTGATAAAATGAGGGGAGTACATTGATTACAATGAATTCTAAAGGAGTTTTATATAAATGAGCAAGATTGAAGACACAAAGCTATTGCTGACAATTTGTGATGAATGCGAACAACGGTTTTATCATATGCGTGAGACGGATCATGAGCCTGATTTCTTTGAAGAAGTGAAGCCATATGCCGATGTAAGTCACAAGGCAATCGCGCAGTGGGCGGAAGAGATGAAGGTGTGGATACAGAAGGAAAAGCCACGGTATGTGCATGAAGTGCAAGTGGATTCGCTGAAAGACTCGATGACACAATTCGTCGTGCAATCATTCTATAAAGCAACTGGAAAAAAACGTTTCATTCTGTCTATCCGTGCGGCGCGCTATACATTGCAAACTGTTTTGGACGCAATGAACGCGGACCGGAGAGAGGACCGTGTGAATGAATAAACAAAGTATACCCGATACCATTCAAGAACTATTCGCAGACTCGCGCTTTGGGCCAAATATTGCCTATATCGAAACACTAAAAGAGCAAGAGGCTGTCACCGCGGAGTTTCCTCCAGTTTTACATTCATCGATTCGTAAAGCATTGGCAATGAAAGGGATCACACAGTTATATAGCCACCAGCGACAAGCGTTTGATGAAGTGCGTGAAGGTCACTCGATTACCGCTATAACGCCGACTGCCTCAGGGAAGTCACTTTGTTATCATTTGCCAGTATTGCAGTCGATTTTGGATGATCCATCTTCACGGGCTCTGTATTTATTCCCAACGAAAGCATTGGCACAAGATCAGTTAGCAGATTTGCATGATTTGATTGAAGCGAGTGGCGAAACGATTTTAAGTCATACGTATGATGGTGATACGGCACCTGGCTTGCGAACCAAAGTGAGAAAATCTGGACATATTATTTTAACGAACCCGGATATGCTTCACTCGGCCATACTGCCTCATCATACTAAATGGATTTCATTGTTCGAGAACTTGAAATATATCGTGGTCGATGAGCTCCATACGTATAAAGGTGTGTTCGGCAGTCATGTGGCGCATGTTTTAAGAAGATTACAGCGTATTTGTCGATTTTATGGCAGTGATCCGATTTTTATTTGTACGTCCGCAACGATTTCAAATGCCAAGGAATTGGCGGATAATCTGACGAATAAAGATATGGTGCTGATAGATCAAAACGGGGCACCACGCGGTAAGAAACATTTCGTTTTTTATAACCCTCCCATTGTTCACGATGTGTTTGGTATACGAAGAAGTGCAGTGCTTGAGGTCCGTGATCTCGGAGCATTTTTATATCAAAAGCATATTCAGACAATCATTTTTGCACGAAGTCGTGTGCGTGTAGAAATGCTCGTGACCTATATGAAAGAGCTAACAAAGAAAAAGTTATTCGATAAAACTGTAATGGGCTATCGTGGCGGCTATTTACCATCAGAACGCAGAACAATCGAAAGTGGTTTGAAAAATGGTGATATTCGCACCGTAGTCAGTACAAACGCCTTGGAGCTTGGTATTGATATCGGACAATTGCAAGCGTGTATCATGACAGGTTACCCGGGAAATATTGCCAGTGCATTGCAACAAGCGGGTCGTGCGGGTAGACGCCAAGAAGATGCGCTGATTATTTATGTAGCGCAATCGATGCCACTTGATCAATATATTATTCAACATCCGCAATATTTGCTCGGACGGCAACCGGAAGAGATTCATATTCATCCGGACAATATGCTGATATTGATGGATCATCTGAAATGTGCTTCATTCGAACTGCCATTTAGTTCTACTGAGACGTATGGTGAATTTGAAGTACAAGAATTACTAGCGTTTTTGCAAAGTGAAGGTGTGTTGTTACAAACATCAGATAAATGGCATTGGATGACCGATCGTTTTCCCGCTGGAGAAATCAGTTTGCGTTCTGCTTCACAAGAAAATGTCATCATCATTGATCAGTCACTTCCGAAAGAAACTAGCGTCATTGGAGAGATGGACCGATTCAGTGCCATGACATTATTGCATGAAGAAGCAATTTATTTACATCAAGGAACGCAGTATCAAGTGGAGAAGTTGGATTGGGAAGAAAAGAAAGCGTATGTGACCGTCGTCGATGTCGATTATTTCACAGATGCCAATCTTGCGGTGGAACTGAAAGTGATCAGTGAAGACAAGCGAATGGTAGACGGGGAGCGTACGTTAGCTTACGGAGATTTAGCGGTACTCGCCATTCCGACAATCTTTAAGAAAATTAAGTTTGATACGCATGACAATATTGGGTCAGGTCCGATCTCGTTGCCGGCGGAAGAAATGCATACGTCCGGTACATGGTTAACGTTCGATGTTCCCGAGGACTGGGAGAAATCCGACTTGACCGATGCGATGACAGCTGCTGCCTACGCCATTCAGTCGCTAGTACCTCTATTCATTAAATGTGATCGAAATGATATCCATGTCGTGCCGCAAGTGAAAGCAATTCACATGGAGCGGCCGACATTCTTCATTTACGATAGCTATCCAGGTGGAATTGGTTTGAGTGAAAATATTTATAGTCGTTGGAAAGAATTATTAATGCTGGCAGCGGATCATGTGGCGGAATGTCGTTGTGAATACGGCTGTCCTGTCTGTATCGGAGCGCAAGAAGCGGGACAGAAGAATAACAAACATCGTGCACATAGCTTGCTAGCAGAGTTGGCCAAGTGAGTAGAAAGAGAGTCGAAGCGAATCACTTCGACTCTTTTTTTATGGATAAAAAGAAATAAGTAAATAAATTCATGAAAATAAATAAACTTCCCGACTCTCTAACCAAACTGAGGTATATTCTGATAATATGAATATGTACAACTATCAGACTAGTAAAAATGGGGAGGTAAAAACAGATGAATAAAAGAAAAGTTCATAGGTTTGGTGCAACATTTGCTGTCGCTAGCGCTATTGTAATGGCAGGAGGTTCTGTTAGTGCAGCAGAGCAATGGTATACCGACGTATCAAAGGATAACACCCATTATGAAGCAATTAAAGCGTTGACGGATCAACAAATCATTAGTGGATATCCCGGAAATCAGTTTAAGCCTGGGAATTCAATCGAGCGTCGTCACGCGGCGTTAATTTTGGCAAAGCTAGGGGACTTTGAAGAACCGAATAATGTGGCGGATGCATTAAAAAAGTTTAAAGATATTTCAGCGGACAGTTTCTACGCGAAAGAAATGGCAACTCTAGCGAACGCGAATGTATTTAAAGGGGACTCAAATGGCAATTTTAAACCGACTGCAGCCCTCACGCGTCAACAAATGGCGAATGTTCTAGTGAATGCATTGGATCTTGAGAAATACGATACAGGCAAGAAAGTGACAATCAACTTATCGAATGTAGGAGAGTCACATAAAAGAGGTGTGCAAATCCTTGCGAATCTTGGGTTGACCGATCAACTGACTAATTTCAGACCGAATGAACCCGTTACACGGGGCGCATTCTCATCATTCATTCATCGTGCCAACCAATTAAATCCAGGTGATTTCACATTATCATTAATGCATATGAATGACTCGCATGCCCGCGTTGCGGAAATGCCGAAAGCGGTTACCGCTATTAAAGAAGTTCGAAATGAAAAGCCGGATGCTTTGCTTCTCCATGGCGGAGATGTTTTCTCGGGAACATTATATTTCTCAGAGTTTGAAGGACAAGCCGATCTAGAATTGATGAATTTAATGGGTCTGGATGCAATGGTATTTGGTAATCATGAATTTGATTTAGGCGACAGTAAAAACGGTCACCAATCATTGGCGAATTTTGTGAAAGGTGCCAACTTCCCTGTAATCGGCACCAACATAGATTTCTCCAAAGACCCAGCTCTGAAAAATCTAGTAAGCGAAACGGAATTTACAAGTACGCCAGCATTGGGAGAAATTCATAAAGGCTTGATCAAAGAAGTGAATGGGGAAAAAGTTGGAATATTCGGATTGACTACAGAAAGTACGGCGTTTGTCGCTAGCCCAGGAGCAGTAGAGTTTCTGGATTATAAAGAGTCAGCTGAAAAAGCCGTAGCCTACTTCGAGAGCCAGGGAGTAAATAAAATTATTTCGATAAATCATCTTGGGTTCGATAGTGATCCGTCTGTAGGGAATGATTTGCTTCTAGCTGAAGCAGTTGAAGGCATTGATATTATCGTTGGTGGGCATTCTCATACGAAACTATCAGAACCGGTCATTGTCGACAAAAATGCAAGTGGAGAAAGCAAAGATCCTACAGTTATAGTTCAAGCTGATCAATACTTGACTCATCTTGGAACATTGGATGTAGAATTTGATAATAAAGGCGTCATTACAGGACATGCTGGCGAGTTAATCAGCTTAAAAGACAAAGCGAATGACCCGGAAGCAGCGGAAGCACTTCTCAAGTATTCCGGTACAATCGATGATACGTTTGGTAAAGAAATCGGAGCAACGTTAGAAGTGGATCTACCGAACCCGAGAAGTCGTGGAGAAGACAATCCGACGGAAAGTGTCCGTGCGAACGAAACAGCACTTGGTAACTTAATTACGGATGGAATGCTGGAAAAAGCAAAAGAATACAATCCGAAAACGGTAATTGCTCTGCAAAACGGTGGAGGAATCCGCAACCATTTGAATAAGGGAAAAGTCACAGTCGGAGCAGTAATTGAAGTACTACCATTCGGTAATACATTATCTCTTGTTACGCTTACGGGTGAAGAGATGAAAAATACGCTTGAGCATAGTGTGCGAAACTCACCTAATGAAGAAGGCGGTTTCTTGCATATGTCAGGAATGAAAATAACATTCGATAGCAGTAAAGAAGTGGGCAAACGTATTCAGACAATGCAAGTGAAAATGAATGATGAGTTCGTTGATGTGGAGATGGATAAAGAATACGTGATCACGACAAATGCCTTTACAGCAAGAGGCGGAGATGGCTTTAAAGTGCTTGGTGAAGCATATGAAAATGGTCGTGTAACCGATCTTGGTTTAGATGACTGGGTTAATCTACGCGATCACATGATTAAGCTTGGAACAGTCAAGCCTGAAATTGAAGGCCGAATTGTTGATGTGAAAAAGTAATATTCAAGAAATCAAAAGAGTTGGAGCTCAAAAAGCTTCAGCTCTTTTTTATATTGAAAAAATATTTTTCTAAGGTGTATCCTTTCTGCAATATGTCGCTATATAGCATATGAAGAGAGGGAAATGCCTCTCTTACATTCGAATCATTAGGAGGAAATACTATGTATTTATTACTTGATGAACCTTCATTTACTTTGCAAACTACGTTAGTTAAGGAGATCGGCCATAATGAAGCCTTTTTACTGCAACACCTTCATTATCGTTCGCTCATATCAAAAAATGAACGGGAAGGATATAAATGGGTATACAAAACGTATGAGGACTGGAAGGAAGAGATTCCATTTTGGTCACTCAATAAAATTCGGCGTACCATTTACAGTTTAGAGTCCCAAGGCTATCTGATCTCCAATTCCTCGTACAATAAAATGAAAATTGATAGAACGAAATGGTATCGCGTCGATTATACGAAACCGATCTTCCAAAAACAAAATAGAACGGTGGACGTATCAAGTTGAAACGACGGATTTGCTTGAAATAGTCAAATGAAGTTGCCCGAACTGAGCATACCAATAACTAATGTACTAGAAATAAATTAAAAATAAAGATAGTGTCGAGATGAATCTCGACGTTGCATTCTTTGTAATACATTCAAAAACTAATAACCTTTTCATTTATAGAATTTAGGGTAGAAGAATTATGAGAACCGAATAGGAGGAGATCAATATGCCAGTTCAGATCAAACGGGTTTATGATGATGCAGAGAAAGCAGATGGCTTGCGAGTTCTAGTTGATCGTTTTTGGCCACGTGGAGTGAGCAAGGAAGATGCACAAGTGGATGAATGGTTGAAAGATGTAGGACCGAGCAAAGAAATTCGTAAATGGTTTGACCATGATCCCGATAAATTTGAAGATTTTAAGAAAAAGTATAAAGAAGAATTGAAAGACAATGAAGAACAGCAAGAAGAGTTAGAAAAACTGAAGGACTGGACGAAAAAACATAAGAAGAATATAACGCTAGTATTTGGAGCGAAGGATGAAATGAATAATCAAGCTGTAGTATTAAAAGAAATCTTGGATCATCAGCAAGTAGAGTGATCAAATACAAATACTCGCTGTTCAAGAAAACAAACACTTGAACAGCGAGTATCAATATATTGAGCTACTTATCATTTATTTCGTATCGTTAGCAAATACTGTGCGTTCGTTAAAATGAGTATGAGTCCTACAATGAAAATAGAGAATAACTGGGAGTCACCTGTGCCCACGGAGTACAGAATAAATAACATCAATGCGATGATCAATGACAGATTCATCGTGTTAAACGTTTTATAATAGCCTTGAAGCATGACGAATCTCTCGCCTTCATCTGAAGCAGCTAGCAACTTATTGGCAAAGTTTTTTTCAGAAGAAGAGGGCAGTTCACGGTCAGGATACACGGTTTTCATCAAACCTGGGACCCGCATGGAAAACATGATAGATAGTACTAACGTACCGCCGGAAGTCATTAATAACCATGTCGGCTGATCGGTGATGATAGAGATGCCTGTTGCGACAATACTTACGATCAGTGCGACGGTATTACATAAATTCAGGTCACTGAATCGTTTATATTGCCAAACATCGCGTTCGTCTTCGTCAACACCTGTCAGTGTGAGGTCGGCTTTCTTTTTCATCTGTGTAGCACTGACAGCAATGAAAACAAAAAGCAATAAAGTGATAGCAACCAATACAATATTTACCTCAAGTGCTACGGGCGGAAAGCCTGCTTTGAAATCTATAGATAACGCGGCATACATTCCAAAGAAGCCGACTACTGCTCCGATAAGTGTCCAAATGATCATTCTCATTATAATTCCTCCTCATCAAAAATAAAAATACTTTCAATTGTCTCATTAAAAATATGTGCAATCCGTTTCGCAATAAGCAAGGAAGGAACAAATTCTTCCCTTTCAATTAAGCTGATCGTTTGCCTAGATACTTTTGCGCGTTTTGCGAGTTCCGTTTGATTGAGCCCATCACGCGCTCGTAATTCTTTTAATCTTGTTCTCACTAGCCTCACCTCTTGATTGTATTGTAATGTATAATGTGCATATTGACAAGTATAATTGTCAGTATGACTACTTTACAAGTCGTTTACGTAATAACCGAAGATGTGGTATTTACGCTCAACAGTGAGAAGAAAGGAGGAATCAGCCAAATTTGCTGTTCCTCTAAAAAATTCAAGTATCTTCAACGCTTTGTTAAACGTACTTCTATATATTCACGTAATGGCAAAGGACGGAATATGAAAAATCACATACTACTGAAAAATATGTGTGGAACTATTTCACTCTTTCTGTTCACCAACCACTGGATAGCTCAAGTTTGCAAGCGACAAGTAATACACGTAAAAAAAGCGGTAAATGCCTGTTTAGACATTAACCGCTTTTTTATGAGAATTATCCATATGCTTTCTGATGTGCTTTTTTCCGCTTTATATAATCTTCATCTTCGCGGATAGTGTCCCATCGTTCTTTGAAAATTTGTGCAGATTTTGCTTTCACAGGATCCATATCGCGCTCCTTACCCGTTCCATCCTCATTATACTTCCGTCCGCTTTTATGATTGGCATAACGACGTGCTCGTGTATATCCCATTTGAATGAACTTACGTGCCATATCCATTCCAACGAAGTCATTATTCTTTCGATATTCTTCGAAAAGCTCACAAATTTTATCAGCAGACTCTTTTGCAATTTCAGGTGTCTTAAAACGCCAATGAGGTAAAATTTCACTTTTGTAAGGCTCAACCAATAACACGCCTTGTTCACCTCTTCCTACTCTATATAATTCGGGGTTTTTGCGTAAGTCTAACGTACTGTAATCTACATCATAATCGAATGGCATATACTCACATCCTTTTTTCTCTACTGTACCCCTGAAAGAAGGGCAGAAAACGTGAGAATTAATTATGTAAAATACTTTACAACAGAACATACATTCTTTATACTGGAACAAAGGGAGGGAACGAATGTGCGGTGTTCATTAGAAAAGGCATTACGATACGGTGATATTCTCGAAGTGATATATGAAGCTAAAGATGGTTCCATTAGCAAACGAAAAATCCGTGTACTGAACTTACATGGCAAAACATTTACAGCATACTGTTTTCTGCGAAACTCCAAACGAACTTTCCTGATCGACCAAGTACTGGCAGTCGTTCCCGTAAGAGAGAAAGAAACGGTTATCGTTTAATCGATTATATACAGAAGGAACTCAAGCGATCTATCCGATTTTCAGGATACATCGCTTTTTAGTGTTTGAGATAGGATGTATTAAAATGTAAAAAACAAATTTCATATAAAACTAGACATATCATGTATAATTTAGAGCAATACGATCATTTCTGAGGTGAAGTTATGATAGACCAGTATGTAACTAAAGGGAAATTTAATAGGTTATATAGACAAGGGGTTCGACATATAGTGGATAGCCAACAATTAGAGGAACAGATAGATGAGTTGAATCGTCATGTCATATGAGCAGAAACTGATGGCGATGAAGTCGTTGTTAAAAAAGACGAAAGTTGTTCAGGAAGTGGAAGAGACTTTCAAGACGCCACCAGCACCCAACTATGAAAAACGCTGGTTGACGACAGGCATGGAGAAAATTGAAAATGAATTCGGTGTCGTCTATAAACGTGTTATTCATTATCCGCTCGATACGATGCACGGTGATTTTCGTTTAGGAGACGTGAAGCAAAAGCTGATGAAATGGTCTGAAGCGGATTACATGCATCCATTATCTCCAAACGCTGGTAAGCTATTATTTTTTGATACGGAGACAACAGGTTTGAAAGGCGCTGGAGCTGTCATTTTTTTAATTGGACTGTTGGAATTAAAGTCCGATGAATTCGTCATGACACAATACGTATTGCCGAATCCGGATCATGAAGCGGCATTTCTTTATGCGTCAGAATTATGGAGAGAAGGACTAACACTCGTCACATATAACGGGAAAAGCTTTGATTTCCCACAACTCCAAACACGTTGGTCTTTGCATCGGAAACTATTGCCGCCACTGCCTGTCCCGCATCAAATCGATTTGTTACATGGATCGCGTCGAATTTGGAAAGGGCAGATGGAATCATTCAAGTTGACCGAAGTAGAGCGAACGCAGCTAGGCTTTCATCGGAAAGATGATATACCTGGCCATATGGCACCTATTATTTATCAAGATGCGGTGAAAAATGGTCGTGCAGAAATTTTAATGAAAGTCATGTGGCATAATGAATGGGATATTCTGTCGCTTGTGACACTGTTTAGTCTGTCTACGGATATTATCATGGAGGAAACTAGTCAGCAAAATGCACAAATCGCAACGAATATCGCCAAATGGTTCCAAGATCTTGGTTTGAAAGATCATAGTTTTACGGAACTTCAACGAATTGCGGAAGTATACGGGACGAGTTATCCTATGACGCATTATCATCTAGGATTTTTATTGAAGCGCCATAAAGAATTCGACCGGGCCATTCAGTCATTTGACATCGTCGCCACGCATGGTACAGGCAGGGAGCAGGTACTAGCTTACGAGGAACTAGCAAAATTATATGAGCACCAAGTTAAGGATTATTCTCTTGCATATGAGCACATACTAAGTGCGGATCGATTATTGCAACAATCCAAAGATTTCACGCTGCGCTTCAGTAATCGGATGAAGAAATCTTTAGCAAAACGGGAAATGCGAGTGAATAGAAAGTTATTTCCTGGGCAAGCGCAAGAAGCGACAGATGAAGAACAATAGTCTTTTTCAGTAAGACAAAGAATGACAACATATGCTATAATGACCTTATGGAATCATAGACGGAAGGACGTTTTGTCATGGAATTTAAGCTAGATACGAAAACGATTTTGGAAAAAGAATTTAAGCAAGCCATTCGAGGTTATAAGCAAGAAGAAGTGGATTGGTTTTTGGATGATGTCATTCAAGATTATGAAACATTCAAAAAAGAAATTGCACGTCTACAAGAAGAGAATACTAGATTGAAGTCTGAAGTCAATTCTTCTCAAAGACGCTCTGCAACACCGGCTCCTCAAACGACGAATATTGATATCATTCAACGCATCGCGAACCTAGAAAGAGAAGTATTTGGCGACAAACTGGTTCAGCCTGAAGAATAAAAATTTCACCTTGAAATAAACGCACCGCCACAGTTTATAATATGTGGCGGTGCTTTTTGAATTATTGAAGTTCATTTTTCGTATCGATTAATTCTTCAATCGAGTCAAAATCCTGAACAAAACCTAGATGAATTGCTTCCCAAAGGTAATAGGACGCAATGGAACGATTTGGTGCCCAAAGCGGTGATTTCTCAATAAGTAGTTGACGGCGTTCGGATTTTTCCACTCCATATAGCCATTGTGCAGATCGCTGGATTCCTACATCATCGATCGCAAGCACGTCTTGACGGCCGAGTGATAAAATCAAAAACATTTCTGCTGTCCATTTACCGATCCCTTTGACATGGATTAATTGCTTGAGAATCGCGTCATTGTCATAGGGTCCAATATTCCTAAGATCCAGATCACGGTTCACTATTTTATCTGCAAGGTCTTTTACATATTCAGCTTTTCTCATAGTCAAGCCAGCTTCCCTTAATTCTTCCTGTGACGTGGCTAGCAACCCGTCCACTGTTATACGACCTCCGAGCAAATTTAGTAAACGTGCGTAGATGGCACTTGCAGCACTTACTGAAATCTGCTGACCTATGATGGACCGTACAATAGAAGATAGATAATCTGATCGTAACGGAACTTCAATATCACCAATGAGTGTAATCAATTGTTTAAGTCTAGGGTCCTTCGCGCAAATAGATTCGACTACTGGATCCTGTATACGAATACGAAGCGTTTCCAAATCGCTCACCTCTTATCCTGGAGTTAGATAGTAAAGAATCAAACGCCGTCCTTCAACCACTTCGCTGTTAGCGTGTCCGCAGACAGCATTTCTTGCGGTGTCCCTTCAAAGAGTATGGTACCTCCACGTTTTCCACCGCCCGGACCTAGCTCGATTACCCAGTCACTAGCTGCAATGAAGTCTAGATTATGTTCAATGATGATCACGGAATTCCCTTTGTTTACAAGTTTTTGGAACAATTCAAGTAGCTTACCATTATCGCTCATATGCAACCCTAATGATGGTTCGTCCAACAGATAGATTTGTCCTTCATTTTGTAAGTGACTTGCCAGTTTAAGTCGCTGAATTTCCCCACCGCTCAATGAACTGGTCGTTTGCCCTAATGTGAGATAACCTAAACCGACTTCATCCAGCATGTCCATTCTTTTTAAAATCTTCGGTGAAACAAAATACTCTTGCGATTCGTCTACTGTTAATTCTAAGATTTCCGCGATGTTTTTCCCGCGATACACATAGGAAAGGGCCTCATCTGAATAGCGTAAACCACCACAAGCTTCGCAAACTACGGTGACCGGATCCGCAAATGCCACATCTGGAGTGGTGACTCCTTTACCATCACATACTGGGCAAGCGCCTAACGAGTTAAAGCTAAATAGACCAGCCGGCTGTCCCGTTTCTTTCGCAAGGTTCTGCCGTATGTCATCCATGATTCCCATATAGGTAGCTAGCGTCGAGCGGCTAGAAATTCCGATACGGCCTTGGCTTACTTTAATTATATCGGGATATTTTGTCGAGAACGCTTCAAATAGTAGTGAACTCTTACCTGAACCTGAAACGCCGCAGACGGATACGAGAACGTTTTTAGGGATATCAATCGATACATCCTTTAAGTTATTATTATTCGCTCTTGTCACGGTGAAATGACCGTTTGACTCACGTGGGTTCTGATTGATTTCTAATTTGTGATCGAGTTTCGTTAATGCAGAAGCATTTTGTAATCCGTCTGGCTCACCTTGATAAACAATCTCTCCACCAGCAGCACCAGCACCTGGTCCCATTTCCACAATTTCATCCGCTACCTTTATAACAGATAAATCGTGTTCAATCACGATGACAGTATTATGGTTAGCTTTCAAACTTTGGAGCATCTGAATGAGCATATCCACTTCTTCTGGATGAAGGCCAGCACTTGGCTCATCGAAAATATAGGTAATATTGTTTAAGCTGCTACCTAAATGTCTTGCAATTTTCACACGTTGCGCTTCTCCGCCAGAAAGAGTTCCCATTTTTCTTGATAGACTTAAATAGCCAAGTCCCAAGTCAATCAGTTGTTGTACATTGGGGATTGCTTGTTGCGCAATAGACTCACCTAAAGGATCACCTATGTTTTTCAGTTCTGGCAGTAGCTCTGTCAGTTCCAACTTATCGTATTCAGCAATATTGAAACCATTGATTTTGCACTTCAACACTTCAGGATTTAATCCTGAGCCATCACAGGTTGGGCATAATGTATGTGTCGACACAGCCAGAACATCTTCTTGCGATGTTTGTTTGAGCTTTGAGATATCTCGATTAATATATAGACGTACAAATCTAGGTAATAAGCCATCCCACTCATGATCATGCGGACCATCTTTCGTATGGAATGGCGCAAACACTCTTTCACCTTCAGGAGGACCATAGATCAATAAATTGTATTGATCTGCTGGGTACTCTTTAATTGGCAAATCCGGGTCGAATAATCCACCTGTCATCATCCATCTACCTTGCCAACCAGAAGGGGACAATGGCTTAAACTTTACGGCGTACTCACGAAGTGACTTGTCCAAGTCGATAATTTTATGCAAATCAGGGTACACGACTTCACCGAAACCATTACACTCTGGACATTTACCAAATGAACTTTGACTGGAGAAATCAGTAGCCGAGCCAATTGCAGGTGTACCGATGCGCGAGAACAAAAGACGGATCAATGGATGAATATCCATATACGTCCCAACTGTCGAGCGAGTATTACCCCCAACAGGTTTTTGCTCCACCACAATAACTGGGCTCAAATGCCGCATTAAATCAGCACGCGGCCGTTCGTAACGAGGCATTTGGTTTCGTACATACAGTGGATAATTCAACGTCATCTGCCGTCTACTTTCCGTCGCAAGCGTATCAAACACAACCGAGCTCTTGCCCGACCCAGATAACCCAGTAAACACCGTAATCTGTTCCTTCGGCAAATTTAAATCTATATCTTTCAAATTGTTTTCTCGTAGTCCACGCAAAACAATCTCATCTTTGATTTCCTTCATACAATAGCCCTCCTTTAAACCGTAAATACTAGACTTGCTAGATGATTTCCCTGTTTTATAGAAGTTACACTATGTAATTTGGGAAAATTGATGGGGAAAAGTTGACTTTAGCATCGGTGGTGAGGGTTTGCAGGCTAAAAGGCTACTTCCAACACTTTGTTGACACTAAACGATCAATTTTATGTTGTTTTTAGTTGGAAAGGCGAATCAATTATGAATGAGGACTCGTCTGCGCTCATTAATTTGGTTAAGCGCTCATACTTTCGCTTCAACCGCTCATAACTTCCAACAAGCGCTCATACCTACACCGCATCCGCTCTATCCTTCACTCTAACCGCTCATTAACTAGATATAACCGCTCAATACACACTTTATCTACAATAGATTCTGAACTCCATCTGCTCTTGAACTTAAATAAGTTTTAAGATCACAATAAGTCACACACTACTGACAGTGAATGATCTACATCCATCCACCATAACGGCTCAAGCCTCAATCCCAAACCACTTATTACTTCATTCAACAAATCACTCCAAACATAAAATCTAACTCTTTCAAACGAATCCATTGTATAACGAACCGATTTGGTGTATACTCAGGAGTGCCATAGAGAGTATTCAGGTAATCGCTGCAACTTCGGTTGTAGAGGAAAGTCCATGCTCACACGGATCTGAGATGACCGTAGTGTTCGTGCTCGGTGAAAAAATAAGCCGGGGCAATGCATCTGCATTGATGGCGGGAATAACTCCTAAGTCTTCGGATATGGACTAGATTCTCTGAAAGTGCCACAGTGACGTAGTCGGCATGGAAACATGTCGAGTGGAACGGGTAAACCCCACGAGTGAGAAACCCAAATTATGGTAGGGGCGTTCTTCCGAAAGAATTCAATGGAGGAAGGAACAGGCAATTGTCTGTAGATAGATGATTACCACTTCAAGTACGAGGCGCGAGCCGTTTGAGTACCGAAGAACAAAACATGGCTTACAGAATATTCTATGGCATTTATCTTACAATTAGCTCTCCTACAGTTTTGGGAGAGTTTTTCTTTTTATAGAAACGAACGTATACATATACCTTTCTAAAGATAGAAGGGACATATTGACCGAAAGAAAAGAATGGAGTGTTGAAACATGAGTAAATACAATTTAGTAGCAACCGCTGCCATGGGGCTCGAATCCATCGTAGCATCTGAAATAAAAGATCTTGGCTATGAATGCCAGACAGAGAACGGAAAAGTCTATTTTTCGGGAGACGAAGAAGCAATCGCGAGAACGAATATGTGGTTGCGCGTGGGCGACCGTGTACGAATTATTGTGGGCGAATTTAAAGCCTTCACATTTGATGAGTTATTCGAACGTACGAAAGCTTTGCCATGGGAAGAGTTCTTGCCGGTAGATGCCGCTTTCCCAGTTTCAGGTAAATCCGTCAAGTCAAAATTATTTAGCGTGCCAGACTGTCAGGCAATCGTGAAAAAAGCGATTGTGGAACGATTGAATAGCGCGTATAAACGAACTGGATTCTTAAGTGAATCAGGTCCGCTTTTTAAATTAGAAGTTTCTATATTAAAAGATAAAGTAACATTGACAATTGACTCAAGTGGCCAAGGCTTGCATAAACGCGGCTATCGTATGGCCCAAGGGGATGCACCACTAAAGGAAACGATGGCAGCTGCACTCGTTAAGCTTTCTAAGTGGAACCCGAATCGTCCATTTGTAGACCCATTCTGTGGTTCTGGTACGATTGCTATTGAAGCCGCGATGATTGGACAAAATTTAGCGCCAGGTTATAATCGTTCTTTCTTAAGTGAAGAATGGCCTTGGATGACAGCAGATGTGTGGGATCGTGTTCGCGAAGAAGTAGAAGACGTTGCGAAGTATGATTTACCACTCGATATTCGTGGGTTTGACGTAGATCACAATATCGTCGCTGTGGCACAGCGGAATGCTATGGAAGCAGGATTTACAGATTTGATTTCATTCGAACAGCGAGACGTGCGTGATTTGAGTCTTGAAGGACAAAATGGAGTTTTGATCGCCAATCCGCCATACGGTGAACGTCTTGGTGAAGTGGAAGAAGCAGAAGATATTGCAGAAGTACTTGGTGAGATTATGAAACAATATCCATCATGGTCTGTATATATTTTATCTTCACTTGAAAACTATGAAACGATGTACGGCAAACGTGCAACGAAAAAACGTAAACTATTTAACGGCTTCATCCGTACTGATTTATATCAGTTCTGGGGACAGCGTTCATAATTAGACGGGCAGGAAGAGGAGTAGATCCCTCTTCCTTTCGCTTGCAATCAGGAGGAGTCAGTATGAGTACAAAAATTCCATTTGAGTTGGATAAAGGGCAAACGTTTTATGAATCTCTCAACGATTGGCTCGGGGATACGTTATATGATGATTTAACAGAAAAAGGATTCGAATGCCGTGATGAGCAAATTTATATGGCATTTCAAATAGAAAAAGCACTGAAAGAAAAAAATGTCTTGCTTGCAGAAGCGGGAGTGGGTACAGGGAAAACGATTGCGTACTTATTGCCGGCTATTGCGTATGCACGTTATACAGGTAAGCCAGCCGTGATTTCCTGCGCAGATGAAACACTGATCGATCAATTGATCAAAGAAGAAGGCGATATTCAGAAATTGAGTACCGCACTCAATATGACAGTGGACGTCCGTTTGGCGAAAGCGCGTAATCAGTATATTTGTCTAAAACGTCTGGAAGAAACAAGCATGAAGACGAACGAGGATTTTGTCGATTTAGTCGAAGATCAGTTGCCGGAATTCGTGAATGCAGAGCGTTCTTTGCAGTCGGTTTATCCTTATGGTGTGCGTTCAGATTATCCGTATTTAGCCGATGAAGAGTGGGAAATGATTAATTACCACCCGATTATGCAATGTGCGGCTTGTGATATTCGTAATCGTTGTGGGCAAACGATTCATCGTAATCATTATCGTGAAGCTGCTGACTTGATCATTTGCTCACATGACTTCTATATGGAGCATTTATGGACAAAAGAATCCCGTGCTAGACAAGGTCAGTTGCCTTTATTACCTGAAGTATCGATGGTTGTTTTTGATGAAGGACATTTGCTTGAGTATTCCGCTCAGCGTGCATTGACATATGAAGTGCAAGAACAAACGATTATCAATTTGCTTGAACGTATTATGGTCGACGGCATCCGAGAGAAAACGTTGCAGTTAATGGAGCAATTACTCGAGACACATGAACTGTTTTTCAAACAGTTGAAAAGTAATGCCATTCAACATGACAATGAACGCCTGACAATCGAAAAGAATAAGGAAATGATGAAGCTTGCTAAGACAGCAGTCGCATTATCAAATGAACTTCTTGAAGAATTTGTTTTTGAAGGCGAATTATATGTGATTCCTGAATACGACTTAAAAATTGTCGAAGAGTATTTGGAACAGTACATTTATTCAATGGAGCTATTTGCGGGTGACAATGACGCGGTAGATTGGCTTGAAAATCGTCGTGAAGAAAGTACATTGCTCATTATGCCAAGACTTGTCACGTCTATTTTGAAAGAGAAGTTATTCACTGGAACGATGCCGATTATCTTCTCTTCTGCCACATTGTCAGTTGAGAAATCATTTGATTACTTGGCATACAGCTTAGGTATCGTAGATTATCAATCATTTTCTATCGCATCACCATTCGACTATGAAAATGTCATGAAAATTCATTTGGAACAAGGCAATACGCAAGAGAACATCACGCGTCTTTCAGAACTCCTCGAAGAAGAGGAACAGACATTGGTATTGTTCAGTTCCAAGCAATCGATGATGGAAGCCTACGAACAATTACCGCTCGAACAAAGTGTCATGGTGACGTATGAAGGGGAACGTTCCCTATCGTCATTAGTAAAAGATTTCCAACAGCAGAAAGTGAATGTTTTCTTCTCTTATCATTTATGGGAAGGTCTGGATTTGCCGAATGACGCGTTGACTCGTGTCATCATCTTTGACTTACCGTTTCCACCGCATGATCCGCTATTCCAAGCTAGAAGGGAATTTGCGGAAGATCCGTTTGACGAAGTGGACCTACCATTTATGCTATTGCGTTTGCGACAAGGAATTGGACGATTGATTCGAACGAGCGATGACCACGGGACAATTCATTTATTTGTAAAACCAGAGAATATAGAATTATTACCGGTTATGGAACGTGTGTTGCCTGTACCATTCTCGTGAACAAGATAGAAAAAGCGTGCAGACGTCGGAGTTCCGATATCTACACGCTTTTTGCCTGTCATCGTTCTTCGTCAATCGTAAGCAATAAATTTAGCGTCTGGCCATCTTCAAATTTCACTGGGATTTGAAATGCCTGCTTAAAGCCATAAAACTTTGTTTGTCCTGTCATGACAGTAGGTGGTGAAATATCTAGCGTCAGATCAGCTTTTTCTAATACTATACAAAGGTTTCCCGCAATCATATTCCCGAGTTCTCCAGTAAATGACTCGGCCATTTCACCTTCGATCTGCATACCAAACATAGCTAGACCGATGTCACTGATAATGGAATGGGTAGGCTCTACAATTAAACGACCTTTAATATCTCCAATGAGACCGATCAATACACTGATTTCACGTTGTTCATACGGTTGCTGTATAAGGGTGGGAGAAAGCACTTGGAATTTTAATGGGACAACAGTAGTAAGGGAGGCAATCGTTGCATTTAAAACTTTTTGAACATTTGTTGCTGTATCCATCTAAAGGGACATCCTTTCACGAACGATTTAGTAGTTCAATCATATCACTAAACATATCTAATAGACTAGATAAATTTTGAATGAATAGTCCTACTATCACTATTCGTTCAATTTCCTCAAAATTTGCTAGGATGATTATACAAATCACACGTGCATCATACATTCTTCATTATTAAAGTAATACTTATAAAGTAACTATCTATTTTTTCACGCATTAATGGTATGATGAGATGAGTTTAAATTGAAAGGACGACGATTATGTCTACAAATCATGAGTTTTTACAGCAGTCTGCTACATATGGACAAATTTTTTCAAACAATGAAGATGATGAACGCAAAGCAAAGACGACATTACTCGCTAATAAAATAATCGACAAAGAATATACAATTGCTTTTGCTGGACACTTTTCGGCAGGGAAGTCTTCGACAATCAATGCATTAACAGGAGACGACCTTTTACCATCTAGCCCTATTCCGACAAGTGCGAATATTGTGAAGGTGCATAAAGCGGATGAGGATTATGCCATTATCCACCGCGTCGATGGAAGTGCAGTGAAATTCAGCGGTCATGGTTTCTCTGAAGGCGTAAAAGCCTACAGTAAGGACGGGGCTGAAGTTTCATTAGTTGAAATCGGTCATACCGAATCCAATTTACCAGAAGGAATTACGGTAATGGATACACCAGGTGTCGACTCGACAGATGATGCACATAGACTATCTACCGAGTCTTCATTGCACTTAGCGGATCTTGTATTTTATACGATGGACTATAACCACGTACAATCTGAAATGAACTTCCGCTTCACAAAAGAATTAATGCGTTATAACAGTAATGTGTATTTAATTATTAATCAGATCGATAAGCACCGTGACAGTGAATTATCGTTCGATGAGTTCAAAAAGTCCGTTGAAGATTCGTTCAAATTATGGGGGGTAGAGCCAAAAGGAATTTTCTACACGTCATTGAAACAGCTGGATCACCCGCATAATGATTTTGAAAAAGTTAAGGCGATTGTTGACGGTTCGATTGAACACCGCGAAGAGAACTTTGAACAGAATATTGAACAATCATTATTAAAATTAAAAGATGAGCATATGACATATCTTCAGCAACAAGTAGATGACTTGAAGGAGAACCATTCGGAAATCTTAAGCGAATCCGAGTGGGAGCAGTTTGAAGAGTTAAATCAAGATTTGAAAGATGCGAAAAAACGTTTAGAACTAGTCTCGGGTGACGAATTCTATGTGAATTTTGAAAAAGAACGCAATGAATTATTGTCGAACGCGGGACTAGCGCCGTTTGAAACGAGAGAATTATTAAAAGATCATCTAGAAGCGAAGTCACCGAAATTCAAAGTCGGTTTACTATTTGGCGCGAAGAAGACAGCAGAAGAGCGCGAAAGACGTCGTCAAAAGCTAGATGATAATATTTCAGGTCTAGCCCACACGCAAATCGAAATTTATATGAAGTCTTTGATGAAGAGTTCATTGAAACAAGCAGGGATTTTAACCGATGAGCGTTCACTTGCGATTGATAATATGGATCTGACACTACCGTTTGACGAAGTGGATGAGCAACTCCATGTACAAGAAGTGATCACCGGCGAAACCATTTTGAATTACGCAGAGCAAATGAAACGTGCTATTCATTTAGTGTACAAGCGCAAAACGGATAAATGGAAACAGGAAATGTCAGTGATTGCGAAAGAATCCGGTGGCGAGCAATCAGGACCTCTAGTGGAAACGATTGCGGTGTTGCAAGAAAAAGTAGATGCACTAAAAGAAATGAATAAATGGCAAGAGCGTATGGAATGGGTCGATAAAGAAATCGCCAATCCGTCAGCACCGACGCGTATGGGCCGCGATCAACTCGTTGCTAAGTGGGAACAGCCTAAGAAAATTGAAACAATTGAATATGTAGCGAAAGTAGAAGAGCAAGAAACGGTTGCTGAAGAAGTAGAAGAAGTGGTGGAAGAACAACGTCAAATCGTCGATTCAGAAAAAGCAATCATTCATGCACAACACATCGCAGGGTCTGTTGAAGCCATTCCAGGATTTGCAGAAACGGCATCGTATTTGATGACAAAAGCAGATCGCTTAAAAGGGCAAGAATTCACAGTTGCGTTGTTTGGTGCATTCAGTGCGGGTAAATCTTCATTCTCAAACGCGTTGATAGGTGAAAAAGTATTACCTGTTTCACCGAACCCAACAACCGCTGCGATCAACCGAATTCGTCCAGTAAGTGAAACGCACTTACATAATACTGCAGATATCCACTTGAAAGATGTTGCCACGATGACAGAAGACGTAGCGCTCTCTTTCGGTGCACTTGGTATCAATATTTCTTCACTTGAAGATGCTTTCAATAAAACAGATGCTGCGATGAAACAACCACTTGAAGACGAGAACTTGCACATCCATAAGTCGTTCATCAGCGCATTCCAGAGAGGGTATCCACTCTATACGCCTGCACTCGGTACGACGTTGACGGTAGAGCGTGAAGAGTTTACGAAATTTGTTGCACAAGAGGAACGTAGCTGTTTCGTCGAATCGATCGACTTCTTTTATGATTGTGCCTTAACTCGCCACGGTATTACATTAGTGGATACACCGGGAGCGGATTCGATCAACGCGCGTCATACCGACGTAGCATTTGAATATATTCGTAATGCCGATGCGATTCTTTTTGTAACGTACTATAATCATGCATTCGCACGTGCCGACCGTGAATTCCTTATTCAGCTGGGCCGTGTAAAAGATGCATTCGAACTTGATAAAATGTTCTTTATCGTCAACGCAATCGACCTTGCTTCGAATGAAGAAGAAGGAGAAGAAGTAAAAGGCTTCGTTGCGAATGAATTGCAGAAATTTGGAATCCGTAATCCACGAGTGCACGGTATTTCAAGCCTTGAAGCATTGGAAGGCAAGTTAACACAACAACCGAATCCATTAATGGTCGATTTCGAAGAGAAATTTTATTCATTCCTTGAGCATGATTTGCGCGCGCAAGTTGTTCAGGCTCTGGAAGAAGAAACGACGAAAACAATCGATCGTCTAGCTTCGTTAATCGATAGAACGATTCAAAACCGTTCACGTAAAGCGGAAAGACTAGAGGAACTCGCGACCGCTGAAAAAGCAATTAAAGAGCGCTTCGAAAAGAGCGCAAGTGAGATCTTAGTGAAATCCACTCAAGATGAATTGAGTGAGCTTGTCTACTATATTTTGCAACGCGTCTTCTTGCGTTTCGGCGATTTCTTTAAAGAAGGCTATAGTCCGTCCACGTTCGCGAAGAACTCATCGGATAAAGCATTAAAAATTGCGTTGGCGGAAACAGTCAATATGGTAGGCTTTGACTTAACACAGGAATTAAAAGTAACGAATTTGCGTATTCTCCAGTACATGAAGAAGCAATTGCTAGAACGTCAACGGATGGAAGTTCGGTCATTATCCGAAATGGATCAGTCGATCGTGCCTTCACCATATGAGCCAAATGACAAAGACATGCTGTCATTTGATACGCCATATGAAGAACCTATGGTATATAGTGCGGTCAATAAATCCTTCAAAAATCAAAAATCGTTCTTTGAGCGCGGTGATCGCGATATCTTAAAAGCGAAGCTGGAAGAAATATTGAAAAAAGATGCATCGAGCTATCTTGGCGATCAGAAAGAACGTATTGAGAAGTGGGCAGACTTATGGATCGACGATGAAGCAGAAGCATTACGCGTTCATTTATTGCAGGAAAGTCTAGTGCAAATCGAATCGGAGCGTACATTGCTTGATGGTTCGGAGCAGCTGGAACAATGGCAGAAAACGTATGAAAAAATCCGTCAAGAGGAGTTGGTTCAATGACACAAGTATTCGTATCTATTCACGATATAGAGACAAGTCATGCGAAATGGATCGATGCGCGCTTTTCATTGCAAGATGAAGAACGTGGCAAACTTGATTATCAAAAAGAACACGTAAAAGGCGCCGTTCATTGGGATTTAGCAGAAGATCTGTCCGGCACTTCTTTAGAAGGTGGACGTCATCCGTTGCCTTCTACTGAACAGTTGACTGAACTATTCCGTAAAAGTGGACTGGAACGTACGGATACAATTTTGATTTACGACGATGGTGGGAGTCCTTTTGCAACACGTGCTTGGTGGATGTTGCAATATGGAGGCTTCACGGATGTGCATGTTGTAACAGAAGGATATGCTGAATTACGCGAAATCGTTGACGTAACAAGTGACTCTGTAACACCTGCACGCTCAACAGTGGAACCGCAGTGGCAAGATCACCTATATGCAAGTAGAAGTGAAGTCGAAGAAGTGGTGGCGGGCAATCGAGCGTCACAACTTGTCGACGCTCGTTCTGAAGTTCGCTATCGGGGAGAAATAGAACCGCTCTACCACAAGGCGGGCCATATACCGACAGCGCGAAACTTTGATTGGGAACAATTAAAGCAAGATGGACAGTATGACGTGCAGCAAGCGAAAGAACACTTACAACAAGTTGTGTCACCTGAAGATGATGTCATCGTCTACTGTGGCAGTGGTGTAACGGCTTCCCCTTTATTCGCAGCACTTAAAGAACTGGACTATCCAAATGTAAAACTATATGTTGGTAGTTTCAGCGACTGGATTTCAAAAGACGACGCACCGATCGAAACCGCAATAAGGGGTTGAAACACGATGCAATACGCATTGCTCGGAGATATTCATTCATCCAAAGAAGATTTGCAAGCCGTACTGGCGCAAATTGCTAATGAAGCACCTGAAGCGACTCTTATTGGGACCGGTGATTTATACGAATGCACGGTCAGCAAAAAAGACCTTCATGGGCAGATTTATCCTACTATCGAAGAAGTGATCATACATCCGGATGGTATCGATGAGCTATTCACTTTTTCGTCCATTTACGGCAATCAAGAACAACGCATTCTGTTGCTGACTAAGCAAACAGAACCTATACGGGACTTCTTGAATGACTTACCGGAGATTTTGAAGATAGATCAGGCAGTTGTCATCCACGGTCACCAATGGCCGCATAACGAAGCGGCGGCGTGGCTTGCTGAGCATCTACCAGAATCACGCGTAGTGTTTCACGGACATACCCATCGGTCAGGCATTACAAGCGATGGGAAACACATAGCGATTAACTGGAACGAAGAGATGTCAGTGAGGGGTTCCCGAACGGTGGTCAACGTAGGGGCTGTAGTGGACTCTAGAGAATGGGTGTTATATGATTCCGAAGAACAAACCGTTAGATTTATGAAAGTGTCACAACGCTAAATAGGTTTATGTCTGACCTGTTTAGTTGAGAAGTGAATAGTGAAATAGTAAGTGAAGCATCGCATTTTGCGGTGCTTTTTTATTTTTAAAATCTATTTGGATATCTTTGGTATAATCGTATTGAAGTACAAAGAGTTTTTGACGTTCAGTAAGCGTGTCATTTTGTAATGTACACTGTGAGGAGGAAGATCCAATGAAAGTAAGAGCGATTTTTATTGGCGATGTTAGATTTGATCAATGCAATATATTATATCAGTAGCCATTCTATAGCTAGAAAACAGTCAACTTTTCATTGAGATTGTTTAAGGAATTTACTAAGTTACCTTTTTCTGAGCAAAGTTTAAGATTCATAACGATAAGCTGATAAACTAAATATTAGGAATAATTTTGTACTGTTAGTATGATGGAATTACTAAATAAATAGTAGGAGGAGTGTTCAGATGACAAAATATGAATTATCAAACGTGTGGAAGTGGGAAGAAGAGAATTCAAATAGATGGGGGAATCGTCCGACAGCCGGTGAACGTTTTGAACAAAAATTACCGGTCGGAGAGGCACCGTTCCAACTCTATTCACTCGGAACACCGAACGGAATTAAAGTGACGATTATGCTGGAAGAATTAAAAGAGTTGGATGTCGATGGTGCAGATTATGATTTGTATGAAATCAATATTGGAGCCGAGGAACAATTTGGTTCAGATTTCGTCCAGGTCAATCCTAATTCAAAGATCCCGGCCCTAGTCGATCAAAGTCAAAGTCCGCGTTTGGAAATTTTTGAATCAGGTTCGATTTTGCTATACTTGGCTGAGAAATTTAATAAACTGATCCCTACAGATATTCATGGACGAACAGAAACCCTTAATTGGCTATTCTGGCAAATTGGGGCGGGTCCTTATGTTGGTGGAGGGTTTGGTCACTTTTTCGCTTATGCGCCAGAGCCTATGAAATACCCAATTGATCGTTTTACTATGGAAACGAAACGTCAATTAGACTTACTAGATAAAATACTAGCTCAGCATTCTTATATCGCTGGCGATACTTATACTATTGCAGATATTGCAATATGGTCTTGGTACGGACGGTTAGCTTTGGGGAAATTGTATGAAGGCTCTTATGAATTTTTAAACATGGATGAATATACTCATCTCTTGGAATGGTCTCATCGCATTGCGAAACGACCAGGCGTTCAAAAAGGTCTTGCAGCAGAGTATCAGTCGCTGGGGGAGTAATTTTAAAAAAACAATGTATTGAAGTTTTTTTACAATAGAATTGAAACCTTATATAGACATATCAAAGACAACGGAATAGTGGTTTATTTAACAAAAGGGTGCGATTCTTGTATAAGAGTTTTGCACCCTATTTAGTTATAGGCCAAATTCTTGAACGGGAATTGTACTCTAGATTGGATCAGTTCGGTCGGTCGGTCGTATAGAAAAATAAGGGAGATGTTATGAATGAATAAAAATGAATGCCCGAAGTGTAACGGTACTGAGTTTGGTGAAGGTACGGATTTTATGGCCGTTAAACCACTGGACAAAAAGTTATCAGTTGGATCGAATAAAATATTTACCTTCTGTCTGAATTGTGGAGAGGTTGTATCTACAAGGATTGAGGATCCAGGTAAATTTCGGAAGTGAATTGTAACTCTTATCACATTTCTCATCAAAAGGGCGCAGTTATCGTATAAGATTTAAGTTAGAATTGAGCCATTTAACGGAATATAGTGGAGGGTTAAGATGAGTAATTACGAGGTTTCAAAAAATAGTGCGACAAATTTAAGCACTAAAATCTTTGTAGCGTTATTAGCTGTTTTAGGAATTAATACTTTGGGGTATGGAACTTATCTTTTAGAAGGTTCTACAAGTATCTATTATTGAATTATGTTCATTTTGAATTAATTAATTGATCCAAAATCTGATGCCTGGTCCATTGTTTTAGAAGAAACCTTGGCGCTGTTACAGGGGAATGTAAGTAAATTTTGATGAATTTTCCAAATTTATTCTTATTAATTAACCAATATCGTATAGGATGCCACTGTTTTAATCAGGCATAATTTTAAAATAATACATTAAACAGCTTTCCCAAAATAGATCGCTAAGATATTAAAAAAGATAAAATGGTAAGTTTTTATTAAAAGCAGGGAGGAAAAGAATGGCAAGGCAACAGGATTTCACAGAAGGAAGTATAATCAAACAACTCATGCTTTTTTCAGGACCCATTATGATAACAAATTTACTACAAGCATCCTATCAATTTATCGATAGCTTGTGGGTTGGGAATTTAATTGGTGCGGATGCACTTGGTGCTGTGGCTATTTCCGGGACGGTCGTCTTTACGGTTTTGTCATTCGTCATCGGCTTGAACAACGCTGCACTAACGATTTTATCCCAGCAAAAAGGCAGAGGTAGCGAGTCAGGACTTCGGCGTTATTTAAATGCATTTGTCGTTCTGCTTTCCGGCATGTCCGTCGTGCTCGGTATTGCAGGATTTATATTTGCGGAACCACTCTTGCTTTTACTTGGGACCCCTGACGAGATGTTGGCGATGGGCGTTTCGTATTTGCGAATTAATTTTATCGGCATCCTTTTCTTATTCGGCTATAATTTTATTGGTACCGTATTTAGGTCGGTAGGCGACTCGAAGACACCGCTTTATTTTGTGCTAGCTGCAGTTATTTTGAACACAGTACTGGATCCTTTATTTATTTACGTTTTTGGATGGGGAGTTCAAGGCGCTGCTTATGCAACGATATTATCACAGGGAATCGCATTTGCCGCTGGTGCTATTTATTCAGTGCGTAAAAGCCTTGTTCCATTCTCAAAACCACATATTCCAGCGCGCCGAGAAGTACTCGATATATTAAAGTTGGGAATTCCTGCGGGTTTACAGATGAGTGTCATTTCGGCAGGTGTGATGGCAATCATGAGTGTAGTCGCATCATTCGGCCCAGCAGTTGTCGCGGGATACGGGGCGGCACAACGATTGGATAGTTTGATTATGCTGCCAGCCCAAGCACTCGGAACTGCGGTCAATAGTATGGCGGGTCAAAATATCGGGGCAGGCAGATGGGACCGGGTTCATAAAATTACGTTGTACGGGTTTATATATAATTTGATTGTCATGTTTGCGATCGCCATTCTGATCATCCTATTTGCAGATTATGGGATTAAGCTGTTCATAACAGAACCGGAAGCTGCTGATTTTGGTATAAACTATTTAAAGGCGATTGCATTATTTTATCCATTCTTAGGCATTAATTTTGTTTTAAATGGGGCTGTCCGTGCAGCGGGAGCCATGTTCCAAGTGCTTGTGCTAAACATCATTTCTTTTTGGATTCTTCGTTTTCCAATTACGTACATATTGTCAGGCATGATGGGTGAGAAAGGAATTGCACTCGGGATGGGCGTCAGTTTTGTTATTAGTAGTATCGCTGCATTTATGTATTACCGATATGGAAAATGGCGAGAAGTCGAAGCTATCGGGGAATGAATCAAACGACCAGAGTGCGAAGTAATGGATACGAAAAGTATGAAGATCGTTTTATTGAAGCTAATCAAATTCTCGGCAATGAAATATCGCGTGTAATATGGTGGATATGTGGAATAAAAAAACATGTAACGGGCTATCCTCTTGTCGAGAATTAGGAGGTCATACACTTGCAAAATACACAGAGATTAGGCATGATGTCTTTTATTAGTCTACTTATAGGATTGGTTTTCCTTTGCCTTTTTATTTTTTCAGGTAGACTATTCATTGCAATGCCACTTGGATTTATCCTTCTTGTATTCTCATTCGTTTTAGCCTTGTTTAGCAGAAAAGACAAATTCGGGAGAGTGTCACTTTACGTTTTTCCAATAATTATAGTTATCTACTTATTGTTCTTCGTAGTGATGTATTTATTTTGGCATACACCATAACACACTCACTTAGTTGATCGAAACAAAGGGTGTTGTTCACCGCTTATAAGATACACGTCCAGCTAAAGCGACAAATCGCAACCACTTAACCTCGTGCAAAAAGGTCGTCATGAAGCACGACCTTTTCCGAATAAAAATGGAACAGTAGCAGTACACTCTTTTAGTGACGGTTATAATAGACAATAAAACAGTTCGCTCAGGCTATTCCTTTTGCTTCAATTGCATCAAAATCGCCTGCCGTGCAAGTGTATCTGCCGTCTTGTTTGTGCTGTCCGCAATCCACTTAATAAAGAAAAAGTCAAACGTTGCTGCCAGTCTCAATGCTTCCTTCAAATGAGGTGCATACTGTTCGTTCTTTACAAACTCCTTCTCCATCGACTGCACGACCACCTTCGAATCCGACCTTACCGACACCATACCTGTTGTCAGATTAGACGCCTCCTCAAGACCTCTCACAAGCGCTTGAAACTCCGCGTGGTGATTATTCGTTGGCTCAATCGTCTCGCTAATCCGAACGTCCTGACCTTCTCCTTTAATATACACACCAATTCCGCTTAACCCAGGATTCCCTGCGCTAGCACCATCTATGTACACTTCCAACATGAGATTTTTCGCTCCAATCTGGTAATGAATTGTAAAAAAACGTAGAAACACTTGCAACATCCCGTCAGCCAACTTAAAATAGAAGGAAGAAAGGTGGGAGTTCTTTTCTAATGGATAAAGTAGTTGTCATGAAAGAAATTAATCAATTGCTCGATATATATTGTGAAGGTTGTTACGTCAAAAAACAACTAACAAATGAACGAGGCAAAACAGGCGCTCACCAATTTTGTATTTCCGACTGTACTGTAGGAGACCAGCTGCAATTCCTTGGAAGAGAAATCAACAAGATCAGTACGGCCTCCAAATAAATAATGAAAAAGCATCCCGCAACTGCGTGGATGCTTTGTTTATGTTATAAATTCAGCTGTTTGCGCCGAAGTGAGGTTACACTTCATCCTCAAGAGTCGATACGTTAGCCGCCTGTGGACCACGATTTCCTTCAATTACTTCAAAAGAAACTGTTTGACCTTCAGCCAGTGTCTTAAATCCATCGGTAGCAATTCCAGTGAAATGTACAAATACGTCTTCACCATCATCTGCTTCGATAAACCCATATCCTTTGTCACTGCTGAACCACTTCACTTTACCTTGGTGCATAATAATTCCTCCTCGGCAATTAGAAATCCATCTCCACACGTAACGTGCAAGTCTATTATTAAAAACTTGCCCAATACGGCTTCTTACACTATACATGGGTGGGACGAAAGTGTCAATGCTAGGATGAATATTCTGATTACTATTCAATAATAGCTAGGAAAGTATTGGTTTTTATCTGACTATTCCCTATAATGAAGTAGTATTCATTTTATATATATAAGAATTAGGTAAGGAAGTGTTGGAGTGAAAATTGTTATCGCACTTTTGCAGGTCGGGTTTTTATACATACTATTTCTAGCAGGAGAGTTTTTACAGGCGAAACTATCCATTCCTTTGCCTGGAAGCATTATCGGTTTGCTATTGTTATGGGGACTGTTATCGATCAATGTTATCCCGCTTCGCTGGGTGGAAAAAGGTGCGTATGTATTTCTATCGACTTTGCCGCTTTATTTGATTCCGGCTACGGTTGGCGTCATGGATTATGGGCATGTTTTTGTTGGCAAAGGTAGTCTGCTGATCTTGATCACAATCGTCAGTACATTTATCACGATGGTCGTTGCAAGTTTGGTCAGTCAATCTATGGCTAAGCGTAATGTGAAAGAGGAGGGAACTCTTTCATGAATACTATAGTACTTGCCCTCACGATGATATGGTTAACGGTTATGCTTTACTTTTTGATGAACGCTGTCTACGTTAGGTTACGTTCGCCATTTCTAGTGCCTATTCTGACAACGACTATCGTAGTGATTGTCGTGTTATCGTTATTCAATGTGTCATATGAAACATATATGGTAGGAGGCAAGTGGATCGATGCCTTACTTGGCCCTGCCATTGTCTCACTCTGTATTCCCCTTTATAAGCAGCGAGATATCATCAAGAAAAATCTGTTGCCAATCTTCGGTGGAGTCGTCGTGGGCGGAATTGTCGGGATGTTGACAGGTGTCTTAGCGGCGCGAATTGTTGGATTTTCAACTGAACTTTTAGCTAGTATTTTACCGAAATCTATTACTTCACCTATCGCGATGCAAATAGCAGAAGAACTTGGTGGCATACCTTCGCTAGCGACGGTATTAGTCATTATCGCAGGACTCGCTGGAATCCTGATGGGTCCATGGATCAATCGCTGGTTCAAGATTGATACAGCGATTGGCCAGGGTATTGGTCTCGGAGTGGGTGCGCACGCAATTGGAACTTCTAAAGCACTAGAATACGGAGAACAAACAGCTTCTATGAGTTCGGTTGCCATGACATTATCCGCGATTATCGGTGCACTTGCGGGTCCTTTATTCGGTATTTGGTTATTTCCATAGAAAAGCGGAATTCCTATTCAATTAGGAATCCCGCTTTTTTTAATGCTTCTTCTGCATCGTGTAGTTGTTCTGCTCGTGGTGCGGAAATAGCGTGTAAATGAATGCCGCTTTCGTCCAAATTCAATAAATAAGGAGCTTGTGCCTGTTGGATCTGTTCGATGAATGTCTTCACTTCTTGTCGGTTCGATACCATGATGGATGCGCGAACATCGCCATACACAGGATGTTCTACACGGACATCTCTCACGGTTACGCCGTGGTCGACTAAAATATGCAACTCTTCTTCCGTTTGATTAGGCGTATGTTTGCAGACGATGATTTTTTCCACATCTTTTACTTTTGTAGTTGACTGCGTGTATAAGTATCCTTGATTCGTCGCCATGATAGGTTCGTCTTTTGCTTTCAATAAATTAATATCACTGACGATTACTTGCCTGCTGACTTTTGTCAAATCACCTAGTTCTGCACCCGTTACGGGATGATTTGCATCTTTCAACGTCTGGAGAATCAAATCGCGGCGCTGTTCTCCTGCCACTTTTGTTTTCTTTCGCAAAACTCTCACCTGCTATCTATAAAATATCTATCGGGGTTTATGCAGTATGTGTCAATGCCGCCACTTCGAGCAACGCTTTTGCTAATTGAGTGACGTTTTCACTAGTCGATGTCTCACCAAATGAAATCCGAACAAACCCTTTCGCCAAGTGGACGGGTATATTCATCGCGCTCATTGTCATAGATGACTGTTGCTGACCGACCTGACAAGCACTACCTGTCGACACCGCAAATCCTCTTCTATTTAATTCTAACATAATGAGCTGTCCTTCCGAGTGTTTGGCGCATAGACCAATAATTTGCGGAAGTTGTTCAGATGATCGGGGACTAGTATAGAAAGTGAAAAAATCTTGATGTGTAGAAAGTATATTCATGAAGAGTGAGCGTAATGCGCGATACTTTGCTTCATTGATATTTGCCAGTTCAGCAGCTGTAACGAATGCTGCGATTCCTGGTACGTTCACCGTTCCACCTCTGAATCCTTTCTCTTGTGTAGCGCTTGGAAAGAGTGGGACAGCGCGTACGCGTGGATCGATATAGACTGCGCCAACACCTTTTGGACCGTGCACTTTATGGCTAGATACCGACAAGCTGTCTACATATGGAGAGATGTCACGCACAGATAATTTACCGAATGATTGTACACAGTCACTATGCAAATAAACGCCCTTCGGTTTTACTAATTCCGATATGGATCGGATGGGTTGAATGGTACCAATTTCCGGATTACAATGCTGCACTGATACGACAGTCGTTTGTTCTGTAATAGCCTCTTCAAGTGCCTGTAAATCGATAATGCCTTTTGATGTAAAAGGGATCATTGTAATTTGGTAGCCTTGTCCTTCAAGATACGCTGCAGCTGAATGGAGGGAAGGATGTTCAGCTGCAGAAAGAATAATATGCTGTCCTTTGTTCTTTGTCGACTCAGCCAAAGATACTAAGGCGAGCGTGTTACTTTCTGTACCGCCTGAAGTGAAGTATATCCCTTCAGAACGCACGCCAAGAAGTGTAGATAGCTGTTTTCTGCTATGGGTCAATACGTTTTGTGCAGCCCCTCCTGCATCGTGCAGGCTCGTCGTATTGCCAAATTGTTGTTGTGATACCGATACATAGACGGAAGCGGCTTCTTCACGAAGAGGCGTTGTGGCAGCGTAATCAAAGTAATGCAAATGAATGACCTCCTGCAATAAATAATATATTCATCTTGTCATATAACTGTATATATGTAAAGATAGATGTAAAGACACGCGGTTTGAAGAAAGGTTGTAGGAACGTAGATGAATAAAATCAAATTGGTCTCAATGCTCGAACAGTTTTTCATAGAAGACGTGGGAGATGGCGATCTGTCGGCTAATTCATTATTTCCTGCAGATGCGATAGGTGAAATGCAAATTATTTCTAAATCCTCAGGAGTGTTTTGTGGGGTAGATGTCATTACGACAGGTTTTCACGTGATGAATCCTTCAATAGAAGTCACATGTCTAGTAGAAGATGGCGAAAGAATAACAGACAGGCAAGTACTCGCGATTGTAAAAGGTTCTGTCAGAAGTATGTTGACTGCGGAGCGAGTAGTTCTAAATTGTATTCAGCGAATGAGTGCGATTGCGACGAAAACCGCTGACCTAACGGCATTATTATCCGGAACGAAGACAAGAGTTTGTGATACACGAAAGACAGCGCCAGGACTTCGTATGCTAGATAAATATGCAGTTCGAACCGGCGGTGGATTTAATCATCGCAACGGCTTATATGACGCAGTGATGCTTAAGGATAATCATTTGGCGTATGCAGGTTCTATTACACATGCCGTGCAACTATTAAGATCACGATTAGGTCATACGGTAAAAATAGAAGTAGAAATCGAATCGTTAGCACAACTACAAGAAGCTGTTGAAGCCAATGTGGATATTATTATGTTTGATAACCGCACACCAAAAGAAATTACGGACTGGTTACCACTCGTACCTCCACATATCGTAACCGAAGCTTCGGGCATGATTACAGAAGACACGATAGCTTCTTATGGTAAGACAGGGATTGATTACATATCGGTTGGCGCGCTAACGCATTCCGTTATGGCGGCGGATATTAGCGCGACTATACAACTTACTACGCAGGAGGACTGAAGAATATGTCGATGATGGATCTTGTAAAAGAACAGGCAAACGCTATGTTGCCCGAACGGTATAAACACTACACGGTGACTGAAATGGAAGAAAAGATTCGCTCGATTAAGCAGACGCTAGGAAACAAATTATTTATCCCTGGCCATCACTACCAGAAAAATGAAGTGATTCAATTTGCGGATGCGACAGGAGATTCTTTGCAATTAGCACAAATTTGCGCAGCAAACGAGCAAGCGGAACATATTGTCTTTTGTGGCGTGCACTTCATGGCAGAAACGGCAGATATTTTAACAACGGAAAATCAAAAAGTCTATTTACCCGATATGCGTGCGGGTTGTTCAATGGCCGATATGGCCGATATCTACCAGACGGAAAGAGCATGGCAAGACTTGCAAGCGCGTTTTGGTGATACGATTCTTCCACTGACATACGTGAATTCGACGGCAGCGATAAAAGCATTTGTTGGTCGTCATGGTGGTGCAACAGTGACTTCGTCAAACGCTAAAGAAATCGTCCAATGGGCTTTCACGCAGAAAAAACGGATACTATTCTTACCTGACCAACATCTAGGGCGTAACACTGCATACGGACTTGGCGTGCCACTCGATCATATGGCGGTCTGGAACCCCATTACAGATACTTTAGAATACGCTGGAGAAAACGAAGAGTGTCAAGTGATTTTATGGAAAGGACATTGCTCTGTTCATGAAAACTTCACGGTAGAAAATATTCGTCAGTTACGTGAAAATGATCCCGAGCGCCGAATTATCGTTCATCCCGAGTGTTCACATGAAGTCGTGATGAAGTCTGATGACGACGGCTCGACAAAATATATTATTGATCAAATTGAAGCCGCGGCTCCTGGAACGAAATGGGCGATCGGCACGGAAATGAATTTAGTCAACCGTTTGATGGAAAATCATCCTGATCAAGATATTATTTCGCTAAATCCGTTAATGTGTCCTTGTTTGACAATGAACCGTATCGATTTACCACATTTACTATGGAGTCTTGAAAGTATTATGGAAGGTAAAGAGCAAAACATTATCAAAGTGGATGCAGCTACTTCTGCAGATGCGGTAGACGCGCTAGACCGTATGCTACAGCGAAAGTAACGAAGCAGTGCTTGACAATTACTCTGAATATTGTATGATTGGGGAAATGATATGGAACGTTGAAGAAGGACCAGTAGATAAATAGCATGTGTTAGAGAGCGGAATCCATCGGCTGGAAGTTTCCGTCGCAATGCCTTGTCGAACCTGCCTTTTGAGTCCTGTGAAAATACAGGCGCGCACCTTGGCGTTAGAAGGAAAGCGGGATTCGTGAAAATGAATCCAATGATGGTGGCACCGCGGAAGTTACGTCCTTTCGTCCTGATTTTATCGGGACGATTGGGCTTTTTTATTGTATAAAAGTAAATGATATGTAGAAACGGTAGGCGAATCCATATGAAAAGACAACGAATCGTTGTGAAAATCGGTAGCAGTTCGTTAACAAATGATAATGGAGAAATCGATCAGGTGAAATTCAATGATCATGTCGATGCTTTGGCGATGCTGAAAAACATCGGGCATGAAGTCATTGTCGTCTCGTCAGGAGCGGTGGCGGCAGGCTTTGCGCGTCTCGGCTATTCCTCCCGTCCGCAGACGATTAAAGGTAAACAAGCCGCTGCGGCAGTAGGACAGAGCTTATTAATACAATCCTATATCGAAAGGTTTAGCGTGCATAACGTCATACCGGCACAGATCTTATTGACGCGTCATGACTTTGCGGATCGTGATCGATACCGTAACGCATTTGCGGCAATGTCTGAACTACTTGACCGTGGCATCATGCCAATCATTAACGAAAACGATACGGTGTCCATTGACGAGTTAACGTTTGGTGATAATGATATGCTATCTGCATTAGTCAGTGGTTTTCTACACGCGGATCAGTTGATTATTTTAACCGATGTCAACGGGATCTATACGAGTAACCCTCGAACAGATCCGGACGCTGTACGATTAACTAAATTGGATGAAGTCACAGACGAATTGCTTGGTGGCGCTGATGATACCGGCTCAAAAGTCGGTACGGGCGGTATGCGTTCGAAGTTACTGGCAGCAAGAACTGCTCACACATTGGCCGTTCCCGTCTTCATCGGAACAGGCCGCGGTCCATCAAAATTGCTGGATATTTTAAAAGGTCACGGAGACGGTACGTATATTTCCAGTCCTGTTGCCCACACGATCAATACAAACCGCCAATGGATTGCACTTCATTCCGAATCGACGGGACGTCTATATGTCGATAAAGGTGCCGAAGAGGCTATTGTGCATAATGGACGCAGTTTATTACCAGCAGGAGTCTTTAAAGTACAGGGGAACTTTGAGGTTGGGGAAGTAGTGGAAGTGTTCGGTTTAAATGGATTGATCGGGAAAGGTGAAGTCACCTATTCGTCAGAACAATTAAAACTAACGATTTCCGATAAGGATAAGCTGGAAGAGTTTAAGCCGATGTTAGAAGTCATTCACCGTGACCGCTGGGTACAAGTATAATCATAGAGGAGAATTTATTATGAGTGAAATTAGAGATAAAGGTAAGGCTGCAAAAGAAGCGAGTATTGTACTAAACGTAGCTACAACCGAAGAGAAAAACCAAGCGTTGCAATTGATTGCCGATCAACTATTGGTAGAACAAGATCAATTACTCGCGGAGAATAAAAAAGATATTGAGGAAGGTCGCGAAAAAGGAATCGATGCTGCGGTTCTCGACCGTATTTTATTGACGCCTGAGCGCATTGAAGCGATGGCGGAAGGTGTTCGTTTACTAGTTGATCTTAAAGATCCGATTGGAGAAACACTGGAAGAAATCCACAAGGAAAACGGTTTACATATTGTCAAGAAGCGCGTGCCGATCGGTGTCATCGCCATGATATATGAAGCGCGTCCGAATGTTACGATTGATGCGGCGTCCTTAGCATTAAAAACAGGAAACGCGGTCGTCTTGCGCGGAAGCTCTTCTGCTAAACATTCCAATTTAGCACTATGGCGTGTCATTCAACGCGGACTTGAAAAAAGTTCATTGCCAGTGGATTCTGTTCAATTAATAGAAGACACAAGCCGAGAAACGGCGAAAGAATTATTCACACTCAATGACTATTTAGATGTGTTAATCCCACGTGGTGGTGCTAAGTTAATTCAAACTGTGATCCGTGAATCTACAGTACCTGTAATCGAAACGGGTGCAGGGAATTGCCATGTATTTATCGACCAATCCGCCGACGCGAAAATGGCCGTCGATATAGTCGTTAATGCCAAAACGCATCGCCCGTCGGTTTGTAACGCGATCGAAACGGTATTGATTGATTCCAACTGGTTAGCGCAACATGGGAAGAGTTTGATCAAAGCATTGCAAGACAAAGATGTTCAAATACAAGGTGATGATCGGCTACAGGCATTTCATCCAGATGTCGTAGCTGTTGGACAAAATGATTGGTCGAGTGAATACTTGGACTTGACAGTACGCGTAAAGAGCGTGGAAAATGTACAGCAAGCACTAGATCATATTGCCATATACAGTACGAAGCATTCGGAAAGCATTATTACACAGACGGATGCACATGCTGAGCAGTTTTTGAATAGTGTAGATGCGGCAGCTGTTTACGTCAATGCCTCCACTCGCTTTACGGATGGTTTTGAATTCGGTTATGGTGCAGAAATCGGTATTAGTACACAAAAGCTTCACGCAAGAGGTCCCATGGGATTAGAAGCATTGACTTCTTCAAAATTTGTAATTCGGGGAACCGGACAAATCAGATAATATATAGGAGGGTTTATTTATGTCAACTGAAAAAAATATTTTACACTATGAAACTACCGCACCAAAAGACAAGCCGGCAGTGGATGATCCACTCGCTTTCGGAACGATTTTTACTGATCACATGTTTGTAATGGATTATACAGATGGAACGGGATGGCATGATCCTCGTATTGAGCCGTACAAGCCGTTTCTTCTAGATCCAGCTGCAATCGTGTTGCATTATGGACAAACTGTTTTCGAAGGCTTGAAAGCTTATTTGAATGAAGACAAGGAAGTAGTTTTATTCCGTCCAGAGGAAAATATGAAACGTTTGAATCGTTCAAATGATAGATTATGCATGCCGATGTTCGACGAGAAATTTGTGTTAAGTGCACTGAAGGAATTGATTTCTCTTGATAAAGACTGGATTCCTGACAGACCAGGAACATCACTTTATGTGCGGCCATTCATTTTCGCGACACAGCCTTATTTAGGGGTAGCACCGTCTAAAACATACCGTCTCATGATTATTTTATCTCCGGTAGGTCCGTATTATAAAGAAGGAGTCAATCCTGTCAAAATCGCAGTTGAGTCACAGTATGTCCGTGCAGCAGTAGGTGGTACAGGCTCTGCGAAAACAGCTGGTAACTATGCAGGCGCGATGAAAGCCCAGGAAGTAGCGGAAGCTGAAGGATATTCCCAAGTTCTATGGCTTGATGCAAAAGAACATCGCTATATCGAAGAAGTAGGAGCGATGAATGTATTCTTCAAAATCAATGGAGAAATCATCACGCCAAGCCTTAATGGCAGTATTTTGGAAGGCATCACGCGTAAGTCAGTTATCGAATTATTGATAGCTTGGGATATTCCAGTAACAGAACGTAAAGTGTCGATCGAGGAAATTATGGAAGCTAATCGAGCAGGTACATTGGAAGAAGCATTCGGTACAGGAACGGCCGCTGTTATTTCTCCAATAGGTGAATTGTTCTTTGAAGGCGAAAAATGCGAGATTAATCATAATGAAATCGGTGAGCTTTCATTGAAGTTATACGAGACGATTACAGGTATCCAGACAGGTAAAGTGGAAGATCCGTTTAACTGGGTCGTGCCAGTAGACTAATTTTCCTCACAATTAAGGTGGAATGGACCGTGACAACTGCGTTGCTGTGAAGTACACTGTTAATAGTTTTGATTGAAGGGGAGTTTCCTGATGAACAAAAGTTTGATCGTTCTATTCCTGGCAGTACTGCTATTTACAGTGACAGGATGCGGAAAAACGTCTTCTGCCCCGTCGAGTGCGGAAGATTTATTGAAGAAAGCGGAACAAGCGATGGATGAATTGGAGTCGGTCCATGCTAATATTGCGTATGACGAAAGTAGCGTCACATCCGATCCTGCAAAACGTACAAGCAAAAATGTACAAGTTCAGGCGGATATTGAACAGAATCCACTGAAAAGTTCAGAGGAAGTCGTCTGGAAAATTCCAAAACAAGGTGCGAAAAACATTCAATTATTCCGCCAAGGTAATCAATTGGCTATGCAAGAGACATTGGAAGAAGAGAAGAGTGAATGGCAAGAGCTAACAGAAGAGCAACGCACGGAATTGCTCGGTGTGTGGGTGCCGTTTGCCTCTCCTGTAATGGACTTGTCGCTGTTAGAACCTTTTGTGCATGATGCAGAAATAGAAAAGATTGATTACGGCTATGCCGTGCAGTTTTCTTTATCACCTGCTGATTATCGTCAGTTGATGGAGGCTGTATCGGTGAATAGTCCACAACCAGAGAAATTTGTCCATAAGCATGGCGGATTTCCTGTAGTGGAGAAGCTGGATGTAGAGCTGACGGTAAATGAAAAGACGATGTTTGTGACAGGCATGAAGATGTCTGCGAATGTCACGAGTTATTTCGGGCGGGATTATATCCGTTATAAACAAAAACTCGATGCAAAGTATAGTTATTTTAATGATGTCGATGCGATTTCCACACCGAAAGATGCGGAGATGTTCGAGTAATATAAAAAAATCCACGCTGACCTACTAAAGGTGGCGTGGATTTTTTTATGGTTTCCAACTACATTCCTACCGCGGACTCTTTTTCCCTTTGAATGATTGAAGCCGTTTGTGAATGGCGGCCATTCTTGTTTCCTCTCCTGCTTCTACAGGAGTGTAGAACTTAGAGTGTACTAGGCTGTCTGGTAAGTATTGCTGGTCTGTCCAACCACCGAATGTACCTACCGGTGTTGCGTGTGGATAGACGTAGCCGCCATGACCGAGTGCAGCGGATCCGCTGTAGTGTGTGTCACGTAAATGCATCGGAATTTCGCCTGTTGGTTTTTCATGCAATGTTTTTGTAGCCGCATCGATCGCTTTGTAAGCGGAGTTTGACTTGGATGCCAAACACATCTCTATAATGGCTGTGGCAAGTGGAATACGTGCTTCTGGCATGCCGAGACGCTGTGCGGCATCTGTAGCCGCGAGAACCCGGCTTCCAACATCAGGCGCGGCCAATCCGATATCTTCATAACTCATGACAAGCATGCGTCTAGTAACGGCAGTTAAGTCGCCGATTTCGAGTAATTGTGCTAAATAATAAAGCGCTGCATCGACATCACTTCCGCGTACACTTTTTTGTAAAGCGGATAATAAATTAAAATGATGCGAGCCCTTTTTATCACCTAGTAAACTAATTCTAGTTAGTAATTGAGCGAGCAATGCATCTTCTATAATAATTTTACCGTCTTCTTCGTCACTAGCAGCAAGTAATGATTCTAAGAACGTTAAAGCTTTTCGTGCATCACCATTTACGCCTTCTGAAATTTTCTCGAGTTGTTCTGTAGTGATTTCGATCGTTTCCTTACCGAGTCCTTTTTTCTCGTCTTTCAACGTGCGCTCAAGTAATTCCAGTAAATCTTTTGGCTGCAATCGTTTCAACTGGACGATTTCCCCACAGCGTGAACGAATAGCGGGATTGACGTCGTGGAATGGATTTTCCGTTGTCGCGCCAATCAAGACGATCGAACCGCTTTCTACGTGAGGAAGCAGCGTATCTTGCTGCAATTTATTGAAACGATGGATTTCATCTAAGAATAACAATACTTTACCTGTCATTCGCGCTTCTTTCACTACATCTTCTACATCTTTCTTACCTGCCACGGTCGCATTCAACGCAATGAAAGGCAATTTTGACGTCCCCGCAATTGCGTAGGCTAAAGACGTTTTTCCGATACCTGGTTCACCATATAATAAAAGAGATGGGACATGCCCGTTCTTGATCATCCGATATAAGGGAGTATTTTTGCCGATGACGTGGTCTTGTCCGATCACTTCATCAATCGTCTCAGGCCGCATACGAAAAGCCAAAGGTTCATTATGCATGTACATCCTCCTAGCGTACGTTTGTTCTTTCATTATACCGTAAAACATTAGTGAAGTCATTTGCAAGAACCAGTGATACAATTATGCTATACTGATTTCAGCAATTTTAGTAAAGGACGATGCCCAATGAAAATATCCACTAAAGGACGATACGGACTTACAGTAATAGTAGAATTAGGACGAAAATATGGAGAGGGTCCTGTGCCTTTGCGTAAAATCGCAGAAGAGCAAAATCTCTCTGAAGCATATCTGGAACAACTAATCCCACCTTTACGCAACAGCGGAATGGTGAAAAGTGTTCGCGGTGCCTACGGTGGCTATAAACTCGCAAAAGATCCTTCAGAAATTATGGCAGGAGACGTCATTCGTTTGCTTGAAGGGCCGATCCAATTAGTCGAAGGACTTGATGACGATGATATTCCGCAACGAGAACTATGGAAACGAATCGGAGACGCAATCCGAGGGGTATTAGATCATACGACAATCAAAGACTTAATTGAATTTGAAGATACGTCCACTGCTGATGAATACATGTTCTATATTTAAAGGAGTTTAGTTATGAAACCAGCTATATATTTAGATTATGCCGCTACGACACCGATGCATCCAGCTGTTTTGGAGCGATTTACTACTGCGCTACATGATACATATGGTAATCCTTCAAGTACGCATCAATTTGGTCGTCACGCAAAGAAAGTGCTGGAAGACGCACGGAAAACGCTCGCATCCTCGATCAATGCGTCACCCCATGAAATCATTGTTACTTCTGGAGGAACAGAAGCAGATAACTTAGCAATTTTTGGGTACGTACAGTCGTTGAATGCAGAAGGAAAACATATTATTACGACGGAAATCGAACATCACGCGGTGTTAAACCCGTGTAAACAACTGGAGTCACAAGGCTATAAAGTGACGTATCTATCACCTGACCGCAATGGGGTCATTACAGCAGAACAAGTTCAGAGCGCGTTAACAGATGAAACCATTTTAGTGTCCATCATGTATGGTAACAATGAAGTAGGAACGATCCAACCGATTGCAGAAATCGGCCAGTTGCTCTCTACACATCAGTCCGCTTTTCATACAGATGCGGTGCAAGCTTACGGTACATGCCAACTGGACGTCGAAGAACTGCAAGTCGATTTCTTATCGGTTTCAGCTCATAAAGTGAATGGACCTAAAGGGGTCGGTTTCCTTTATCAGCGAAATGGCAAGTTGCTGTCGAGCCAAGTACTCGGTGGTTCACAAGAGAAAAAACGCCGCGCAGGTACTGAAAATGTGCCAGCAATAATTGCATTTGCAGAAGCGGTCTCGATTGCCGAGCAAACCAAATTAAAAAAACAAAAAGCTTATTCTACGTATAAACAAAAAATGGCGGATGTCTTTGAAGAAAATCAAATCGATTTCCAACCGACTATTCCCCACGCAGTAGAATCTTTACCACATATTTATCATGTATCGTTTCCAGGTACCGATGTGGAGACATTTTTGATGAGCTTGGATTTAGAAGGGGTGGCTGTCTCTAGTGGTTCTGCTTGTACAGCAGGATCATTTGAACCGTCGCATGTCGTAACGGCTATGTTTGGTACGGAATCAGATAAAGCTAGAAACTCGATCCGCATCAGTTTCGGCTATGACTTGGATGAATCTATTATAGAAGAAGCAGGTAATCGAATCGCAAAAGTAGTCAAACGACTAGTGAAATGAATTCAGTAAAGGATGAACAATATGACAACGAAAAAAGCACCTGCCGATACACGTGTAGTCATTGGAATGTCAGGCGGAGTGGACTCTTCGGTTGCGGCATTACTCTTAAAAAAGCAAGGCTATGAAGTAATCGGGATCTTTATGAAAAACTGGGATGACACCGACGAATCCGGACATTGTACTGCGACAGAAGACTTTGAAGACGTACGCAGTGTCTGTGATCAGATCGGCATTCCGTATTACTCTGTGAATTTTGAAAAGCAATATTGGGATAAAGTATTTACGTATTTCTTGGATGAATATAAAAAAGGCCGTACGCCGAATCCAGACGTCATGTGTAATAAAGAAATCAAATTCAAAGCATTCCTCGAACACGCAAAAAGTCTAGGTGCCGATTATTTGGCGACTGGACATTATGCACAAGTCGAAGAACGCGAAAACGGTGTAGCGATGCTCCGTGGTGTAGACAATAATAAAGACCAAACATACTTCTTGAATCAATTGACACAAGAACAACTTCAGCAAGTAATGTTCCCTCTAGGTCACATGGAGAAAAGTGAGGTCCGTGAAATCGCAGAACAAGCAGGACTCGCCACAGCGAAGAAAAAAGATTCAACAGGAATCTGTTTCATCGGTGAGCGCAACTTCAAAGAATTCCTCGGGGAGTACTTACCTGCACGTCCAGGCGAGATGCAGACGATGGACGGAGTGAAGATGGGCAAGCATGACGGACTCATGTACCACACAATTGGGCAACGTCATGGTCTAGGAATTGGCGGAGCTGGAGAACCTTGGTTTGCGGTCGGTAAAGACTTGGAGCGCAATGTGTTGCTAGTTGAACAAGGCTTCTATCACGACACACTATTCTCAACGAGTTTACAAGCAACGGATATGAATATTTGTTCACCGAAAGAATTACCGGAGACATTCACTTGTACAGCTAAATTCCGTTATCGTCAGCCGGATACTAAAGTAACTGTGCAGCTATCTGGTAACGAAGCGATTGTGACTTTTGATGAACCTGTCCGTGCAGTCACGCCTGGACAAGCTGTCGTACTGTATGACGGTGATGAGTGCCTAGGTGGCGGAACAATCAACGAAGTATTTAAAGACGGCCAGAAACTGACATACGTAGGATAAGGAGGCATCAGCATGTCGATTCATCAAGATGCGATTAAAGAAATGCAAGAAGGCAATTATGAGAAAGCGATTGAGCTTTTCATGAAAGCAGTAGAGGAAAACCCGGAAGAGCCTACAGGCTATATTAATATCGGAAACATTTTTGCATCACTTGGAGATGCTGAGCAGGCGGAACCATTTTTCCAAAAAGCGTTGACGCTTGACGAAAATGCAGGAACGGCTTTTTACGGACTGGCAAATCTGTATTACAATCAAGAGCGCTTTGAAGAGGCAGCAAAATTATATGAAAAAGCGATCAATACAGGATTAGACTCTGCCGATGCTTATTTCATGCTCGGTAAAAGTATGGAACAAGCAGGTAATGACCGTTTGGCTTTGCCCTATTTGCAGCGTGCCGTTGAATTAAATTCTGATGATCAGGAAATTGCATTATCCTATGGAATTTTACTAGCTAAGCTCGAGCTATTTAAAGAGGCGAAGCCTGTATTTGAATCCATTTTGGCGGTAGCTCCGGATCATGCGGATAGCCATTATAATTTGGGTGTTTTGTATGCAGTGTCAACGGAAGACAAAGCAAGTGCACTGTCACACTTAGAACAAGCTTTCACTGCAGAACCTGACCATACACAGGCGCGTTATTTATTCGATATGATCAAGCTTGGAGAACAAGGCGAGTAATACATCAGCAAAAAAAGGAGGGAAGCCTTCGATGAGTGAAACAGAACCATATCTAATCGGCAGACCGGTCGTGACGATTTTCCATAATACGACGAATCTATTTTCCATCGTCAAGTTGAAAGTCACTTCCACCAATACCGATTACCGCGACAGTGAAATAGTGATCAAAGGGTCTTTCCCTCCTTTAGTCGCGGAAGAAGATTATAAATTTACGGGTCGACTTGTTAACCATCCGGTACATGGACAGCAGTTCGATGTGCAGACGTTCTCGAAAGAGTTGCCTGCCACAGAGGCGGGTCTGATCCTGTACCTATCTGGTGATTTATTTCCTGGAATCGGAAAGAAAACAGCTAGTGATATAGTCAAGACACTCGGCAATAACGTCATCCAGAAAGTTCTTGAAGACCGCAGTGTCCTGGACCAAATCCCGCGTTTGAGTGACGAACGGAAAGATACGCTCGTTTCAGTCTTGCAGGAGAATCTAGGTCTTGAGCGTACAATGGTGCAGCTAAATGAATGGGGCTTCGGTCCGCAAGTAGCCATGCGTATATATCAAGCGTATCAGGACGAGGCCATCACGATTCTAACGGAAAATCCATATCGTTTAATTAAAGAAATTGAAGGAATTGGCTTTCAACGTGCAGACGATCTCGCCAAGCAACTCGGGCTCGTAGGAGATCATCCTGCCCGTATTAAGGCAGCTGTTTATTACAGCGTACATAGTGAAGTACAGTCAGCAGGACATGTCTACGTAGAGTCGGAGATAATCTTACCTCAAGCGAAGCAGTTACTTGAATCGAGTCAGGCACATATCATTTCGTACGACTCGATCACCCAAGCAGTGATTGAACTTGTCGAAGAAGGCACTCTGTCTGCTGAAATGCAGCGTCTCTACTTACCCTCTCTTTATTTTTCAGAAATTGGTATTGCCGCTAAGGTCAATAAAATTCTCGAAAATGAAGTCGCGGAACAATTTCCTGCTTCTGAAATACGAAAAGCTATTGGTGAAATAGAGGAACGTTTGGAAGTGCAATATGCTGAAACGCAAGTCGAAGCGATCGAACGAGCTCTTCATTCTTCATTGCTCGTGCTAACAGGTGGACCCGGGACAGGCAAGACCACCGTCATAAGAGGTTTAGTTGAGGCGTACGCAGAACTGCATGGTATCTCGCTCGACATTGAAGAGTATGCTCGAAAAAAAGAACCGTTTCCGATCATCTTAGCAGCCCCTACCGGACGCGCGGCGAAACGGATGTCCGAATCAACTGGATTACCTGCCATGACGATCCATCGTCTACTCGGATTTACGGGTCAGGACGCCGAAGAAGAGACGGAACGGGAAGTAGAAGGCAATCTCATCATCATTGATGAAACGTCAATGGTCGATACGTGGCTCATGCATCAGCTGTTAAAAGCTGTGCGCAACGATGCGCAGTTATTATTCGTTGGAGACCAAGACCAACTACCTTCTGTAGGACCTGGTCAAGTGTTACATGATTTCATGCAGTCAGGAAAAATTCCGGTTGTTGAACTGACCGATATTTTCCGACAAAGTGAAGGATCTACAATCATCGAAATGGCCCATATGATCAAGCAAAAAGAATGGACGATGGATGTCACGAAGAAGACGTCGGATCGCTCATTTATTAGAGCGTCGAGTGATCAAATTTTGCCTGCGGTCAAACAAATTATCCAAAACGCCACATCCAAAGGGCATTCCATTAAAGACATCCAAGTGCTAGCGCCGATGTATAAAGGTCCGGCAGGCATAGATGGTTTGAATAAAATGATTCAAGAAGTGACGAATCCACCTGCAGAGGGTAGAAAAGAAATGGTCTTCGGTGAAACGACGTATCGCATTGGAGATAAAGTGCTGCAACTCGTCAACCAACCGGAAAGCAACGTCTTTAACGGGGATATGGGGGAAGTCGTTGCCATTATGTTAGCGAAAGAAACCACGGACAAAAAAGCGATCATGGTGGTCTCTTACGACGGCAATGAAGTGCAGTATGAGAGAAGCGATTTGAATCAGCTGACACTTGCGTATTGTTGTTCGATCCATAAATCCCAAGGTAGTGAATTTCCGATTGTCGTCATGCCAATCGTCAGAAGTCAGCGGAAAATGTTGCGTCGTAATCTGCTTTATACAGGGATTACGCGTGCGAAGAACTTCTTAATCCTGTGCGGTGAAGCAGAAGAATTTAAAGCGGGTATTGCGCGCACCGACGAAACAGAGCGACAGACGACGCTACAAGAACGCATTACGGGAGAAACACAAGAAGCTCAGACCATACAAACGGCGGAAACCATTTCACTTGATACAGCACCGACAAAAGTGACGGTTGAACCACAAGACACGTCGCAAGCGAAGTTAACAATGGACAATTTTACTGCAATCGATCCGCTTGTTGGTATGAACAATGTGTCACCATTCGACTTTCTTGAAGTGACTGATTGACAAAGCGAGAGAACTTTCCTATAATTCGTTTAGAAATAATGAAAAACGTTGAAGGAACAAGTACCTGTTTATTCTGTGTCATAGAAAAGAGCTTCTTGGCTGAAAAAGCTCTCTCAGATTTACAGCGAACGCTATTCCGAAGTTGCAGGCTAATCCCTGCCGTCTTGCCGCGTTAAGGCAACTCGAGATACCGCGTCATGCGGTAATTAGGGTGGTACCGCGATCAATGAAACCTTCGCCCCTTTATACAAGGGGTGGAGTTTTTTTAATTTTAGGAGGAGCAAAACGATGAGAAAACTTACGGCATCTGAAATTCGCCAAATGTTTTTAGACTATTTTCAAGAGTACGGGCATAATGTAGAACCATCAGCTGCATTAGTGCCAGTTGATGACGCATCACTGCTATGGATCAACAGTGGAGTTGCTACATTGAAGAAATACTTTGATGGACGAGTAATTCCTGAAAACCCGCGGATTGCTAATGCACAAAAATCGATCCGCACAAACGATATTGAGAATGTCGGCTATACAGCACGTCATCATACGTTCTTTGAAATGCTCGGCAACTTTTCTATTGGTGATTATTTCAAAGAAGAAGCCATTATTCGTGCGTGGGATTTCCTGACAAATGAACAATGGATCGGTTTTGATCCGGAACGCTTGTCAGTTACCATCCATCCGGAAGATGAAGAAGCGTACGCAATCTGGAAAGATCAGATTGGTATTCCGGTAGAACGTATTATTCGTCTCGAAGGGAACTTCTGGGATATAGGGGAAGGTCCAAGTGGCCCTAACTCCGAAATCTTCTACGATCGCGGACCAAGTTACGGTGACGATTTCTCAGATCCTGAATTATATCCAGGTGGAGAAAACGAACGCTATTTGGAAATCTGGAACTTAGTATTCTCTGAGTTCAATCACAATCCTGATCACACGTATACACCGCTTCCGAAGAAAAACATTGATACAGGTATGGGTCTTGAGCGTATGGCATCAGTTATCCAAGACGTGCCTACGAACTTCGATACGGACTTGTTCTTACCGATCATTGAAGCGGTAGAAAATGTTTCAGGCAGAAAGTACGGAGAAACGACTCAAGCAGACATAGCGTTTAAAGTAATTTCGGATCATATTCGCACAGTAGCATTCGCTATTGGAGACGGAGCACTTCCTTCCAATGAAGGCCGTGGCTATGTTCTGCGTCGTCTATTAAGAAGAGCAGTTCGTTTCGCGAAACAATTAGGCGTTGATAAGCCATTTATGTACATGCTAGTGCCAATTGTTGGGGATATCATGAAAGACTTCTACCCTGAAGTTCATGATAAACAAGCCTTCATTATGAAAGTCGTGAAAAACGAAGAAGATCGTTTCCACGAAACCTTGCATGATGGTATGGCGATTCTTACGACGATCATTGAAAAGGCAAAAGCTTCAGGCTTGCCAATCGTTTCAGGCAGCGATGCGTTCAAACTCTATGACACATACGGATTCCCGTTTGAACTAACAGAGGAATTCGCTCTCGAAGAAGATGTGGCAGTCGATCGTATCGGGTTTGACGAAGAAATGGCTGCACAACGAAATCGTGCACGTGCTGCGCGCGCAACATCGGACTCCATGCATGTTCAATCCGGTATTCTTGGTGAAGTACATGAAGCGAGCGAATTCATTGGCTATGGCGGACTAGAAACAACTGCAATCGTCAGTGTCCTTATTCAAGATGGTCAACGTATCGCACATGCATCTGAAGGAGAAACAGTACAAATCATTTTGGATCAGACTCCGTTCTATGCAGAAAGTGGCGGTCAAGTGGCTGATAAAGGTACGATCTCAAACGAATCGTTCACAGCGGAAGTTCGCGACGTCAAAAAAGCGCCTAATGGACAAAACTTACATACGGTCTTCATCAGTTCAGGTGAATTGAATGAAGGCGTATCCGTTAGCGCAAAAGTGGACGAGTTCTCACGCAATCTAACAGTCAAGAACCATACGGCTACACACTTATTGCACCGCGCATTGAAAGATGTTCTCGGTGAACATGTCAATCAAGCAGGTTCATATGTTGGTCCGGATCGTCTTCGTTTTGACTTCTCCCATTTTGGACAAGTCACAAAAGAAGAACTCGAGCGTATCGAATTCCAGGTCAATGAACAAATTTGGGCAGGTATTCCTGTCAATACAATCATTTCACCGATAGCAGAAGCAAAAGAAATGGGTGCGATGGCATTGTTCGGTGAAAAATATGGCGACATTGTTCGTGTTGTCAAAGTCGGTGACTACTCAGTTGAGCTATGTGGAGGATGTCATGTTCGTAACACGTCTGACATCAACGTATTCAAAATCGTTTCTGAAGGCGGTATTGGAGCAGGCACACGACGTATTGAGGCTTTCACAGGTGGACAAGCATTCCGTTCATTTAAAGAAGATCAAGCGGTCATCGATCAAGTAGCAGCAACTGCTAAAGCTACACCGAAAACAGTCATCACAAAAGTCGAGTCGATTCTTGCTGACTTTAAAGAACTTCAACGTGAAAATGAATCACTGCAAGCGAGGATGGGCAACAGCCAATTGGCAAGTGTCCTGGAAACAGCTCAGCAGATCGAAGATATTACAGTCATTTCTGCAAATGTAGAAGTGAAAGACAATAACGGTTTACGTCAATTAATTGATGAAATGAAACAAAAAACTTCCAAAGGCGTCATTGTACTTGGTACAGTAACGGATGGGAAAGTTATGCTGGCCGCTGGCGTTACCGATGATTTAAAAGGCGGTAACTACCACGCGGGTAAAATCGTCAATCATGTTGCGTCACTTTGTGGCGGAAAAGGCGGCGGACGTCCGGACATGGCGATGGCCGGGGCGAAAGATGCGTCAAAACTTGATGATGCGCTTCAATCCGTGTATGATTATGTAAAATCTGTTTAACCATTATGTAGAGCGATGAATCATAAAATGTAGATACATGTAACTAGTTAATTTCCATTCGGGTGAATAAAGTACATGCCTATAGGAAAGAGCCAGACTAGAACAAATTTGAACGGTGGTTTATCCACAAATCTATTTACTATGTATATTTTGACGGTAGATCGTTATAGACATAAATGGAAATCGGAAAGCGGGGTGTCGAGTATGAATTCGTCCGATGAAACGATGAAGTTTAACTTTCCTGAAGAATCAATGGAGGAAGAAGTCAAAACAGTCATGCTCCACGTTTACAAATCATTAGAAGAAAAAGGTTACAATCCAATTAACCAGATGGTTGGTTACTTACTTTCTGGTGATCCAGCCTACATTCCACGCCATGAAGATGCGCGTAGTCTGATTCGGAAATTGGAACGGGACGAAATTCTTGAAGAATTAGTTAAGTTCTATATCCGAGAAAATAGAGGTAAAACAGAATGAGAACTATGGGATTGGATGTCGGCACGAAGACCGTTGGTGTTGCGATAAGCGATAGCCTCGGTTGGACAGCCCAAGGAATCGAAACTATAAAAATTGATGAAGCGGTAGGTTCTTTCGGGATGAAACGTGTCAAACAATTGACAGAAGAATACGAAGTGACGGAGTTTGTCGTCGGGTATCCTAAGAATATGAATAATACGATTGGGCCCCGTGGAGAAGCATCCGAACAATATGCGGAGAAATTACGCGAAAAATTCGGTTTACCTGTCGTTTTATGGGATGAACGATTAACTACTATGGCTGCTGAACGCGTCTTAATTGAAGCGGATGTCAGTCGTAAAAAACGTAAATCGGTCATAGATAAAATGGCAGCTGTCATGATTTTACAAGGTTATTTGGATTCACAAAAAAACTAGAGGTGATTAAACAATGGAACACGGACAAGAAACAATGACAATCGTAGATGAGAACGGCGAAGAACACGTATGTGAGGTAATTTTAACATTTGATTCAAAAGAATATGAAAGATCATATGTACTTTATCATGTTTTAGATGGCGAAGAGAGAGACGATGACGAGGAAGTTGAAATCCACGCATCTGCTTTCATTCCAACTGAAGAAGGACAAGATGGCGGATCACTTCTTGAAATCGAATCTGATGAAGAATGGGATATGATCGAAGAAGTATTGAACACATTCCTGGAAGAAGAAGACGAGTAAGCGATAATATCATGTGACGGGCGGAATGGTGCTGACCGTTCCGTCTTTTTTAATGGATTTATCTATAGCGGAAGAAGAGGTGAGGCTTGTGGATAAAGAGCCCCAGAGAAAAAAAGATGTCATGTTTAAACGTATGTTAGAACAGAAGGAAGAAGTGAGAACCGTTAGAAAAATAGTACTTTGGATTGTGGCAGTCGTATTGGTTGTAGGGATAGTTGGAGGTTTTTCGGTCTATACATACATAAAAAGTGCGCTACAGCCTGTGGATCCGGATTCGGAAAAAATTGTTGAAGTAGAAATTCCGATAGGTTCAGGTTTGGATATGATTTCAGAAAAACTGGAAGAGTCGGGGATTATTAAAAATGCTCGGATCTTTAAATACTATGCAAAAGTAAACAATGAAGCAGATTTTCAAGCTGGAACGTATGGATTAACACAGTCTATGACACCAGATGAATTGATTAAGAGTCTGAAAACAGGTGTAGTCTACCGCACACCGGCATTTACACTTACGATTCCGGAAGGGTTAACGATAGATCAAATTGCAGAAAGAACAAGCAAAAAGACGACGATTACTAAAGAGCAGTTTATGGAGTATGTAACGAATGAACAAGTCATTCAAGGATATATGGAAAAATATCCAGAAGTCATAACAAAAGAAATTCTGAATGAGAATATACGTTATGCACTTGAAGGTTATCTATTCCCTGCTACTTATCCGTTCTTTGAGGAAAAGCCTACAGTGAAAGAAGTGGTCGATACGATGGTGGATGCCACCGTACAGAACGTGATACCGTATAAAGCGTATTGGGCTGAGGAAGGCAAAAACCGTTCAGTGCATAAAATGCTAACGTTTGCCTCGCTGTTAGAAAAAGAAGCAACTGGTCAAACGGATCGCGAAACGATTGCGAGCGTCTTCAATAATCGTATTGAGCAAGGGATGCCGTTACAGACAGATCCAACCGTTTTATATGCATTAGGAGAACATAAAGCCCGCGTCATGAATGAGGACCTGAAAGTGGATAATGTCTATAATACGTATAAGAATAAAGGATTGCCGCCAGGACCCATTGCGAATGCCGGAACTGCTTCGCTCCAGGCGACAGTAGAACCATCCAATACGGGATACTTGTTCTTCCTGGCAGATAAAAATGGCAAGAATCACTTTGCTAAAACATATGAAGACCATTTAAAGAATAAAGCAAAGTATATCGACAGCCAACATAAATAATACGTCGTAAAGGGGAACTAGATATGACGGACTACAATGCGTATATTAGCCGCTTTGCGGAAGTAAAAGAGCCGCTCATCCTGGAAATGGAGCACTATGCCGCAGAGCATCGTGTGCCAATCATGGATGATACAGGCTTATATACATTAATCGGGCTGCTGCAAATCCAGCAGCCGAAACGTATTCTTGAAATCGGAAGCGCGATCGGCTATTCGGCTATTCGATTGGCGAAAGCTTTTCCTGATGCTGTCATTTATACGATTGAGCGCGATACAGAGCGGTATGAGAAAGCGGTCGAGCATATTGAGCGCAGTGGACTGCAAGAGCGTATTATAATCATTCATGATGACGCACTCGAGTTAGATGAGGCCAAGTTACCACAAGAACCATTTGACACACTGTTCATTGACGCAGCCAAAGGGCAATATCGAAAGTTTTTCGACAAATATAGCCCGTTCGTCGGTCCCGCAGGTGTTATCTATTGTGATAATATGTTTATGCATGGTATGGTGCTGTTGGAAGATGGAGACATACCAAAACGCAACCGGACAATGATCCGAAATTTGCAACAATTCACGAGCTGGGCAATGCAGAACAATCACTATGAAACGTCTCTAGTACCTATAGGTGACGGCATCTTAATAGCTGTGAAAAAGTAATAAACAGTAGGAAACAAAGGGGAATCACTGTGAAGAAAAAACCTGTCGTAATTGGTATTACCGGTGGTTCTGGTTCCGGTAAGACTAGTGTCACCAAAAAGATACATGAAGTATTTCAAGGTCATTCTGTCGTCGTCATTGAACAAGATGATTACTATAAAGACCAATCGCATTTAGCACTTGAAGAAAGATTAAAAACGAATTATGATCACCCATTAGCATTCGATACTGACCTACTAATTCAGCATATCCACCAGTTGATCAATAGGCAAGCAATCGAAAAGCCGACATATGATTACACATTGCATACTCGTTCAGCTGAAAAAGTAACTGTAGATTCACAAGATGTCATCATTCTTGAAGGTATCTTGGTGTTGGAAGATGAACGATTGCGAGATCTTATGGATATCAAGCTATTTGTTGATACGGATTCTGATATACGTATTATTCGTCGGATTTTACGGGATATTCATGATCGTGGACGTACAGTAGATTCTGTCGTCGAGCAATACGTTACGGTTGTGCGTCCGATGCATAATCAATTTATTGAACCGACAAAAAAGTATGCTAATATAATCATTCCTGAAGGCGGCGAGAATGCGGTCGCAATCGATTTGATGGTAACGAAGATAAAAACAATTCTTGCTTCTGTTGACGAAGTATAATATGATGATGACATAATTTTAAATTAATTCAGCATCTGACAGTGTTTGTATAGTATAAATAGGATGCATGCAAGACAAGCAAGGGCTTTTTTTCGTCCAGTTTAGAATTAGGAACGGAAAAAAGTATAGTTAAAACTAAAATAGTTCCGCTATGTCACATAATTGAAGTTTGTGCGACATAGTATTTTTTATGAACAGACATATGAGGAGTGTTAGTACATGGTTTCAGAAAAGAAATTTCCAATGACAGCTGCAGGTAAAGCAAAGTTAGAAGACGAACTAGAACAATTGAAAACGGTTAAACGTGTGGAAGTAGTAGAACGCATTAAAATTGCACGAAGCTATGGTGATTTATCGGAAAACTCCGAGTACGATTCAGCGAAAGAAGATCAGGCATTTGTCGAAGGTAAGATCTCTTCTATTGAAGGAATGATTCGTAATGCGGTCATTATTACTGAAGATGAATTGAACAATGATGAAGTGCAATTAGGCAAGACAGTTACTTTTAAAGAAATTCCTGATGGTGATAAAGAGACGTACACGATCGTTGGTTCTGCTGAAGCCAATCCATTAGAAGGTATGATCTCGAACGACTCGCCAATTGCGAAAGCATTAATTGGTCGGAAAATAGATGAAAAAGTAAAGATCCAGACTCCCGGCGGTGAAATGTCAGTAGAAATACTCGAGATAAAGTGACACGCGTACCGTCTTCTCACTAGCAGAAGACGGTATTGTAATTTTAATTCATTTCATAGTAAAGGAGATGTCTGAAATGGCAGATCAAGATCCGAAGTATTCAAGAACGTCAAGAAAACAAGGCAGTAAAGCGAGCAAAGTGAATAGAGTATTGAATATTTCAATAGGCGTTGTGATTTTTCTTATTGCGGTTGTTGCCATCATCTTTCTCACTGGTGATGACGATAAAAAAGAAGTGGCAATTGACAAGCCTGAACAATCTACGCAATCAGATACAGCCCCAATGGAACCTATCGTTTTAGACGATGAGGACGAGGCGGACAAGCCTGAAAAAGAAGACGCGGAGCCGGAAGAAGCAGATGAACCAGAAGTTCAAGCTCCTGAAGAAAATAACGAAGTGGTAAATGAAGTGGTTGAAGAACCGGAAGCGCCAGTAGTAGAAGCGCCTAAAGTAGAGGAAGCGAAAAAACAACCACCAAAAGAGGACAAGCCAAAGAAAGAAACTTCATCGGATTCTGGTAAGAATGTAGTTGTAAATCCTGACTGGAAACCCGTTGGAACAAAACAATCAGGCGAGCACGTTTCAAAGTATGATGGTCAGTCCGATGACTGGTATGAGAAAAAGAAAGCCATATCCTATGCAACTGGCATGTCTGAAGATCAATTGTATTTTGATCGGATTCAGAATGGCGGCAGTCCTCAAAAGTCAGAAGGTATTGTGAGAAGTAAAGACAATTCCAAAAAATTCAAAGTATATCTTGAGTGGGTGGACGGCCAAGGCTGGAAACCTGTCAAAATGGAAGTTTTGAAGTAAGTGAATTAACCTACCGATGTGCTGCTTATTGGGCAGCACATTCTAGTAAGTGAAAAGGGGAGAAGGCATAAATGAAAATAGCAATCGTAGGTGCCATGGAGGAAGAAGTCGAAATATTACGCAGAGAAATTGGTCTTGGGAAAATCACAACCGTGGGAAATTGTGAGTTTATTGAAGGCAAAGTAGGCAAGCATCAAGTGATTGTAACGAAAAGTGGCATCGGAAAAGTAAACGCTGCCATGGCAACAACGATCCTCTTGCAAAACTACAAACCTGACGTAGTCTTGAATACAGGTTCTGCAGGTGGAACTAATCCAGAGCTCGAAGTAGGAACGATTGTAATATCTGACTATGTCCTGCATCATGATGTCGATGTCACTGCATTCGGCTACGAGCTAGGCCAAGTTCCTCAACTTCCTGCAAGCTTTCCTTCAGATTCTAAACTGATCGATTTTGCTAGAGAAGCTGTAATTGAGTTAGATACATATGAACATGCTGTAGGAACTATCGCATCAGCTGATACTTTCATGGATGATCCTGAAAAAGTCCTGCAAGTTAAAAAAAGATTCCCGCGCGTAATCGCTGTAGAAATGGAAGCGGCGGCCGTCGCGCAAGTCTGTTATCAGTTTAACACGCGATGTGTTGTTATCCGCGCACTATCTGATATAGCCGGTAAGGAATCGACAGTCAGTTTTGATGAATTTTTACCACTGGCAGCCAAACACTCGTCACAGATTGTTTTGCGCGTCATCTCGAAACTTTGATCGTTCTATGATAAAATGTCTTAGTAGACAGATTAGCAGTTCGTTTGGTTGAGAGGAGGGACATTCAATGGAATTCTTAATGGGTGGAGTATTTATCGTCACAGCACTATTGGCAGCAATTATTTTACGCGAGGTTAAGGCTGACTGAGAAAAGAAACAAAGCGTTTCCGGTGTGCGGGGGCTGTGGCCCTCTGTTGCACGATCGGAAGCGCTTTTTGTATTATTGGTATTCATGCTTAAACGATTGATATAATTTGACAATTGCACGTTTCTCGATACGTGAAACATAACTCCTGGAAATATTCAGTTGCTCGGCAATTTCTTTTTGTGTCATCGGCTGATCATCCAACAAGCCGTAACGTCTTTGAATGATTTCCAACTCGCGTGAATCGAGCTTATCCAAATGTCGGTAGAGACGCTCTTTTTGTTCGTTTTGTTCTACGGTTGTTTGTGGAGGTATGTCATTTGTTTGAAGGAGGTCTGCGATTTCTAGGGATTGGCCATCTTTATCCATGCCAATTGGTTCGTAGAGGGAGACATCTTTTTGTACCTTTTTCTGAGTTCGTAAATACATAAGGATTTCATTTTCAATACAGCGTGCAGCATACGTCGCGAGTTTGGTTTTACGATCTGGCGTAAAACTGTTGACGGCTTTCATCAGACCAATCGCTCCTATGGAAATATAATCATCAAGTAGTTCGTGCTTTGGCTGGAACTTCTTGACGATATGGGCAACTAAACGCATATTGTGTTCAATAAGTTCATCACGCGCACTTAGATCACCTTCTGCTAATCGTCTCAGGCACTCTGCCTCTTCTTTCTTGGACAACGGACGAAGGAAAGCTTGCCCTCGGATATAACCGATTAGCGCGGGGATCTCTAACCATAATTGCATGACGGCCAGGAAAAAACCGCTCATGTGACCACCTCCGATTATTAGTAGTTTACTCTATGCAAACGACGGATGGTCTATCACTGACAAGAAAAGCGATAAAATCAGACATAGTTGTGCGTGCAGGCCATACAACTATGTTATAATCAGACAAGAATTTGTTGTAGGGCGGAGAGGATAATGTGTTAAATCATTTTTTACCGAGTGCTTATGTAAAATCCGTGTTTTTGATTAAACCAGAAGACCTTCTTGAGAATGGTATTAAGGGTATCATTACAGATTTAGATAACACACTCGTTGAATGGGATCGTGCGGATGCTACGCAAGATATTATGGCGTGGTTCAAGTCCATGCGCGATGCTGGTTTGCAAATTACAGTTGTTTCCAATAACCATATAGAACGCGTCAGTCACTTTTGTGATCCATTAGGCATCCCGTATATTTGCGAAGCACGCAAGCCGATGAAAAAGTCATTTTATCAGGCACTTGCTACATTAGGCTTGCCCAAAAAGGAAGTCGTCATGATTGGCGATCAATTGTTAACGGATGTCTTGGGTGCGAATCGTGTGGGGCTGCAGACGATATTAGTCGTCCCTGTAGCAAGTTCCGATGCGACGATTACGAAGTTCAACCGTGCGATTGAACGACGCATTATGGCAAGGTTTAAAAGAAAAGGATTACTTACGTGGGAGGACTAAATTTGGAATTGATCAAGTGTATTGGATGCGGTATTACGATCCAAACGACGGATAAGACAATGGAAGGCTATGCGCCGCCAGCTTCATTAGAAAAAGAAGATGTCATTTGCCAACGCTGTTTTAAATTACGAAACTATAACGAATTACAGCCGGTATCCTTATCAGGAGACGATTTTTTAGCGATTTTAAATGGAATCGGTGAAAAACAAGGCTTGATCGTGAAAGTCGTGGATATTTTTGATTTCAACGGTAGTTGGATCAATGGTCTGCATCGCTTTGTAGGCAAGAAAGATATTTTATTAATTGGGAACAAGGCAGATATCCTGCCGAAAGCGATTAATCCGCAGCGAGTGAAAAATTGGATGAAGACGGAAGCTGCAAAGCTAGGTTTGAAACCAATCGATGTATTACTCGTGTCCGCTGTAAAAGGTAACGGTATGAGTGAAGCGCTTGACGCGATTGAGAAATACCGTAAGGGTAAGGACGTCTACGTAGTCGGCTGTACGAATGTAGGGAAATCTACTTTTATTAATCGAATCATTAAAGATGCGACCGGTATGGAAGATGTGATTACGACATCGTACTTCCCAGGGACAACTCTTGATGTAGTGGAAATTCCATTAGACGACGGTAAAATGCTAATGGATACACCAGGGATTATCAACGATCATCAAATGGCCCATCACTTGGATCCTCATGATTTGAAGTTGATTACTCCGAAGAAAGAGCTAAAACCGAAAGTTTATCAGCTGAATGCTGAACAAACATTATTCATCGGCGGACTTGCCCGTTTTGACTTCATTCAAGGTGGTCGCTCTTCTTTCAACATTTATGCAGCAAATGGTTTGCCAGTTCACCGGACGAAGTTGGAAAATGCCGATGAATTGTACAAAAACCATCTTGGTGACATGCTATCGCCACCAGGACCTGCATCACTTGAGAAGTTGCCGGCACTTATACGTCATGAGTTTTCAATTAAGGAAGCGAAGACGGATTTAGTGATTTCAGGGCTTGGCTGGATTACGATTCAGCATGCGAATGTTACAGTGGCTGTACATGCACCAAAAGGTGTCAATGTCGAAATCAGACCTTCATTGATTTAAGAGGGGCAGGAGGAAAGACCAGATGAAAAAATGGTATGCGGTAGTAGGTGATCCAATTGCGCAATCAATGTCACCGGACATGCATGATCAGTGGTTTAAAGATAACGCATTGGACGCAACGTATATACCGATTCATGCAACAGCGGGAAGCTTGCAGAATACAATAAGAAGTTTGCGTTCACTTGGATGCAGTGGCTTCAATGTGACGGTACCCCACAAGCAGGCGATTCTTCCTTTCCTCGATGAAGTGGACGAATCAGCAACGGTCATGGATGCGGTTAACACAGTTTATCAAACAGATGATGGTAAACTAATCGGTGCCAATACGGACGGAGCGGGGTTCGTGAAATCGTTGGAAGAGTTTTCAGATTCAGTGAAAGGCTCGGTATTACTTATTGGAGCTGGCGGCGCGGCTAGAGGCATCGCCTTTGCGTTGCAGTCAGCTGGCTATGGACCTCTCTATTTCACGAATCGGACTGCTTCTAGAGCCGCAGAACTGGCGACAGATATGAATGATGGTCACGCGCTCTCTATTGAAGACGCTGAAGATCGACTCGGTGAGTTTAGTCTTGTAGTACAAACCACATCAGTCGGTATGAATTTTGCACAAGAAGGAATACCGCTCGATCCAAAGAACGTGGCAAATGGTGCAGTAGTAGCGGACATAATTTACAATCCGCTTGAAACGGAATTTTTACAGCAAGCAAAACAAGCAGGGGCCAAGACGATGAATGGTGTTGGAATGTTCGTCCATCAAGGAGCTCTTGCTTTTGAAAAGTGGACAGGAGTCTATCCTGACACAAAAAAGATGATCGAAATGATTACAATGAAAGTTGGCGGGTAAACATGTTAACAGGTAAACAAAAAAGATTTTTACGCAGCGAAGCACATCATTTGGATGCACTATTCCAAATAGGGAAAAGCGGTTTAACTGACGCAATCCTCGTGCAAATCGACGAAGCACTTGAAGCACGTGAACTACTTAAAGTGAGCGTTCTTCAAAATTGTGACGAAGATAAAAAGGAAATTGCTGAAAAGATTGGCGCGTATAAAGGCATTCACGTAGTCCAAGTCATCGGTAACATAATTGTTTTATACAGAGAATCGACAGAGAAAAAACGTATACAATTACCGTAAGGAGAATCAGATGAAACGAATCGGCATATTGGGCGGAACTTTCAATCCGCCACACACTGGACATTTATTGATCGCCAATGAAGTGCGTTATGCACTACAGTTAGATGAAGTATGGTTAATGCCCGCTGCAGTCCCTCCGCATAAGATTGCGACAGGTGACGCGACAGCAGAGCAACGCCTGCAAATGGTGAAACTGGCGGTAGATGAAGTGGACGGCTTGCGTGCATCATCGTTTGAAATTGAGCGGGGCGGAGTATCCTTTACATATGATACGATGTCGCAATTAATACAAGATGAAGCAGGTGTACATTTTCATTTCATTATTGGCGGAGATATGATCGATCAGTTACCGACATGGTACCGGATTGAGGATTTACTCGATATCGTTACGTTTATCGGTGTCAAACGTCCAGGTGCCGATAACGCTTCTGCAATCCCGGTACAATTAGTAGAAACACCACAACTTGATTTGTCATCCACATTGATCCGCCAGCGTTTTGTAGAAGGTGGAACCGTGCAACTTTTGATTCCCCCGGCTGTCGAAGCTTACATTCGAGAGGAGAGATTATATGGATCTTCAACAAGTTCGAAATGACCTAGAACAACGCTTACCCAAAGCGCGTTATGAACACGTACTGAGAGTCACGGAAACAGCGAAGAAATTAGCTGAGGAAGTGGGTGTGTCGGTGGAAAAGGCTGAAATTGCTGGCCTATTTCATGATTACGCCAAGTTTATGGATAAAGATGAATTACTCGAATTACTAAAACGTGACGAAGAGTATGAGCTCTATGCACAGTATCACTCCGAATTATGGCATGCGCCAGTTGGAGCGATGCTCGCGAAAGATCGTTATGGAGTAGAAGATCAAGATATCTTGCAAGCTATCCGTTTTCATACGACGGGCCGTGCAGAAATGGGCGAGTTAGAGAAAGTAATCTATATCGCTGATTTAATCGAACCAGGAAGAAAGTTTCCGGGTATCGAAGAGTTGCGCCAACGTATTAACGGAGAACCACTGGAAGATCAAATGACAGAATGCATTCAACATACATTTAAATTTTTAGTTCAGCGATACGCAGTCATTTTTCCACATTCATTTGATTGCTATAATGAACATGTACGTAGAAGAAAGGAACAGTGAAATATGCCAACATTATTAGAATTAGCTTATGAAGCAGTAGATAGTAAGAAAGCAGAAGACATCGTAGTATTAAACATGGAGGGCATCTCACTAATTGCTGATCAATTCATCATTTGTCATGCTAACTCTGAAAGACAAGTGCAAGCCATCGCGCGCGAAGTAGCGGATGCGGCTTCTAAAGAAGGATACACAGTGAAACGTTTGGAAGGGTTTGACGCGGGTCGTTGGATTTTAGTCGATCTTCTAGACGTAGTCGTCCATGTATTCCACAGAGACGAACGCGGATTCTATAACTTGGAAAAGCTATGGGGAGACGCACAGTTACTAAACGTTGAGGAAGAAATATGAGTTCTTCCTATTCAGCGTTCGCATCTATTTATGACGAACTAATGAATGATATCCCGTATGACGCCTATGTCGAGTTACTCGATTTGGCGTCTGCTGGCGTTTCAGGGAAAAAAGTATTAGATATAGGTTGTGGAACTGGCTTGCTTTCTGCGATGCTTGCGAAAAAAGGGGCGCATGTCACTGGTATTGACCTTTCTTCAGATATGCTCGAGGTTGCTTCGCATCGTGCACAGTCACTTTCTCTAGATATTCAGTTTATCGAGCAACCTATGCAGCAACTGGATGTAGAAGATACATTTGATGCTGCGATCATCTCAATCGATTCATTGAACTATGTAATAAAGCAACAAGGCGTCATAGAAACATTCCGCCGGATTTATGGAGCGCTTGCTACGGGTGGCGTGTTGCTCTTTGATGTGCATTCATTATACAAAATGGATGAGATCTTCCTTGAAGGACCTTTTGTTTTTGATAATCAACGTATTGCATATATTTGGCAAACGAGCCCGGGAGAAGAGAATCATTCAATTTATTCCGAGTTGGCATTTTTCGTAAAACAGCAAGATAATTCCTATCAACGTTTTGACGAAGTACATATGCAACGATCGTTTGCAATCCCGGAATATGTTCAAATGCTTGAAGAAGTTGGATTTCAGATTGAACGAATTTTTGCAGACTGGGAAGATGAAGCACCTGAGGAAGAAAGCGAAAGAATATTCTTCCAAGTTCGAAAATAGGACTACCATAGTATTTCGGAATCGGGTATAGTTAATGAGACTCCATACGGTGCTGAAAGAAAGGATTGTTGCTTATCCGTTCATTCTTTACCGAAAAATGGCGTACATTGATCATTCCTATTGCAGCGTTCGCTGTACTTTCCACTGTTTTGTTCTTTCCCCAAGAACAACCGGATCAACTTTCCGAAGAACATGGACAATCCCTATTTGAACCAATTGAAACTGCTGAACAAAATAAAGAAGTGGAAGCGCCTGTCGAATTGGTCGCGGAAGCTATTACGGTTGCAATTCTAGTGGACGTTAAAGGCGCAGTGAAACATCCTGGCCTTTATTCGATGCAAGATGGTGATCGATTACTTGATGCAATCGACAAAGCAGGAGGCTACACAGAGGCCGCTGACACTAGGTTGTTGAATCATGCGCAAAGACTGCAGGATGAATCTGTCGTCTATGTACCGGTCGCAGGAGAAGAGCCACCGGTATATGAGCAACCGGCTTCAGCGTCATCATCTTCTGACAGTTCCACTTCAAAAGTAAATATCAATACTGCGAATGAAAATGATTTTCAGACACTTCCTGGCATAGGCCCAGCAAAAGCTATGGCGATTGTCCAATACCGTGAAGAGCATGGAGCTTTTTCGCAATTGGACGAGATTAAAAACGTGTCAGGTATTGGTGACAAGACATTTGAAAAATTAGAACCACATATAATTCTTAACTGATGGAGGCAACCGTATGGAGCGAATTACTTGGGATCAGTTCTTCATGGCGCAAAGTCATTTGCTGGCGATGCGCAGCACATGTACGCGACTCTCGGTAGGGTCCATTTTGGTACGAGACCAACGCATTATTGCTGGCGGCTACAATGGTTCGATATCGGGTGGAGATCATTGTATTGAACACGGCTGTTATGTCGTGGACAATCATTGCGTTCGAACGATACACTCAGAAATGAATGCATTACTACAATGTGCTAAATATGGCATACCAGTTGCGAAGGCGACCATTTATGTCACGCACTTCCCGTGTTTGCAGTGTAGTAAAGCATTGATTCAGGCAGGTATAGAACGCATTAAATATGCCGAAGATTATCGTAATAGTGAGTATGCACTCGAGCTATGTGCGCAAGCAGGCGTAGAGATTGAAAAAGTACCGTTTGACGCGCGTTCAATTGACTTCGCCAGTGAAGAGAAATTTTCATTATTCAATGAGATGTTGACGAAAATGCAGGAACTTGGCGCTGAACCTGAAGAACTGGATGCCCTTTTGCAAAGGGTGAATCATTTATTTGGCAATTAATCCGATCGATACGATGGATGTATATAGCGATTCCTGTTGCGATTTCTGCGTTTGCAGCTGAGCTTTCAGGATCGCTTTTATTTTTGAATGCTTTATTCCTCATACCGTTCTACTTTTTACGCAAAGATTATCTACACCTTTTTCTTTGCACCCTTCTTGCAAGTCTCTCTTTTTTCTATTTCTCCAGTCATTCTACAACTCTGCCTGACGACTCAGTCGTGACCTTTCATTGGAAAGATCAAGTGAAAATCGATGGGGCTAAAGTGAAAGGCTTCGCTACCTTGTCTGACGGCACCGTTGTTTATATGATGTATCCATTACATTCCGAACAAGAAAAAATCCGATTTCAGTCTGCACGATTATCAACGGTTCAGTTCACCGCGGAAGTGGAGCCGAAAGAATTAGAACCGGCAGCCCATGATTATTCATTCGATATGGCGCGCTATTTACGAATGAATGGAGCCGCAGGCATTCTAGAAGCCACTCGTATGACATCGAGCGAACGACTTACTACACCGCGTTCACGACTCTCTCACTATCGTTCTGTGATTAAACAACATATTCATAATCAATTTCCACCTTCACTAGTTACAGAAGCTGAAGCGTTATTGATCGGTGACCGTTCGGGTATGGATCGCCTCTTGCAAAAAGAGTATCAGACGCTAGGTATTACGCATCTATTTGCGATTTCTGGCTTGCACGTCGGTTTATTGACGTTTTTCATTCGAGCGATATTGCTGCGTATCGGTTTTCGTAAAGAGTGGGTGACATACGGATTACTCATTTTTTTGCCAATCTACGCATGTATTGCTGGCGGAGCACCGTCTGTCTGGCGTGCAGCCACGGTGACGATGATTGTATTACTTGCTGTTTCAGGTAATTTAAAGTTGCGCCTGGATGATGCTCTTGCTTTAAGCGCATTATTCTTCATCGTAATGCAACCTTTTATCGTGTTCCAGCCGGGATTTCAGTTATCCTATTTAGCTGCGTTTTCTTTGTTGTACTCGTCAGCTATTCTTAATCAAGCGAAAAACGGATTGGTCGTTTCATTTCTCGTCACCGTCATTACACAAGTTGCACTCTATCCTATTTTGCTCTATCACTTCTTCGAGTTATCGATTTCTTCTTTTATTGCGAATTTGTTCTACGTTCCGTTGTATTCATTATTTATCCTACCTGCCAATTTATTGTTATTGATCTGCACCTACATCGCGCCGCCGCTAGCAAGTATTCTCTTTCTCATCTATGAGCCAGTGAGACTATGGATTGGTAGTGTAACGACTTGGTTTGCTTCCTTTCCTTATCAAATGTGGACGCCGGGACAACCGGGGGGCGTCGGCTCAGCGCTTGCTGTTGTCGGTATCCTCATCTTTCTCGTCTGTCTGGAAAGAAAGAAGTTCATCCTCATCGGTCTGATCTGCTTGCTTCTCCCAGCGCTCTATCTAGAAATTAAACCGATACTGCATCGTGACGTAATCATTTCGTATGTAGATGTCGGGCAAGGGGATAGCACGATAATCGAAATGCCGTATCGGAAAGCAGTGTATGTGATAGATACAGGTGGAGTTGTCCATTTTGGCGAAACTGATTGGAAAACACCTGAGCAACCTTTTGAAATCGGGCGAAATATCGTCGTGCCGTACTTAAAAGCAAAAGGAATCACGAAAATAGACCGGCTAATAATATCTCATGCCGATATGGATCATATGGAGGGTGCCGATGAAGTATTGGACGAGTTGAAAGTAAAGGAAATTCATTTGTCACCAGGAAGTGAACAGGAGAAAGCGATGGATGAAGTGTTGCGGTTGGCAAAGGAGCAGAACATTTCAGTGCAACTAGTTAAGGAGGGGATGAATTGGAGAGTGGCAGACTATCAATTCCAGTATGTAGCGCCAGAAGAGCGTAAATATGATGGAAATGATAGTTCATTGGTACTTGTGATGAAGAAAGAAGATCTTCATTTCATCTTTCCTGGAGATCTAGAAAAAGAGGGAGAGCATCGATTTTTGCAGAGATATCTAACTGCTGACTTTCAACGCGTCGTACTAAAAGCTGGCCATCATGGAAGCAAAACGTCGAGTACGGAGCCGTTTATTAATTTTCTTAAGCCTGAGTTTATTATTGTATCAGCGGGAAGGAATAGTCGCTACGGGCATCCGCATGCAGAAGTCATCGACCGCTTTGGTGAACACGGTATACCGTTTTGGTCGACAGCCGAAAGAGGAACGATTGAATTGCGTGCGAAAGACGGAGTGTACACCGCCACTTCGAGTCGGTAGAAAAACAAATAGACACATCCGCCAGTTTGGTGGATGTGTCTATTTTATACAACAGTTGATTAGAGAGCGACGATATCGATGATCGTAGCAACAACAAAAATTGCAGAAAAACCGATAAACGCTACTATAAAGCCGATGCCGCTGTCAATCGCATCATTACGTTTGGACTGGACATCATGTTCAAATTCATTCATTGCTACACCTCCTAATTCCATACTAAGTATAGATGAAAGTGAAAGAAAAATCCATTAAAATCGCAGTTTTTAGGAGTTGTCACATACGTTGACACAATTTGTTCATAGAGTCCGTGCCTTATAAGTTATACGAGCGGAGTTGCGCATCGCAAATTCCGCCTCGTCGTATAGAATTAATAGTATTTGTCCTTTTCCGCCGTCTCCCGATGGTTCGGTGTCATCGGTTCCTGCTTCGGTGCTAAATGTTCAAGCTCTGTTAACTCTAGTGATATTTCTTCTTTCTCCTCAGATTTCAATTTTTTACGTGAATGTACGTCCAAACGATTAGATTTTTTCATCAATGAAAACCTCCTTTACTTGCTAGTATGGAGAAATGATTGATTTTCATGTATAGTTATCACAGGTTTTTAATAGCAAGCAATCGGTAATTGAGGTGGAGAAAATGGTTACAAAAATTTGGAGTCAAATTGAAAAAGGTGATGTGCAGCCAGTTTATCTACTAACAGGCACAGAGCAACACTTACTTGACGAAACGATCAAAAAATTAATCAAAGCAATCCCTGGTATGACATCATCAGAAGTAAATCGTTTTGATTTAGAAGAAATTCCAGTTCAGGCTGTACTCGAAGTGGCGAATGAATTTCCATTTTTAGTCGACCATAAATTAATCGTCGCAAAAAACTGTTCATTCTTGAAAGCGACGGATCATTCAAAGGAAAAGCAGAACCATCAACTAGAAATGTTGGAACAATGGCTGGAAAACCCATCGCCTACAGCTACCGTAGTATTTGTGGCCCCATATGAAAAATTAGATGCGCGGAAGAAAATTACGAAGAAAATAAAAAAACATGCAGTCGTTGTAGAAGCCGTTGCTTTGCAAGGGCAAGATGTATCTACATGGATAATGCAGCAAGGTAAGGATAAAGGGATTGAGTTTGATAAAAAGACCGCCGAATTTCTTATGGAGATATCTGGAACCGACTTACTAACATTGGCTACGGAAGTGGACAAGCTTGCTAGCTACTTAGCGTTTAATGGCATAGTGGATACTGCTGTTATTGAGCAACTGGTGACCAGGACACCTGAGATGGACGTATTCCGCCTAACGGATTCATTCGTCAATAATAAACGGGCGGAATCAATCGCTGTCTACCATGATTTATTGCGCAATGGAGAAGAGCCGATCATGCTGGCGTCACTTATAGCGAGTCAAGTCCGTTTAATGATACATGTGACGAATTTACGAAAAAAAGGCTATCAACAACAACAAATTGCCACAACGCTGCGAATCCATCCGTATCGTGTTAAATTGATGATGCAGCGACAGCTTCCGCCTTTGCAAGTGTTGCTAAAAGCATTGGATGATTTGGCAACGATTGATCTGCAACTTAAAACTACGAGTGGTAATCGCCAGCGTAAATTGGAATTATTTTTAATGAATGGACTATAAGAACGCAAAAAAAGACTGCCGTCACGAGGAGGCAGTCTTTTAACATATCATTATTGAGCTTTTTTAGTTAGACGTGATTTTTGGCGAGCAGCAGTGTTTCTTGGGATAAGACCTTTACGAGCAGCAGTATCCAATTGTTTCACAGCATTTCTCAAAAGTTCTTCAGCGTTCTCTTCGTTATTCATAAGAGCCGCATCCGCTTTACGGATTGCAGTACGCATAGAAGCTTTTACGTTAGAGTTTTGCTCGTTCGCAGCAGCACTTTGTTTCACGCGTTTGATAGCACCTTTAATGTTTGGCATTTCATTCACCTCCAGCTTTCAGGTAAGGCAAGAGTGTTTCCACAATCATCCGGACATCTCTTTACAACAAGCATAATTTTAACAAAGCTACAGACAGATTGCAAGAAAAAAAGTAAAGCGATTCAACTTTACAGCAAACAATTCCAGAATAAACGCCGGTAAAATGCACAAACTTGCTAGTAGAGGTGAAGAAAATGAGCGAAATCAACTACTTTCGTACGGATTTAATCGATGAAAGTGACGAATTTGTCAGGCATCAGACAGAGTCAGAAGAAAAGAAATTGAAAAAAATGTCCGGAATACGTGTCGAAGAACAAACAATTGGTCGAATTAAGGCGACAACTGTAAAAGTGACAGCGGAAGGTGAAGAAGAAATCGGAAAAGCGAAAGGTACATATATTACGCTGACGATTCCGACACTTGCTGTTCACGAAATCGAAGAGCTTCAAACTTTATGTGAACTTGTCGTCGAAAAAATGGACACATTAATAAAAGAAAATTTGCCGGGCGGCGTAAAAAAAGTATTATGCGTTGGTCTCGGCAACCGAGAGATTACGCCAGACGCAGTTGGACCGGCCGTTATGGATTACGTGAAAGAAGTAATACCAGATTATTACGAAGCGGATGAGAGTGGTGTGATGGTTTATGCACCGGGTGTAACTATTCAGACCGGTTTAGAAACGGCTTCCTTCGTCAAAGCAATCGTCGATCAAAGTAAGCCCGATCTATTGCTCGTCGTCGATGCGCTTGCCGCGAGGAGTAGCGCAAGGCTTTGCCGCACGGTTCAGCTGACAGATACAGGCATTCATCCAGGCTCAGGTGTTGGGAACAGCCGCAAAGAGTTATCGGAGAAAAGTCTCGGTATCCCGGTCATTGCAATAGGTGTGCCAACGGTTGTGGACGGTCCTGTACTGGTGGCGGATGCTATTGACACGATGTTCGGCTATATCGCAGCGAAAATAGAAGAAGAGGCTATGCCTTCGTCTAAACTCTCAACGGGACGTTTTCCGCAACGCATCACAAAAGATGCGGATCGCACAGCGCTGGGCCCTATATTCGGCGATTGGTCATCCTGGACGCATGAAGAAAGAATTCAATTATTTGAAGAAGTGCTGACCAATCAAGAATTATCGACATTTATATCCCCAAAAGAAATTGATTCATGGGTAGCGAACTACGCAACTGCCTTGTCTACTTCATTAATTAGTTGGATTCATAAAGTAAATACATGAACTAGTCATTGACCTTTTTTCTTCCGCATAGTGTGGAAGATGGAGGGATTACTATGAAAAAAACTTTGCAAATCTGGATGAGCGTAATCTTTGTATTGTTCATCTTTCCTGTCGTTCTGCAGTACATTCCCAAACAGCCGACCATCCCCACTGCCCTCTCGTTAAAGGAACCAAGCACAATAGTCTACGCATCCAATGTATTGGAAGAAGATATTCGACCAAAAACAGAAGGGAGTGTGTTGATTTATTCGACTCACTCACATGAAGCGTATGAACCTATTACGAAAGCAGCGAACGGAAAAGTAGCGGTATCTCACCATTCAGAGAATATTTTAAAAGTGGGCGAGCGGCTTAAAGAGAATTTAATTTCACATGGCCTTGCGGCAGAACAGCTCGATATCGATATTGTGAAAATCATGCAACAACAGAAGATACCGTATCATCGCTCGTATGCTGCGATCAGGCCGTATGTAGAAAAGAAGGTTAATGAGCAGTCTTATGATTTAGTCATCGACATGCACAGAGATTCGCTCGGTCCTTCCAAAACGACGATTACACACGAGGGTCAACGTTATGCAAAAGTGGCATTTGTCATTGGAAGGGACCATCCGTATTACGAACGGAATCTGGCCAAAGCAAAGCAATTGAAAAATGAGATGGAAAAATTAGTGCCTGGGATTACACGGGAAATCATTATCAAAGGTGGCCGTGGAGTAGATGGTAAATACAATCAAGATTTAAATACGAGCATCATATTAGTCGAAATGGGTGGGGTGGGTAATACGGAAATGGAGATCAATCAAACGATATCTGTCGTTGGTGAATCTATTTCCGCTATGATGATCGTGCAATAATCTTTCAAATATTGAAGTCTGAACCGTTCACTGCTATAATTCAAGTAGCTTAAATAGGTACGTACATGTAGGAGTGAACAGTGATGAATCAAGAGCAGAGAGCAGCACGTCAAAAAAACATCCGAAATTTTTCTATCATTGCCCATATCGACCACGGTAAATCAACGCTGGCTGATCGAATTTTAGAAAAGACGGAAATAGTGAAAACACGTAATATGAAATCACAATCATTGGATTCGATGGACCTAGAACGTGAACGCGGGATCACCATTAAACTGAATGCCGTTCAATTAGTATATACGGCAAAAAATGGTGAAGACTACACGTTACACTTGATTGATACACCAGGACACGTCGACTTCACATATGAAGTATCGAGAAGTTTAGCGGCTTGTGAAGGTGCTATTCTTGTCGTGGATTCGGCGCAAGGCATCGAAGCGCAAACATTAGCAAACGTCTATCTGGCGCTAGATAATGATTTGGAAATATTACCTGTTATTAATAAAATCGATCTTCCAGCAGCAGATCCAGATCGTGTGAAAAAAGAAATTGAAGATGTCATCGGATTAGATGCATCTGAAGCAGTTTTAGCTTCTGCGAAATCTGGAATTGGGATTGATGAAATCTTGGAACAGATCGTAGAAAAAGTTCCGGCACCTCAAGGAGATCCGGAAGCACCACTAAAGGCGCTGATCTTCGACTCCCATTATGATCAATATAAAGGAGTTATCGTCAATATCCGTATCGTGGAAGGAAAAGTAAAGCCTGGCGATATGATTCGCATGATGGCGACGGGTAAAGAATTTGAAGTACTAGAACTAGGTGTCTTCACTCCAGGTATTTCTCCACGTGACGAATTGACTGTAGGCGATGTAGGATTCTTATCTGCTTCCATTAAAACGGTAGGCGATACACAAGTAGGGGACACGATAACACTTGTCAATGATCCTGCAGAGGAAGCATTACCAGGTTACCGTCGTATGAATCCGATGGTGTTCTGCGGATTGTATCCAATCGATACATCTAAATACAACGATTTGCGTGAAGCACTTGAAAAGCTGGAATTGAATGACTCTGCACTTGAATATGAGCCAGAGACATCCCAAGCGCTTGGCTTTGGTTACCGTTGTGGCTTCCTAGGTCTTTTGCACATGGAGATCATTCAGGAACGGATCGAACGTGAATTCAATATCGACTTGATCACGACAGCACCGAGTGTTATTTATAAAGTAAACTTAACGGATGGTTCAACGATGAGTGTAGATAATCCATCGATGATGCCTAGTGCGCAAAAAGTAGACTTTGTGGAAGAGCCATATGTTAAGGCTTCCATCATGGTACCGAATGATTACGTTGGATCTGTCATGGAACTTTGTCAGCGTAAACGTGGAGACTTTATGACAATGGATTATATGGACGCATCACGTGTCAATATCATCTATGAACTACCGTTAGCTGAAATCGTCTATGACTTCTTTGACCAATTGAAGTCCAGTACAAAAGGATACGCGTCACTGGATTATGAATTGATTGGCTATAAGCGCTCGAAACTCGTAAAAATGGACATTTTGCTAAACGGCGAACATGTGGATGCGCTGAGCTTTATCGTGCACAATGACTTTAGCTATGAACGTGGCAAGGCAATCGTAGAAAAACTGAAATCGTTAATTCCGAGACAACAGTTTGAGGTTCCTGTCCAAGCGGCAATCGGTCAAAAAATCGTTGCACGGTCTACTATTAAGTCTATGGGTAAAAACGTTTTAGCAAAATGTTACGGTGGAGATATTTCCCGTAAGCGTAAATTGCTTGAGAAGCAAAAAGAAGGTAAGAAAAAGATGAAGCAAGTTGGTTCGGTGGAAGTTCCACAAGAAGCATTCATGGCTGTTTTGAAGATGGATGAAGATTAATTAAATTCAGTGAAAAGGGGGCAAACCGCCCTCTTTTTGCCGTTTACATACTTAAAAAGGATGTGACAGCATGCGGGGAGTGTATATCCATATACCGTTTTGCCAGCAAATTTGTCATTATTGCGATTTCAATAAAGTATTTCTAAAGAACCAACCTGTCGATCTATACATCGAATCGATCGGCAAAGAGTTTTATTATATGAAAGAAGCAGGTTATTCGTTTAATGAAGTGGAAACCGTATTTTTAGGTGGTGGTACACCGACAGCACTCAATGTTCCTCAGCTCGACCGGTTACTGACAATTGTTTCAGAGTATATCGATGTCACGGCATTAAAGGAGTTCACGACAGAAGCGAATCCTGATGATTTATCGGAAGGACAACTTTCTATATTGAAGGAAAAAGGCGTTAATCGCTTGTCAATTGGCGTGCAGACTTTCAACGAACGTCTACTGAAACAAATTGGTCGTACGCATTCCAATGAGGACGTGGAGAATGTCATTAAGGCTGCACGTAAAGTCGGCTTTGAAAACATTAGCATAGATTTGATGTACAGCTTACCAACTCAGACGGTGAAAGAATGGGAAGAGACACTTGATCGTGCATTAGCGCTTGATCTTCCTCATTACTCTGCTTATTCGTTGATTGTGGAACCGAAAACCGTCTTTTACAATCGAATGGTCAAAGGGAAGTTGCCATTGCCAGGAGAAGACATTGAAGCAGAAATGTTCTCGATGGTGATCGATCGCATGAATGCTGCAGGTCGCGATCAATATGAAATTAGTAATTTTGCTAAACCTGATTATCCTTCGTTTCACAACCTGATTTATTGGGAGAACTCTCATTATGCAGGCATAGGTGCAGGTGCCCACGGTTATATCGGCAAAGAGCGTTATGCGAATGTCGGGCCGTTGACACATTACATTAATCTATTGGAGGAAGGAAAGTTACCTCGTAAAGAAGTACATGACGTAACTCTTGCTGAATCGATGGAAGAAGAAATGTTTCTCGGCTTACGAATCATCGAAGGGGTTTCGATGAAAGAATTCGAGCAGAAATTTGAGCGGCCGATTCATACAGTTTTTGGTACCCCGATAGAAAAATTGCAGCAGCAAGGGCTCCTACAAATCGATGGGGACCATCTTCGTCTGACTAGAAAAGGTGTTTTTCAAGGAAATACAGTATTTCAGGAATTTTTATTGGGAGATTGAGTTTGATTCGTTGACATATAAAATAGAATTTGATAAATTATGAGTAGTATTAGCACTCGAGGTTAATGAGTGCTAACAGGAGTGATGATCATGTTGACAAACAGACAATTGCTCATACTACAATTGACAGTGAAAGATTTCATCGAGTCTGCTCAACCGGTTGGTTCCAGACAACTGTCGAAAAAGCCGGAAGCGCCATTTAGTTCGGCAACCATTCGGAATGATATGGCGGATCTGGAAGATATGGGTTATTTAGAAAAAACTCACACATCATCTGGAAGAGTGCCTTCCGAAAAAGGCTATCGGTTCTTTGTGGACCATTTATTGCAACCACAAGCTCTAGGCCTGGAGGACAGCTTGCAGTTGCGCACGGTGTTTCAGGAGAGAGTGGGAGAGTCGGAGGAATTAATTCGGAAATCCGCAACCATTCTTTCTGACTTGACGAATTACACGTCGATCCTACTTGGACCTGACACATCAACGCATGCCGTCAAGAAATTCTCTATTGTTCCACTCGATCAACAACGGGCAGTGGCGATTATCGTAACCGATAACGGACATGTGGAAAATCGGATTTTCGATGTACCACCTGGTCTCACTGCTTCGGAAATTGAGAAGACGGTAAATATTTTAAATGAACGCCTAATCGGCACATCGCTTGTGCAGTTGCAGCAAAAATTGCAACTCGAAGCGAAACATGTATTTGAACAGCATATTCACCAAGCTGAACAACTATTCAGCTCCTTGCAGCAAGCAATGGCAGTGGAGCCGGAAGAGCGATTGTATTTTGGCGGGAAATTGAATATGTGGAAACAACCGGAATTTCACGACTTCCAGAAGATGCAATCATTTTTTGAACTGATAGAGAAAGGCAATCCTGCCATGGGGCTTTTTCAAAAAAACGGACAAGGTATTCAAGTTCGTATAGGTTCTGAAAACAATGTGATTGAAATGGAAGACTACAGCGTGATTACTTCCACGTACTCGGCAGGAGAGAATATGGAAGGTTCCATCGCAATTATCGGTCCGAAGCGAATGGATTACGGAAGAGTCATTACATTACTTGATATATTAAGCAATGATTTATCTTCTGCACTTCATCGGTTAACGATCGGAAAAGACGGGAACGGGAGGCAAGACACGTGAAAGAAAACCAAGAGTTCGAAGAGCAACTAGATGAAAATCTTTCCGAAAATGAGCAAGAGCAAACTGAAGCGACAGATCAGCAAGATGTTGAGGAAGTCGTCGAAGAGCTCACTACAGAACAAGAACTTGAGAAAAAAATAGATGAATTAACGAAAGCTCTTGAAGAAGAAGAGGGTAAGAAATTACGCGTATTGGCAGATATGGAAAACGTCAAAAGACGAGCTTCACTCGACTATCAAACGTTACAAACATACCGTGCACAAAACGTTATGGTGAATATTTTGCCTGTACTTGATAACTTCGAACGTGCACTTGCTGTTGAAGCAAAAGAGGAAGAGACGAAAGCCCTCTTAACAGGGATGGAAATGGTCTACCGTTCATTAGTAGAAGCTTTGAAATCTGACGGACTCGAAGAAATCGAAGCACTTGATCAAGAATTCGATCCGAACTTCCATCAGGCAGTGATGACAGGCAATGAAGAAGAGAAAGATTCTGGAATTGTTTTGGAAGAACTGCAAAAAGGATATAAACTTAAAGAGCGTGTACTACGACCATCCATGGTTAAAGTAAACGAATAAAAAACTAAACCATTCACATTATAGGAGGAAAAATCACAAATGAGTAAAATTATCGGTATTGACTTAGGAACAACAAACTCAGTAGTTGCAGTATATGAAGGTGGAGAAGCGAAAGTAATCCCGAACCCTGAAGGTAACAGAACTTCACCATCTGTTGTAGCATTCAAAAACGGCGAACGACAAGTAGGGGAAGTAGCAAAACGTCAATCCATCACCAACCCTAACACGATCATGTCTGTTAAAAGACATATGGGTACGGACTTTAAAGTAGAAGTGGATGGTCAAGAATATTCTCCACAAGAAGTTTCTGCTATGATTCTTCAATACATGAAGGGCTATGCTGAAGAATACTTGGGCGAAAAAGTAACGAAGGCTGTTGTTACAGTTCCTGCGTACTTTAACGATGCACAGCGTCAAGCAACAAAAGATGCTGGTAAAATTGCTGGTCTTGAAGTAGAGCGTATCATCAACGAGCCAACAGCAGCAGCACTTGCTTACGGTTTGGATAAAACAGATGAAGATCAAACTATCCTAGTATATGACTTAGGTGGCGGTACGTTTGACGTATCCATTCTTGAGCTAGGTGACGGAGTATTCCAAGTACGTTCAACAGCAGGTGACAATAAACTTGGTGGCGACGACTTTGATGATATTATCATGGATTACTTGGTACAAGAATTCCGTAAAGAAAACTCCATTGATCTTTCTAAAGATAAAATGGCTATGCAACGTCTAAAAGATGCAGCTGAAAAAGCGAAGAAAGACTTGTCTGGTGTAACATCCACTTCAATCTCTCTTCCGTTCATCACGGCTGGAGAAGCAGGACCACTACACATGGAAATCACATTAACTCGCGGTAAATTCGATGAGTTGACTGCGAACCTAGTAGAACGTTCTATGATCCCAACGCGTCAAGCACTAAAAGACGCAGACCTTACAGCATCTGAAATCGACCGTGTTATCTTAGTTGGTGGTTCTACACGTATTCCAGCAGTACAAGAAGCAATCAAAAATGTAACAGGCAAAGAGCCATTCAAAGGCGTAAACCCAGACGAAGTAGTAGCAATGGGTGCAGCAGTTCAAGGTTCAATCCTAACTGGAGACGTAAAAGACGTTGTACTTCTTGACGTAACACCTCTATCACTAGGTATTGAAACAATGGGCTCTGTTTTCACAAAGCTAATCGACCGCAACACGACAATCCCTACAAGCAAATCACAGGTATTCTCTACAGCAGCTGACAATCAGCCGGCAGTAGATATCCATGTATTGCAAGGTGAGCGTCCGATGGCGACTGACAATAAAACGTTAGGCCGTTTCCAATTGACGGATATTCCACCAGCACCACGTGGCGTTCCACAAATCGAAGTAACATTCGACATCGACAAAAACGGTATCGTCAATGTTAAAGCGAAAGATATGGGTACACAGAAAGAACAGAACATCACAATCCAATCTAGTTCAGGTCTTTCTGACGAAGAGATCGATCAAATGGTTAAAGATGCAGAAGCACACGCTGAAGAAGATAAAAAGCGTAAAGAAGAAGCAGAACTTCGCAACGAAGCAGATCAGTTAGTATTTATGGCTGAAAAGACACTTAAAGATATTGAAGGTAAAGTGGATGAAGCGGAAGTTAAAGAAGCGGAAGCGGCATTGGAAGAATTGAAAGCTGCTAACGAATCTGGAGAACTTGAGGAAATTCGTACGAAGAAAGAAAAACTCGACGAATTAATCCAAGCTCTATCTGTAAAACTATATGAGCAAGCTGCTGCAGAAGCACAAGCTGCTCAAGGTGATGCACAACCTGGTCAAGAAGACGACAGTGTAGTGGATGCAGATTTCGAAGAAGTAGAAGACAATCAAGATAACAAAGACACTAAATAAGTAAGTCGAAATAGCTATTGACGGAAAAGTCAAAGTCCGAAATTCCGGCTTTGACTTTTTCGTTTGTTAACTTAACAAAATTCGATATCAACGTGTTACAATGGACAACAGGTAAAATGCGATGAGGGGTGCAATGATGAGTAAACGAGATTACTATGAGGTGCTAGGCGTATCTAAATCCGCTACGAAGGAAGAGATCCGCAAAGCATACCGTACACTTTCTAAGAAGTTCCATCCGGACTTGAACAAAGAAGCGGATGCAGAATTGAAATTTAAAGAAGTAACAGAAGCATTTGAAGTGTTGAGCGATGAGAACAAAAGAGCTGAATATGATCAATACGGTCATAATGGACCAGGTGCAGGCTTCGGAGGATTTGGTGGCGGAGGTGCAGATGGCTTCGGTTTCGATGATATTTTCAGCACATTCTTCGGTGGTAGTGGCAGAAGAAGAGATCCAAATGCTCCACAAAAAGGTAACGACTTGCAATATACAATGACAGTCGACTTCATGGATGCTATTTTCGGTAAAGAAACAGAAATCGATATCCCTCGTGAGGAAGAATGTGATACATGTGACGGTTCAGGTGCTAAAAAAGGCACGAGCGTCAAAACATGTACGGAATGTAATGGTTCAGGAGAGATTTCATTCGCTCAAAACACGCCATTTGGTCAAGTAGTGAACCGTAGAACTTGTCCTACATGTCAGGGGACAGGTAAAATTATTCCTGAAAAATGTGATACATGTCGAGGTAAAGGTCGCGTAACGAAAAACAAGGTCATCAAAATTACGATTCCGGCTGGAGTAGACCAAGGACAACGTCTGCGAGTAGGCGGTCAAGGTGAAGCGGGAATTAATGGAGGACCTCCTGGAGACTTGTACATCGTCTTTAATGTGCGTCCACATAAACGTTTTATTCGTGAAGAAGACGACATCATTTTGGAATTGAACTTGACGTTCCCACAAGCATCACTAGGAGACGAACTCGAAGTTCAAACGGTGCACGGTAAAGTGAAGTTGAAGATTCCGGCTGGCACACAAAACGGCACAACTTTCCGACTTCGTGGCAAAGGGGTTCCAAACGTTCATGGTCATGGAACAGGCGATCAGCATGTCATCGTTAAAGTGACTACACCGAAAAAGATGACGGAGCGACAAAAGGAATTACTGCGTGAGTTTGCATCAATTGAAGGAGAATCACCTGATGAGTATTCCAGCTCATTCTTCGATAAAATCAAACGCACTTTTAAAGGCGAATGAAAGGATTGACGAACTGTGAAATGGTCTGAAGTTTCCGTGCACACGACACATGAAGCAACTGAGGCAGTAGCGAACATCTTGCATGAAGCAGGCGCTAGCGGAGTCGTTATTGAAGACTCCGAAGAACCTGGTAAAGAACGAGTAGACCAATATGGCGAAATATATGCATTAGATAAGGATGACTTCCCAAGTGAAGGAGTCATTATTAAAGCTTACTTGCCTGTCAATAGTTTCATCAACGAAACAGTTGAAAATCTCGAATTAGAAATTGAAGGCCTTCGTCAGTTTTCATTAAATCCTGGACGCTTTACTATAGGCATCACAGAGGTGGATGAGGAAGATTGGGCTAACTCATGGAAACAATACTTCCATCCGGTGAAAATCTCGAAGCGTTTTACCATTGTTCCAACATGGGAAGAGTATACGCCAGTGGAATCTGATGAATTGATCATTGAATTAGATCCTGGAATGGCTTTCGGTACGGGTACACACCCTACGACGGTCCTCTGTTTACAAGCACTGGAGAAGTACCTTGAACCTGGTCAAACGATCGTTGATGTAGGCACAGGGTCAGGTGTGCTAGCAATAGGCGCTGCTTTACTTGGTGCCAAACATATTACCGCGCTTGATCTAGATGAAGTAGCTGTACGTGCTGCACAGGAAAATGTCACGTATAACCACGCAGATGATCGCATCACCGTCTTGAAAGGTAATCTTCTTGAATCGATTGAAGAACCACCTGACATGATCATTGCGAATATCTTGGCGGAAGTTATCATGTCGTTTTCAAAAGATGCTTATCAACTCGTTAAACCAGGCGGCCTTTTCATTACATCGGGTATCATTGGAGCGAAACGGGACGAAGTGCGTAACGACCTAACGGCACAAGGTTTTGAAATTGTGGAAACGGTTCTTATGGAAGATTGGGTAGCGATCATTGCGCGTAAGGGCAGTGAATAATCATGCAACGTTATTTTCTAGATCAACCATTTAATGAGCAGCACGAAGTAGCAATCAGCGGGGATGATTATAAGCATATTGTCAAAGTGATGCGTATGACGACGGGTCAGGAAATCCTGACGGTGTATGATGGCGTCGCTTCGGTAGCGGTGATCGACAGTATTTCTGAAGACTCCGTTACCGTTTTACAGCAGAAACAACTGGACCAATCTAACGAATTACCGATTTCCGTCACGATTGCCTGCGGATTGCCTAAAGGTGATAAACTCGATTTAATTACCCAAAAAAGTACCGAACTCGGTATGGCTCGATTGATTCCTTTTGCTGCGAGTCGGTCGATTGTCAAATGGGATGCTAAAAAAGGTGATAAACGTATAGAACGTTTGCAAAAGATTGCCAAGGAAGCTGCTGAACAATGTCATCGTAACCAAGTGCCTGAGATTTTATCCGTTCAAAGCGTCAAGCAACTGATCATGTATACAGATTCCTTTGATGTCAAATTGTTTGCGGATGAAGAAGATGCGAAAAGTGATGTTCCGCATAAGATTGCGGACCGTCTGAAAAATGTGTATCATGGACAATCAATAGTAGTTGTTTTTGGACCGGAAGGCGGATTAGCGCGCGAAGAAGCCGCTTTACTTCAAGAGGCCGGTTTCCTTCCAGTGTCGTTAGGACCTAGAATCCTGCGCACGGAAACAGCACCTTTATATGTATTGTCCGCTATGTCTTATGAATTTGAATGAAAGAAGTGAACAACTTATGTCTTCAGTTGCTTTTCATACACTGGGCTGCAAAGTGAATCATTATGAAACAGAAGCTATTTGGCAATTGTTTCAAGAAGCAGATTATGAAAGAGTAGAGTTTGATAAGAATTCTGATGTCTATGTTATTAATACATGTACCGTAACGAACACCGGTGATAAAAAGAGCCGACAAGTAATCCGTCGTGCTATTCGTAAAAATCCAGATGCAGTAATCTGTGTAACGGGTTGTTATGCACAAACATCACCGGCAGAAATTATGGCGATTCCTGGTGTGGATATTGTCGTCGGTACACAAGATCGTTCAAAATTGCTTGGGCTGATCGAGCAATTCCGTGAAGAGCGCCAGCCGATTAATGCGGTGCGCAACATTATGAAAAACCGTGTTTATGAAGAACTTGACGTGCCGTCATTTACAGATCGCACACGTGCTTCGTTAAAAATACAAGAAGGGTGTAATAACTTCTGTACGTTCTGTATCATTCCGTGGGCTAGAGGATTGATGCGCTCACGTGATCCCGAAGAAGTTATTCATCAAGCACAACAACTTGTCGACGCGGGCTATCTTGAAATCGTCTTAACAGGAATTCATACAGGTGGTTATGGTGAAGATTTAAAAGGCTATAACCTAGCTCGTCTATTACGCGACTTGGAACAGCAAGTAAAAGGATTGAAACGTCTTCGTATTAGTTCAATCGAAGCAAGTCAATTAACAGATGAAGTGATCGATGTATTGCGTGACTCTAATATTGTCGTACGCCATTTGCATATCCCCATTCAATCGGGTTCAGATACCGTACTCAAACGGATGCGTCGTAAATACACAATGGAATTCTTCTCGGATCGATTAACTCGTCTGAACGAAGCGTTACCTGATCTTGCTATCACATCCGATGTCATCGTAGGTTTCCCTGGTGAAACGGAAGAAGAATTCATGGAAACGTATAACTTCATTCGTGATCATAAGTTTTCTGAGCTCCATGTGTTCCCTTATTCGAAGAGAACGGGTACACCTGCTGCTCGAATGGAAGACCAAGTCGACGAAAGTGTAAAAAACGAACGCGTGCACCGTTTATTAACGCTGAACGACCAATTAGCAAAAAATTATGCTGCTCGATTTGAAGGCGAAGTACTCGAGGTTATTCCTGAAGAAAGCTTTAAGCAAGATACGGATCAAAATCTCTATGTAGGCTATACAGATAATTATTTGAAAGTGGTCTTGCCTGCAGATGAAACGATGATTGGACAAATTGTAAAAGTGAAAATCACAAAAGCGGGCTATCCTTACAATGAAGGTCAACCGGTTCGAGTACTGACAGAAGAAAAAGTTACGATTTAACATGGACCACCTGTAATAGGTGGTCTTTTTCGTGCAACAAAATGTAAGCTTTGTTATACTGAAAAAAACGATATGTAAAAAGGAGCGCTTTCATTGACTACAAACTATGCCGCTTATATTGATCATACGTTGTTAAAGGCAGAAGCAACTAAACAGCAGGTACACGAATTATGTGAAGAGGCTAAAAAATATTCTTTCGCCTCAGTTTGTATTAATCCGACTTGGGTTAAAACGGCGGCAGAAGCTTTACAAGGCACGGAAGTAAAAGTATGCACCGTGATCGGCTTCCCTTTAGGCGCAAGTACATCCGAAGTTAAAGCTTTTGAGGCTAAAGACGCGATTGCAAACGGTGCCACAGAAGTAGATATGGTCATCAACATTGGTGCATTACAAAGTGGGCTTCTTGAGCAAGTGCAAAATGATATCGAAGCCGTCGTAGAAGCAGCAAAAGATCAAGCTTTAGTAAAAGTAATCATTGAAACATCATTGCTCGATGATATCCAAAAACGCACAGCATGTGAACTGGCGGTACTCGCAGGAGCGGACTTCGTCAAAACATCGACTGGATTCTCCACTGGCGGAGCTACTCCGGAAGACGTGAAGCTGATGCGTGCGGTAGTAGGTCCAGCAATTGGTGTGAAGGCAAGTGGTGGTGTTCGCAGTGCTGAAGACGTAGATCGCATGATTGAATCGGGCGCAACACGTATCGGTGCGAGTTCAGGTGTTGCAATTATGCAAGGTCTCTCATCGTCGTCTGATTATTGATCACTTTTTAAAAAGTAATTCATAAAATTTATCATGATATTCTAATAGTTTTTATTGACCAAACCGAATATATACGTTATAATTTTATAGTACATAGCAAAGTGCTATGTTTCGAAGTGTGTGTTTGGAGGGAGGGACAAGAGATATGACTAAGACAGTCGTTCGCAAAAATGAATCACTTGAAGACGCTCTTCGCCGCTTCAAACGTACTGTATCCAAGAGTGGTACAATACAAGAGAGTAGAAAGCGTGAATTCTATGATAAGCCAAGTGTTAAACGTAAAAAGAAATCAGAAGCTGCACGTAAGCGCAAGTTCTAATTTCTGCCTACATTGAATTTTGATATTACCTACTAATGTAATTTCTTATAAACCGAAAATCCTTCACTGGATTTTCGGTTTATTTTATTGTGTGGAACTTTAATTTCATTCTAAACAGAGTATTTGACGGGTGCTAGTTTCGGGAAGTAGTGCATGAGTGTGAATTAGTTGATAGGAAGTAGTTGGCGAAGGCCTAGGGGGGGGATTGGCACTTCGGAGGGGACGCTTTCCTGAGGGTTCGCGGCGAGCTGATCCTCTGGGAGTCGCCCCTCCTACGCGCCAATCCCTTGCAATGTAAAGGGATGACACTTTTGTTGTGCATTGAAGTTATGTTTATAATCTATTTTAAACTTGAACTTAAATAAGTTTATGCACAAAAATAATTCACACACTAGCTTCAATGAATATTCTAAGTATCTCCACTCAATAAGTAAGATGGAAGCGGAAGCTGGCGGCGAAGTGCAAAGATGTGCTCCTAACGCTTCGTTTTTACTCGCAAAAGCCGTTCTACGTTACGGCTCTTCCCGCAGGCCCATGGGAAAGCGTCCGCCAGCTGGAGCTTCCATCCCCTCATAGACACTAATTCAACCCTCACCCTCTATAACTTTAAACAAGGCTTCAACTATTCTGCTCATTTTTATCCATATATAATCCATATACTAACAAGCTAGGTCACACAGAAAGAAAAACTTTTATTTAATTGCAATTAAATGAAACCAAATGCTTCTTCAAACGTAAATAGTAAGTATAATAGGCAGTAGAGAGAGGTGAGAACATAATGTCTAAAATGATTAGGTCCGTTTTTCTGCTCATTTTATTCATCGGTACAATCGCATTGCCTTTTATACACTCAGACGCAGCTGAAACAAAAGTATATCAAGTACCCCTTCATCAAGAAGTAGAAAAGGGGCTGCATGCCTTCCTACAGCGTTCATTTAAAGAAGCTAAAACTGAAGGCGCAGAGACGATTGTGTTGGATATAGACACTCCTGGAGGCTTTGTAGACGCTGCTGATCAAATCGCAAAGCTGATGAAAACAACTGACGATGTAAAAATCGTCGCATTCATCAATGATCGTGCGCTATCTGCTGGAGCTTTCCTCGCACTTTATGCAGATGAAATCTACATGACACCAAACGGTTCTATTGGAGCTGCACAAGTCATCGATGGATCTGGAAATGCAGCAGAGACGAAAGCCAATAGTTACTGGTTGGCACAAATGAAAAATGCCGCAAAGCACTCAGGCCGTGATCCGCAATATGCATTGGCGATGGCTAATCCTGAAATTGATCTGCCGGACTTACGTGCACAGAAAGGGGAACTTCTGACACTCACTGCTGACGAAGCCGAAAAGGTAGGGTACAGTGAAGGGACAGTGGCTTCATTTGACGAGTTACTGAAGAAGCTGGACTTGGAAGATGCACAAGTCATCTCTACAGCGGAAACGTTTACAGAGAAAATGGCTCGATTCATCACCAACCCAGTCGTTGTACCGATTTTACTTTCCGTTGCAAGTCTTGGACTGATTGTAGAATTATATTCACCAGGCTTTGGTGTACCGGGAAGCATGGGGCTTACAGCTCTATTCTTATTCTTCTACGGACACACAGTAGCAGGTCTAGCAGGTTATGAGACATTGTTATTATTCCTGCTCGGTGTAGCGCTTATTATTGCCGAATTCTTTGTTGCAGGAGGGATAGCTGGTATCTTCGGGGTCTTGGCTATCATAGGAAGTATTTTACTGGCAGGCACAAACTTGGCATTCATGGCAGTTTCGGTGCTAATTGCGATAGCCGTAGCATTGATAGGAGCAGTGGTTATTATGAAATTCTTCGGTAAAAAACTTCATCTATTGAATAAAATCATTTTAATGGATACGATGGATACGGAAAGCGGTTACGTTTCCAACAAAAATCGTAATGAGTTATTGCAGAAGGTGGCAACAACAATTACTCCACTTTATCCATCTGGTGTCGCTGAAGTAGATGGCGAACGCATCGATGTAGTATCAGAAGGTCGTTACATCGAAAGTGGCAAAAAAGTAGTGATTGTAGCAGTAGAAGGTTTTAGAATCGTAGTAAGAGAGAAGAAAGAGGAGGAACAAGGCTTATGATGGGACTAGGAACAATCGGGCTGGTAGCAGCAGTCTTTATTATCATCATCGTACTGGCGATATTCTTTACATTCGTTCCAGTAACGCTATGGATTTCCGCTATTGCGGCAGGCGTTCGAGTAAGTATCTTCACATTAATCGGTATGCGTTTACGTCGGGTTATCCCTAGTAGAGTAGTTAACCCGTTGATCAAAGCACATAAAGCGGGTCTAAGTGTATCAATCAACCAACTGGAAAGTCATTACCTAGCAGGTGGTAACGTAGACCGTGTTGTCAATGCGTTAATCGCTGCGCAACGTGCGAATATCGAGTTGACGTTCGAAAGAGCACAGGCAATCGATTTAGCAGGACGTGACGTATTAGAAGCAGTTCAAATGTCCGTTAACCCGAAAGTAATCGAGACACCATTTATTGCAGGTGTTGCGATGAACGGTATCGAAGTAAAGGCAAAAGCGCGTATTACAGTTCGTGCAAACATCGACCGCCTTGTCGGTGGTGCGGGTGAAGAAACAGTTGTTGCCCGTGTTGGTGAAGGTATCGTATCTACAATCGGTTCTTCTATCAGTCACGCGAAAGTACTAGAAAATCCAGATTTGATTTCCCAAACGGTTCTGAAAAAAGGTTTGGACTCAGGTACAGCGTTTGAAATTCTCTCAATTGATATTGCCGACGTGGATATCGGTAAAAATATCGGTGCGGAACTTCAGACTGAACAAGCAATGGCAGATAAAAACATTGCCCAAGCAAAAGCAGAAGAACGTCGTGCAATGGCTGTTGCTAATGAACAAGAGATGAAGGCGAAAACTCAAGAGATGCGCTCGAAAGTTGTGGGTGCAGAAGCCGAAGTGCCTTTAGCTATGGCTGAAGCTTTGCGTTCAGGAAATATTGGAATCATGGATTATATGAATTATAAAAATATCCAAGCAGATACAAGCATGCGGGATTCTATCAGCAAAACAGGTTCGGATCAACAACCAAAGAAAGACCAATAATAACAAGATGAATTCCCGGGAAGGGGATGCATAATGGAACAACTGATAATTTTGGTCATTATGCTGGCTCTGGGATCTTTATTCGGTAAAAAGAAAGACCAAGAGAAACCAGATCAACAACCGAAGCGACCGCCTAGTCAGCAATGGCCAGCACAACCAACTCAACGTCAAATGAATCAGAGAGAACCTCAACGTACCAATGCAGCTCCTGTAGAGAAGCCGCGTTCGTTGAAGGAATTATCTAGAAACCTATTTGAGGATATTCAAAAGGAATTCCAAGATCTCCAACAAGAAACGAAACAACCTGAACAGCCTGTCAAGACGCAGGCGCCTCAGTCTGAAGTCTTCTATGCAGAGCCTAAGAAGCCGGCTAAACCCTCTTCTACGCCACGTCCGGAGCGTCAAGCAGGCAGGGGTAGACTGCATGGTGAGAAGCAGTCCATCATGTTGGAGGATGAACAAATCTTGCAGGAAGACTTGGTTCCAAGAACACCTCAGCAAATCATGCAAGGGATTGTCTATGCAGAAATTTTAGGTCCACCAAAATCAAAACGGTAATCATGCCGCCCCCTGTCTTTTCATAGGATGAGACAGGGGGTTTTTTCATGAAAAAATTATTCGCACTTCATCCATCCATTATTCTAGATGAATTCAACTCATTGCGGATTACTGGCAACTATCGCTTGCTCGCATTAAGCGAACAATCCGTATCCTTTCAAACGAATGACTATGTCATGACTGTCAAAGGGGAAGATGTAACGGTTCTAATGCTGACTGAACAACACGCCCACATATCGATTGATGAACTACAGGAAGTGACGGTGCGTTTTACGCCTGAAGATGGAAATAGTTATGAGTCCTAAACGATTTGAAGTGCAGGTGAAAGATGTTCGTAACGGTTCTGTTTTTCTAAGTAGATTACAGAGAGAGCATGTCAAGATCAGCAGCTTGTATGTCTCTGGAAGTGCTATGTTTTTTGAAACGGACACAAAGGGAATTAAAGTTATCCGCCGTTACAGAAGAAAATACCGTGTGAAAGTACAAATCAGGCGTAGAGGCATGGACACTGTTCAGCATCGACTATTCGCATCTTTGTTATTCTTAATCGTCTGTTTCATTCCACTAGTGGCCTCGCTGTTTCTGTGGAATATCACAGTGGAAAGTGATATTCCGGAAATTGCGCAACGGATGGAAACAAAGATGCAGAAAGCACAAATTACTGCGCCCTCTTTATTATCCAAATTACCGGAAGAGGATGAAATTCGTCGGCTACTTATGCAAGATGAACCTTCTCTTTCCTGGATCCGGTTCTCAAAGACAGGTACTTCGTTAACTGTTTCACCGATGCTTGCGCCATTGTCGACCGAAGTGGAGGAAGAAGTGAAAGAGAAGCCATCTCATCTAGTAGCGAAAACTGGGGGAGTAATCACACGCTTTGCATTAACAAGAGGGGAAAGAGCGAGTATCATTCATCAAACGGTAAAGAAAGGTGATATGCTGGCAACGGGTATTCTTGAACAGGGTGAAAAAACGACAGTGGTAGGGGCGGATGGGGAAGTATTTGCTGATTATTGGTTAGAATGTCATTTTGAATTACCGCGGACAATTAGTTATTCGATTCAGGGAGAAGAAAATCTCCATATCAGTTGGCAAAAGCCATGGATAGGTAACCAGATGAAAAATATAGGTTTTAGAAATCCTATTATTATGGATAGGACGAAAGAAAATCACATTCAGGAAGTGTTTTTGAAAAAAGGAATGGAAGAGACCATCATCTTGCCACTGATTAAGTACGATTTATTGTCAAAGAAAACAAATGAGCGCATAATTAAAGAAGAAAACATTTTACATGTATCCTTCACTAATGATAAAGTGAGTGGGACTATACTATTTTTACTTAATGAAAATATTGCTGAAAAACGACCTATAACTCAAGGAGACTGAAAACATTGAGCGAACATTTACTTCAACTTCATATTGAAGAACCGAATGAAGCGATAATGCTTCTTGGCATTTCCGATCAGAACATGAATTTGATCGAAGAAGAATTGAAAGTTTCAATCCACACTAGAGGAGAAAATATCTCGATCAGTGGAGCCGAAGAACAAGCAGAGGTAGCGAAAACTTTGCTCGAGCAGTTACTGAAAGTTATACGTAAAGGCATTAATATCAATTTACGCGATGTAGCAACGGCGATTGAAATGGCGAAAAATGGCACGATTGAATATTTTTCTTCTTTATACGAAGAAGAAATTGCACGCAATACAAAAGGGAAAGTTATTCGTGCAAAGACAATCGGACAAAGAGAATACGTCCAGGCAATTCGTTCAAGAGATCTAGTATTTTGTATAGGACCTGCCGGTACAGGAAAGACGTATCTCGCTGTCGTGATGGCGGTGCAGGCAATGAAAACGGGTTCAGTAAAGCGAATTGTGTTGACTCGACCTGCTGTTGAAGCTGGAGAGAGCTTAGGGTTCCTTCCAGGCGACTTGAAAGAAAAAGTTGACCCTTATCTTCGACCTCTTTACGACGCGCTACACGACGTGCTAGGAGCCGAACATACAGAGCGTCTTATGGAGCGTGGCGTCATCGAAATTGCACCACTTGCGTATATGCGCGGTAGAACGCTTGATGATGCATTCGTTATTTTGGATGAAGCTCAAAATACAACGAAAGCTCAGATGAAAATGTTTCTGACTCGTCTCGGATTTGGATCGAAAATGGTCATCACAGGTGATAAAACGCAAATTGATTTACCTCGCGGTGTGGATTCCGGTCTAAATGTTGCGGAACACATTTTGAAGAACGTACAGGATATCCAATTCATGTATTTGGAACAAGGTGATGTAGTCCGACATCCAATAGTAGCGAAGATCATTGATGCATATGAGAAAGAGCAGTCAACTAATTAATTGACTGCTTTTTTTTGAATGAGGAATATACATAGTTAATCCATCATGTGAAGAACATTTGCTGAAAAGGAGGCAACTGCATGATAGCTTTAAAGGAACTATTTTCACAGCTAAGAAAAGTGAAATTTACATTTCTTTTGCTTCTTGTCGTCTCTCTTTCTAGTATCCCATTGTTTTTTCTGATGCATGGTAGTACGCAAAACGAAACGTACGAAATTTCGGCTTTTGAAATTTCGCCGAAAACCATACGATCTCCTAAAACAATAGAAGATATAGAGAAAACTGAACTTGAACGTGTACGGGCGGAACAGGCGGTACCTAATTCTTATCGTTTCTCAGAGGATATAATGAAAAATCGCCAAGCTATCCTCGGTTCAATCTTTACTGCTGTAAGTGATGTCAAAGTCGAAGCAAAAGAAGATCCTGACATGACTTCGGGTGATAAAATGAAGTTACTTCAAAAGAAGTTGGAAGGTCTAGAAAAAGAGCAGACATTTTTACCTGTTACAGATGATCAACTTCAACAGTTACTTTCGGCTGAACAAGGTGATCTGAATAATTTGCATGAATTACTGACGCTTGTAGTGGGAAGAGAATTATCGAAGCCGTTTAAAGCTGAGCAGGTGCCAATGCATCGCTATGAGGTGGAGCGCAGAATTCGGGAAACAAATACATTGCCGAGAGATTTGCTTGAAGTGGGACTATCCCTCGGGCGAATGGCAGTAGTGGAAACGGAAATAATCGATGAAGAATTGACTGTCAAAAATCAGACGGATGCGCGAGCTTCAGTTGAAGCAATTCGTATTTTACAAGGACAAGTCATCGTGCGTGAAGGACAGTTAATCGATCGTGATGTGTATCACCAACTGAAGCTTTCTGGGGTCCTCAATAATCAATCTTCATTTAAACCGACGCTCGGCATTATCCTGTTTATTTTGTTTGTATCCGGTCTGATTGCTATACACTTCGGCAAGTCCAAGAGAGATGAGACGTTCAAAAAGAAAGCACTTGTTATTTTCTATATCATTTTATTGTTAGCTGTCATATTAATGAAAATTGTCAGCTACATTGATCTTGAGTTTGATGTCCTCATTGCATTTTTATTTCCGACGGCACTTGTACCGATGTTGATTAAGTTATTGATCAATGAGCGATCAGCAGTACTAGCGACGATTATTACTTCTGCAACAGCTGGCATCATGTTGCAAGAAGGCTTGGCTGCCATCATGCAAATGGAAGTAGCGCTGTATATTTTATTCGGTGGGATTGTTAGTGTTTATTTACTGAGTGAACATGGAAGACGCTCAACCATTCTGCAGACGAGTCTTGGCGTTGCAGGATCGAACATTATGTTCATCATATTTTATTTATTGATGACACAGACTAGTTATACAACGCCAGAGTTGATTTTCTATGCCGTGGCGGCCATCTCATCAGGCTTGTTGTCTGGAGCTTTGACGATGGGCTTATTGCCGTTCTTCGAGTCGAGTTTTCACTTACTTTCCAATATGCGTTTAGTGGAACTTTCGAACCCTAATCATCCGTTACTAAAGAAAATATTAGTGGAGACACCAGGTACTTATCATCACAGCATTATGGTTGCGAATCTAGCAGATGCGGCGTGTGAAGCAATCGGAGCCAATGGATTACTAGCGCGTGTCGGTAGTTATTATCATGATATCGGGAAGACTATACATCCAGGTTTCTTTATTGAAAATCAACATAATGGCCGTAATCTGCATGATGCACTGACACCTGAGAAAAGTCGTGATATGATTATAGCCCACGCGGAAGACGGAGCGAAAATTTTAGAGAAACACCGTATGCCCAAAGAACTAATAGCCATTGCTAGACAACACCATGGAACGAGTAGCGTCAGATTCTTTTATCTGAAAGCGAAAGAAACGAATCCTGATGTGAAGGAAGAAGATTTCCGCTATCCTGGCCCGAAACCGCAAACGAAAGAAAATGCAGTGATCATGATTGCGGACAGTGTGGAAGCAGCTGTGCGCGCGATGAAAGAACCGACACCTGGAAAAATTGCTACACTCGTCAATGCAATTGTACGTGGGAAAGTAGAGGACGATCAATTTGATGAATGTGATTTGTCGTTAAAAGAAATAAAACTAGTGAAACAAGCAATTAATGAAACGTTAAAGGGGATCTTCCATAATCGTATCGAATATCCCGATAAGTAAAGGAGTAGAGCTACTATGATAGACTTTTATTTCGAAGATGAAACTGAAATCGTGGAACCGAGTTCGGAGACATTGATCAAGGATTTGCTGACTCATGCGTCTATAATGGAGAAAATGGAAGGTTTGTATGAGTTGTCTATTACGTTTATGGATGATGAATCCATCCAAGCAGTGAATGCTGAGTACAGAGGCAAAGACCGTCCAACTGATGTTATTTCATTTGCGCTAGAAGAATTATCTGAAGGAGAAGTGGCGATTGTTCATGAAAGCGATATGCCAATTGTTCTAGGGGATATAGTTATTTCCATTGACACTGCAAAACGTCAGGCTATTGAATACAATCACTCATTTGAGCGGGAGCTCGGGTTTCTTGCATTGCACGGTTTCTTGCATTTACTCGGATATGATCATCTCGATGAAGAAGAAGAACGCGAGATGTTCGGCAGACAGACAGAGATTTTAACTGCATTCGGTCTGGATCGGCAGTGAGTCTATGAAGAAGTTCTTGAAATCATTCATCAATGCTTGGGAAGGTATTAAGGACGGCTTTAGGCAAGGTCGGAATATGAAGTCTCACGGTTTATCAGCGATAATCGTGTTGATTGCAGGCTGGTTCACCGGTCTTTCCCAAATAGAATGGATGATCATTTTTATCGTCATTGCAGGTGTGATCGCGCTCGAATTAATGAATACAGCAGTGGAATACGTTGTGGATCTTGTCACATCGGAATTTCATCCGCTAGCTAAAAAAGCAAAAGATATTGCAGCCGGATCAGTTTTCGTATTCGCCATAGCCAGTGCGATCATCGGCTGTATAATTTTCTTTCCAAAATGGTTTGGATAATAAGATCAAATGAAGAGGTGGTAATTAGATGCAAGTAGAACAATTAATGAATGAAGCAAAGCAAGCAATGAAGAAGGCTTACGTACCCTATTCGAAATTTCCGGTAGGTGCTGCATTAGAGGCCGAAGACGGTACTATTTATCGTGGATGCAATATTGAAAACTCCGCGTATGGATTAACCAATTGCGCAGAGAGAACAGCTATTTTCAAAGCTGTATCTGAAGGTGTCACATCGTTCAAGTCGATCACAGTAATTGGTGATACAGACGGTCCAATCGCGCCATGCGGTTCTTGCCGCCAAGTCATCGCGGAATTTTGTGCGCCGGACATGCCTGTGTACTTGACGAACTTAAAAGGTCAAATACAAGAAACAACAGTAGACCAGCTATTGCCGGGTGCTTTTTCCAAGGAGGATTTAGATTATGCAGAAGAACAACTTTAAGTCAGGCTTTATTTCCATCATCGGACGTCCAAATGTGGGGAAATCTACATTCATCAACCGTATGGTCGGTCAAAAAATCGCGATTATGAGCGATAAGCCGCAAACAACACGAAACAAAGTGCAGGGAATCGTCACAACTGATTCATCTCAGATGATTTTCATTGATACACCGGGTGTCCACAAACCGAAACACCGTCTGGGCGACTTCATGTTGAAAGTGACACGCAGCACGTTAAGCGAAGTCGACGTCATCATGTTCATGGTCAATGCGGATGAGAAAATCGGTACAGGAGATCGTTTCATTATGGAATGGCTCGCTAAATCCGAGACACCTGTATTTTTGGTCATCAATAAAATAGACCTTGTGCATCCCGACACGTTATTTGAGATTATTACGTCGTATACAAACGAAATGAAGTTCACTGAAGTGATTCCTATTTCTGCACTGAACGGTAATAATATCGAACGTCTGGTGGAAGTGATTGAAAGTTATTTGAATGAAGGACCGCAGTTTTATGATGCGGAACAAGTGACGGATCACCCAGAGCGTTTCATCGTATCTGAAATGATCCGTGAAAAAGTATTGCATACGACACGTGAAGAGATACCACACTCCATTGCAGTAGCGATTGAAAGTATGGAGCAAGATCCTGAAACACATAAAATGCATATCCGCGCGACTATCATCGTAGAACGCGATTCGCAAAAAGGCATCGTCATCGGTAAAGGCGGCAAGTTGCTGAAGGAAGTCGGCGTGAAAGCGAGAAAAGACATCGAAATGCTTCTTGGTGAGAAAGTCTATTTAGAGCTATGGGTGAAAGTCCAAAAAGACTGGCGTAACCGTCCAAGCCGTTTGAAAGAATTTGGATTTAACGAGGAAGACTACTAAGCGGTCTGTCCTGCTGAAGGGGAGAGCGCGTTGCTGAATAAGTTGGAAGGCTTTATTATCAAAAGTATCCCTTACGGAGAATCCAATAAAATCGTGACGATCTATACGAAAGAAGCGGGGAAGATCACGACGATGGCGAGAGGTGCGAAAAAACCTGCAAGTCGCTTAGCTGCTATTACACAAACCTTCACTCACGGCTATTTTCTTGTTCGTGCAAGTAGAGGCATGGGGTCGCTGGAGCAAGGTGAACTCATCAGCAGTGTACGCCACATTCGCTCTGATCTAGAGACGACGGCATATGCTGGGTTGATTGTAGAATTGCTTGATCGCCTCACAGAATCCGAACAGCCGAATGCAAGCATATTTCGTTTGCTTGATGAGTCATTTAACGCTATGGAAGAAGGCTATGACGCAGAAGCCATTTCACTGTTCGTTCAGTGGAAGATGCTACCAGTTGCGGGCATACATCCTATACTCCATGAGTGTGCAAGTTGCGGCGCTACGGAAGGCGAATTTGCTTTTTCTTTCCAACAGATAGGTTTTCTCTGTCATCGCTGCTTTCACGTGGATCCGTACATCATTCGTTTGTCGCCTACACAAATTAAATTGATCCGAATGTTTTACAATGTTCCGCTCGATCAGATTGGTAAGCTGACATTGAAGAAACCAACGAAGACATTTATGGCGAAGCTTGTGTCAACGATTTATCAGGAGCAAACTGGGATTTTTCTAAAATCTAGGAAGTTCATTGAACAACTGGAACGTACACCTGAATTGCAAAAACCAAAAGAGCAAACTAAAGAAAGCCCAGAAGAGGATGGCTGATGCCAACTTCTTCTGGGCTTTTCTATAATTAAAATTGTAAATGCTTTTGGATATATGCTGTAACGTCTGCAATTGGCATACGTTCTTGCTCCATGGAATCACGGTGACGAACAGTTACTTGCTGGTCTTCCAGTGAATCGAAGTCAAATGTAATACAGAATGGAGTTCCGATTTCATCTTGACGACGGTAACGACGACCGATGGATTGGGAATCATCATATTGTACTGGGAAATGCTTTGAAAGCTCTGCATATACTTTCTGTGCATCATCCGCTAGTTTTTTGGATAATGGAAGTACGGCTGCTTTGATAGGCGCAAGTGCTGGGTGGAAACGAAGAACAGTACGTGTATCGCCGTCTTCAAGTTCCTCCGTATCGAATGCATCACACAAGAATGCCAACGTTACGCGGTCCGCACCAACGGAAGGTTCGATACAGTACGGTACGTATTTTTCATTCGTGATTGGATCTTGGTAGTGGAAGTCTTCGCCTGAATATTCCATATGACGCTTCAAATCGAAGTCCGTACGGTTCGCGATGCCCCATAGCTCTCCCCAACCAAATGGGAATTTGTATTCGATATCCACAGTTCCTTTAGAATAGTGGGATAGTTCATCTTCATTGTGCTCGCGAAGACGGATATTATCTTTCTTCAAACCAAGGTTCAATAGCAATCCTTCTGACTGGTCAATCCAGTACTTATACCATTGCTCATCTTCGCCAGGCTTACAGAAGAATTCAAGTTCCATTTGTTCGAATTCACGCGTACGGAATGTGAAGTTACCCGGTGTGATTTCGTTACGGAAACTTTTCCCTACTTGTGCAATACCAAAAGGTACTTTCTTTCTCATAGAGCGTTGAACATTTTTGAAGTTCACGAAGATCCCTTGTGCCGTTTCTGGACGTAAGAAAATTTCGTTAGCAGAGGAATCAGTTACTCCTTGGCTTGTTTTGAACATTAAGTTGAATTGACGGATTTCTGTATATTCCAACGCGCTACATGTAGGACATTTGATTTCATGTTCTTGAATCAAATCGAACATTTTATCAAACGGTAGGCCATCAACGACCATTTCAATTCCTTTTGCATCCAATGCTTCTTCAATTAATTTATCTGCACGGTGACGGGTATTACATTTTTTACAGTCGATCATCGGGTCATTGAAGTTTCCAATATGACCAGATGCTTCCCAAACTTTCGGGTTCATCAAGATCGCGGAATCAAGACCTACGTTATAAGGTGATTCCTGAATAAATTTCTGCCACCAAGCGCGCTTGATGTTGTTTTTTAGTTCGACACCTAGTGGACCGTAATCCCAAGTGTTCGCCAAACCACCATAAATATCAGACCCTGGGAATACAAATCCTCGTTGTTTTGAAAGATTGACTACTTGTTCCATAGATAACATTCTAAACGCCTCCAATTAAAATAAGCACACGTCTCCGGACATAAAATCATGTCCGGGGACGAGTGCATGATAACCCGCGGTTCCACCCCGATTGGTTTTTCAACCCACTTTCATAATGAACGTTTCAACTCCCGGCTGCCGTTTTCGTGTAAGTACAGGCTTTCACTATCCCTGTTCGCTCATAATATACACTACTTATTGACCGTTCTACGTTTACTTCATTCAAAATTAGTTTAGCATGCTTCTCCTTTCTTCGCAATAGCGAGCGTGTTGATATATAATTAGTAAGTAAATACAACTTTGAAGTCTGAAGGCGGTGACATGTTTGGAATTAAATACACGTCAGAATGAAATCCTCGACATCGTCAAAGGAAACGGTCCGATTACAGGAGAGCAAATTGCTGAACGTTTGCATTTGGCGCGCGCTACGATAAGGCCGGATCTAGCAATCTTGACGATGGCTGGGTTTTTGGATGCACGACCGCGTGTAGGTTATTTCTATTCTGGCAAGAAACCTATCAAATCCGTCGCGGATGGTATGGTGGACATGATTGTAGGCAATTATCAATCGAGACCAGTCGTCATCACTGAAAATCTATCTGTATATGACGCGATTTGCCAGCTGTTTTTAGAAGATGTAGGTACACTATTCGTAGTGGACCAGCAGTCATTATTGACAGGTGTTGTGTCACGTAAGGATTTGCTGAGAACGAGCATTGGAAGAACAGAATTAGAAAAGATACCCGTGCATGTCATTATGACAAGAATGCCGAATGTCACATATTGCAAAAAAGAAGATACACTCATTTCTGTTGCCAAAAAAATGATGGATAGCCAAATCGATTCATTACCTATCGTTCAAGAGCGTGAAAACGGACTTGAAGTAATGGGGCGGGTGACGAAAACAAATATTACTGCCGCTTTTCTTTCATTAGTGGAAGATCAAGATGTATAAGGAGTGACTGCATGACAAAATTCACATTATTCATTGTCTCGGATTCTGTCGGAGAAACTGCAGGTCTTGTGACGAAAGCAGCCGCAAGTCAGTTTCGTCACGATTTAGAGACCGTTTCGATAAAAAGGTTTTCCTATATAGAAGAGAATTCGCAATTAGAGGAAATTGTGTTCTTGGCAAAGCAACAGCAAGCACTGATTGTCTTTACATTGGTCAAAACCCAAATGAGAGAGCAGTTACATCTACTTTGTGAAGAATTGAGTGTACCTTCCGTAGACTTACTCGGGCCAGTGATTGAGAAGATGGGAGACCAATTAAAACAACAACCATTTGAAGAGCCTGGTCTGGTCAGGAAATTGGATGATGACTATTTTAAGAAAATTGAAGCAATCGAGTTTGCAGTTCGCTATGATGATGGAAGAGATACACGTGGCATATTGGAAGCGGACATGGTGTTAATAGGTGTTTCGCGAACATCTAAAACACCGTTATCACAATTTCTTGCGAATAAAGGTTATAAAGTGGCTAACGTACCGCTCATGCCAGAAGTAGACCCACCGTCAGAACTTTTTTCTATTGATCCTGCAAAGTGCTTCGGCCTATGTATATCCGTTGAGCAATTGAATTCGATCCGGAAATCCCGCTTGGAGACATTAGGCTTGAAAGATGATGCAAACTATGCGAAAATAGCACGTATTCAACAAGAGATAGACTATTTCAATGAAATTACAACGCGTGTCGGTTGTGACGTCATTGATGTGACGAATCGTGCGGTAGAAGAGACAGCCAATACGATTCTTAAAGCATTTTTAGCAAGGAAGGCCAACTGAACGAACTAGTTGGGTCTTCTTTTTTCTGTGTGTCTCCACTCGGCTAACATGTCATAAATGTGACAAAAATGCAGATACTGAAAATAATTATAGCGAAAATTGTCGATAAAGAAGGGTTTTTGTAAAACGTCTAGAATTTATGTATATAGAGTGGAAATGGTGATAGAATGACAAGAATATCTGACGATACAATTGAGGAAATTCGTTCAGGAACCGACATTGTTGATTTGATCAGCGAATATGTCCAATTAGCAAAAAGAGGTAAAAACTGGTTTGGACTTTGCCCATTCCATGAAGAAGGTAGTCCGTCTTTCTCTGTTTCCGAAGACAAGCAGCTCTTCCATTGTTTTGGTTGCGGCGCAAGCGGTAATGCCATCACGTTTATGATGGATATGGAAAACCGGTCATTCATCGACTCAATCGTCAAATTGGGCAGTCGAATGGGATTGGAGTTGGAGAGTTCCCAGACAGACAACCAATCGTCAAAATCCTCATCTAATCAAAAGATGCTGAAAGCCTATACACTGGCAGCTAACTTTTATAGCCATCTGCTCTTAAACACCATAGAAGGCGAAAAAGCATTAGAATATCTAGAAAAAAGAGGATTTACGCGTGACGAGATAGAACAGTATGAAATAGGATGGTCTCCCGTTCAGTCAGATGCCTTATCGGCACTACTAAAGAGACAAGGTTTTGATATGAAGGAAATGGAAACGGCAGGACTTTGTTTCCATAAAGAAGATGGCTCAGGTTATTTTGACCGTTTCAGGGGAAGGATCATGTTTCCGATTCAGGATGATAATGGTGCAACCATCGCATTCTCCGGCAGAAGGTTGGAGGATTCTTCTTCTGACGCTAAATATATCAATAGTCCGGAAACACCCGTCTTTGAAAAGAGTAAGGTTTTGTTTAATTTTCACCGTGCGCGTCTTAATGTTCGAAAAACGGGTAAAGTAGTACTATTCGAAGGTTTCATGGACACGATTGCAGCAGATCGTGGCGGAATAGGAAATACGGTGGCTGTTATGGGTACTGCATTATCCGCGCATCATATCGTGAAATTGAAGCGAATGGCAAAAAAGATAGTCATTTGCTGTGATGGTGACTCAGCTGGCTGGGGGGCTGCCAAACGATTTGCCGACCAACTAATGGATAGCGGAATGGATGTACTGGTTGCCACATTGCCTGATAAAATGGATCCTGATGACTATATTGGTCAACATGGTTCAGAAGTATTTTCAGAAAAGGTGCTTGATCCAGCGTTATCCTATATTTCTTTCGTAGCGGCCTACTATAGAAGAGATAAGAATTTATCCGTTGATCATGACATCAAGCAATACGTACACGAAGTATTTGACGAACTGGCTCACCGTTGTTCTCCTATCGAGAAAGATTTATTGATCCAGCAACTCCACAATGAAACACATGCTTCAAAAGAATCACTTGGTCAAGAATTCACCAAGTCGATTGCAAAAAAGGCGAAACAATCGCGAGATACAAGTCCTGATGAAAGCAGAACCGTACATGTTACGAGAGCCCCGGCGAATCGTGCAGAAACAGACCGTGCGGAACAATTACTTCTTGCGCACCTACTGATGGACGCAGATCTATTCGAGGAAAAACGACTGGAACTTCAAGATTTATTTGTAAGAGATGACGTCATTAAAATTTTCTTTAAGTTAGCAGCGTTTTATGAGCAATATGATTTGCCAAACTATCAGCGGTTTGCAGAAACGTTAGAAGACCGGCAACTGAAGAAAGTCGTCATGGAAGCCATCTTAACTGAACGTTCACAGGAGCATACCACACAAGAAGTAAATGACTGTATCCGTCATTTAAAAAGAAATCAAATTAAACGTCTAATTGATCAAAAAAGGCACGAATCTAATGAAGCAGAAAAAAGGAACGACCTACTTAAAGCAATGGAGTTGGCCTCGGAAGTAATCCAGCTTGTGAGATCGTTAAAGGTTCTGTAAGGAGGTATAGTCACTATGACAAAAGAAGAACAAACGGGAGAAGTAGAAATGACTCTTGAAGAAGCAAAAGCGGCTATTATTGAAGCAGGTAAAAAAACAGGTGAACTAACACTAGAGGATGTAACAGAAAAACTAGCATCCTTCGAAATGGAACCTGAACAATTTGAAGAATTTCTTGATCAGATTGAAGCGCAAGAAATCGAAATGGATAGAAAAGAAGAAGCAGATCCCAAAGCTGAAAAAGAAGAGCAATTTGATTTAAATGATTTAAGTGTACCACCTGGCGTCAGAATCAACGATCCGGTCCGTATGTATTTGAAAGAAATAGGACGAGTAGATTTATTGACGGGTAAAGAAGAGGTAGACTTGGCGATTCGGATTATTGATGGTTTGGCTGCTGAAGCCGAGCTTGAGGAAACAGGAAAAATGACTCCTAAAATAGATGCAACTATTATTCGTGGGGAGAATGCCAAAAAGAAATTGGCTGAAGCGAACTTACGTTTAGTTGTCAGTATCGCAAAACGCTATGTCGGTCGCGGTATGTTATTCTTAGATTTGATTCAAGAAGGAAACATGGGCTTAATTAAAGCGGTTGAGAAATTTGACCATACGAAAGGCTTTAAATTCAGTACGTACGCAACTTGGTGGATCCGTCAGGCAATCACACGTGCAATTGCGGACCAGGCACGTACAATTCGTATTCCTGTGCATATGGTGGAAACGATCAATAAATTAATTCGTGTCCAGCGTCAATTGCTACAGGATTTAGGACGAGAGCCTTCTCCTGAAGAAATCGGAGAAGAAATGGATTTAACTCCGGAAAAAGTTCGTGAAATCTTGAAGATCGCTCAAGAGCCGGTATCGTTGGAAACGCCAATTGGTGAAGAAGATGACTCCCATTTAGGCGATTTTATCGAAGACTCGGAAGCGCAGTCTCCTTCAGACCATGCAGCATATGAATTGTTGAAGGAACAGCTTGAAGATGTTTTAGATACGTTAACAGATCGTGAAGAAAATGTATTGCGTTTACGTTTTGGTCTTGATGATGGTCGTACGCGTACGCTTGAAGAAGTAGGCAAAGTATTCGGTGTTACGCGTGAGCGTATTCGTCAGATCGAAGCAAAAGCTCTTAGAAAGTTACGCCACCCATCACGCAGCAAACGACTAAAGGACTTCTTAGAATAATAAGTGCATCGGCTTGATAGAGCCGATGCTTTTTATTCTTTAGTAAAAAATAGAAGATTGATACTATTGGAGGAGAAAGGATGGCTATAGATAAGAAACAGATCATCATTTCTGAAATCCGGTATTGGAAAGCCAATAAACTACTTCCTGAACATTATTGCGATTTCCTGATTACGTTGTATGCGCAAGGAGAAGATCCTGATGAAGTGGCCGAGAAAGAATCTTCCACACTTCAAATTGAACGCAAAAAGTTACGGATTAAACAATTTATGATTTTGCTCATCAGCTTGTTGCTTGCAGGTGTAGCATCAGTTGCTATGTTCGTGCTGACAGAATACCCCATCGCTACATTGACTGTTGCTGCTGTATTGGCCATAATTTTCCTAACGCTCGTATTTGGAAAAACGTTCATCAAGAAAGGTTTTGCACCATTTCTATACATATCGATGGCATTTCTTTTATTAATGATGTCATTGAAGATTTGGACTGCATTTTTTGATGGGGATACGACATTATTGATCGGACTCCTCGTATTAAACTGCGGTTTATGGTTATTTACTGGAAGAGTATTAAAGTTATTATACTTCACTATTTCAGGCTCTCTAGGTCTATTGACAGTAGTCGCATTTTTAATATTATCTATATAATCGGACGGAATGCAATGGGTGTATTGCTATATTCCGTCCGTTTTCTATATGCTATAATGTAAGGGCTTACAATTTTATCGGAAATAGAATTGTATAAGTGGAGAGAGGATGATCATGATGAACTTTGATTTAACTCAAGAACAACAAATGGTGAAAAAACTGATGAGAGACTTTGCAAATGAAGAAGTAGCACCAGGTGCAGTAGATCGTGATCGCTCAGGGGAGTTCCCAGCGGAGATTTTTAAAAAGCTTTCAGAAATGGGTATGATGGGCTTACCATTTCCCGAGAAATACGGTGGGGGTGGAGCAGATACGATTAGTTTTGCCATAGTGACAGAAGAATTGAGTCGTGCATGTGCGTCGACGGGTATTACCTATTCCGCTCATATTTCACTAGGTGGGGCGCCTCTAAACTTATTTGGAACAGAAGAGCAAAAGCAGAAGTATCTCACGCCGATCTGTACTGGCGAATCATTTGGTGCTTTCGGTTTGACCGAGCCTAATGCTGGATCTGACGCTGGTGGAACAGAGACGTCTGCCATCCTTTCTGAAGGTCAGTATACAATCAATGGCTCAAAGGTCTATATCACCAATGCAAGCTATGCTAAACACCTAGCATTGACTGCTGTGACGGGTCGTGAAGATGGCAAGAAAGAAATTAGCGCAATTATCGTACCGACCACATCAAAAGGTTTTAAAATAATCGATAACTATGAAAAAATGGGCCTGCATGCTTCCAATACTACAGAATTATTGCTTGAAGATGTAGTAGTTCCAGAAGAGAATCTACTTGGCGAGACGGGTAAAGGGTTTCAGCAGTTCCTGGTAACACTTGACGGCGGTCGTATCGGTATCGGTGCTATGGCAGTAGGTATTGCACAGGCGGCTTACGAGCGAGCTTTGAAGTATTCAAAGGAACGCAAGCAATTCGGAAGAACATTATCATCTTTCCAAATTACACAATTCAAACTGGCGGATATGGCGATGAAGATCGAACTCGCACGGACTTTGGTTTATAAAGCGGCATGGCTAAAAGATCAAGGCAGAAAGTTTACAAAAGAAGCATCGATGTGTAAATTATATGCTTCAGAAATAGCGATGGAAGTTGCCAATGAAGCGATTCAAATACACGGTGGCTATGGCTATATGCGTGAATATGAGGTCGAGCGTTATTTACGTGATGCCAAACTTCTTGAAATTGGAGAAGGCACTTCAGAAGTCCAGCGAATGGTCATTGCTAGACAACTAGGTTGTTGACCTGCGAATTATGGCGATTCTGTCACAAAAGACGAAAAGTCACTCGATAACACTTTCAGTTTTCTTATAGATACAGTACAATGTTAAGTGTATACTGTATCTTTTACAGAATAGATTCTGGTGAAGGAGGGTAATCCAATGAATAAAAATCCTATTGTACCATTTTTTCTGATTTTCGCGCTCGGAATTGGACTGATTTTCTTCATGTCACTTTATGGTCTAGATCAAAAAGAAGAAATTGCTGGAGCTAATGAAGAAGGCACAGAGCAAGGAACTGAAGAAGAAAGTGCAAACACTGGCGAATTTGACGCAGAAGCTGTTGCTCAGCAGAAGTGTATTAGTTGTCATGGTGATGGCTTAACTGGCGGAATGGGGCCAGCTCTAAATAGCTCACTTGATGCAAAAGAAGTACATGATGCAATCAAAAACGGTGTTGCTGGAACTGCAATGCCAGCTGGACTAGTTCCAGATGAGAACATAGATGAAATGGTTGATTACATTTTATCATTAGACTGATTGTCTACTTAATTTAAAGAGCCAGTAAACCAGGGTAACTCTCGGTTTACTGGCTCTTTTGCATTGCATGAAATGAGTAGCGATTATACAATAGAGGAAAATGAAAGGCGGGGAACCATGAATACCAATCAATTATCGGAACGTCTGGCAATGGTAGCCAGTTTTGTTCCGAACGATACTGTGCTTGCGGATATTGGTAGTGATCATGCCTATCTACCGTGCTATTTAATGAATAAAGGAAAGATACGTAAAGCCATTGCAGGAGAAGTAGTGACAGGTCCCTTTGAAGCGGCGACGCGCAATGTAGATCTGAATGGTTTTGCGGACCGTATTGAAGTGCGCTTAGCAAATGGTTTGCAGGCGATAGAAGACGCTGACAACGTCGAGACAGTAACAATCGCAGGAATGGGTGGGACATTGATTACATCGATCCTCGAAGCGGGTAAGGACCGTTTAACGCATGTACAACGAATCATCGTACAACCCAATCTGCACGCGATCGCGATTCGGGAATGGGCTGTAGCGAATGGATTTTGCATTGTAGATGAAGAGATTTTGCTAGAAGACAGTAAAATTTATGAAGTCCTTGTACTTGAAAGAGGAGCGGCTGATTACTCAACAACCGATTTACTTGTCGGGCCAGTTTTGCGCCGTAAACAATCTAACGTATTCCGAGCGAAGTGGGAGCGAGAGATGCTTGAATGGCAGCGGGTCATAAAAGCTCTTGATCACGCAGAACAAACGGAAGAAATTAAGGGCAAAAAAGCAAATTTACAAGAAAATATAGAATTAGTCAGGAAGGTGTTAGCACATGAAGAAAAGTAATGGACATCAGATCATTGAACTATTTGAAAAGTGGTCACCGAAGCGGCTTGCATTTGAAGGGGATCCGGTTGGACTGCACATCGGCCAATTGAATCGTCCTGTAGATAAAGTTCTTGTTACGCTTGATGTCAACGAACAAGTGATTGATGAAGCAGTTGAAAATGGGGCCACTCTTGTGATTGCACACCACCCCCCATTGTTCCGTCCTGTAAAATCCATTCTGACAGATACACCTCAAGGGAAAATGATTGAGAAATGTATTAAACATAATATTGCGGTCTACGCTGCGCATACCAATCTTGATATTGCCGAAGGTGGTGTCAATGATATGTTAGCGGAACGTCTTGGTATACAGCAGACGGAGCCGATTGATATTACAGACTCTGAGTACTTGATGAAACTGGCAGTATACTGTCCTTTAGAAAATGCGGATGTATTGCGTCAGAAATTGGCAAGTGCAGGAGCGGGTGCGATTGGTGATTACCAGGCATGCAGTTTTAGCTCACAAGGCACTGGTCGATTCACACCGGTTGTTGGAGCAAATCCGACAATTGGAGAAGTTGGGGAACCGACACAAGTGGATGAAGAGCGAATTGAAGTCGTGTTCGCGGAGAGTCAGCAGGCTACAGTCATCAAAGCAATGTTTGTTGCGCATCCCTATGAAGAACCGGCATTTGATTTAGTCAAGATGCAGCAGAAAACGAATGAGCAAGGAATTGGGCGTATTGGACAACTTGCAGAAGAGTTGACGTTGAAGGAATTTGCACAGCATGTGAAAGATGTATTTGGAGTTCCAGCATTACGTTTCGTAGGTGATCCACAGACGAAAATTCATAAAGTGGCGGTTCTTGGCGGAGATGGAAATAAATATATTGCAGCTGCCAAGAGAAAAGGGGCCGATGTACTCGTGACAGGAGATATGTATTATCATGTGGCGCAAGATGCGCAAGCGCTTGATCTTGCCATTGTAGACCCTGGTCATAATATTGAAAAAATTATGATTGCTGGCGTTGCAAATAAAATGACAGACCTTTGTCAAAAAAATAAATTAGCTGTTGAATTTATTGAATCTAACGTCATTACTGAGCCTTTTCAATTCCTATCATAAACAAAACCGTCGAGCACACTCGACGGTTTTTCTTATACTTATGGTTCGATCCGGATTACAGGCGTTGGATTCTTGACTTTCGGCAAGATTTTCTCAAGCTTAAACTTTCTTTCCGGATGATGTGTTGTAGGATCATCTTGATTAAATTCATTCAAGAACGCAATAACTTCCCTAACAATTATGGTAGGTGTAGAAGCACCTGCTGTGACCGCTACTGTCTCAATGTCCATAAGCCATGCAGGGTCGATTTCTGAAACGTCTGAGACGCGGTATGAAGGTGTGTTTGCGATTTCTACAGATACTTGCGTTAAACGGTTGGAGTTATTACTTTTCGGATCTCCAACGACAATCAGCAACTCTGCTTCACCTGCTTGTTCTGCTACAGCTTCTTGGCGAACTTGTGTAGCCAGACAAATTTCTTGGTGTACTTCGATGTGAGGGAATTTACGTTCCAATTCTTCCATGAGATGTGCAACGTCCCATTGACTCATCGTAGTTTGATTTGTAACCAATAATTTGTCATTGCTAATGTCTAGATTTTCAATGTCTTCAAGACGCTCAATTAAATGGACAGAATCCGGGGCAACACCAATTGCGCCTTCAGGTTCTGGGTGATGCTTCTTGCCGATATAAAGGATGTCATAGCCTTCTGCTACTTTCTCTTCAATTAAATAGTGTGTTACAGAAACGTCGGGACATGTTGCATCAATGGCAACTAATCCTTTTTCTTTCGCTAATTGGCGAACTTCAGGAGAAACACCGTGTGCCGTGTAGATTACAGTTCCCTTATCCACTTTACGTAAAATTTCTAGGCGATTTTCCCCGTCCAACGTAATGATCCCGTCTTCTTCAAAAGCATCTGTGACGTGTTTGTTGTGGACGATCATGCCTAATATATAAATGGGTCTCGGCAGGGTAGGATCTAGCGCAGCATTCCTCGCAATGACCATCGCATCAACTACACCATAACAATAACCTCTTGGTGATATCTTGAGTACTTTCATTTAATCCACTCCACTCCTCTACTAACTTCTCTTTCATTATAGCGGAGATTCGTGAACGATTCAAAGAGTTCAGAAGGGCGGTTGAAAAATCCTCGGCATAGATGGCTGATTAGTGGCTTGGGAAGGTCTAGAATTGGGCGTTTGCGGACTACTTGGACGTGGTGCAGAAGAGGCTGTCGGTGCGTCCGGCATAGATTGTACCCCTTTATATAACCTCCACATGGCAGGTAAATTTTGGACAAGTGGCGCAAACTGCTGCACTAATGGTGCGAATTGTTGAGCAGTATTGAAAAAACGATTTGCTGTTTGCATGTATTGATCAGCCCGTGAAGGACCGGTTTCTTGCATACCTGCCTGCTGTTGTGGAGCACCGCCACGCATATCCCTAGGGTTCCTGGAATTTCCCTGCATGCCTTGAGGGAAAGGCATGGGCGCTCTTTGTTGAATAGGCGGAGTGGCGGGTGTCATCCTAGGCTGAGGCGGCTGATTGCTGAACGGATAAAATGATTGATATCTCATCACGAACTCCTTTCTAATTTTTTAGTTGTTTCCCCTATATCCTATGCGAAAAAAACCACTGATGGCACCGAATCATGGTACAATAAGAATTATCTAGAGGAGGAACGATATGTCTAAATTTACTGATTACCAATTCAAACCGTTTTTGAGGGAAGCTATTCAAAAATTAGGGTTTGAAGAACCAACACCGATCCAAAAAGAAATCATTCCATTGATCATGAAAAACACAAGTGCAATTGGACAAGCCCATACAGGAACAGGGAAATCCCATAGTTTCCTAATTCCACTTGTTGAAAAACTTAAGCCAGAGCAGGACGAACTGCAAACGGTCATTACAGCACCGACACGTGAGTTAGCGGTTCAACTGCATAATGAACTGAAAAAGCTAATCGATGGAACGGATATCAAAAGTGCAATCTTGATTGGCGGTACAGATAAAAAACGCTCTGCTGAACGATTAAAGAGCACACCGCACATCATCGTCGGTACACCAGGACGTATCCAAGATATGTCGGAAACCGGCGCATTATCGATCCACACAGCCACTCAGCTAGTCATTGATGAAGCAGATCTTGCATTTGATATGGGCTTCATTGAAGACATTGATAAGTTTGCTTCAAGAATGCCGGAGAAGATTAGCATGTATGTATTCTCTGCAACGATTCCTGAAAAACTGAAGCCATTCTTGTCGAAGTATATGAACTCACCCGTTCATGTCCGGATGGATGATAAGAAACCGTTAACTGAGAATATGCATTATTCATTAGTTCCTGTAAGAAGTATGGATAAAAACAAGAAACTACTACACGTGATGGATGCCCTCCAGCCGTATCTAGCGATTATTTTCATGAACACAAAGCAAAACGCTGATCGTTTGGCTACCTATTTAGCGGAGCACGGGCATAAGCCTGGAAAAATCCACGGTGATTTGACGCCACGCGAACGTACACGTGTTATGAAGCAAGTGCGGGATCTAGAGTATCAATACATCGTGGCGACTGATCTGGCAGCAAGAGGGATTGATATTCCGGGTGTCAGTCACGTCATTAACTTTGAATTACCAGATGATCTGGAATTCTTTGTTCACCGCGTAGGACGTACTGCACGTGCAGGAATGCAAGGTCATGCGATTACGTTGTATGAACCGTCCGATGAAGATGCAATTAATCAAATTGAGAAGCTTGGCATTCCTTTCGTTCACGAAGATGTTAAAAATGGTGAATGGATTGAAGTGAAAGAGCGTCAAGCACGTAAGAAACGCGTACGTGAGGTAGATGAACTTGATAAAAAAGCAGATTCCTATATTCGTAAGCCAGATAAAGTGAAGCCAGGCTACAAGAAGAAGATGGCAGAACAAAAAGAGAACTTTAAAAAGAGACAAAGGAGAATAAAGAAGAAATCATGACACAACACGATATCCTTCTAGGTTCTCACGTATCCATGAGTGGTAAAAAGATGCTACTTGGCTCAAGTGAAGAAGCTCTAAGCTATGGAGCCAATACATTCATGATCTATACGGGAGCGCCTCAGAACACGAGACGTAAACCAATTGAAGAATTGAATATCGAAAGCGGTACACAAAGTATGGAAGAAAACGGTCAATCAAATCTCGTCATCCATGCGCCGTACATTATTAATCTTGCGAACACTACGAAGCCTGAAACGTTCCGCTTAGGCGTAGACTTTTTGCAACAGGAGATCCAGCGCACTGAAGCGTTTGGTGCTAACCAAATTGTCCTCCATCCAGGTGCTCACGTGGGCGCAGGGGCGGAAGTAGGTATCGAGAAAATAATTGAAGGCTTGAATGAAGTGTTATCTGAAGACGCGAATGTTCGCATCGCACTTGAAACGATGGCTGGTAAAGGAACAGAGTGTGGTAGAAGTTTTGATGAGATCGCCAAGATCATCGACGGTGTGAAGCATAACGAACGTCTATCCGTTTGTTTTGATACATGCCACGTTCATGATGCAGGCTATGATATTGTCAATGATTTCTCAGGTGTCTTAGATCAATTTAACAATATTGTTGGACTAGATCGGATTTCCGTCATTCATGTTAACGACAGCAAGAACATTTGTGGTGCTGGAAAAGACCGTCACGAAAATATTGGCATGGGACATATCGGCTTCGAACCATTGGCGTATATCGTTCATCATCCAGCATTTAAAGACGTCCCAAAAATCTTGGAAACGCCATTTATCGGAACAGATAAAGCAAATAAAAAAGCCCCTTATGCAGTGGAGATTGACATGTTGAAAAATCATCAATTCACTCCTGCTCGATTAGAAGAATTGCATAACTGAAGACTTTAAGCGTTGCGTACCCGCAACGCTTTTTTCTATTGTAGTTTATATTGTTCCAAATACAGCATGGTTTTCTCATAGCCAATGATCGAAGTGATTTTTTCGATAAATACGGACGGAATACCTGTAAACAACCAAGTGAATGAAACTTCATCCAGCAAAGGTCGTAGCTGCTGCACCTCCTTTGTAGACAACTCCACACCATAACTTGCCGCGTAATGTACTGCTTCCTGATCGGGCAACTGTTTAATTTCCTGAATTAACTGAAGTAAATCCATCTTCATCATTTCCTTTCAATTGGTTGTATCCCTCCGCGTCTTACTATATAATTCATAAAGTAATCGGAATGATTCCGAATTAAAGGAAGGGATATGTATATGACAAATTCCATTATTAACTTAGAGCATATATCGCATAAATTTAATCACTCTGTTGCGCTTTCTGATGTCAGTCTAGAAGTGAAACAAGGGGAGTTTTGGGCGTTAATTGGTCCAAACGGTTCGGGTAAATCTACATTATTAAAGATCATATTAGGGTTGTTGAAACCGTCTCAAGGTACCATTGAACTGTTTGGTGGGCCGATCGATTCGTTTAACCAACAACAAAGAATTGGTTACGTCTCTCAAAAATCCAATGCATTTACGACGCAGTTCCCAGCAACTGTCTTGGAAGTCGTGAAGAGCGGTTTAACGAGTAAAAAAGGACTTTTCAAGCGGTTCGATAAAGAAGACGAACAGCAAGCCCTTGATGCGCTACATGTAGTGAAAATGGCTGATCGTAAAGATGAAAGTATAGGTGATCTCTCGGGAGGTCAGCAGCAGCGTGTCTTCATTGCGAGAGCCCTCGTAAGTCATCCGGATTTACTGATCATGGATGAGCCGACAGTCGGAATCGACAGACAAAATGTAGAATCCTTCTATTCTATGCTTAGCGAATTGAATCGTGAGTACGGAATAGCGATTTTACTCGTGACACATGAAATCGATGTCGTGACAAAGCTTGCAACACATATCGCGTGCTTGAATCGATCTATCCATTTCCATGGTGTCCATGCAGACTATGAAAAAATGAGTGAGGCGGAATTGTCCGGCTGGTACGGTCATCCTATTCGTCGGCTCCATCAAAAAGAAACGGAGCCGGTTAGATGATTGAAGCTATTTTCACATATGAGTTTTTACAAAATGCTGTACTATCTGGACTGATTATCGGCTTGATCGCCCCGATGCTAGGATTGTTTATCGTAGTGCGTCGTATGGCGATGATTTCAGATGCACTTAGTCACGTAGCACTCGCAGGGATTGCAGGCAGTCTCTATTTAAGTCAGCAAGTATTGTTCTTCGCGGCGCTTAACCCAGTGTATTTAGGGATGGGGGCAGCTGTAATCGGCTCTTTGTTGATTGAGCGATTGCGTAGAGTGTATAAAAGCTTTGAAGAACTGGCGATTCCGATCATTTTATCTGCCGGTATTGGTTTTGGGGCAATATTTATATCCCTTGCCAAAGGTTTCGGTACAGATTTAGTCGGTTATTTATTTGGTTCAGTGTCCGCTGTAAGTCGGCAAGATTTATACATTGTTATTTTTATTGCTATTATTGTGATTGCCTTTATCTATTTCTTATATAAAGAGTTATTTTCATTGGCATTTGATCCAGAGTATGCGAGAGTGTCTGGGATTAATGAACGCGTTATTCAAGCGGCGTTTATGATTATCACAGCGCTAGTCATTGGTGCATCAATGCGAATCGTTGGAATTTTGCTAGTATCTTCGTTGATGACATTGCCTGTGGCAGCGGCTATTCAAGTGGCTAAAAGCTATAAGGGTGCACTAGTATACTCGGTAGTATTCGGGGAAATCGCTGTGATCATTGGACTGATATCTGCGTTTTACTTAGATATCGCGCCTGGCGGGACCATTGTAGTTACGTCAGTGTTCATTTTACTGTTAGTACTTTTATGGAAAAAAGTACGGTCATAGGCAGCAGGAAAGGTGGCGTTACGATATGTCGATAGATGAAGCATGGGATATTCTATTGAAATATGATTATAAACGAACAAAGAACCGAGAAATATTATTGCGGTTTTTTGATGATGCGGATCGCTATGTCACGGCTATGGAAGTTCGCGTAGCGGTAGAACGGGATAATCCGGGTATTAGTTTTGATACAATCTACCGGAATCTTGCCATGTTCTCGAAGCTTGGTATTTTAGATGAAACAGAACTGAACGGCGAGCGACTTTTCCGTATGCAGTGTGCGACGGATCATCATCACCACCATTTTATTTGTACAGCGTGTGGTGGCACGAAATCCATTCCAATTTGCCCGATGGATAGTGTAACGGTAAATTTGTCAGAGTATGTAATAGAAGGGCATAAGTTTGAGATATACGGCAGATGTCCGAAGTGTAAGGTAGGATAGTTTGAATAGAAAAAGGCAGTACATCATTATGTTTATGATGTGCTGCCTTTTTTATTGAATAGTATTCAAATGGAAGTAAGTGATAAAATCGCTCCTAGGAGTGCTAGTAGAAGAAATACATACCGTATAAATTTTTCATTTGGAATACGACGTTGTATAAAAATACCAAGCCATGTTGCGAGTATGACAGTGGGGAAAGAGTAACCGTATAATATAAAAACATCTTTTGACCATAGACCTCCCAAAGCCTGTCCAGCAACTATAAATGTACCTGTAATAAGAAAATGGGCTTGCAAGGTTCCGCGAAAGCGCTTTGGTTCCCAACGTCTTAACGTACCATACACGACTACGGGCACACCGTGAGTATTATAAGCGCTTCCAAGCACACCGGACACAAATCCAACTGGCCATGACCAGAACTTCGCCTTCAGTCTTTCTGTAGCAAAAGTATGTTGTAATAGACTCTTGCCAAATGAATACAAACCATAAAGAATTAAAAAGATCCCGAGCGCAATAGTTATTAGCGTATCGGGAATTTTGACGACCAATACGATACCTACGGGGATTCCTGCTAAAGCACCTATGACTAGGCGAAGTAAAGCTTGACGGTCCGCATGACGCCATTCCGAAACTACGGTAAATAATGCCACCGTGAGTCCCACCAAACCTATTAAAGCGATAGAAGTATGTAAATCTACTGATAGTAATGCGAGCAAGGGCATACTGACAACTGCTTCACCAAAACCGAATGTAGCACGCGACAAAGCACCAATAAATACGGCAATGATTACTAATACAATTAGATGGATAGACATGAATTAAAAACCTCAATCTACTATATTACGTACTAATAATGTACTAGGTTTTATTATACATGTGAAGTTAAAAGTAAGATGCGAATATACAAGAAGACTATAAAAAAAAGAGCACCGCAATATGCGATGCTCCAGCAATCATTTACTCTTTATCATTTCCGTTGCATGAAACAACTGTCTAACGTACTGATCAGCTTGTTTCCAATTGGCTACTCGTATAACACCTTCAGGAATCGGATCCTGGTTATAAGGAGTATCAAATAAGAACACCGGAATATCCAACTCTTCGTGGATACCTACTGCATTGTCATGCTTGTCTTCGAAGAATACATCTACGTTGAATTGCTTAGCCGTCTCAATTTTATGATGCGTGCCAATCAACTCTACGTGGTCATAAGGTATTTGTTGCTCGTGAAACCAGTTCGTCGTAGACTCGAGTACATTCGGTCCACGGGCTGAAATATAATACAACTCGAACTGCTTCTGCCAATTGGTCAATACTTCTTTTGCGAATTCTTGAGCAGGGGAAGTCTGATAGATCAGTTCTTCCGTTTCTTTGTACCATTGCCCAAACTGTTCGGGGTCCACATCAAACGCTTTCGTCAAATCATATTCTTTAATATCCGCGAGTGTCAGATTAGAACCGAAACGCTTGTTGATATGGGGAAGCAGGGCAGTGGGTGTAGTTACCGTCCCGTCAATGTCGATCCCGAAACGTATATCCCTCATTCAGAAACGCTACCTTGTGCTGCAAGTGCCTCTTCTTGTCTTTTCTTCTCAAAATATTCCTCGGCTAAAATGTCGATTTCCTTTTTCAATTCTTCGACCATTGTCTCTTCTGGAACTTTTCGGACTGTTTTACCATGCATGAAGAGCAATCCTTCACCACGAGCACCAGCAATACCAATATCTGCTTCACGGGCTTCACCTGGGCCGTTGACCGCACAGCCAAGAACTGCTACCTTCAACGGTGCTTTAATGTTCGAGATATATTCTTCTACTTCATTAGCAATGGAAATTAAGTCGATTTCGATACGGCCGCATGTTGGGCAAGAAATTAATGTTGCCGAGTTGGAAGATAAACCGAATACTTTCAGTAACTCTTTCGCTACTTTGATTTCTTGAACCGGATCCGCACTTAACGATACGCGCATCGTGTTACCGATACCTGCGGATAGAAGAGAACCAAGTCCCGCTGCGCTCTTAATCGAGCCTGCGAATAGTGTACCGGATTCTGTAATACCTAAGTGCAATGGATAATCGAATGCCGCAGCTGCAAGTTTATATGCTTCGATCGCCAAGTTAACGTCAGATGCTTTAAGTGACACGATAATATCATGGAAATCCAAGTCTTCAAGGATTTTGATATGATGCAATGCACTTTCAACCATACCTTCAGCGGTAGGGTAGCCGTACTTCTCAAGAATTTTTCTCTCAAGTGAACCTGCGTTGACACCGATACGAATTGGAATACCCTTCGCTTTTGCTGCATTAACAACAGCTTCAACTTTCTCTTTACGGCCAATATTACCTGGATTGATACGTATTTTATCTGCACCTTGTTCAATTGCAATCAATGCTAATTTATAGTCAAAATGAATATCCACTACTAGCGGAATATTGATTTGCTTTTTGATTTCTCCAATAGAATACGCAGCGCGCTCATCGGGACATGCTACACGTACGATTTGGCAGCCTGCATCTTCCAAACGTTTAATTTCTGCAACTGTTGCTTCGACATCATGTGTTTTTGTCGTTGTCATGCTTTGCATAAACAGCTCATTGCTTCCCCCGATAGTCAAATTACCAACTTTTACGGGACGAGTATTGGAACGATGAATCATTTCAGTCATTATGTCTCTCTCCTTCAAATGAGTAAATACCATCATAAAAAGATGGAATATAAAATTATCCTTTGTCGCCTTCTTCGCAAACAGATTCTACTTGTTCACCGATCGGCAACTTGATTTTTTCGCCTGCTACAAACTGTTGGCGTTCAAGATGAGGGTTCATGGAATAAAATTGCTCCAACCTCTCAAGAAAGTTTTGTGTTGAATCTGGGTATAATGCGAATAACGATTCTATTGTATCACCTTCAACCACTCGAATGGCAATTGAATGATTCGGCGTTTCCTCTATACAGGACGATTCATCTTCAAAAAAGGCTGCAAGAGGGATTGTCCCTTCTGTTAAATCCATTCGAACAAAATGAACTGTGCAAAATACAGCAAGTGCGATTAGTAGAATTCTCATCATGCATCCCTCCTGCACTACACTATGCAGACAAGGGGAAGTCTATTCATCTTGGTTGTTTTGGATAATAGACTGCTGCTCTCCAAACGTAGAGTAGATGGACTACCGACGCGATCCACAAGCTATAAGGTTGCATAGGAGGAACAAATTCAAATGCCATCGTCAGCAAGATTGGTAATGTTGCAGCAATCGCTGCTGTTCGCCACATAAAACGAAATTCGCCACGGCGATGCAATAGTTTCAATAGCACTACCCCTATGATAGCAAAAATACTGATGCGAATAAATAAATACGACGTAATAATGACCAATTGCAGCACAAATGCGATTGGATAGATCAAAAAGCCGATCGTTTCGCCGATTTCCGCTAATTCAGGAGACGACTGGAACAGTGTATGATCGCCTACTACAAATTGCAAAAATGATACGCCGGTGTAAAGAAAGATAAACACAAATATGTATTGAATGACTTTACCGATCGATAACAAGCGGAATGCTGCAAGTTTTTTGGGTTCATGTAAAGAAGCTTTAAAAATTTGATGGAATTTCACTGAGCCGGCCTCCCTTTCTACATATAGTCTACCATTTATTTAAAACATACTGCTTTGCAGAAATTTCGACATTCTTATGACAATTCATTGCTGCATTGTTAAGGTGATGTAAAGATTGCAGTAGGATGCTTTACAATTGACGTATATACCTCTCATAATAGGTTGAAACTTCACGACGATTGTAATGAGTGAAGGGCAGTTAGAAATCATACATAAAACGTTTGATGGAGGTTGACAATTAAATGGAAGTGAACTGGCAAGAAGTGGTGTTCCAATTTCTTGGGGGCTTAGGAATTTTCCTATTCGCAATTAAGTACATGGGGGATGGATTGCAAAAGGCTGCAGGGGACAGACTTCGTGCAATCTTAGACCGTTTTACTACCAATCCATTTATGGGAGTTCTTGTCGGTATTATCGTAACAGTGTTAATTCAATCTAGTTCTGGAACAACTGTTATTACAGTCGGTCTGGTAAGTGCCGGATTTATGACACTCCGTCAGGCAATCGGCGTCATCATGGGCGCCAATATCGGTACGACAGTGACTGCGTTTATTATTGGTTTAGATGTCGGCGCATATGCATTACCGATCATGGCATTCGGTGCCTTCCTGATTTTCTTCGTCCGTAAAGCTAAAATCAAGAACCTAGGAGAAGTCATCTTCGGCTTCGGGGGATTATTCTTAGGACTTGAATTAATGAGTGACGGAATGAAGCCTTTACGTTCATTAGAAGCATTTGCTGATTTCACACTAGCAATGAGTGAACATTCACTGCTCGGCGTAGTAGCGGGAACGATCTTCACACTGGTCGTACAAAGCTCCAGTGCGACTGTCGGAATCTTGCAAGGTCTCTTCGCTGAAGACTTGGTTACAATGAAAGCCGCATTACCGATTCTCTTTGGCGATAACATCGGTACGACAATTACTGCAGTACTTGCGGCACTCGGTGCATCTGTTGCAGCAAGACGAGCAGCAGCTGTACACGTACTATTCAATATCGTCGGTACCATCGTATTTATGATCCTGCTCATACCATTTACGGCTTACGTTGAATGGATGGCGAGTGCCTTGAATCTCGAAAGTAAAATGCAAATCGCATTTGCGCACGGTTCATTTAACATCGCCAACACGGTTCTACAATTTCCATTCATTGGCGCTTGGGCTTATCTGGTCACTAAGATGATACCAGGCGAGGATGTCACGATTGAGTATAAACCGAAACATCTTGACCGTCGCTTCATCACACAATCACCGGCCGTCGCAATTGGACAAGCCAAAGAAGAAATTGTCCGGATGGGTGATTTTAGTGTCCGTGGTCTTCAAGAATCATTTGAATATTTGAAGACAGGTCAGAAAAAGTATGCAGAAACAGCGTATCAAATTGAAGATGCCATCAACAATCTCGATCGCAAAATTACAGACTACTTAGTAGAAGTATCCGTAGTTATCGTGTCGCCAGCTGAATCTGGTCGTCACGTCTTATTAATGGATACTGTCCGTGATATCGAGCGAATAGGTGATCATTTCGAAAACATCATTGAGCTAATCGATTTACGTGAAACTAATAAATTGAAGCTGACAGATGATGCAATGGAAGATCTAACTGAAATGTTCACATTGACAATCGAAACCGTTCAAAAAGCGATTGAATCATTAGATTCAGACGATACAGATCTAGCACGTATCGTTTCAGAGAAAGAAGATTTAATCGATAATATGGAACGTCGATTCCGTAAAAATCATATCGTCCGTTTAAATGAAGGACATTGTAGTGCACAAGCTGGTATGGTGTTTGTCGATATCGTTTCGAATCTTGAGCGAATTGGTGACCACGCAGTAAACATTGCGGAAGCGATTTTAGGTAAGCACGCATAATAAAATAAGGAGTGACAGCTATGTTATGGATCGGTTGGACATTAGCAATTATCATGTTCGCGATCGCGTTTGTCGGATTGATCTACCCTGTCATTCCATCTGTTGTGTTTTTATTGGCAGGCTTCCTGCTTTATGGCGCGCTTGTTTCATTTGAGGAGTTAACGTGGTTATTTTGGGTAATCCAAGTATTATTCGTTTTGTTATTGTTCGGAGCGGATATGATCGCCAATCTCGTCGGTGTCAAACGCTTCGGTGGCAGCAAGGCGGGAATGTGGGGAAGTACGATTGGACTGCTTATTGGTCCATTCGTCATTCCGGTGGTGGGTATTCTAGCTGGACCTTTTATTGGTGCAATCATTGCAGAACTCATTTTCACACGTGTAGGGATCAAACAAGCTTTCCGTACAGGAATCGGCTCTGTCATTGGTTTTCTGACATCAGTTGCTGTAAAAGGTACTATTATGGTGGTCATGATTGTCATTTTTCTATTTTTTCTCCGTTAACAGTCCATTTTCTTTGAATGCTGACTCATATTTTGATAATGTGAAGAGGTAGGGCAAAACAGAGATAATTTAGAGGAGGAATGGAAAATGGCTTATACATTACCAGAACTACCATACGCATACGATGCGTTGGAGCCACACATCGACAAAGAAACGATGAACATCCATCACACGAAACACCACAACACGTATGTAACGAACGTGAACAATGCACTAGAAGGTCACGAAGAACTTCTTAACATGCCTGTTGACGAATTAGTTGCAAACTTGGACAAAGTTCCAGAGGACAAGCGTACAGCAGTCCGCAATAACGGTGGTGGGCACTCTAACCACTCATTGTTCTGGACAATCCTTTCACCAAACGGTGGCGGCAACCCAACTGGGGAAGTTGCAGAAGCAATCGACAAGAAGTTCGGTAGCTTTGATGCTTTCAAAGAAGAGTTTGCTAAAGCTGCAACAACTCGCTTCGGTTCAGGTTGGGCTTGGCTTGTTGTAAACAACGGTGAAATTGAAGTAACATCAACTCCTAACCAAGACTCACCTTACATGGATGGTAAAACACCATTACTAGGTTTGGACGTTTGGGAGCATGCATACTACTTAAACTATCAAAACCGTCGTCCTGACTATATTTCAGCATTCTGGAACGTAGTAAACTGGGATGAAGTAGAAAAGCGTTACCAAGACAATAAGTAATTGAAACCCGACACACATCTAGTTCGTCTAGATGTGTGTTCTTTATTATTTTCATGCTATAATTCTAATACATAAACTTCCTGAGAAAGGAGATTCCTGTTGAAGAGAAACCAGAAAAAGACGGAGCCGCCAAAAACGGGTCAACGTCAACATATTGCATTTCGAATGAATTTTTTATTTGTAGCGATTTTTGTCCTTTTTTCCTTACTCATATTCCGTTTAGGTTATATGCAAATCGTCAAGGGGGAAGATTATGCACGCAGTCTTGAACGAACCGAGGAGATTGCGGTCAACACGAGCACGCCGCGTGGAAGAATCTTCGATCGCTCGGGAAAAGTACTCATAGACAATGAAGCGAAAAACGCTATCACGTATACGAAAACATCTTCCACGACGACGAAAGAAATGCTTGCGCTGGCAAGAAAAATCGCGAAGTTGATCGACCAAGATACTCAACGCGTCACAATAGGCGATAAGCGAGATTTCTGGATATTATTAAATCCTGTAAAAGCAGCTGATAAAGTACCTAAGAAAGAGCAAACTGAGCTCAGTAAAGATGACAATAAATCTCAGAAAGATGTCCAACGGGAAATAAATCAGCTGACACGCGACCGAATCACAGATGAAGAACTAGCTACTTTGTCTGCGGAAGATTTAGAAGTACTCGCTATTTATCGAGAAATGATGGCAGGTTACGCCTATTCGCCACAAATCATTAAAAGCGATGGTGTGACTGATAAAGAACTAGCTGTTGTTTCTGAAAGATTGGATCAACTGCCGGGCGTCAATACGACTACGGACTGGGATCGGGTCAAGAAATCCGACAGTGCGATTCTCGGTTCCACAACAAGTCCGGTAGAAGGGATTCCGCGTTCTCACTTAGACTATTTCCTGGCGAGAGACTATTCCCGTAATGATCGCGTCGGAAGAAGTTATTTGGAAGCGTATTACGAAGACTTACTGAAAGGCCAAAAGACGATTGTGAAAAATGTCAAAGACCGCACAGGAAAAGTCGTTGAAACGAAAACGGTGAAAGAAGGAAAGCCAGGTAAAGATTTAATCCTGACTACAGATACAGATTTACAGAAGGCGCTCGAAGATGTCGTATCCAATAAATTATTGCGTTTAAAACAAGGTCCGAATACAGGTGCGTTGGACTCGGCATTCCTTGTCATGCTAGATCCGAATAACGGAGAAATCTTGTCGCTTGTCGGTAAGAAAGTACTAAAGGATGAATCGACAGGACGGTGGGCGATACAGGATTACACATATGGTACGTTTACTTCAGCGTATGAAGTCGGATCAACAGTGAAATTGGCGACGATGCTTACAGGTTATAATGAAGGTGCTGCAAAAATTGGTGAAGTTAAAATTGACCAACCAATCAATATTGGCGGCAGATACAAACGATCATTGTTTAATCCGAATGGTCGAGTGGCATTAAACGACATTTCCGCTATTGGTCGTTCTTCCAACGTATATATGTTCCGCATAGCGATGGGCTTAGGAAAAGCGACATACCGACCAGGACAAGGATTACCAATCGACAAGAAAGCCTTTGATACATTCCGCGAAAACTTTGCGGCATTTGGCTTAGGCGTCAAAACAGGAATCGATTTACCTGGAGAATATACAGGGGTAACCGGTACTGAAACAGTCCCTGGGAAACTGCTTGACTTCTCAATCGGACAGTTTGATACGTATACTCCTCTGCAAATGGCGCAATATGTTGCAACTATTGCTTCTGACGGCAATCGAATAGCACCGAAGATTTTGAAAGAAATTCGTGAACCATCTCCGGATGGGGAAGTGCTTGGCGAGTTGGTTGAGGAAACACCTGTGAAAGTGTTGAATCACTTGAAAAACTCTCAAGAGGAAATCGATCAAGTGAAGAAAGGTATGAATTATGTATACTATGGCGCGAACGGTACAGCTTCTGGATTACTAGCGGGTGCACCCTATACAGGAGCAGGAAAGACGGGTACAGCGGAATCCTTTTATTACACAGGTAATAAATCCAACCCAGTTATTCCGACGATTAACCTTTCTCATGTAGGGTATGCCCCTGCAGACAAACCTGAAGTTGCGTATTCAGTTATCATTCCGTATATTTCCACGAATACGAAACGCTATCCATCCGCCACAGCAAGTGAAATCGCCAAAGAAGCACTTGATGTATATTTTGAACAAAAAAGACAGAGAAACTCGAAGGCTGACGACGCATCTCCGGATATGAGAATACAGAAATAAACAACATCAATACAAAAAAGACGAAAACCATTTGGTTTTCGTCTTTTATATTATAAGCGCAAAAAGATTCTGGCGATTTCAGGGAAGCGCATATCAGAGCGTAATTCATATGTACCGGTTTTAATTTTTCGTGTATATTCATTTTCAATTATATACAGTTCAAATTCTTCAGCGTTCTTTATTAGCTTCTCGTTTTCTAATTCGCGCGATAGCTCGGCCGGTGTAATACCTGCTTTTACGGTAAAACTCTTTGTGATAATTTCATCCGCTTCATTTTCATCTGGAATCGTTTCTTGTTCAGCTTCTGGTTTACGAATAGCTTCTTTCCCAGACAGGGTTTGTGAAATAGCAAGTTCCTTTTTAAGGATAGCTATATCTTCTTTGGAATCAGCCAATTGTTTTTTCAATGAACCTTCTGATGTTTGTTGCTGTACGAAATACAGAATACCGCCAGCTATCAAACAACCAATACCTACGGCGCGCAATATTTCCTTGATCATGACAACCGCACTCCTTTAGAATGTAGCACTTCCGTTACTTCCTTTTCACTAAGTGAAGCGCGTTTTGCAATCTCAGGGACTGTGTAGCCTTGTTTGTGAAGTGATATGATTTGATTGACAATAATTGCGTGTATTGTTTTTTGAGGTGCTGGAGCAATAGGCTCTGAAGCTGGGGATGCGACCATCAATTCTTCTTCCAGCAAACGTACTCTCTTTTTTAGGTTACTCGTCTCTTGATGCAAGCTGATCGATACATTTTCCAACTCATCATCTATTGCGCGAGCCTTATTGCCCACGAAAAACGAGAGAATGACAGCCAATACACCGATGCTGAGTAATAGTAAGGGGATATCCATACTGTTCCCTCCCAAATAACTAGAATTTCCTTCATAATACCATAAGCACATGATGAATGATATTTGAAACTTTTTGCTGTACAACGATTGATTCTATGGTATAATATATTAGTCGTATAGATCATGCTCATGTTTTACTTATATCTATAGCTATTGAGTGGGAGGGACAGTAATGCGCGTAAACGTAACACTCGCTTGTACAGAATGTGCAGAGCGTAATTATATTACTAAGAAAAACAAGCGTAACAATCCAGAACGTATTGAAATGATGAAATATTGCTCACGTGAAAAAAAGCAAACTTTGCACCGTGAAACGAAATAATCATTAAAACCAAAACCTGCTTCGGTTTTGGTTTTTTCTTACGGGAGGTAGTACAGTGGAAAAGCAGCATCTTCGAAAACAGGTTATACAGCAATTACATCAATTAACTCCATCTGATCACGAACGGAAATCAGCCATTATTACAGATAAAGTTCTTGCTTCGGATGAATTTAAGTATGCAGAGACAATCGGAATCACATTATCAAGGTTTCCGGAAGTGGACACGCATCGTTTGATAGAAACCGCCTGGCAAGCCGGGAAGCGAATTGCTATTCCACGATGTATTTCTTCTACGAGAGAAATGGATTTTCGTTTGATTGATTCATTTGATCAAACAGAAGTAGTGTACATGGATTTAAAAGAACCGAAAATAGATTTGACAGAGTCTATAAGACCGGAAGAAATTGATTTACAAATTGTACCAGGTGTCGTATATTCAGATACAGGTTACCGTATTGGATTCGGTGGCGGTTACTACGATCGTTATTTGATAAATTTTCCATTTGAAACAATTTCACTGGCATTTGACTGTCAAATCAGCCATAATATAGTTAGGGAGCCGCACGATGTTCCGGTGTCCTATATTTATACAGATGAACATATTATAGATTGTCAGAAAGCTCGTGAAGCGAATGAATGAATTTTATGACGTGATGAAATTGCTTAAACGTTTTGGTGTAATCATCTATACAGGCAATAAAAGACAGGATAGCATGATCATGGAGTCCGAGGTCAAAGAACTGTATGACCATCAATTCATTGATCAACAAACTTATATTCAAGCATTGCTTGTTTTAAGAAGAGAGCAAACTAGCTAGTGGCTAGTTGATATTATACGAACTACTCATTCCTCTTCTTATGTGAAACTTTTCACTCAGTCAAACGTCTAAATATATGATGACTATTAAAACAGTATCTAAACGAAACGAAAGGAAGAGATGGAATGAGAAAATTTTCATGGCCTAAGCATTCCGTACTCATTATCGCAGTAATCGCAACTTGGTTGACTACCTATATCGGGTATTTCACCAGTTTCAATATGAAGATCGATAATGCTATGCAACAATTTATCTTACTAATTAATCCCTTAGCATTTCTAATGTTTATTTATGGGGTTGCTTTATTTATTAAAAAGACGAAAACACGTAACCGATATATTTTAGCGGTTAGTTTTATCACATCATTTGTCATGTTTGCCAATGCTGTGTTCTATCGTTTCTTTACGGACTTTATTACACTGCCTCTATTGTTCCAGACAAGTAACTTTGCAGATTTAAGTTCTTCCATTACTGAGAATTTACGACTTCTTGACCTATTCTTTTTCTCAGATGTCTTGATTATTTTAGTGGCTATGCGATTCGTTAAGCAAGGACCCGTTCAAGAATCTAGCCGTAAAATGGGACGCAAAGTATATTTCGCAGCAGCTGCTACGTTGATGATGTTCAACTTGGCACTTGCAGAAGCTCAGCGCCCACAGTTATTGACGAGAAGTTTTGACCGAGAATTGCTTGTTAAAAATATCGGTACGTATAATTATCATCTATATGATTTATTCGTACAATCGAAATCCCATGCACAGCGTACATTTGCTGATGGTACGGAATTGACGGAAATAGAAAACTATGTCAAAGCCAACCACGCACAACCAGATCCGAAAATGTTTGGTTCTGCAAAAGGCAAAAACGTCATTCTTGTTTCACTTGAATCTTTACAAAATTTTGTTATTAATAATGATATGGATGGGCATGAAATCACTCCATTCTTAAATGAATTAACAAACGATAAAGATACATTCTACTTTGACAATTTTTATCAACAAACTGGATTAGGTAAAACGTCCGACTCCGAGTTTATTGTAGAGAATTCATTATATGGACGTAACGGTAGTGCAGTATTCTTTACACACAGCGGTAACACATATAACTCGCTTTCTGAACGACTTGGTGAGAATGGGTATGCTACAAGTGTTATGCATGCTAACAGCAAGAGTTTCTGGAACCGTGATATTATGTACAAAGCACTTAATGTACAGAAGTTCTATGATGTAGATAGCTACACAATTGGTGAAGATGAAGCTGTCAACTGGGGAATGAAAGATATTCCTTATTTCCATCAATCTGTTGATTTGATGAAAGATATTAAGCAACCATTTGCTACACGAATGATTACACTAACAAACCATCACCCATTTGATTTGGATGAACAGGATAAATTAATTCCTGAATACACATCAAATTCCAACACGTTAAATAAGTATTTCCAGACAGTTCGATATATGGACGAAGCGGTTAAGGAGTTCTTTGATGACTTGAAGGAAAGTGGTTTGTATGAAGATTCGATTATCATCATGTACGGAGATCACTATGGTATTTCCGAAAACCACAATAAAGCAATGGGTATGTATATGGATAAGGAAATTACACCATTCGATAATGCAGAACTTCAAAAGGTTCCATTGTTCATTCATATGCCAGGGTCCGGTGAGGGTAAGCAAATGCATGAGCTCGGCGGACAGGTAGATATCCGTCCTACCGTTCTTCACCTACTAGGGATTGATACGAAAGCAGATATGCAATTCGGTTCTGATTTATTCTCACCTGATCATGAACCATTCGTCATTTTCCGTGACGGCCGTCTTATCACAGACAAAAATATTTACGCACAGGAAGTTTGCTATGACATTGAAACAGGTGAACCATCACAAGATGAAGCGCAATGTAAGCCGTATATTGAGCGTGCCAACACTGAATTGAATTATTCGGATACTATCATCAATGGTGACTTGCTTCGATTCAAAGAAAGACCAGATGGCAGTCCTGAAATGAAAGAAAGTAAATAACTTGATGAGCTGCGCGGCGCCTATGCCGTGCAGCTTTTTTTAACTATAAACTAACGGTAGGGAAGTGAAAAAATGAAGAAAATACTTATCCCTGTAGTATGCACATTTTTTTTAATAGCATGTACGCAATCTGAGGATCTTGAAACTGAAGAGCAACCAGTAGAAAATCAAACTGAGTCATTAGAAACACTTACGGCTTCGCAAGATGATGTGCGTTTTGTTGTAGGTTGGTTGAATGAAACAGCGATTTTGTTCGTCGATCACAAAGATGATGAAGACCGTCTGCTGTCTTTTGATTTGAAGACAGGAGACATACATACGTTATTTACGGCTACTGCAACGATTTCTGAAGTGCAAGTACATCCTACTGCTTCGCAACTGCTAGTCAAAACAGCAGAGGATTCAACGGAAGCTATCATACATATAGTCGATCATGCGGGTGTACCACTAAATCAAATATCGGTAGAATCCTCTGAACTTGAAATTCAATGGAATGGTATCGATGCTTCCCAAATACTAATTACGGCATTCTCTGATGATTGGAACTACGAGATTATGCGCTACGACGCAAATGACGATACATTGGTCGCGGTGGAGCTCGCTGATCCATTTCCTCGGTGGCTAGGTACTGAAGAGTTGGTGTACATGGGAGAAACAGATGTATTGAAACAATCACTGTCTACAGGAGAAGAAACCACGCTCGCGAATAACGCCAACCAATTCTATTCAGCTACAGATCAGGTATTAATTGAATCATTCGAAGATGAGCAGATACGATATGCAGTTCTAAATACTACTGGGGAAGAGAAAAACTCTTGGTTGGTTGAAGATGATTCATTCGTGATGGATCGTGCTGTATTTCCAGATACACATACATTGTTGATGACGATTACCAATCAAACCGAGATGATGCCAACCAGTTTTCTAGTGAAGATAAAAGACGGCAAGGAAGTGAAGCGTCAAGAGCTACCTGAAGGCGGCTCGCTAGATTGCAAAGGTAATAAGTGTTTGACAGGGTATAGTCTGGATACTTGGATTGATATTGAGACTGGCGAGATGGTGAAGTGGTTAGAGATGGAGCCAATTGAATAAGCGCTATTATAAACGCTGAGATCCTATCTAGGGGGACTAAGATGCTAGTTGGAGCATATCCTTCAAAGTGTCGAACCTCCCTGATATCGATTCGTAGAACCAAATAAAATAAGGACATCCCCAATGAAGGGGTGTCCTTATTTTTTGGAACTTATTTGTGTAGTTGTGGCGGGTATCCAGAATATATGACAGTAGCGATCGTAAATCCTCCGATAACTACAACCGTTACCACATTGAAAACTATACTTAACAGATTCCGCTCTTTAAAAGCTTGGACCGTTCCAAAGACTGCTAAAATTGCAATCAATCCAAAAATGATGACTAATAAATTCATTGAGTAGACACTCCTTTCAACATTGAAAAAATGAATGCCATAAAGCGATATTCCTCCTCTATTGTACTGTTAATGAATCGTTTTGTCGAGATTAAATAATGACGATTATTTGAAGTTTGTGTCCAGATTCATTAATATTAGACAAAGAGGTGAATTAAATGAGGATACATATACATCCGTTAGGTCCAATTCAGACGAATTGTTACATAGTGGAAGATGAAAAGAAGAATTGTTTAGTATTCGATCCAGGTGAAGATGCAGAGGCGTTATTATCGGAAATACGAAAGTTATCGCTGAAGCCTGTTGCCATTTTACTAACGCATGCACACTTTGATCATATCGGTGCATTGGAAAAGATTCGAAACGCTTATGATATCCCAGTGTATTTGCATGTGGCGGAAAAGAAATGGCTTGCGAACCCGGAATTGAACGGTTCAGCTAAATATCCTGTATTACCTGATGTCATTTGTAATCCTGCAGATGTGCTACTTCATGATGGGAAGCAATTGGAAGTAGGTCCATTTAAGATGGAGACACGTCATGTGCCAGGACACTCTCCAGGAAGCGTTTGCTACATCTTTCAAGATGAAGGGTTTGCAATCGTAGGGGATACGCTGTTCCAAGGTAGCGTAGGTCGTACGGACTTGCCTGGAGGCAATACAGAAACGTTGCTCAAAGCGATTCACGAACAGTTATTGTCACTGGATGACGAGATGTTAATTTATCCTGGGCACGGACCTGCGACAACACCAGGAATCGAAAAAGATCAAAATCCCTACTTACACGGGTTTTAATAAAAATTAAGCAAACAAAAAACAGCTTTCCATTGTGGAAGCTGTTTTTTGTATGTACGGATTAGTGTCCTCCGCCAGGTACGTGAATGAAAATTGAATAGTAACTGAAACCAACCATGAAGATCATCAGGTATGCTCCGAATAGGTAAATATACATACGCTCTGATAGCTTCAAGTATCCAAGTAGAATAAAGAAGACTGTACCTGCTACCATAAGTAAAGCAGCTGGAATCATATTTCCTACATAGAACATTACCGCAAAAATACCTGACCAGAATCCTAAAAGTTTAAACATATTATCCATCTAAGAATCCCTCCTTCACAACATTACAATAAGCTCTTATCCATTATAATAGAACGTAAGCCTAAAAGTAAACTCCAATCGATTTTACATTGTGTCAAAAGAGTGTACTTGTACGAACGGATTAAGATAGTAGCTGATTACAGTATAACAGAACCTATGGTGAAAATAATATGAAAATTGATTTTTGGTATCGAATTGTCGTAAAGAAATGAATTATGACTCCATAATGACCTTGAAAAATGAATTCACATAAATGTAGTGCGTTTTCAAACAATTCATATTCCGTATATACTTCCTTTTAAGATGAAAAGTGGTCTTTTGTCGAATGGAGAAAGGGGAGAACTATGGAAACTGAACAGAACCCTATAGAAAAAACTTGTTTACAACTGCTTGAGAAAGCTATTTCGTCCGAAGCGACAGATATTCATTTTGTGCCTACAACAGAGGGATACGACGTGACGATTCGCAAGCACTCGTATTTTTCGAAAATCGGTCAGTATCCTCATACACTAGGCGGTCGCTTAATTTCATTTTATAAATTTTTATCTGCTCTAGATATTAGTGAACAACGTCGCCCTCAAAGTGGTTCCTTCCACAGGTCTTTCTTAGACTGTAACTTCTCTTTTCGTGTCTCGACGATTCCCTCTATTCAATTGAGGGAAAGTGTCGCAATCCGTATTCAGAAACATGATAAAATCGTTCCGCTCAACCAGCTATGTCTGGATCCTGAATGGACGCAACAATTGGCGGAAGCCGCTGCTAGCAAACAAGGACTGTTTCTTGTGACCGGACCTACTGGCTCTGGTAAAACGACTACATTGTATTCTTTGACTTCCCATTGTGTATCCGAACTCAGACGTCATGTCATTTCACTCGAAGATCCTGTAGAGAATAATCATAGTCATCTGCTACAAATTCAAGTGAATGAACGTTCGGGTATTACATATTCTGCTGGGCTGAAAGCAATTTTGCGTCATTCTCCTGATGTTATCATGATTGGTGAAATACGAGATGCAGAGACAGCTAAAATTGCAGTTGAAGCAGCGTTGACAGGACACTTAGTTCTCAGCACAATCCATGCGAAAGATCCTGTAGGGTGCTTGTATCGTTTACTAGACCTCGGTATTCATGTAGAAGAACTTAGACAGACCATTATCGCAATCTCCGCTCAACGACTGATTACTCAACAGTCTGGAGAAACGGCAGCGGTTTTTGAAATATTGCAGGAGTCAGATCTGCAAATAGCCACGGAATCAATGGTCAATGGTATACGTTTTACGACACCTATTCATAAGAAAATTGAAGTACAGCAAGCTTTGTATGAAAAGGTGCTTTATGGATCGGATTAAATTAATCAGTTCATCTTCCAATAAAAAATTAACAAAGCCAGCAGAGTTTCTAGTGCGACTTTCAGTGTTACTACAAGAAGGCTATACCTTTCATGAAGGACTCATTCTGATCTTGCCCTATCATACGAAAGAGTATGAGGAGAAACTTCGACAAGTAGAAGAGGAGTTGAAAATGGGATATGGTGTATCGCATATATTGAAGAGTTTAGGTTTCGGTAAAAGTATAATGTTGCCGATTGTTATTGCAGAAGTGGACGGCAACTTGATACGTGCGTTGAAAGAGGTAGCGGATCGTGTCAACCGAAAGACAGAGAAGCAGAAACAGATACGAAAACTATTGGCATATCCTAGTGTTCTGTTTTCTTTCTTATTAATCTTATTAGTAGCGTTCCGGCAATTTTTCTTGCCGAATTTTGAAGCGTTGACTGTAATGCGGGCGAATGAGGATGGAGGAATCGTTCAATTACTACCGAAACTCGTTTCATCTATACCAGATCTCTTGCTAGCTGTTGCCATTATATTTGCTGTTGGTTTTCTTTTAGTTCGATTATGGTTAAAAAAGTTGTCTCCATCTGACGTTCTACACTATGTATTAAAAGTCCCTGGAGTCAAAACTTTCTACAGTGAAATGAAAACTAGAGACTTCGCCAGTGAACTCGGAAGTTTGTTGCAATCTGGACTTTCCTTGCAACGCGCATTAGCTGTTCTAACCGAGCAGACAGAGGATCCAATATTATCGGTTATCACTAACGAACTTAGTGAATACGTCATTTATGGTGAATCTTTACATGAAGCAATCCGTTTAACAGATGGTTTATCGCCACGGCTCGCAGATTTTGCGAAACACGGTGCGGATACCGGATACTTACCGAAAGAACTTATGCTATATAGCGAACATACGAGTGAGCAATTGGAGGAGAAAGCCAATCAATGGTTAACGATAGTACAGCCTGCCTTATTTGGTGTCCTGGCAGTTTGTATTTTATTATCCTATTTATCTATTTTATTGCCTGTCTATAAAATGATCGACAGTATCTAAAGGAGGAGTAGATTTGCTGAAGAATGAAAAAGGTTTTACATTAATCGAAATGATGATCATTTCAAACGTTAGATAGAGGAAAGTGCGCTAAAACAATGTTGGCGCACGTTTATAGACAGCTACTTAAGATGAAAAACCACTGAAAAACCACATTTATTTTGATTTTAGATAAATTGAAGGAAATACTCATTAATTTTGTCGTCACTTTGCTTCTGCATTTTTTTCGTAACGTGCGTGTAAATGTCGAGCGTGATATTTATATTAGAATGACCAACGCGCTCCATAATAACAGGAAGATCCACACCAGCTTCGACGAGCATGGTGATATGCGTGTGTCGTAGAATATGAGTGCCGCTCACATCTTTGATTCCATATGCTTTGTAGATTTTATTAAACACGGCACCAATCGTAACTGCACGGACCGGCTGCTCGCTCCGACCAGTGAAAACTAAATCTTGCCATTCAGACTTCGGATCTCGCAGACCGATCAACTTCTCTTTATTATATTGAACTTTCATTCTCTTTAATTCTTCAGCAAGTTCCTTATTAAACGATACTGTCCGATTGGAGTCTTCCGTTTTCGGTGGCATGAATTCAAACCCACCTTCATCAGCAGTCTTTTCAAATAGTGTCTTGCTGACAACGAGAGCATGCTTATCTAAGTCGATATCAGACCATGTGAGTGCTAATGCCTCTCCGACACGCAAGCCTGTAGACAACATGGTGAGCGCTAAGGAGTAAGCATTTCTTCTGCCGGACGATTTCACACCTGCCAGGAAGTTCTGGATCTCGTCTTTCTCAAGATACTTTTTCTTCGCATTAACAACTTGTTGTGACTTCTTGTTCGCCTTAGGAATTACAGTATCTTTCACAAAGTTTTTCTCGACGTAATTATTCTTTAAAGCATATTCGAACATTAGGTTCAATGCCGTTCGAGTCGAGGCAATATGGTGTTTCGATATATCCGTATCGCGCCTTTCAATCAAGAATTTCTGTATATCATCAATTTGTAGCTTGCTAATCATGTGTTTACCGTGCTTATCTATAAATGGACGCATGGCAACCGCTCTGGTCTTTACGGATGACGGCTTTACAGTTTCTCCATAAACACTTATCCACTCTTCATAGACTTCCTGGACGAGTCTTTTTTGCGGCTGTCTTTGTTTGGACAATTCGTCAGCTGCTAATTGCGCTCTTAGTGCTGCTTCCTTTTTGGTATCCCCGCGGCGCGTCACTTGTCGTCTCTGGCCAGTTAGGGGGTTAGGTGCGGCGTCAGTAGTGCAAGACCATTTTCCGTTACTTAGTTTTCTGCAGTACATATTCATTTCTCCTTTCGGTTGAAGTTCATATGATTATAATCTTTCCACTTACGCAGAGTGTTGTCTTCACGGATTTGATAATAAAGTTCACCGTCAACTTCTTTGAAATTAACGATGATTGGTATTCGAATCATATCCTCTTCCTGCAAAGGTTTTAGATTCATGGGAATTACCTCGTCTCTAGAATTAATAGGTATCAATTTGTTCTTCAACCTGAAAACCTCCTGTAAATTGTTTTCTTAAATAGCGATTTAATCGTTCTTCAGCAAACTTCAATTCAACATTGAAAAATTGAGTAATTACGTAAGCAGCAGCTTGTTGATCTGGCGGCAGTCGTATATGTTTCAACATAAATGTAGGAATGCAAAAGTGGTACATGAAGTTATCTGCCTGCCATTCTTGTAATTCCCTGAATGGGGGAGTCATATGCCCTTGGTGTCCGGAATGTCTTAATATGTGACAAAGCTCATGACCGAAGTCTTGCCAACGTTGCTGGCTATCTAGATCCCTGTTGATAAAAATATAGTATTGCTCTTGCCAATAAAAGGCTTCGCTTGGATCACTTGCGAGATAGATACGGATATCCAGTCGATCTGCAATAACATATTCATTTAATTGTGCTGGATTATTGATGGATAATCCAGTATATAAATTCTCAATGTAGTCCTCTAAGTGGCTATTTACGTACATCACATGACCGCCTTCGAATGTATGTTCTTTTTTTGTTTGAAAAGAAAAGCCTTTGAAAAGGCTCTTCTAAAACTATGGATTGTTTATCTTTCACAAGCGAAACCGTCTTTATCACGGTCCATTTTAGACTGATATGCCGGATGCCCTTGTGGCACGCCATTTGGGTATGTCTTTCTTAACTCTGTACAGTTTTGGAACCATTCTGTTCCCTGTGCAGGAGCCGCTGGCTTGGCTGCCGGTGGAGCAGGTACTACTGGTTGAGGTTTTGGCGCTGGTGCAGGAGTAACTGGTTTTTCTTTTACAACTTTTTGTTCGTTAAAACCACTATCGCTTGCGTAATTTTCAATAGACCAGATACCTAGCTTCTTTTCTTTTGCTACTACTTGTGATTGTTCGTACGGATCCAAGTGTCGTGTGTTTGGTGGATAAACATACGCCACACGAGCTAAACCTTCACTCAACAAAATCTTTTGAACGCTTTTTCCGTCCACATAAATATATGCTAGTAGTCTATCATACTTATCAAATCGTTCTCCTACGTCAAACTCAATTTCTAACTTTCCGCTTTCAATCAATTCTTTATTTCGAATCTTAGCTTCTTCACCAAATGGCTGTTTGCCTAATCTAGGGTGATTAGTTTCGGGTGTATCTATTAATAAGTATCTAACATTTTGCTCTTTCCCGTCATATATAATCTTGATCGTGTCGCCGTCGATTACCTTTACTAGTTCAACAGGAATTCTTGCTGTTGTGCCATCCGTTTCAGTCGGTTTATCCACTTTTGCTGGTTCATCTTCTTTAGTAGTATTGTTATCAGGAACTACAACCGGTACTGTTTTTTCAGCCGTTTCAGATTTCTTTTCTTTTGCCTTACTTTCTTCTTTTGGTCCCTTTTCAGTTTCTTTCGGATTTTCTTTCGCAACTTGTTCAGTTTCTTGTTTTTGTTCAACTTCATTGGATGTTTCTTCGGTGGAAGAGGAAGAGAAACCGGTAATCATAACAAGCAAACCAATAGCTATCAAAATACCTGGCATTTTAGATTTGGCACCCAACTTCCGATTTTGATACCAGTGATAAGCGGACCACGCTACTATTAAAAGACCAATAACGCCTATAATATTACTGAATAACCATTGAGCAATTGCGATTATTATAGCAAGAACAATAATTATTCCTAAACAACCTAATAAATATTGCATATTAATTACCCTCTAATCTTGATACTGGCTGGAAGCCTTTTGTTTTTAAAAATTTCATATGATGAAGGAATGACTGTACAGACTCACCTGGGTCAATAAACTCGTATTGAATTTCGTCCAATTGGTTCCTAGTGAAAAGTACTGAAAGTAAAACGTTTTCTTCTTCGACACCAGTTGCTGGATTCACTGACTTATCAATGCAGTGAACAAAAAGCGATTCAATAGGAAGTACAGACAGGCACTCTTTTGCGATTGCTAGGGCACCGCCTGTTACATACATGTATAACAACTCGTTACGTCGTCCTATTCCCATTTTTCGGGTAGACACTTTCCCTGTCTTTGTTAGGCTCTTTGTTTCGTAAGGGATAACAGCCTTTTCATTAACATTAAACTCTACATTTAGGATGTGGCTTTCGTCAGTAGCGTAAGCAGATACCATACTTCCCAATTGTAAAAGATTTTGAAAGGGTGCAAGTTCCCTCAATGCATTTATTAAGGCTTGCTTTTCATATGAAAGTACCTGTTTTGCGAGTTGTGTTCTACGATTCCAGTCATTTATTAATCCTTGATCTACTAGTTTCGCAGCAGGTATTTCTTCAGTTAAAATCCTTTTTCGTGCTTCTGTGCGCGAAAATAATTTATCAAGTAACGATGGTTTATATGTATTCAGTTTTTCCAAAGCGCTCTGCTCATTCGGTCCAGTCGAATCTTTTGAAAACGGCGGAGATTCTTCGTATACCAGGGCCCAATCAAAAGATTGAACGGGAACCACATGAATGGTAGTGATTAAATGAATTAAATCTTCGTATTCTTCAATTTCAGTAGTTCCAGATACAGCCTGGTCGACTAAAGAATTCTTGAAGGGGGCATTTTTCTTTGATGAGAATGAAGTTGGCTTTTTCTTGCCGGCGTTCGTGTTCAAACGCTTTTCATAGTACAAACCTGTTCCTGGTAAGGTAGCTCTCATTCTGGAACCGGAAGGTCCAGTGCCTACACGGAAACCTTTTACTCCTGTACTAACACCCACCCCACGTTTACTAATATTTAATCTTGTACCTTTGCCTAACTTTATGCTCTTCCTATAACCCCATCCCATAATAATCACTCCTATTAAACGATTTATAACTGTATCTAACGATAAATCTTTGTGCTGCACCTGTGTTACATTCCTAAACTTGAATTCATTGTACGAATTGAGGGTAGATAGTTTTGCCGTCTACTACATCTACTAATTTTTGATAATCAAAAGACTCCCATTTTATTTTATTCATAGTTTCTCTTGATAACCATGTGCTAAAAACTTCATCGTCGCTCACTTCTCCGTGTGTATTCTTCATAGGAAATGTGAGGGATATCCAAACCTCATTAATTTGTGAGTTTTTGGCTAACTCTAGGTAAATAGCTGTTGAATCTTCATAAAAACCTAAACCGATAGATTCGTCTGACCAACCATCTTTTCCTTTTGCTATAATAGTAATTACTTTTTCATCTTGATCATATTCAATTTGTGGAACTAATTCAGATGGATCGGTATAGTCGTCGTCAAACACCTTGAAAACGAAAGGAGCAACCTCTTTTTCGATAGACCCGTTTTCAAAGCCCGCTTCCCAAGTCTCAATTTCTTTTTGTCGTTCAGCCATTTTCTTAGCTTTCTTCTTTTCTTCCTTTTTCTTTCTCTCAGCTTTTTCAGTTTTGTTTATCTCGTGTTTTATTAAATTCAATTCTTTCTTAGCTTCTTTAAAATCTGGTTTTAACTCAATTGCCTTCTCATAATGTGCGACAGCTTGTTTGTTGTCTCCAGCTTCTGACGCTGCTTTCCCTAAGTCTCTTTCCTTCCCCCATTCGGCTTGGCCGCAAGCGGTCAGTAGAAGGATTGATAATGTGAAAAATACAACACCTCTTCTCATTCATATCCCTCCTAATCTATTTGTCTCACATACACTAATTAGTGAGATATAACTAAACTGGATGTAAAAATAAACACGGCTTATTACACCGTGTATTGCGAAGTTTATTTATTCTTACTATCACTTTTGATTATATCCCACATTTGTCGTAATTTGCGAAGGTCGTCTTCGTCGTTGTCTGGGAGCTGTCTATACCAGCGCTCCATGTCCGGATCGTTTGCGAAGGCGTGGAATTCATCATCTTCTGTCAATGTAGGATTATTAGACCTACCTAAAAGATAATCAGTGGTTATTTGTAATGCATTGGATAAAAGCACCAACATATCATTTGATGGCGTGCTATGTCCATTCTCATAATTACTAATCGTACTTTTTGTTGTATTTACTTTTAAAGCTAACTCATCTTGTGTTAACTTTCTGTTTTTTCGTGATTCTTTCAATCTTTGGGATAGCATTCGATCACCCCTAACTCTATTAGGTACAAGTATATTGTACATGATATGAATAAAGATTAATTAAAAGTACAAGATAATTGTATTTGATTGTTGACGTACAAGAATCTTGTATGTATACTAAAAGTACAAGTTATTCATACAGGAGGTGAGGTCATGAAAAACTTAAATTTAATAAACTCTAGAAAAGAAAAAGGTCTATCCCAAGAAAATCTCGCTACAATGCTTGGCTATAAAGGTAAGCAGTCAGTCGCTAACTGGGAGAACGGTCATATCTCTCCACCTTTAGAAACCGCACTTAAAATAGCGAGACTCCTAGAACAAGATATGTTCTTTTTGTTTGGTAGCTTAGTACAAGAATCTCATACTTTGAATGAAGAAAAAGTAATTTAATAAAACACCACTCACACCCAGTAAACTGCATTTGAATAGCCACCTTCGCCATGAACCAATTAGGAGAGCGACAAACAGAGTTAAAGAGCCGTGATTCGAGTTCAGTTTGATGGGTGTGAGAAAAGAATTCGGATAGGAGGGAGAAAGATGTCAGAAGTGATTGTAACAACGGCTACGCAATTAAACGAGCTCATCAGTGTAGCAGTAAATCGGGCAGTTGGTGAAGCTTTGCGTGAACGTCAACTACCAATCTTACTATCATTGCAAGAGGGTGCAGACTTGCTGGGTGTGAGTTACACAACAGTGCACCGTGCAACAAAAATTCAAGGCTTTCCAGTCACTCACGATTTCGGACACGCCAAGATCGTTACGGATCAGTTGCTCGAATGGATTAAGAAACGTAGTAATTATGAGTTGGTTTATAACTTCAGCGGATAAGAGGAGGAATAATTGTGAATGAACTAAAAATAATTTCGGCAAACGGTGAACTTGTAACAGAAAGTCGTGAAGTTGCAGAAATGGTAGATCAGCAGCACAAGGAATTATTGAGAACCATCCGTAGTTATATAGGAGTTTTAACCGGCGCAAGTTTGCGCTCGTCGGATTTCTTTATTCCGCATACGTACCAAGATGCAAAAAAGGAAGTCCGACCGTGTTTCTTACTTACGAGAAAAGGTTGCGACATGGTAGCGAACAAGATGACTGGTGATAAAGGGGTTTTGTTTACAGCCGCTTATGTATCTCAATTCGAAAGAATGGAAATGGAGTTAAGTTCTCCTAGGCCACTAACTGAAAAAGAGCAATTAAAAGCATCTATGAGACTATCACTAGAAACATCGGAAGAAGTGGAAGCGATAAAAGTGGATGTTGCCCAGCTGAAGGACAAGGTAGAGAACCAGATGACATTGGATTATGGGATGCAACGAAGATTACAAAGAGCGGTGGGCGCTCGGGTTTATGAAATCGAAAGCGATGATCAAGCAAGAAGAAAATTGTTTCGTGAACTATATCGAGAAATTAAAGACCGTTTTGGTGTTGCTTCATACAAAGATGTTCTACGTAAAGATTTACAATCAGCAATCTATTATGTAGAGGCTTGGATTCCTAAACGGATAGCTTAGAAGTGATCTAGCGGAGCGGAGGGGCTTGCTCCACTAGATTCAGAGGTTGCTTACGAAGCGTAACACGAGGGTTATGAGTGGGTCTATAAATAGATTACAACATCCTAGATAAATAGTGTATGTCAATTCGACATATTGAAAAAGGGGGTGAGGACATGGACTATGGTGCAATATTACGAGCTTGCCGGAAGCGTAAGGGGTGGACACAAGAAGACCTAGCAGACGCTTTATGTATCGAACAGGCAGATATATCAAGAATCGAGAACGATCGCAAAGAACCACCGATGTCACTTTTTCAGAAGTGGGCAATAGTGACAGGCTCAACAGACGTACTGGTCGCGTTTATCGCGGGTATGGAAGGCATGACGATCTTAGCTAACATTTTATCAGTAACAGGGACAAGTATTATCGGCGGTTTTATCAATCTACTTATATAGGAGGAAGTCACAATGAATTTAAAAGACTACAAGGAAGCAGATATAGAGGCGGTACTGGAATTAAAGAGAGCGGCGTTAGGTTATATCGAAGAGATTGAAAAGGCAATTTGGACAGATGATATGTCAGCTGCTACTGGTTCAACATTAAAACTCTATGAGTCTTTGCAGAGAGTGAGAGTTAAGAAGGATATCAAACGAAATGAACGGAACATGCAGCTACTGATTCAAGAATTACAAAGCAAAGGTATTAACATTACGGCAATAAAAAAAGCCGATCAGCGCTTCCGACGCTAAACGGCAAACAAGAATTTATGTACTTTCAGTATACCACAGATTAGGAGCTTTGGCTCCTATCAAGAAGCTCAGATTGGTTGGTTAGCCATTGGATCATTTCCACTGTGAATTGGAACTCACAGACCTGGTCTTCTTGATGGGATTCACATCCATCGAATAGAAAGGAGTTGATGACATGACGGAATACGGACATTTGTTATTGATCGCGTGCTTGCTTCCAGTCGTTGCATTCATGATCGGCACCTTATGGGCGGACGCAGGCCATCAACTTAGAAAGGAGCGTGAAGAAAATGACAACGTACCAGTGGGAAATAGTGTTTATGCAAGAAATCGATTCGGTCTACGTGATGACATTTGAAGACTGTGTGTTAGCTGCAGCTCAAACGTATTACGACAACTACGGCGATCACATGAAAGTCTATGCGATTCGTAAAGACGCGGAAATTATTCATTTTGAGGAGGCAATCTAATGGGTGAATTTGCAGACATGATGATCGGTGGAGTACTTTGCCAGTTTTGCGGAGAGTATATCGGCAATGAAGTCGGCTACCCACAAACGTGCAACGACTGCCACCATGAGTTGTCAGTTGCGGAAGTTGAAAAAGAACAAAAATAAAACCCGCTGTTAGAGCAGCGAGTTCGGGGTTTCGAAATATTAACTAACTTGAATTATAGTACGGAACCCCATAAATGACAAGGAGGCAACAATCATGAAGAAAATTAAAATGCTCAATTTAACGCTTAAAAACTTTAAAGGTATCAAGTCACTTGAGTTAGATGCAGAGGGTAACGATTTGAAAGTGTACGGTGACAACGCTACAGGGAAAACTTCAATATTTGATGGCTTCCTGTGGTTGCTTTTTAACAAAGATTCGAATAACAAAACGGACTTCGCAATCAAAACGTTGGTAGACGGAAAAGAAGTGAACAACCTGGAGCATGAGGTTGCTGCTACGTTCACCTTAGACAACGCGCCTCTTTCTTTACGCAAAGTGTACAAGGAGAAATGGACGAAGAAACGTGGCGCTCCAATGGCTGAGTTTACGGGTCATGAAACTCTCTACTATATAGACGCTGTTCCAGTAAAGAAAAAAGAGTACGAGGAGAAGGTTGGATCCATCGTAAAGGAAGAAGTGTTCAAACTGCTCACGAATCCACTCTACTTTAATGAGCAAGTCAAATGGCAGGACCGTAGAGCGACACTGCTTGAAGTATGCGGCGATGTGGAGCTAGAAGATGTATTAGCATTCAATAGCGAATTGAAAGACTTACCAGCCATCCTGAAAGGTCGGACTATCGAAGATCACCGTAAAGTGATTGCGTCCAAACGTGCAGAAATCAACAAAGAGCTCGACCGCATTCCGGTACGGATCGACGAGCTGAACAATGCGAGTGGTGAGTTGGTAAGCACTCCTGAACAATTGCAGGTGGAACTAACAAAAGTAGAAACTGAAATAGATGAAGCGAGTGCTCAAATCAACAACATTAAAAACGGCGCAGCGGTCACGAACAAAAAGAACGATTTGCGCAAGATTGAAATGGATCTCGAATCAATCAAGCGTGAACTGGAATCAGAAGCGACTGACAAAGGGTACCAGGTGACTGCGAAGATCCAAGAAGAGAAATCCAATCAATCGATTATGCAACGTAAATTGGACGATGCGAAACACCGAATTGAAGTAGGTGAATCAGATATAACAGAGTTCGACAAGAAGCTAGTGAAGTTAAGAGAAGACTTCAATCTGGAAGACGCCAAGCAGTTCGAACATAAAGAAGCGTGTGAGTGCCCGACGTGTGGACAGGAACTTCCAGAAGAGCAACTGACGGTTGCAAGAGACAAAGCAATCGCGGAGTTCAACACGAAGAAGTCGGGAGAATTAGAGCGCATCCAAACGCTTGGAAAGGCGATTGCGTCGGATAAAGAAGAAACGTTGAAGCGAATCGCTGAATCAGAGAAGGTTATCGCACAACTGCAAGAAGACGTTGCGAAGAAGGAAGAAGCGATCAACAAGCTAAACATCCAGCTGAACGAATTACGCGATGAAGTAAAGAACGCCCGAACGAATCCTAAGTACACGGACAAAGTTGCAGAAATGTCTACTACTCAGGCGGAAATTAAGTCGTTAGAAGCAAATGCGTCTGAAGCGGCAATGGAAATCGAGAAGGAAGTAGTGGACCTCAAAACAAAACGTTCTGAACTCAATTCTCAAATTGCGGCTCACGATCAAGCGAAAGCATCTGCAAAGCGGGTCGCTGAACTGGAAGAACAACAGAAAGAATGGGCTACTGAATTTGAGAACTTAGAACGTGAACTATATCTCACTGAGCAGTTTATCCGTTCGAAAGTCGAGCTACTGGAAAGCAAGATCAACAGCAAATTCAAGTATGCGCGATTTAAGTTGTTTGCTACACAGGTGAATGGTGGTCTGCAAGAGATTTGCGAAACTACGTATCAAGGCATCCCGTTCTCAAGTGGTCTAAATAATGCGGCTCGTATCAATGTAGGAATCGACATCATCAACACGTTATCCGAACACTATGGCATTCAAGCTCCTATTTTCGTTGACAACGCCGAGGCGGTCACGAGGATTGAAAATACAGATTCCCAGTTAATCAGTTTGGTTGTCTCAGAGCAGGACAAGCAGTTGCGAATTGAAACACAACAAAATGACATGATGGAGGCTATTTAATATGACTGGACTAATGGAAAGACCTATGCAATTTGAAGTAAACGGTGAAACGGTAAAGTTATCAGGGGCAATGGTGAAGGACTATTTGGTACGAGGTAATGGAGACGTATCAGACCAAGAACTCGTAATGTTTATGAATCTATGTAAGTTTCAAAAGTTGAATCCATTTCTAAACGAAGCGTACTTAATCAAATTTGGCTCACAGCCAGCGCAGATCATCGTATCGAAAGAAGCGTTTATGAAACGTGCCGAGAACCACCCGAAATATGAAGGGTTTGAAGCAGGCATCATTGTCGAGCGAAAAGGAGAACTGGTAGAAGTTGAAGGTGCTGTCAAGTTAACCGAGGACAAGTTAATTGGTGGATGGGCCAAAATTTATCGATCAGATCGAAAGAAACCTATCACAACGAGAATCAGCCTGGATGAATTCTCAAAAGGACAAGCTACATGGAAAGCAATGCCACTCAACATGATTCGTAAGTCGGCAATCGTTAACGCACAACGTGAAGCGTTCCCTGACACTCTAGGTGCCTTGTATACAGAAGATGATGCATTGACACAGACGGAGCCGAGAGACGTTACACCGAACGTACAGGAAGAGATTAAACAACATGCTAACACCGAAGAGCTAGACTTCGTGCCTGAAACTGGAGAAATCATTGAACCGGAACCACCCGAAAAAGTACTCGAGCCTGTTACATCAGAAGGTCCAGGTTTCTAAATGATTGAGATTACAACACTCGCAACAGGCAGTACGGGGAATTGCTATCACATCACAGACGGCCATTCCTCGCTCCTCTTGGAGTGTGGCATTAAATTCAAGTCGATACAGAAGGAGTTGAACTTCCAAACTAGCAATATAGCAGGCGTATTGGTATCACACGAACACAAAGATCACTGCAAGGCGGTACAGGACGTTGCAGACCGAGGGTTAGACATTTACATGTCGCAAGGCACAGCGGACGCTATCGGCATTCAGCATCATCGTATACGGCCAGTTACATGTAAAGAGACATTCAAGGTTGGCACATGGACGATATTACCATTTGACGTCCAGCATGATGCAGCAGAGCCATTCGGCTTCTTAATTGCTAATCAGGAAGATGACAAGCTGTTATTTGCAACAGATACCTACTATATCAAGTACAAGTTTTCGAATCTTACCCACTTGATGATCGAGTGTAACTACTCGCAAAAAATACTAGAAGAAAATGTGGAAAGCGGTCGCGTTCCGGAGTTCTTGATGAACCGAGTGATGCAATCGCATTTCTCGCTTGAAAATCTATTAGTCTTTCTGAAGGCTAACGATCTATCAAGAGTTCAAGAGATTCATTTGCTTCACTTATCGGATTCAAACAGTAATGAAATCGAATTTAAGAAAGCGGTACAGGCTGCTACTGGAAAGTTAGTGTATGTAGCATAAAAACAATTGGTGAAGGAGGGACTGTCGAGTGGCAGGATGGATAAGTTTACACAGAAAAATAATGGACAACCCCATATATTCCAACGCCAATATGCTGAAGCTCTGGATCCATTGTTTGATGAAAGCTACTCATACAGAACGTGATCAATTGATAGGCAATCAAATGGTGAAATTAGAGGTGGGACAGTTCGTAACCGGAAGGCATGCGTTAGCGGAAGAATTCAACAAAGGTGCAAAGAAGGATGAAATTATTTCACCTTCTACGTTATGGAGATGGCTGAATAATTTTGAGCAATGGCAAATGCTGAACATCAAAAAAACAACGAAATACAGCGTGGTTACAATAGTTCAATGGTCAGAATATCAGCACAATGGACAACAAGTGAACAACAAATGGACAGCAGATGAACAACAAATGAACAGCAAGCGGACAACAGATGAACAGCAAGTGAACACAAACAATAATGTTAATAATGCTAATAACAGTAATAAAGATTCTACTACTATATCAACAGACGGATTCGGAACAGTCGCTCAAATGTTCGAAGCAAATATATGCATGCTTTCTCCAATGCAAACAGAATCGCTCGGCATGTGGTTTGACGACTTTAACGAAAATCAGGAAATCATAACAGAAGCGATACGAACTGCAGCTGATCGGAATAAGAAAAGTTACGGCTTTGTTGAATACCTTTTGAAAGAGTGGGCCAACAACAAACTGACTACTCTGGACCAAGTGAAATCTCACGAACGAAACAAGTTCGGTGGCAAAGTGCACAAGTTCGAACCACAGACAAAACGAAAGACAGACGGTTATGACTACGACTATGGATTCTAGGAGGGATGACGAATGAAAAGCATCCAGGAAGTAATGCAATCGCAATTTACCATGAACGTACTAGACGAATATGACTGCGAGGGTTGCGGTGAAAGAGTGCAGCTGTCGGAGATCCCTATCATGGGCGGTCCAGACAAGGGAAAAGTTGAGCGCTTCCCGATTGGTTGCAAGTGTAAGGACAAGCCTATTGCTAAATCAGTTGTCGAGAATGAACAGAAAGCCAAGATGAATCAAGCGAAAGATATGTTCGATCAGAATTCACTGGTGAACCAATCACTGATGAAAGCATCATTCGAAAATTACTATCCGACTTCTGCAGAACTGGATAAGGCTCGGAATACCATCTTTAATTTCGTGGATGAATTCGACAAGGGGATAGGCGACAGCCTATTGATTGCTGGAACATACGGAACAGGTAAAAGTCACTTGTCCTTCTCGGCAGCTAAGAAGTTAATGCAAGACGGTCACACGGCATTGTTTCTGTCAGTGCCGAAACTCTTCACGAAAATCAAGGAGACATTCGGCAACCGTTCGGAATTCAGCGAGAATGACCTACTGGACTATATCGCAAGCGTAGACCTTCTGGTCTTGGATGATTTGGGAGCGGAGTACACGAACTTGAAAAGCGGAGCAGACAACTGGGCACAGACGAAATTATTCGAGGTGATCGACAGCAGGGCCGGAAAGAGCACAATCTACACCACTAACCTGTCCAGCAAGGAACTCGAAGTGAAGGTCAATCCAAGGAACTTCTCTCGCATGATGGAGAACACAGAAATAGTGAAGATGAACGGCAAGGATTATCGAAAGAAAGATTTTTAGGAGGATGCAAAATGATATGGACAAACAACAGCGGGATTTACTCAGTTCCCATGCCTGACAAAGTGGACAAGCAGAAAATTAAACGGGAAATGGATGAACTGGAACAGCGACTACAAGTGGCGGAAGCGGCAATGGCGAAGCGAGAGGGGATGACGGCGTGATACACCGAGTGGTATTAGTTGGCCGTCTCACTAAAGATCCAGAATTAAAGTATACGCAATCCGGAATCGCGGTATGCAGGTTCACATTAGCCTGCAACCGTCCCTTCAAAAGTGAAGGCGGCGAACAACAAGCAGACTTCATCCAGTGCGTCGCGTGGCGCAAGCAAGCTGAGAACGTAGCAAACTATCTGCGTAAAGGTAGTCTCGCAGGGGTTGATGGTCGTATCCAGACCGGATCATTCGAGGGGCAGGACGGCAAGCGTGTCTACACAACTGAAGTCGTCGCAGACAGTACGCAGTTCCTTGAACCGAAATCGAACTCATCGGGAAACTCGAACAGTTCAAATAACACACAGCAAGCTCCACAGCAGACGAATCAAAAAGAACAGACAAATACTCAACCGAACTATCAGACGGGTCAAGGTGGGTACGGTGGACAAGCACAAGCGTATGATGTGCCGCCTAACGTCACAGATGATGATCTTCCATTTTGAAGCTATGAAACTTTGAAAGGGGTCAACAACATGACATTGAAAATCAGAAGTGGAAACAGTAAGGCTATACGAGCAATCAAAGCAGAGCAGTCGCGGAATGTATCGAAAATCATTGAATGCCGCATCTGTGGACAGGAGCAAGTCGCACAGGTACACAGCTATTGTTGCACCAGTCGATTGTGTTCGGATTGCGCGAATCGAGAATTTAGGGGGACAGTTAATTGAAACAAGAAGAAATGCTAATGGAAGTAGTTAATCAGGACGTAAAAAACGAACGTCACAGACAAAATGAGAAGTGGGGAATTCAGCGCCATGAATATGGCAACTGGCTCGCTATCCTTGGAGAAGAGTTTGGCGAAGTGTGCCAGGCAATTCAACAGGGTAGTGTCGCAAGCAAAGAGACAGACGCGGATGATTTGTACACAGAATTGATCCATGTGGCTGCAGTTGCTTCTGCTATTGCGGAACAAGTGATGGAAGAAAGAGAGCGTGGTCGAAATGGCGATGACAATGATCAAGGTCGATCACAAGAAAAAGCTGTACATTCATGGTGACTTGAACGCTCGTGAAATTAGAGAGTTAAAAAGAGAAGGGTGGCGCGTTGATTTCAAACGTGCTCCCTCTATACCTAACGATCAGGTAAACAAAAACGGAATACCCGTGGAAGGATATACATCATGCAAAAGTGTAAACGATGCAACAAACCGCTCAAAACATCAGAAAGCATCAAAGTCGGGTTCGGCCCGATCTACAAGAGGAAACATGATGAAGCGGAAGCGGAGTTCTTGAAACGGCAGATTACGTTGGATGAAGAACTAGCGTATCAACTGAAGGTGGCGAGGTAATGGCGAAAAGTCGAACACATGCGAATCGGGGAATGCAGCTAGAAAAATTGATTGAAGCAACCAACAAAATATATCGAGCAACTGGATTTGCTGATGTAAAGAAAGTACCTACACCGGTGAGGATTACGAGCAATAAAGGTGGACGGATCAACGGCATGGTCGTCAAGGGTGATCTAGTCGATTTTGTCGGGGTGTGCCAGGGGCGAGCGGTCATCTTTGACGCAAAGCAAACGTCCACACGGACCAGCTTCTCACTTTCAAACGTAGCGGCTCACCAGTATGAAACCTTGATGTCGTGGTGGAAGCAAGGAGCACATACATTCATCCTTCTGTATTTTTCAGAACGTGGCGAGCATTACATGTTGGACATGCGGGTGCTGAGTACGTACTGGGAGAACGCACAGCAGGGCGGCAGGAAGTCGATTCCGTACGATGTGATTGCTAACCAATGCGAACTGTTGCAAGCCTCAGAGGATTATCCACTGCATTATTTGAAGGCGTTGGAATGTGTGATATGACTCTGGCGGGCATAGTAATTGGTGCGTTTTGGACAATCAGCGTAATATTCGCGCATCGTAAAGGATATTTGGACGGTCATCATGACGGCTGGCAGATAGGACACAAAGAAACGAAAGCTGCCACTCATGAAGTTATGGAAAACATAAAAAAGAAAATTGAAGAGCGAGCGAGGAAAAAGAAATGACAGAAGTTTATCTGGCAAGCGGTTTGATCTTTATTACCGCGTATGTATTTGGATTCATCAAAGGTAAGCAGGAGTGACGTGATAGACACATGATGTGCAATTAGCCGAAATGAGGTGAACTAAAAGAAAGTTTAATAAAAACGCTGCATTTTGGAATTATGTTTAACTTTCCTTTTGAGCCAAACCAACCCGATTTTTTAAAAATCAAGTTGGAACCATTTTATATCATTAATTTACCGAATAATTCAATGAATAATAAAATGATTTTTATAACAATCAGCTTTGTTCCTAAGGTCATAAGTCTCACCTCGCTTTGCGTTTATTAGTATGTGCAAATTTAGTTTAAATATGTTTCTAGGGAGATTTTTGACCATTTGAGAACCTGCGAATTAATGAGAGGTGAAAAGCGTGTGAAAATATATATTTAGTATGAGCATTGCAGCGGGAGTTGTCTTTGAAGAAAAGATGGAATTTCCTGATGCCGTTACTGATGAGGAAGTTGAAGAAGAATTTAAAGAATGGGTTTGGAATCAATTAGATGCCAACTGGTATGAAGTTGATTGATACACGTTCCGACCAAACAATACAGGAGTAAAACGAAAAAGCGAATTAACTCCTGTATTTTTCAAGCGCCAGACGAATTGTTTCTCGATGCTTCGGACCAATGCCTGGAACCTTCTTCAAATCAGCACCTAACAGATCCCTAATGGTATCGGTTTTCTGGTAGTAACATCTCCTCAAAGGATAGAAGACTGCTGGTGGAAGGTCGAGTAGCTCGATGGGATCGTCCAGTGGATCTTCCGGTAATGCGGCTGCTTCGTAGATAAGCACATTGGTTATAGCCGTTAACTCTAAGGCAGCCATGATTCTGGCAAGATGAGGTAGCGACACACGCTCCACTTTTCCGTTGGCTAGATTGTAGACCGTTTCGTAACGTATTCCAGTGATGCGAGCTAGTTCATTCACAGAAATATTCCGGCTCTTCAAGACTTGATCAAGAACAATTTTGATTTCTGACATGGGTAACATTCCTTTTGTTTTTAATACATTATAACAATTATCCGGATAAACGGATAGATAGAAAGAGTGAATTATGAATCCAATCTATGAAATTAACAGACTGGCAGATCAGTTACCGCTGGCAGTAGTACAAGACTTACACAAACGCATAGCGGACTGGCTATCATCTGGCGGTAACTATGATGATCCGTACATGTTTCAGCAGTTGCGGTATGCGCAGAGAGTAGCGAAGGAGGGAGTCAAATGGTCAGCGCTAGAAACGAACTGACGATCTTGATTCTAGATGATATTGAAATCAAGTGGACATGGAAAGAAAGTGAGTTACTTCATTTTCGCGAAATGTGGAATGACGGTGTGCCGATTAATGACTTGGCTAGGGAGCTGAAAACAAATAAGCGGAGTGTTGCATTGCTCGTTATGGATCAGGAGATGAAGGGTGAGATTGAGCAGCGGAGATTTGGGTTTTATGGGAATTGAAGATTTAAGCAAATAAAAAAGACAGAGATTTCTCCCCGTCGTAGCTGACATTATTGTATCACATGGAGGGGTCCTGGTGAATATGGAAAATTTGTCGATTGATGGGCAAGGTAGGTTAGAAATTGATATAATGGCATTACCAATGAACTGTGTTGTGGTGATTTCGGAGGGTGTTGCGAAAGTGAGAGAGTTACCAGAGCATGGTGAATATAAGATTGTGACGCACCAGGGGAAAGTTCGGCGGATGCGGAGGGAAGAGGGGGAAGAGTTTTGAATGGTGCAGAAATAAAGTTTTACAAAGATCGCAGTGGGCTAATTGCAAAAGCTGATGTAAGACGTTTTATCGATAGTGACGAAATTTCTGAATACACAATTACTATCGGATCTGAGCTTGTGGTTAAACCTATGAATAAACAAAAATTAAAGCATCGAGATAGGAGAGTCAAAGTGCTTAGTTTTAACTTAAGTGATACTTACGGTGAAAGGGTTAATATACAGTTTTTAGATAATAATCGTAGAGGAATCATCGAAATAAGGGACTTAGAAAATTTCAGATAGAATAGAGGACAGTAAACACCGGTATGAAGTTAAGCGGAGGGGAGAGGGGGAAGAGTTTTGAGTAATCCAATCAAGTGTATTTTTTGTTTAGAAGATAAAATAGGGAGCGAAGAACACATTTTTCCAGATTCAATAGGAGGGGTATTAGTTTTTAACGAAGTATGTACTAAATGTAACAATGAGTTAGGGAGCAAGGTAGACACTCACCTCATAAATCACTACTTAATGCAATTAGCAAGACTTACAAAAAAAATCAAAGGGAAAACAGGAAAAATACCAAACCCATTTAGAGAAGGGATGCTTGAGGGAAAAAGTGAGTCTAAAGTACATTATAGATTTAACGATGATGGAGACCCGGAATCTGTTTACATTGTGCCAAGCCAAGAATTGTCTGAAGACGGAGCTAGCTTGAAGATTTTAATAGATCGAGTAGATGAGCATAAATTACCCGATATCATAAATAAAACTTTAAAGAGAAGAGGATTGCCATCTTTAACCAAAGAAGAAATTGATGAAAAAAAACAGTATGAAATAATACCTGATCCAAAGATAAATTATAAACCAAGTGTGGACACAAACTCTTATCGTAAAGCCATAATCAAAATTGTATATGAACTCACTTATTATTGGCTCGGAAAAAAATACTTAGACGATACAATGGGAAGTCGACTAAGAAATTATATACGTAGCGACGCTATAGATGTAGATGGAATTTATGGAAATGCAGTTATAGTTGATAAGAGTTTGGAATCTGATAACTTTTTATATTTGCTAGCAAATGAAGATAGTCATATTGGTATGCTGTTAATAGACGGCAATAATATTTATTGCACTGTAAACCTTTTTAATACTTTTCAAGGTAGCTTTTTAGTAAGTGAAAATGCAGAAAATTATCCTTATGCCGATAATAAGTTTTTAGAGAACGATGTACTAAATGAACAGGTGAGAGAATCGGCATATGAAACTGAGTTACTTCGCAGAGGTTATTTTGAATAGCAAAATTAATATTGATTGACACAGTCCTCCTAACTAACTAGAGGACAATAATTGATTACAGCATTGCGCTACGTCATTTGTTGTTTCGAATGGAGCATGATGAATATAAGATTGTGACACATTAGGGCAAGATTAAGCGGATGCGCAGGGAGGAAGGGAAAGAGTTTTGAAAAACGACAATTCAAGTATTATTGACTTTCAGGCGATAATAAAAAAAGCTTTCGAGGAGTTTAAAAAAGAGGCAATCCGTGACTATGATGAGTTGCTACGGAACTTCGATAAGCATAGTGCTATTGCTATCGAAAATAATGTTAAGGACGGATGGGGATTGATGGATTCTTTTACTCCGTCTGAATACTTAACACCGATGGATTATGATACAGAAAAAAGAGACGAATACTTCCTCAATATCTTTGAAAGACCGGATGATAAAATACTGCAAGTAGAGTTTAAACGAATAATTAAATTTATGGGGAATGGTTGGAATGAAAGTTTAACTGAATGTTTAAGTGCAATAGAAAAAAATAAATATAGAACTGTTATTCCATTTTTAATATCAATACTGGAAAGTGTAATGAATAAAACATTAAACAGAAGCAGAACTCTTTATGGAACTCCACTCAGGGAGGCATATAGCAAGAAAATCAGCATTTTACCAGAAGATCTTACTAAGCAAAATGCTATTAAAATACTGGGTATATTTGATAACTATGTCTTTAAAAACGGCATTTATCACCATAACCAAGTCCCTTTATTTAATCGGAATTTAATACTACATGGGAATGATAAACCTGATAGATGGAGAAAAATAGATGCTCTGAAATTAATAACCTTGATTTCGAGCTTAATTTCTGTGGATGAAGAGTTAAAAAAACAATAAGTCCCCCTGGCCAACCAGAGGACAACATTTGATTGCAGCATTGCGCTGCGTCATTTGTTGTCCTCTTTTTTGTTTTCAAAAAAGGAGTGAATGTGAATGGTTATAGCATTTGAAATTGTTTTACTGGTAATCATGTTGTTTTCCGCTGTGGTAGTTGCTGGTGAAAGAGAAAATTCTAGCGCGAGAGACGTGGTGCTTACAGTTTTCATAGCTAGTACTGCAGCTTTTATTGCGAGTGTGATGTTGTTATGAAGAGTCTTCAAGAACAACTTAGAAAGGTAGTTGAATTTCAGCAACGCGAAAGAAATAGAGAGCGTATTAATGCGAAAAGCGAAAGAGAAAATAAAAAAGTAGAACAGATGAATCAGGGTGATTGGGAAGAGATTATGGGAATTAATCGAGATACTTACAGACGTGGACCAGGCGGGGCAATTCGTAGACGATAAGAGGGGGAATCAGCATGACGGAAAAGCAAATTGAGGAACTTTTGAAAGATTATCATTGGATGGTCAATTCTGTCCGAGTTATGCGTGAGAATTTACAAGAGGTAGGCGGGAAATTAACTGCACAATATGGAATTGAAGCCGCTATGCCGAAAGCTCAAGGTGGATCTAGTGACCCTGTATACACAGAAGTCGTTCGTCGGTCTAAGCATTTCAAGACGATTGAAGGATACGAAAACAAAATTAAGCTGATCCAGCAGCATATCTACATCATTCACGATACGCGCGAAAAAGAAGTATTGCATTGGATACTGGAAGGCAAAGGGTATTCGTGGATTGCAAGACACATGGGATTATCTCACACGCATATCAAAAGATTCTTCTCTTCTATCGCTAAAAAGATTTCTAAAGATGTTCAAGATGTTCAAAACGTTCAAAAGTGCATTTAGTTCAGAAGTTTGCATATGCAGAAAAAAGTTTTATAGTTTGAGGGGGAGGTTTGGAGGGGGTGGGTGTTGCAATCCGCTAACTTTAAACCTTTAAGACATTTCCTTGTACATAATGATTGATAAAAAAGAGGATATTCACCTTATTTGACGAATATTGTCAGCAAGGAGGTGAATCTCATGTCAGACATTCAAAGAGATCCTGAAACGGAAGCTTTTATTGAAACTCAAGAACATGCTGATTTATTTAGATTTATGAGAGATGTATTTGAAAGTTTAGAGGATTACGATATTGATTATGATCCCGAAGTGGATGACCCACTAGCAGCTATGTCGGCTGTAGCAAGCGATAAATTTGAAATACCGCACCGGCAAGCAATGGACATTTATGTGGATATTCAAAACAAGCTAACTGAACACTTATTAAAATTAAGAGGGAGTAACAAGGACAAATTATGAGGGGGCCTATAAATTATACAGGCAGACGATTTGCTAGAGAAGTTGCAAATAATTACTCAAGAGGCAGGAGAAATAACACGCCGCCTGACGGTTCGGGTTGTTTAAAAGGCTGTCTAGTAGCAATAATAATTTGGTCGGTAATGTTGCTAATGGCAACTTGTTCCACCTGATGAAATACGTAGCATCTCTTCGGAGGTGCTTTTTCTATGCCTGAAAATATTGGAGGCGGAAGTGATGTAGAATGCCAAATTGGGAAGAGATACAGAGAGAGTGGGAAACGACTAAGATTACACTTGCCGCATTGGCTGAAAAGCATGATGTGAAGCTGGGTACGTTAAAGAGCAGAAAGAGCCGGGATAAATGGTTGAGGAATGCTCCTAAAAAGGATGCAACCATACAGAAAGATGCAACCCCAAAAAAGAAGGAGGTTGCAACCGGAAGGACGTCTTCTGACGATGATGTTAAAAAGAAATCTTCATCTACTGGAAAGAAGAAAGAACAGAAGAGAAGGAGTGGCAACCCTAACCCTTCCAATCAATTTACAAAACGGAACAGCACAGCAGTAACGCATGGCTTGTTCGCTAATTATATTAATGATGAACAACGAGAGATAATCGATCAGATGCAGACGCTGACATTAGCTGAACAGATATGGACACAAATAGAAATTAAGTTCTCTGCAATTATCCGCATGCAGAAAATTATGTGGGTAGATGACGAATGGGATCACTTGAAAGAAGAATCAGGAAGCAGCCAAGGGATAGACGGTGACAGTGTTTCATACAAGGTAATCTATGCACATGAACGTTATGAATCATATATCAAAGCGCAGACCAGGGCCATGGCGGAGTATAGGAATCTTGTGAAGCAATACATCGAACTGACAGACGAGTTTGACGAACGTAGATTGAAGTTGGAAGGCATGCAGCTCGATATCGAAAAGAGAAAACTCGAACTCGGCAACCTACGCGGTGATACAGAGGGCGATCCGCATGCTCAAGGCAGTAGCTATGAAGATGCATTGAATGCTCAAACGGAAGATGTATTTGCGGATGAGGTGATGGACGATGAAACGTAAGAAGTCCACGTCTTTCAAATTCCGTCCGTTTAGCCGTAAGCAAAAGAAGCTCCTAATGTGGTGGACTGATAAGAGTCCATATAAAGACCACGACATGATTATATGTCACGGCTCCATTCGTTCAGGTAAGACGGTCGCGATGATTGATTCATTCGTTACCTGGTCGCTTGCCAAACATCAGCACCAGAACTTTATTATTGCAGGTAAGTCGATGGGTGCTTTAAAGCGTAACGTACTGGAGCCGATGTTTCAGATATTGACCGCTAAAGGCATTGATTACCACTATCATCGTTCAGGTGATCCTTACGTGCAGATCGGAACCAATACGTACTATCTGTTCGGAGCGAACAATGAAGCAAGTCAAGATACACTCCAAGGTTTAACAGCTGCAGGTGCTTATCTGGATGAAGTAGCGTTATTCCCTCGGTCGTTTGTTGACCAGGCTATCGGTCGTTGTTCTGCTGAAACGAATGGGAATGGCGGTAAATTGTTTGTAAACTGTAACCCAGCCGGACCGTACCATTGGTTTAAAACGGAATTCATTGATAAAGCGAGAGAAAAGAAGATATTCGTTCTGCACTTTACGATGAACGACAACTTATCTTTATCTGAACGTGTCAAACAGCGTTTCTATCGTATCTATTCAGGAGTGTTCTTCCAGCGGTACATACTCGGCATGTGGGTCCTTGCAGAAGGTATCATCTACGACATGTTCAACGAAGACGAGCACGTCATTGACGAGTGGCCAATAGACATCCATGACTATCAAGTGGCGATTGACTATGGAACGAAGAATCCTACGGCATTCGTGCTGCAAGGCATTCATTATGATACGGATGGCGTGGCTACTTATTACAATCTGAAAGAGTATTTCTACGATGGTCGCGCTGAAGGTAAGCAGAAAACAGATAACACATATTACGAAGATCTTGAGACGTTTTGCGATGGGTACACCACTGAGGTGATTATTGACCCGTCAGCAGCGTCTCTTATTGCGTTGATAGAAGAAAGAGGCGTGCTGTCAGTAACCAAAGCGGATAACGCTGTACTGGATGGCATACGGACCGTATCCCGATTGATATCGGAACGAAGGTGCCTGACGCATCGTAGTTGCATCAATCTATTGCGCGAGCGTACTTCCTATGTATGGGATGAAAAAGCATCCAGTCGTGGCGAGGACAAGCCTGTTAAAGACTTTGACCACGTAATGGATGCAGAGCGATACGGAATATACACAAAGGAAAACAGAGGTGTTCGCTTGGACGACTACACTGCTGCACTTATGAGGGGGGCGAGAGTACATGGCTAAATGGAGCCAAACAATTAGTGGTGAAATATCGAAGTTGCGGTCACGTCTTCTCCTTCCTTTCGGATGGGGCGGCGTAACGACTGGCGGACTGGGTGGTAGTTATAAGTTAGATAGCAGCAAGGTAGATTATGAAATAACCAAACAACTGTACTTCAATACACATGATGAGTATAAATTAGGTGCCGGATTTGCCAAGCCGATCATCAACAATACAGTCGGCTTCATGGGAGTGCCGCAATACAAGATATCCGACAAGGATGCACAAGAGGTTATCGATTCGTTCTTCGAGAATAATGTATCCAATTTGCAACGTACCCAGCGTGATTCGTTGCGTGATGGCGATACGTACGTATGGATTACGAGAGAAGAGGAAAATGACGTTTCTTTGTATCCAGAAGAAAAAGTACGGTTGATTTACAACATCATCCCTCCTGGACAGATGAAGGATATCAAGCGAGATCCAATGACTGGTGTCGTGTTGGAATACGTATTGGAAGTAGAGCATCAATGGGAGAATGAGCAGGGCGACAAGAAACGCGCCACAGTCATCCAGCGCATCCGACGCGGCGAACGTGAAGTCGAAATTGACGGAGATCAACCGCTGGACATTGAACCTGGCATCGAAACGACTCCGTGGGACTTCATTCCAATCGTTCACTTTAAGAACGAAGGTGACGAAAGCTTATACGGTCAATCTGACTTAGAACCAATCGAACCATTCTTAAAGGCGTATCACGATGTCATGCTTCATGCGATGCAGGGTAGTAAGATGCACAGTACACCTAGATTGAAGTTGAACGTAAAAGATGTAGCAAAGTTTATGCGTAACAACTTCGGTATAACGGACGTCGCTGCATACTACAAAAAAGGCGGTACATTGGATTTGGACGGAAAGGAGCTCTTGATATTCGCCGAGGATGAAAATGCCGAGTTTATTGAAGCTCGCTCGGCCACTGGAGACGCTAAAGAATTACTGAAGCTTATCTTCTATTGCATCGTGGACACTTCTGAAACTCCTGAATTCGTGTTTGGTGTGCATACTTCATCCAGTTTATCGTCCGTTAAAGAGCAAATGCCTGTGCTCATCCGGTCAATCGAGCGGAAGCGTGAGCACTTTGCAGATAGCTGGAAGCGTCTTGCTCGTATCGTTTTGGCAATGACAGCGCAAGCGGAGAACAAGACGTATGAAACGTATGCAACCGAATTGCAGTGGGTCAACGTGGATCCTCGTACAACCAAGGAAATCAGTGAGGAATTGCTGAATACTGTTAACGCCTTGATCTTAGGATTGAATAACAATATTATAAGCGAGAAATCCGCTATCAACTTCCTAGCAAAACAGATAGATACGATGAATGAATACGAAGAAGAAGAGGGCGAGAGTGAAGTAGATCGTATAAAAACTACTCGAATCAATCGACTTCGAATGCCTGACAGCGATGACTTGGAAGGACAATTGAAAGAAATACAGAAGCGACTGAGCGGTGCTGCTAATGACGAAACGTAGAATATACGCGTTATCTGGTAATAGCACATTCGCATTGGAAGCTCGCAAACAACTGATTGAATTGCTTTTGCGACAAGATAAAGCTATCCAACAACTATTCATTCAGAACGCTGATGAGTTGGCCGCTGAAATCCGGAAGTATGAAGTGTCAGGCAATGCCTATCAGCTGAATGAAGTAATTGATAAGCTATTGCAGCAACAAGCAAGCAAACTGGAGGAAGGATTAACGCTTATCCTTCTGGACGGTTTACAAGCGAGTATTGAAGCGGGCATCCATCAATCTAAGCAAGCGACATTGCGTGTCCTGAATAGAGCGGGGATTGATTGGAAGCCGATGGAGCGTTCATTCCTCCGTCAACATACTAAAGCGGTCGAAGCTATGGAGACAAGAACTATCAAAGGTTTGAATCTATCAGATCGCATTTGGGGACAAAGCCGCAAGACGAGAGATGCTATCGGTTCCGTCGTCCGTGAAGCTATCGCGACAGGTGAACATCCATACCGTGTAGCTGAAATGCTTGAGCAATATGTCCGAAATGGTGCTGGATCATTGGTGTCGGACTATCCCAACATGATCGAACGTTTGGAAGGTAATATCCCGATGAACCTAAGCTATGAATCATTACGACTTGCAAGGACGGAAATGGCAGCCGCATTCGGTGAAGCAACCCGACAAGCTGCTGAACTCAATCCGTCCAACAAAGGAATTCAATGGAGTTTATCTAACGCGGGAGTCGCTTGTGATAAGTGCATTGGTATTGCTGGTCATAACGAGGGCAAAGGTGAAGGTGTGTACTCGCTTGAAACCTTACCTGAATACCCAGCACATCCGAATTGTTTGTGTGATTTGTCAGAAGTGACTGAAGGTGTTGAGGACTTCGTAGACCGATTAATTGAGTGGATGGCGAATCCGTTGGAACACCAAGATATTGAGCGATGGTATCAGACGGTTTATAAGACGGAGGATATTTAGGAGGTTTCAACATGATTCTAATTATTTCATTACTAGCACTCATTGCATCAGTGGCAGTGTTTATGATTCAAACGCTTGATTGAAAGGAGGTGAGAACATGAATACAGCTATGATCTGCGGAGAAATGGCGCAGACAGCCAAACAAATTTTTCAGCTTTTTGGAAACATGGCAGGAGAAATGAGGGTTGAAGATATCGCCACCGCTCCATCTGTCAACGTGGAAGAATTGAAGAAAGGCGACACAGATCCGCTCGAAGTCGTCGTAGAGATTCCGGCAAGTAAATCTAAGCGTGGCTGGAACTACAAAGGACAATCCTTGCAAGACATCGTCACAGCGGTCAACAGTAGCACGCTCAATGGTTTCCTTGGACATCAAAAGCCAGAGGACGTCAGCAATCAGTTCTTGCCTCCAGTAACCCATTGGGTCGGAGCGAAAATGGTTGGAGAGATTGCATACTTTCGGGGCGTTGTGGATTCGTCAGCTACAGATTTAAAGCGATGGATTCGGTCCGGTCGTATTAAGCAAGTTTCTATATTCGGTCGTCCTAAATTACAACGCTCCGGCAAAGAAACGAACGTGGTCGGATATGAGCCTATGAGCATTGACTGGACGCCATTAGATCGAGCGGGAATGAATACTCGCATTGTCGCCATGAGTGGTGAGATGTGGGACTTGGACGGTGAAGGCCCGACAGGTGAAATGAATGATGATAAGGGAGGTGCTGGCATGAAGCCAGAAGAACTACTAGCAGAACTAAAAAAGATGATGAATAACAAACAGATCACCGTGCCGATGATTGCAGGTGAAATGGATTGGAAAGCTGAGCAAGTAGCGACTGATATCGATAAAGAATGGGCTGCAGGTGTCACCGAGTCTGTCACTAAGCTTCAAGAAGTCGAGAAAGCGTTAGGCGTTTCAGGTGAAATGGACGTAATCCAAGTTGCCAAGGATGCTGCAGTTGCGATTAAAGCGCAAGAAACAGCGGGCTTTGAAAAGATGGTCGGCGAAATGATGGAAGAGAAGGTCAAGTCTGAAGTTGTTCGCAAAGAGTTGAACGATCCAAAGACAACCATTGGCAAGATGTGGGGCTACCACTCTATCGGATTGAATCCAGAACAGACGAAAGAAGAACTAGCTGGAGAGATGGATAAGTTCTTGGCTGATGAAGTAGTAAAGGGTCTTATCAGCAATCAGCACACAGACAAGCCTGCAGGTACAGGTGGCGGTAACGGCAATACCAATGCACCAAAATACAAAACAAAGCGCGTATCGCTTTAATAAGGAGGAAAAATACACATGGCAGAAGCAAGAGCGATTCCAACAACTACGCACACAGCGTATCGAGCTAAAGTATCTGACGGTAAGTCCGTCCGTGTAACAGTCCCGGCAAGCACTACAATCGAGGCTGGTCATTTCTACGAACTAGACGGTTTCTTTGGTACGGCAATGCAATCAGTGGTGACAGCTGTAGGAGAAACAGACGAGGTTATCCTGAACATCGAGCAAGCAGAATTTGAAACGGATCAAATTCAAACAACTAAAGCATTTCCGATTGGTGCATCTATTTACTTTACTGGTGGCAAATTTACACCAGAAGACGGCACAGGAGCAAATCGTTTAGTCGGACGAGTAACATCAGCTAAAGATCAAAATAACGTAATCTGGTTCATTCTCGGACCACAGGTATAAGGGGGATATAGACAATGACAATTCGTACACACTCAATTGATTCATTAAAAGAAAAACGTCGTGAAGGGACTATCGAATCCGAAGTCTCTTTTTTGTTTGATGGAAAAGAAGAAACTGTACCAAAAAAGATTGTAAACGGTGAAATGGAAGTAATCGATATCGGCAAACCTATCGGTGAAATGATGACGTCTGAATCGTCTCGTAAAGAGTTGATCCAGAAGGTTGTTCTTGATGTAGAACTTGGACGTGAAGAAGTTCCTGTTCTGTACAATCCAATCTACGATACACTGACGGACCCGAACTTCCCGAAGGAATTCGAAGCGAAGTGGGCACAATCTGGAACGGTTGTATTCTTCGAGCACCTTGAAGGTGAAGAAGTTAAGTTCGGTTCATTGCAAGCGGAAAACGGTCCTATCGCACGTCTGCAAGGATATGCGGCCGGATTCGAGTACACGAAGGAAATGCAAATGTTCAATCAAATGTTTAACTTCGAGATTCTGAACAAGGCATTTGGCGAAGCGCACAACGCAATGCTGAACCACCTTCATTTAGGTCCGATCATCAAGCATTCGTACAAAGCCGGAAACAAGACGGCGGCGGTATATGTGAAGCCTGATGGTAATGCAGGCACATCTGGTGACGCTCATCACATGTTGTCATTGCGTGCAACGTTGCGACAAGCATTGAAAGATGCACGTGTGGCTAAACGTCCTGGAACAGTTCTTCTCGCTAACTCAGCTGACAAAGAAGATATCCAAGAAGCGCTTGGTAGCATGACATTGCAAGCTACTCCGTATGGCGCAACAAGCGGCATTTTGGACATCATCTACTATGATGGCTGGGAAACTTCAGTCGCTCGTAAATCTTACGAATACCCAGGTGTCCCGCAAGGTAAAGCGTACTTAATTCGTCCTAAGCGTGGATTCAAGGAGCTTGTGAAACAAGGTTTGCAGGTGCAATCGACAATCGGTGATCTATCTCGTCTGGTGGAAGCGCAGATCGTCGGAGACTTCTGGCGTGGAGTATTTGCCGCTGTTGATGAAAATGTTCAAGAAATCACATTCCCTGGCCAATAAGAAAGGGGTGGTTTGAATGATTCCGACAGTATTGGATATCAAACGTCTGCGATTAATGGTGAACGATCCACTTCCCAACAACGAGGGGTTAATCCCCTTATTCTCGGATGAAGAACTGGCGCTCATGTTTTCTGAACATCAAAGCATCTATGGATTAGCCGCTGAAATATGGGCCATTAAGGCAGGTCTGATTGAAGGGGATATCCAGTCATATACAGCTGGTAACGAGAAGTACGATCTGACATCCATGAAGGATCGCTACACTCACGCATTGGCTATGGTGAAGATGTATAAGGAAAAGGAAGAAGAAGTGTTGGTTGACGTTGAAGATGAAACGAACGGATCTATGATGTTAAAGTTCCGCATACCGGATGTGATGTGACATGCACGCTATTGCAGAAATGCGACGCAAACATACGCAGTGGAGCATCCGACAAAACCCTTTGGAAATTATGATCAAACGCAAAGAGCGAATAAATATGGGCGGGTACATGGATGAAGTGGAATCCGTTACCGGTCCTTTTGTCGTGCGCATTTTCTCGACTTCCGGAGGTTCGATGCAAGAAATATCTACGCTTGCAGGCACTAAACAAGTTGATCGTTACTTCGGACTGCTCGCCGACTTTGCCGCGGACATCAGAGCAGGAACCCTTGTAACCGATGAATTTGAAGCAATGGGCATGATATTTCAAGTTAAGTCTATCTATTCACAAAAGATAGCAGGAGAAGTAGTCGGCTATCAAGGTGAACTAGAAAGGGTGACATGATATGGCGAAGTTTCAAGCAAAAGAATACTTGGATCGTAAGAAAGCCGGCATGTACCTTCTAGGGAACACGATTGGTAAAAACCTAGAAGGTACTGCAAAGGGCGGAGCGCCCTGGACAGACCGGACGGGTAACACTAGACGCGCTATTCATGGCGGTGCCGACGCTACTACTAATGGAGCTGTCATCTATCTAGCGCATGGAACGATGGTCGGAACGTATTTGGAAGAGGGTACAGGTATTTACGGACCTCATGGGAAACCAATTGTGCCTATTCATTCAAAAGCTTTACGTTTTACTGTTGGCGGCAGTCAAATATTCACGAAGTCTGTGAAGGGTATGCCGAAACAGCCGATCATAGAACCTACAGCTTTAGCAGCGTTACCCATGATTGAGGAACAAGTTATCAAGTACTGGGGGTCGACTTGATGCGTGAAGAAATACGCAACATGTTAATTGCTTCAGTGCCCTTGGTGAATGGCGAAGTGTGGGAACCGTCTGCTGCAGGTCCTAAAATGCCGAAACCGTCACTGGTTTATCGGGAAGGACCGCAAGAGACAAGCGAACCATATGCCGCCTTCACTTCGCTGTATGAAGTGTGGCCGTATGTTAAGCGTACGACTTTCAAACAGGTCGATGCGATATCCAAACAAGTCATAAATGCACTGCATCAGAAACGCTTTGATGTGGCAGGCGTTCCGCATTATGTGGAATATGTCGGTACCGCGTCAGAGGATATCGTAGATCAAGAGTGGGATGCGCTGACAAGAGGCTTACGCTTCCAAGTGTATTCACTTGCTTGGTTAATGCATTCGCCTATCGAACCTGATCCAGTTACAGCACTACAAGCGTGGTCAGCGAAGAAGTTTCCGACTTTGCAGACTAACCCGACGTTGTGGTCACCTTCTAATTTGGAGCCTGCGCTGTATTGGCGTGTGGAAGCGACAAGGAAGGTCGAACCGATGAACTGGGGTGCTTGGGTGACAATGCAGTTGAATGGCCATGTGATCGCTCCTGATGTTTCTGTGAGACGTCCGTTTGTGGATGGAGTAACTAGGCAACTGGCTATCGATCACAACATTCGGATGTCGGACGATTCGAAGATGCGTCTCCTGTCTGTTTCCGCGGATGACGGCTACGATCCATTTCGCCAAGGGCAAATAAAAATAGAAGTGAAATTCGGTGTGTTACGAGAACCTACGGTCTATCCGTTCTTAAAACACGCTTATTTTGATTCTGAAAGAGGAGGGGAAATACATGTCGAATGAAAAAAACAAAAAAGAAGTAGTGAAACAAGAAGTAATTCAAGCGGCAGCACGGCCGTTGGCGGTAGAAACTTTTTACACGCGCGAAGAAGTTAAAGCTACACCATCTGCTTTTGGTGTAGATGCAGAAGTGCTTGCTGGTGCGCTTTTTGGTGTAGAGGGCGACAAGCTAACGCGTTCACAAGTCACAACAGCGATTGAAAAATTCAAAACTCGGAAGGTGTGAATTAAATGATTGGAGCAATGTTTAAATTAGGAGAGCAAAAAGCTCGTCCAGGCGTATTTGTACGCTGGTACAACGCAGGTGGATACGCTCGTTATTCACGTCCTTTGGGAGTGGGTGCCGCTGTAATCAAGTCAAACTGGGGTCCTGTTGGCAAACTGTTCACGGTTGAAAGCGGCGACATGGTTAAGGAAATGGCGGGCACTGGAGATGGTGCCGATGTGGTCAAGGAAATTTTCGAAGGTGGAGCGTACTTCGTAAACACGGTTCGAATCGGCACAGGAGGCACGCCTGCTACTTTATCTCTTGCAGCTGAAACTCTCAAGACTGTCGAATTGCAAACTCTGTATCCTACATCTCGTTTGTTTTCGGTGACAGTTCGCGAAGCGCTTGATCCGACGAACAAGGAGTTGATTGTATTCGAAGGCGGTCGCCAAATTGAATCCATAACGTTTGCGGCTGGGGAAAACGAAGCACTTTCATTAGTTGCTGCGATTCTCGCAAAAAGCAAATTCCTCACAGCGTCCACAGACTCCGCTGAATCGACGACGGTGACAGCTGTAGTGAACAGCCCGTTAATTGGTGGAAAAGATCCTGAAACGGTAGCTGAAAACTACACAGATGGATTCAAACTAACAGAAACGAAGTTCTACGACTCTATTACGGTAGATTCAGAAGATCCGGCTATTCATGCGGCACTTCATGCATTCGTTCGTCGCAAGATTCGCGAAGGTTACCGCATGACTACATTCGTTGGTGAAAAGCCGACTGTCGACTTCGAAGTGCGCAAGTCTCATGCTAAGGCGTTCAATGATTTCGCTGTCGCTTACATCGGGAATGGGGTTCGGACAGCGACAGGCGTACTCACGGGCGCTAAAGCGGCTGCACGAGTGCTCGGTATGTTTATATCCGGATCGTACAAATCTAGTTTGACGGGTAACACGATTACAGGCGGTATTGGCATCGAAGGTGAGTTGACTGCTAATCAATACAATGAAGCGGCAACGAACGGCATGATGGTATTTAGCCTCAATTCAGATGGTATCCCTCAAATTGATTACGGCATCAATACGCTCGTGTCGCTTGGTGAGGATGAGGATGAAGGATGGAAGAAGCTTCGTCGCGTTCGTACTCGTTATGAGTTGATTGACCGCATTACAGTTAAGATTCACAAAGCAATGTCGAATAACATCGATAATAGCGCGAACGATCGCCAATTTGTTTGTACGCTTGCAAACGGCGAAATCGGACAAATGATTCGTGAAGGCGGGCTTGAGTCCGGTGAAATGATCGTGGATCCAACAACTGCACCTGAAGGCGATTCTGCATGGTTTACATTTAATAACCTGGTCGATCTGGACGGGCTTGAAAAAGCTTATCTTGCATTCGGATTCCAGTACTAATAGGAGGTAATGAAGAATGGATGGACGCTACGTATTTAGAGATTGCGTTCCAGATGGCGACGTTGTACTTGCAAACGTCGCTCCTGGTGACGTATTAAACAGAGAATGGACGTTTCGAGCGAACTTGCCACCAGAGGTTCAGGAGGCAATTGATGCAGGGGAATTTGATCCGCGAAACATTTTAACTGGTAAAGATGGAGAGTTATATGACGAAGACGGTAACTTCCTTGCTGAAGTAAACACGTGGCAGATGGCTGTCGGCTTCACGAACACCGACTACAACCCAGCAGGAAAGAAAATTGTGTGGGCAGTACCAACAAACTACACGATCACGTTAACGTTTACTGAAACAATCATTCGTGATTCCATCATGTTGCAAAAAGCATTGATCGGATTGAAAGACCGCTCAAAAGGCGCGAACTTAAACTTTACTGGCGTGTTACGCACAGACTTCGAATAATAGGGGGAACTGACAGATGACTGAAAAGAAAAAAGATCAAGACGAACTATTGGCGGTGGAGGGCGATGTCCTCCGCGGCCTTTTAGGCGCTTACGAAGATATCCAAGATGATATCACAACGATTGAAATTGCTCGTAAAGGCAACAAGTTATTCTCGTTTGATATTCGTGGCCTTTCAGAGAAACGTTATAACGACCTTCAAGATATGGCAACAAAGTTTAAAAACGCAAAGAATCTAGGCGGTGTGAAAGTTGCACTAGAAACGGACGTAACTAAGTTCCGCAGCTTGCTGATCTACCATGCAACAATTCCAGAGCATCGTGAGGAACTATGGGATAACAAACAAGCATGGAAGCAGCTGAACGTGCTGAACGGTCCTGACTTGATCGACAAGATTCTGAAAGCAGGTGAGAAGTCAGCAATCATTGACAAGATTGATGACATTTCAGGATTTGGCACAGAAAGTAGCGATTTAATAAAAAACTCATCGGAGCAGGAGGACGAGTAACCCTTCTGCACGAGATATTCCAAAGAACCGGTAAACTACCGGATGAAATCGGAGCGAAGCCCCTACCAATACAGGACTTCGCTTTTTCGTCTATGCGCGAACAACTAGAAAGAGAGTACGAAGAAAGAAAAGCGGCTGCACAAGCTGCGAATCGGAGGTGAGTGAATGGCAAGAGAGGTCTATCGTGTTGAAATACCAATTGAAGCAACAGACAATTACAGCGCTGAAATTAGAAAAGCTGAACAATCGGTCACGCAATTTGAAGCGTCAATGAAACGGTCTACCAGTATGGCGAACAAGCGTCGCAATGATTTCAACCGCGGCAAGTGGTCGATGACGTTAAATGCTGTAGATAAAGCGTCTCGTGTAGTAAGCCGTGTAACATCTTACATTCACCGCGTCGCGAATCGTAGCTACCGCTTTACTTTGCGAGCTTATGACTTGGCTAGTCGTGCAATCGGCGGGGTCCGCAGGGCACTTACAAGCATTCCTGCACTTGTTACAGTCACATTAGGAGTAATTGGTGCAGGTAAGTTGAAAGACGCCACTGTCGGTGCTGCTATGAGCTTTGAGCAATATGAAGTATCCATGCAACACTGGCTAGGCGGCAATGAAAAGAAGGCAAAGAGCTTAGTAAAGTGGATGGGTCAGTTCGCTGATACGACGCCATTCAGTTCCGTTGATTTGTTCCCTGCGTTGACTAGAGGGTTAGGTGTTTCTAACGGAGATGTGAAGCAAGCTCAAGACTTACTCAAGTTATCTGCCGACATGGCCGCACTCACCCCTGAAAAGAGTGTTTCTGATGCTATGGAAGCGTTAGCGGACGCTCAAATGGGAGAAATGGAACGACTTAAAGAATTTAACGTAAAAGTATCTAAAAAGGAATTCGATAAGATTGGCTATGCTGGCGTCGTTAAACAACTCGCTGAAAAGTTTGAGGGCGGAGCGGCAAAACTATCCCAAACAAGTGCAGGTATTATCAGTACGTTAAAAGGGTACAGATCTTCTTTATTCCGCTCTATGGGTGAGGGCTTCCTTGATCCGATGAAGCCACGTCTCGACAATATCAGTAAATGGCTAGAAAACAACCAAGATACTTGGGGTAGATGGAAGAGCACGGTTAAAGGTCACGGAAAGCAAGCGTCTGAATTCGTCTTTTCTAATTTAGAAAAGGGTTTCGGTCACGTTCGTGAACGTTATCTCGATAACAAAGAGTTTATGGATTTATCCTTCAAAGGAAAAGTCGACTTTGTTATGGGAGACATCAATCAATGGTGGAGTAGTAAAGGTAAGCCGGGTCTTGATGGTTGGTGGGAAGGTACAGGTGATATGTGGGGGAACGTTAGAGAAACAGCTAAGGAGAACGGCATGTTTTCCAAAGAGACTGCTACTTCTGCCGCAGGAGCCGGAATCGCTACACTGGGAGCTGGGGCAATAGGAGCTATGCTACTAAGTCCTTTGCTGAAAGTTATCACCGCGCCTTTCAAAGCGGGTAAGTGGGTTAAGGGGAAGATGCCGGGTAGCAAAGTTCCTACCCCGCCTATCATTCCCGGAACACAAAAACCCAGCGCTGGTCCTAAACCACCGAAGCCACCTAAAGTTCCAAAAGGTCCTGTCATTGTAGATCAGCACGGAAAACCACTTTCTTCGTCAGGCCATCAACCTAAGTCTGTGCCTACACCGCGACCAATCGTAACAGAAACGGTGGCTAGAAAAACAAGAACCAAGACTTTCCAGAAGAACAACTGGCCTGGTCCAGCACCTAGTTCAGCTCCTTATCCAACATGGATGAAGAAAATGATTGACAGACCGGGCAAAGAAATGAAATTACCTAAACAAACAACTAAAGCCTTGGAGAAAATGAGCACCAAAACGCCAGCTGTTAAGTTGCCGAAAGGTCTTGATAAGCTTGGTAATTTCGGTAAACGGATACCGTTGCTCAGTGCAATTCTAGGAACCGCTGCAATCGTCGGTGCTCCTAAAGGAGAAAAAGCGAAAGCTGTAGGTGGAGTTGGTGGAGCTATCGCAGGAGGTGCGGCCGGTGCGGCTGGTGGTGCGGCAATTGGTTCCGTAGTACCTATCATCGGGACTGCTATCGGAGGCCTAATAGGTGGCATTGGTGGAAGTATCTTAGGTGGAAAAGGCGGAGAAACTATTGGTGAATGGGCTGGAAAGAAATTCGGCGCTAGAAAAGCTGAAGCAGCAGAGGTGGCACCGAGTGGATCTGCACCAATGAGCTCAGGAGAACCTGGTAAAATGCCGGACTTTGCCGAATTAAACCAACACGCTCAAGCTTTAACGGCAAGCGTTTCAGGAATGGCTTCAAAAGCTGAAGCTGCGTCACATAATATTGAAGCTATCACCATGACACTTGGCGAGTCGGCTGGATGGGTAGCCGGTGCATTTTACCCTCTTCAGGGAGCTGCTGAAGGTCTAACTCACAACATTGATGCTTTAACTATGACTACCGGTGAAGCAGCAGGATGGATGGCCGGCGCGTTTTATCCCTTACAGGGAGCAACAGAAGGGCTAGTCCACAATATCAGCGCCATGACAATGGTGACTGGTGAAGCGTCTGGTTGGATTGTCGGCTCATTCTACCCTCTTCAAGGTACGACTGAGGGTCTAGTTCATAACATTAGTGCGATGACGATGGTTACCGGTGAAGCATCCGGCTGGATAGTGAGTGCATTTTATCCGCTGCAGGGCACAACTGAAGGTTTGGTTCACAACATCAGTGCCATCACCATGACGCTAGGTGAATCAGCAGGATGGATCGTCGGTGCATTTTATCCGTTATCTGGTGCAGGGGCTATGTTAACGCAAAACACGACAGCGTTAGGCATCACGCTAGGGGAATCCACTGCAATTGTAGCAAGTTCCTATCTTCCTTTGGCCGGTTCTGGCGCAATGGTGAATCAAAACACCATGGCACTCGGAATGGTTCTTGGGCTGTCTTCAGCGGTTGTGGCAGGAGCCTATATACCGTTAGCTGGTGCAGGTCCGATGTTAACAGGTAATACAATGGCACTCGCTATGACGCTTGGCATGGCATCCGGCTGGGTGGCTTCCTTGAATGGAATACAAGCAGGAGCCGCGGCTGTAAAAGGTGCGTTGTCGAACCTAGCCGCTCGAATTGCAAGTGTTTCAACACCGTCAGTTAGTGTAGGTGCTCCGAGTGGTGGACGCGGCGGTCCTAAAGCTTATGCAAAGGGAACAAGATTCCATCCAGGCGGTGACGCAATTGTAGGAGATGGCGGAGGGATGGAATTATTACGCTATCCAAACGGAGAGATGGCACTTTCTCCTAGCACAGCTACAATGATGAATCTACCTAGAGGTACAGAGGTATTGACGCATCATAAAACCATGAACTATTTGAATCGAGTACCCGCTTACGCGGAAGGTGTAGGATTCAGTGGAGGAGCTCCTGAGCCAATCCTTCCAGGCTATGGTGAATCTGAACAACCTACATTGTCACTCGCTGGATCGATGGCAGGGACAGTGAAGAACACAGGCGGTTCTGTACACGTTTCCGCTCCTATATCCGTGGAATTCAACGGCGGAGGACAAGCAGACGAGAAGTTGATTTATGATATCGTGGTCAATTACAGTCGTGAGTTCGTTGAAAAGTTGCGTGAAGCGTTAAATAACAGGTCAAGATGACGGGGGGAGTAAAGTATGAAATTTTCTTTTGTAGATCCAGTTAATAAAAAGACGTTAATACTTCCTGTCCCTCCGTCTTCTATGACGGTTACAATGGGCACGAAAGTAATGACGTTTGAACCTACGGTGTTGGGTGAGATTGAACTGCCGAGAGGACGCAAACCTATTAGCTTTAGCTTGGAAGGAATGCTACCTGGATTGAATCAATCTATCAGTGATAGAGATTCTGATATATCACCAGAATCGGTCATTGAAAAGATTAGAAGTTGGACAGAATCCAAACGACCAGGCGGCAAAGAACTTCGTTTCATAGTCACTGGGACCGACTGGAACATCCCGGTGTTCTTGCGCGACATCGAACCTGAGTATTCAGGCGGGTACGGCGATATCAAATACACGATGTTTCTTACCGAGTTACGGCCGTTCACGGTTAAAGAAGTGAAGCGGACTACATCCGGCAAGAAGGAATCTCGTCCATCTAAACCAACGCCTAAAGTTCATGTAGTTGTTAAAGGTGACTCGTTGTGGAAGATAGCCAAGAAGTATAAACGAAAAGGAAATGACTGGAGAGAGTTGTGGAATGCGAACAAAAAGAACTTAAAAAGCAAAAATCCTAACTTGATCTATCCTGGTGAAAAACTGATTATACCGGCAGGGTGGTTAAAATGATCGATTTGATGAGAGTGGATTATCGATTAACATTATTGCCGCCTAACGGATCGAAGATCGATATTACGGAATTGATTGAATCATGGTCACATGAAGAAATGGAAGACCAGATTGCTGCCAAGTTAACCGTGAAACTAAAAAACGTAAAGCGAGACGATGGTTGGATTCACCAACATGTCTTTTTGGACAAGCGTTTGATATTCGAGGCGACAGATGGTACTGGTTGGAAAGAAATATTCCGTGGGTCATTCAAGAGGTGGAAGACCACTTCCGATAATCACACAATACAAGTAGTTGCGTATGATCCGTTATTCAACATCACGATCTCGAAAGAGCATTATTACTTCAAAACGGGCATGACAGCAGCTGCAAGTATTAAACAAATTGCAACCGAACAGGGTATTCCTATCGGCAAAATTGACGGGCCGAACAAGAAGTTGACAAAGAAATTATATAAAAATTATATTGCTGACACTATCACAGGGCGGATAAAGGAATCTGAAAGGAAAGGCAGCGGTAAATACATACTCCGATCCACTAAAGGAAAGATGGAGTGCGTATTGCAAGGTGGCAACGCAGTTATCTACGAGCTGGACGATTGGACGACAGAAACAAGCTCTGATGAGCGCTCCATCGAGAAGTTGGTTACCCGAGTTAAGATTTATGGCAATGCTAAAGGTGATAAACGACCGAAAGTTCAAGCTACAAAGAACGGTCAAACTAAATTTGGTATTACTCAGGATATCTTATACAAGTCGGATTTTGACAATATGAATGCGGCAAATGAGGCGGCGGCTGAAATATTGAAAGAAGACGGAAAGCCAGAAATCAATCGTCCTATCGTCCATCCAGATATACCGTGGGTGCGAAAGGGAGACAAGATAAAGGTGAATTCAGGAACAATAAATACAATGTGCGTCGTAAAAAGCGTAGACCGCGGTAGCGACCGAATGATGACACTACAGCTGAAAGGGTGATAGAAATGTCGATGAACAATGTAGTGAACGAAATGGCTGGAATATTAACTGATACGGCAAATGAAATATTCGAAAAGAATATTAGTTTTTCGGTCTTCGGAACGCTTGATTCAAAGTTGGATTTATTAATCGACGGATTCGGCGCGACGATTCCATCAACTGACTATCATAAGCTGAGGGGTTTGACATTTGTGCCGAATGACCGCGTGCTCTGCATCCCGATTGAGGACGGTCATACATTTGTATTAGTCGGGTTGGTGGAATGATGACGGAACAATTATACCCATCGTTTGACGCTCCTGATTTGATGGCTGATGAAGAAGTTGAAGAGTTGCGTGAGATAAACGGCTATAAATTCGACTACGAAAAAGAGCGCTTGGTGGTAACTGGTACCGGTCGCACTGTAAAAGGTGGACCTGTGGACGCTTATCGCTTTTGGGCGGTTAAGTGTTGCTTGACGGAACGCTATCAATATGCGGCTTATAGTTCGGATTTCGGCGTGGAATTTCAATCCATTATTTCTGCTGGATATCCAAGGGGTATTGCGGAGAGTGAAATCAAGAGAACTATCACAGAAGCTTTGATGGTAGATGAACGAACCGTATCGGTCGAACGCTTCTCTTTCGACTGGGAAGGTGATTCTTGTTGGATTTCGTTTCAGTTGGAAAGTGTATATGGAATCGACGACGTAGAAATACAGAGGGGCGGTGAATTAAGTGGAAGAATTCAAGCTGCCTGATTTTCTGCAGGGAACTGAAGATGGAATGCACGACGAGATGATCCGCATGGCCCCTCTAAATACAGATACAGCGGAGGGGTCTTTATATTGGGATCACACCAGACCTACAGCGATGATTGCGGATCGTTTAATTAGCTATGAACTGACAATCGCATTGATGATGAAGTTTCCTCAATTCGCCGAAGGGCAGTTTTTGGATTGGCACGGGGATCCGGTTGGGGTATATCGGCGTGCGGCGGTTAGCGCGGTGGGCGAAGTGACGTTTACAGGTACGGAAGGAACCGTCGTACCTAGCGGGACTATTGTAACGACGATAGGTGATGAAAACGAAGAGTCTTTGCTGTTTGAAGTTATGGAAAGCGGAGAAATCGGTGAGTTGGGAAGTATCGTGTTGTCTATTCGGGCCGTAGAGCCTGGAGTGGTCGGAATTGTACCTGACAACTCCATTGTAGGCGTTACAGAACCGATCAAAGGTTTAACTCGCATAACCAACAACCTTCCCACAGAAGGTGGAGCTGAAGCTGAAAGTGACGACTCGTTACGCGAACGCATATTGGATAGAAACCGAAATAAACCATTGAGCGGAGCGAAGAACGATTACAAGAGATGGGCAAAAGAAGTGCCTGGCGTCGGTAACGCTATCATATTACCCTTGTGGGATGGAGACGGTACGGTGAAGGTGTTGATAACTGATACCGAAAATAAACTGGCTACCGTTGAGTTGATTCAATCAGTTAAGACCTACATCGATCCGGTGGATGGTATGGGTGAGGGTGTTGCTCCTATAGGATCAACGGTAACAGTGGACACGCTAACACCTATCCTATTGGCACTAAAACTGAATTTGCAAATCAAAGATGGCTATGAATTGAAAGATGTGGAAGAAAGTATAAAGCTTAACATCAACGACTATCTATCAGATAAAACAAGCGTACGATACATGAAGTTAAACGCCATCATTACTAATACTAACGGCGTCCAGGATCACAACGGTTTACTTGTAAACGGAACTGAAAACAACATTATACTGCAGGTGGACGAGCGCGCGTTTGTTGGTGTGATCGAGGTGATGAGCTTTGTCTCTTAAAATCACAACAGAAATAGGCAGAGAGATGTTGGAATCTGTTACGCCGATTTACAACAATGACGACCTCGCCCTGTCAATATTCGAAGCAAACGGGAAAATAATGGACAATCTATCTGCGTTCATCATGGATTTGAAGCGTGAGATTTATCCTCAAAATTCCACATGGTCCATTGAGCACTGGGAATACATGCTAGGCATTGACAACAAAGAGGATAAAAGAGACCCAAACGCACGTGTCCAGCGTGTTTTATTGGAGCTTAACAAATATGCTCCCGTTACCCGAAGTAGAATGAAGTCTATTGTAGACAGCTATACAGAAAGACGTTCAGCACAGGTTTATGAGTACGACAGACAATACCGATTCCGCATTGTCGTGCCTGAAGGAACGCCGCTTAAAAGAGCTGTATTTGATGCGGTAGAAGAAACTAAACCCGCCCACTTACGTTCATCTTTTTACGTCCTGGTTAACGGCGTATTACATCAACTAGACCCGGAGAAGATGACGATTGCTCCTGTTATCAAATACAGGATGCGGATTGGCGACGGGTTCACGAAAAACATTCCGATTGAAATGCTTTTGCGTGCAGAGATGGGAATTGGAACACCTTTCGTTTCTGGCCAAAGAAGATGCGGAAACAAACAGATAGACCCATATCTTGGGAAGTCTTTGTTGGTTAACAATAAAGTGAAGCTAAGTACAACGACTGGTGTCAGGGTTTTCGAAAGTATTCGGACCAAAATGCCGTTTGAAGGGATTTCCAAAGTCGTTATCCCACGAGTTGGTGTTCATAGCGAAGCAGGCGTCTCTGTTCTAAAAACTATGCGCTTTCCGGGATTAATATTTCATTCTGACTGGGCGGTAAAGGTTAGCGCCACAAACTTAATCGGAACGTTCGATTCAATAAAAACTAAAATGACGCAGCCGGGAGAAATTCAGGGTGCGTATTTGTTTTTGAATCAGGAAAGTTCGATAGGTGTATCGGATATAAACAACGTGAAAACTAAACAGCTATATCCTGCCGATTCCGATACAACTGATTTCAGCATCGAAGCAAAAAGAACAAATGGAATATCTCGACTCAAGCGTTGTGGAAGCGCTAGAGCTAACAGAAAGGAATGATACGGATGGCGGTAGAGATTAGCGAGAAAGCACTACAGAAACTCTCGAATTATATCGATAACCAAGTAGTATCCGCAGATTACACGATCGACTCGATTACACGACCTATCGGTATGCGGAGAAGTATTATCTCGGGTTCTGTCGTAAAGAAACACGTGTACTTGACAACGAAAGATCCAACTGGCTTCGTCACCAGGGTACGCTTGTATGATAAAGATGGAGATGTTTTTGTTACATTAACAGACAGAGTGGAGCACAAAGAGCGCAGAGGTCGTCTCTTTGAATTTATCTTTGATGTCAGTATTGGGGAGGGGACTAAATGATGGTTAGGAATTATATCGGACCTACAGAGTGGGAAGATGACATCATCAACGAGGTGACAGGAAAGGTGACCTATGAAGGTACGCCACTAGATGAAACGAATATGAATAATATCGAAAATGGTATTTTAGTAGCCCATTTAGATATCGGTTTAGCTGCACAGATGGCATTACAGTTGTCTAGGTGGAACGTCTTAGAAATCGAAAGATACAAGAAACAAAAGTTCTTGCAGGGCGCATCTACCATTACAAGCTCTGGATCGAACGGCTATTTCAGAAGTGCTGATCCATTCGTGCAAGTAAGTCTTAAAGGTTTTGCGCAATTGAACGCACCTAACTATGACGTGCAACTGTCTATTACAAGCGGCGACACAGGCCTCGCGGGAGATTTGGAAGTATACGATAAAACGCAAAATGGTTTCAAGGTGCGTATGACGGGATCGGCGAAGTCGGTCTCTTTTTTATGGACATTATTAAATCCAAACATTTGATAGAAAAGGAGTGGTTTTTGTGATTATCACAAACGTAAATGAAGGTACGAAAGCAAAGGTTGGACTGTCTGGAACTACATTGAAAATTGGTGGTCAAGTATTCATTGATTTGGCATCAAAACAAAAAGATGTACAGCACGTTGTCGATGTTTGTTTGGATAACCAACTAGAGACTATGCGTGAAGGTTTAGGCGCTTGGTACGTAGCGACAATCGTTATTCCTGCTCGTCAATACGAGTTCGTTCCGAATGGTGAAGATGACGAGGGAGAGATGCAGTATAAGCGAGTGGAACGCGCCTTGGATTTGTCGACAATAGAATTGCGCTTGTGGGCATTGCCTGAAGGTTATGGACAAGAAAAAGCAACTTTAAACGAACAGGAACTGAATGAAGGGGGAATTCAATAATGCCATTTATCTTATCGATGAAAGACACATACAGACAATCAGTAGAGGCGGCAACAGGCGGGCGTAATACGGTGATGTACGACGATAAAGGAAACCCTTCCGTAATGGTATGGGTGCCGCGATTCAACCTGAAAGATGTCATTACAGGAGCGCCCGACACTCCGCATCCAGCTTTCATTGTTAACGGAGTAGTAAAGGATGGGATTTGGATTTCCAAGTACCAAAACGTCATCCATGACAACCGCGCTTACTCGTTGCCAGCTCAATCTGTTGCACATTCTATTAACTGGGATAACGCAAAGGCGGCATGTGAAGCTAAAGGAACAGGTTGGCACATGATGACGAATGCAGAATGGGCAGCCATTGCTTTGTGGAGTAAGAAAAATGGCACGATGCCACGCGGTAACAACAACTACGGTGGTGATCATGCAGCGACTCACGAAACAGCTATCCGTGACACGAAAGACGGCGATGGAAAAACTTTAAAAACGTTATCCGGAACCGGACCTGCTACTTGGAGTCACGATCACACGCCTGCGGGCATTTTTGATCTTAATGGTAATGTTATTGAATGGGTTGATGGATTACGTATTGAACAAGGACAAATTTACCTTCACAATGACAACAACTTCGAGACTCCGAAAGATGACTTAACACAATGGTTGGCAACTGGTGTGTACTTTGATTCGGAGGGCGGTCAATTAGTTATGAATAGTAAAAGGGTAACCGAAATGACAAAGCCTCTAGGGAGGGCTATCGAGACTCTTCCTGCCGCTTCCGCCTATACTATACCTGAACTAATAAAATATCATGCCCTCGCTAAAATCGACGAGGAATCACATGGGGGCGATTACATCTCCTCCGATAACAGAGGTTCTAAATTTGTGTCGCGGGGCGGCTATTGCACGATTGGCTCAAATGCTGGTGTGTTCTATGCGTATGGCGACAATCCGCGATCGAATGCTCATTCGAGCATCGGTTTCCGCTCGTCTTTTGTGGGCTGAGTTCTGATTACTGAAATCTGTAAGGGTCATGTGATAGCGGGCCCTTTTCTTTGGAGTAAAATATACGCCAACATACAGATCATGTAAATCACTAGTAGATTGTGTAGCGTATTCATCTAAAGAGGACGTGTAGTTCAAATTGGATATTTTCTTGTTGAAAAATCGACTGTCGCAAAGTGAATATGATGAATTGACGAATAAATTAAGCGTAGCATAACTTGTAGTTATTTAAGGGAGACTGGTAAAGTATTCTTAAAGGGAGGATGCTTTATGAAGCTATATCATAGTTCGTATTTAAAGTTATCAATTTTAAATCCTACAGTAGGTAGTGATCGTCATGACGGTGAAGATCCACGTGCTGTAGGTCAGCCCGTAGTATATTTGACGGCTGCAGAAGATGAAAAGATGCGAGGTAAGGGAGAAGACCATGTAGCAACGTATAAATATATTGTCGAAATTCCAGAAGATGATCCAGATTTATTTATAGATGAAAAGGATTTTTTGTTCATACAAGAATGTAATCAGGCCTTCGAAGAAAATGACTTAACGAGATGGTATTTCTTAAAGAGGTCTATTGCTGTTAAGCAAACATTGGAATGGAATGGAGAAGTATATGTAGAAAGAGAAAACTTCTAATGCACATTCGGATCATATGCGCAGCAACCAGTATCAGGTTCCGGTGGGGGAGTATTTGGCAGTTGAAGTGGAGAAATAATGCGGACACTATTTTACATCTTGAGTAAATGAGATTTTGGTCGAATACTAAAACTATTTAGCTCAAATTAGAAGTCACTTCTCCACTTGTTATATGATTGTATATAACGAATGGAGGAGAAATTTTGAAAAAAGTATGGGGAGATTCAGATGTAATTGCAACTGAATTCTTTGATATAAATAAAGATAGGGAAATTAAAAGATTGAAAGGTGAAATTATAGAAATAGACCCCTCAAAAATAGTAGCACTTGCTAGTAATTATAGCTATGAAACGGTTTTTCAAGATAATAAAATGAAAAAGTTAATCGCATCAGTAAAGAAAAACGGGTGGATTAATGAGGGATTAAATTCTTTTAGTCTGGTTATGTTTCCCAATGGTAATATGGTAGTTGGCTCTGGAGGAAACCATAGGGCTGTACTAGCTAATGAGCTTGGCTTGAAAAGTGTTAAAGCATTTGTTTCAAAGATAGTTTATTGTGATTAAATACACTGTTGTAACATAATGTGCAACAACAATAAAAAGGATTTCCTTCTTTTCTGTCGAATATTGGAAGATAGAGAGGAGAGATGAATCTGTGCAAGAAATGAGAATTGATACAGAAGGTCGAAAAAGGATAAAGTTTACTGTGGAAGAACTACCGGATAAGATTGTTTCTGTAGCAGAGTATCACGATGGAACAACATTAAAAATGACTCAGTTAAACAGCGGAGAAATAAATGTTGAATGTAACAAAACGCTTGTATTACAGCCTGACGGATATACTGTCACGATAGTTTAATTGATTTTTTCTTAAGAGCGCCCTTTCCGGGGCGTTCTTTTTATTTTCCTAAATAGAGAAAAGGGTGTGGGGTGAGATATGACGCAGACGGAGGAGGAGCTGGACATGCTCGAAAGACACGATGAATTGATACATCATGATATTATACCACGGCTGGAAAAAGTCGAGAAAGCGCAGTTGGACTTTAGCACACAAGCGGAGGTAATCACGGGACAAGTCAAAGAAGTCACGGTTCAGGTTGCAGAAATTAAGTCTTCACAAACGAATTTAGAACTGACCGTCATGAAAGACGGTCAAGAAACCAGAAGCATTCTAAATAAATTCGTGGACCATTATTTCGCGACTGACAAAGAACGCCTGCAAACAGAACGTGACGTAATCCATGTAGATGAGCGGATTACACTAAAGCGTTTCTCTACACGCGAGAAAATCGTACTGGGAGTTGTCGGCGCATTTGCAGGATCAGGCGGAATTTTAGCAGGGATAGCTGCTTTAATACAGTTTTTAAAATGAGAGGAGAAATAAAATGAGAATTAATTGGAAAGTACGTGCGAAAAATAAGTTGTTCTGGCTGGCCTTGGTGCCGGCTTTTTTGTTGGTCTTGCAGATTGTCGCAGCATGGTTTGGTGTGGAATTAGCGGCCGATTTGATTGGCCTTGAAGCTACTAAATTCATTAACTCCGTGTTTGCTTTACTCGTTATCTTAGGTATTGTCGTAGATCCTACTACTGACGGTACTGATGACAGCGATCAAGCAATGAGATATCAAGAGCCACGAAAAGATAAAAAGAAAGGGCTGAAATAATTTGAATAAAACAGAATGTGTAGTGTGCGGAAAAGAAATCGAAGTACTGGAACAGTTTAATGGTGAAATGATGTGCGAGGAATGTTATCAGAATCCAGAAAATGAGGTGTTTGGCGATGAGTAAAATCTTTATCGATCCAGGTCACGGTGGTCACGACCCAGGCGCTGTTGGAAAACGTTCACGAGAAAAGGACAATGTACTAAAAGTAGCTTTACGACTGAAAACTATTCTCGAAAGTTATGGGCATGAAGTGAGACTATCACGTTCAACTGATGTATTTATTCAGTTGGGAGAGCGTGCAAGAGTAGCTAACGCTTGGGGAGCCGATTACTTCTTCAGCTTACACGACAACTCAGCTACAGCATCAGCAACAGGTTTCGAGACGTTTGTCTATAATGGTAGTGTTAGTGCCGCTACAACAAAACTACAGAACGCTGTACACAGTTCAATCGCTAATCAAATCGATATTCGTGATCGCGGCAGAAAGAGAGCGAACTTTGCGGTTTTGCGCTTAACAAATATGCCGGCTGTTCTTGTAGAGTATGCTTTCATTTCAAATTACAATGATGAAACTATCTTGATTGATGAAGTGGAAAAACTAGCGTTACTGACAGCACAGGGAATAGTTAATTATGCTGGAGGTAGAAAGGATGTGGCAGCAGTGCCGAATAAACCTAAGCCGTCACCTGCACCAGAGAAGCTAACGATCGAGTTAGAATTTACGTCCGGCACGTTGCGTAAAGAAGTAGAAACGTTTTTAGGTAGCAAATTACAGCAAGAGATTACAGTTAAGGCGGCATCAGAACGAGGATATTCCTCTGCATGGATTAAAAAGCAAGCAGATGGGTCCGCGGCTAACGGCGATTTAGTAGCACTGATGATTGGTGCTGGGATAAAAGAATTTAAATAAACGTATAAAGCGACTCTATCCATTGTGGACGGAGTCGCTTTTTTATTTGTCTATAAATAATGCGAGGGCATTCTTTAGAAAAGCGCCCTGTCAGGTTGGATTTGGGGTGCTTTTGTTTTTAATTAATATAAAAAAGGACCCTTAGGGTCCTAAAGAAAACCACAATTATGTTACATGTCATCTGACATGCGTTTGAGATAACCTCAAACCAGTAATTTGTGTCAAGTGCTTACAAAGGTAAGCAAATTAGAAATTAATATCATATAAATCATAACACAGCTTTACTTCATGTCAAGCAATAACTTAAGTTTATTCTTAATACGGCTTGATGTCTCATAGTTAATGGATCCTAACCGTTTAGACAATCTTGCCTTACTAATGGTCCTTACTTGTTCACATATTGCTACTGAATCGGAATCTAAAAACGGAAACTGAGACTTATTTAATTTTAAATGTGTCTGCACCTTTAAAACTGTTTTGGATTGGCCTTGTTTCTGTACAACTTTTGTCCGAATGTTTTTACTAAGTGGAACAACGGTAACTCTCCCGGAACTTTTGTTGTATAAAGATTTTGAAACAACTAAAACAGGTCGTTCATTACATTGTTCTTCACCGACATTCTCACCTATAAAACATTCAAATATATCTCCAATGTTTACGGACATATTAATAATCGCTTGTTCGTTATCAATACAATGATGAGCGAGTTTCTCTTTTGAAGCTTTCCAATCACTAATTCTAATCGACTTTTCTGTTTTTTTAATAGAATTTTCTTGTGTTACTTTAGTAGTCATACGTATTACCACCTTCATTTAGGGAATATTTTCATACCAAAACCACTGTAATTTGGATGATTATATAATTTGTTTTTTATAATGTTGAACCCAGTTACTTCAGTATTTTTTCTCACGTAACTATGGATGGGATAAGAAACTAAATCAGCCAATTCAATCATGGGAAAAGAAAGCTTTTTATTTTTAGTTCTCTTAGGATTAAAGTATATACCTTTGATTAAACTAAACTCATCAGAAGAGTAATATCGATTCCCTTTGTTTAGTAAGTTCATAGCAGTTTTTAATAACACTTGGTTCTCTTTGAAACCGCGAGATTCCATAACTATTAAACCTGTGTGTCTATTATTTCTCAACTCATGGCAAAATCTCTCCAAAACAAACTCAAAACATAAATCGTATACAGGATATGGATATATGTATTGTCTCCCGTGAGCAAACTTATCTATTGATGAAGTATAAATAGTATAGTCAAGTTCAACTAGGAGTTGATCAATATCTGCTTTCAAATCTTCCGGATTAACAAAGCGCGGATTAAAAGCACCTATTTTCTTTCTTATATCTCTAGAATGGAAAACTACTCTTTGTCCATTAAATAATCCTTCGTTCCAGTATTTTGACTTTAAATTTACAAAGTTCTTTCTAGCATTCATAAACTCTTGTTGAGTAAGCATAACTCCAGTAATAGTGAACCATTGCAATAAATCATTAGATGGATTAACGATACTTTTTAATTCAGGAATGCCATTTTCATCAATCGCTAGAATGCGATCTATATTTTCTGGCCATTCCTCAAGTACAGTTGGTCTCTCCATCCAAGGATACATTTTTTCACCTCCTTATAGAAATTAGATTTATTGTAACATTGAACATTTAATGTAACAATATGTAATTACAATATATTGGTGCTTTACAAACGAACATTCATTCCCTATAATAATTTTGAAGAGGGGAACAAGTATGCTTAAAATATTACAGAAGTCAGTAAAGTATGGAGAAACTTTAGAAGTAATGTACATGGCCAAGAATGGATCAATCAGCAAACGACGGATCACGTCTTGCAGGTAGGGGATTCTACATTTAGAGCGTATTGCTATCTACGGAAATCCAAACGCACCATTCTCATCGACAATGTATTAGCAGCTGTTCCTGAAGTTCAGAAAGAAAGGGTGGTCTTATAATGGAAGGTAATCGAGACCGCGGCAACATCAAGTGGACGTCACTCTTTATTCCGGAACACTTGGAGCGACTACGTGAATGGCAGGCAGAGGATGATTATATTGAGCAACCACAGATGGACCAGTTCGACTGGGACAACATCCAAGAAACACTTGAAATGGCCCTCAAGCGACAGTGTGAAACAGAAATCCGAACCTGGCAGGATGGAAAGATAACTTATTACCAAGGCAAAATAAAAGAAATCAATATACATAGCAAAACTGTAGTAATAGAAGATCCGTTTGGGCGAGACCGAAGACCGGTAATTGAAATTGTTAGCGTTCAGTGCTTGGATTAATATAAAAAGAACCCGGCCCCGGTTGGCTAGGTTCTCACTCCAAATACGGTTGATGATACTTTTCCTCGCCAGCTCTACGTGCAGCAGCAGCTTCTTCTACCGTATCAAAATACCCCAAGTGATATTGTTTGTTTTTTATACCAATCGAAGCCCGATATTTGATGCTGTTTTTTCTTTTTACCCGAAATACTCCTTTAATTCCAGTATTGTTATCATTCCTGATTTTACTTTTTAGTATGGCTATAAATACACCGTCAACCATTAGGTTTTCATTAATATATTTTTGCACATTTTCTCCGATATTGGCTTGTAAGCAACCGCATGATTTGGTCGAACCTTGCATTAATTGACCGCTAGAAGTTTTTATCTCACCACCACAGTCGCACGTGCATACCCACATTGCGTTACTACCCATGCTCCCATCTCTTCTTACGACGGTTAATTTTCCGAAATGTTTGCCTGCTAAATCCAGCGCATTATTTCGTGCCTTCTCTTTTTGTAGACAGCCACATGACTTACTATTACCTGATCGAAGATCTTTCAAAAGGATGATTTTTTCCTCTCCGCAGTCACAAATGCATAAATAGCAACGCGCCTTACCCTTGCGATCTGACTCTTCTTTAACTACCAAACGACCATATCGGTCACCTATCAAATCAAGACGTTTCCTACCCAATTTACAGACGCTCCTTTCTATTAATTCGTATCTTAGTACATTTTTAATGGGTTAGCTACATGATTTGTAATTATATAGTTGGAAAATTATGTAGACAACCAGTTACATACATACTATGATAATCTTTGAATATGACAAAAGGAGTGTTTTGGTTGAAAAAGTTAGTAATGATTATCATGACTATGGTGCTAGCCATCAGTCTACTGCCGATCTCTACAGATGCGGCCGCAAAAGAATTAAAGGTCCACTTTATTGATGTGGGTCAGGGAGACGCAGTATTAATTCAGTCACCAAACGATAAAAACATGTTAGTGGATGGTGGTCCTAAGGCCGCTGGAAGTAAGGTCGTTTCATTTTTAAAAGAAAAAGGCGTAAAACGTTTGGATTACGTGGTAGCGACACATCCAGATGCAGACCATATTGGTGGACTGGAAGCTGTATTAAATGCATTTCCGGTAACAAACTTTATTGATTCCGGTTATGTACACACGTCACAAACGTACTATAATCTGTTGTCGCTAATCGACAAAAAGAACATCAAGTTTACAGTTGCAAAGGAACTGGACAAGTTGGCACTTGATCCACAATTAATTACACGTGTACTATTTGCAGACGAAAAAGGGAAAGACAGCAATGCTGCATCAATCGTTTTGAAAATCACTTATAACAAAGTGTCGTTCTTGCTTATGGGTGATGCTGATACTGTCACAGAGGATTATATTAGATCGAAATATGATGTCAAAGCTACAGTTCTTAAAAATGGTCATCACGGATCCAAAACGAGTAGTTCGGCTGCATTTATCAGTAATGTCAAGCCAAGTGTAGCGATCCTAAGCTACGGAAAAAACAATAGCTACGGACACCCACATGCTGCGATTGAAGCGCGTTTGAAAAATGTTGGAGCAAAGACTTACAAAACACCTATTCACTGCAATATCACAGTGACGACTAATGGTGCAAAGCACTCGGTAGCAAATAGTTGTGGCAAGGGATCTACTCCTGTTGCAAAGCCTAAACCATCTAAACCGGTAGCAAAGCCGACACCAGTCAAACCAAAGCCAGTCCCTTCTAAACCTGTTGCAAAGCCTGTGACTCAAACTAATTTCAAAAACTGCACAGAGTTGCGCAAAGTTTATCCTAACGGTGTATCTAAGGGCCACCCTGCATATCAGTCCAAGATGGACCGAGACAAAGATGGATGGGCGTGTGAGCGATGAGCAAAAAGTATACATTGGACAGAATTGAAGAAGGAACATACGTATTTTTAGAATATCCTGAAGAGGAGAATCAACTCCTGATACAGGTCGATCAAGTAGATGAAATCTTTCATGAGGGCGATATAGTCTCTATCAGCTTAGAAGAACAGCAATACAGAATTGAACTGTTGATTGATGAAACACACATCTCTCGTGAAAAAGTGAACAATCTATTAGAAAAACTGAAGAATAAAAAATGATACTAAAACAGCCGCCTACTCTATTGAGAAGGTGGCTGTTTTATTTTTGGACGCATCAGAAAAAAGGTACATTATATAGAAGGTTCTTAATCATATGTGGTCTTTTTTCGGGGATCACATTTTAATACTACGGAATGTGGTCTTTTTAGGTGGTCCACTCACATAAAAACCACGGAAATATACAAGGACAGATAAATAGAGCAAAGAAAATAGACAAAGGAAGCGATTTACACCTCTTTAAACCAAGCTTTTGGGTGTACTGAAAACTACAGTAAAGGCTGTTTTAAATGATGATCGTATTGCTGATTATCACCGTATTGATCTTAATCGCAATCCCAAATGTTACGAAGCATTCTAAATCGATAGATGAAAAGGGATGCGAAGCGTACGTCAAAATGGTGGAAGGCCAAGTGCAAGCATATAAGATGGACAAAAAAACGATTCCGACGATTTCATCGCTGACCACAGAGGGGTATTTACCGGCTGAACCTGCGTGTCCGAATGGTAAAGCGATATCAATCGACGGGGACGGAAAAGTGACGGCACCAAAAGACGGTGGCTAAGAAAGTTGTCAAAGGTCAGCAAGGTTTCACTTTCTTGGAACTTTTGCTTGTTCTATCTATTATGATGATTTTAACAGCCGTTATTCTTCCGTTTAGTGAAAAGCGTCTGCAAAGAATAACCGAAGAAGATGCGCTGAAGCAATTCATGACGACGGTTCATGAAACGCAATTATATGCGATCACAAATCAGCAAAGAGTCACTTTGAAATTTGAAGAAGATGGTAGAGCTTACAAAGCGGTTTCAAATGATTTATTCGAAGTATTAAGTGGGAAATTTCCTGAAGGAATGTACAGGACGAAACATTCTCCACTAAGACAATTAGATTTTGCTAATACAGGTTATTTGATTAATACAGGTAAAATAACCATCACCACACAAAGTAAAGGTAATATATCAGTCTCATTCCAATTTGAAAGAGGAAGGATGATTGTCAATGAATGAAAAAGGGCAATCGTGGCCAGAAGCTATGTTGTCGTTACTCGTAGTCATGGTGATTTTTGGATCTTCATTACCAATGGCTAACATATTGACGTCATCTGCTACCGAAAAAAAGCAAGCGATGATTGCAACCCAAACTGCCTATCAAGCAGCTATTCTATATAAATCATCAGGACAAACAACAGGACGTAGATCACATGAGGATTTGCACTATACTTGGACAGTTAGTGATAGACAGATTTGCGTTGCATATGACATTCAACAAATAGAAAGTCATAGATGTGTGAATATATGAAACGGTTGAATGAAAAAGGATATTCGTTAGTTGAGAGTATCATTCATTTACTTATATTCACGATGTTAATCCAATTTACCATTCTGTTTTTCTACTGGCAAGCGCCCGTGGAGAAAGTTTATCAAGGAGATTTACTAGGGGAGTGGGAGTTATTTTCATTAGAGTTACAGGAATTATTGGAAGTAGTAACTGTAGTGGAGGAAGTAAAACCTACTCGCTTGACGTTTCATACGAAGAGAGGAATTATCACTATTCAGCAATACGATGAAATGCTTCGTAAGGTAGTAAATGGAACTGGCCATGTTCCATTATTGATGAATGTGAAATCCAGTAAATTTACTTTGAAAGATAGCGAATTGAAGCTTGTTGTCGAAATGAAGGATGGAATGCGTAAAGAAAGGACGTTTGCAATTGGATTATATCAAAAATGAGAAGGGAGGATCATTTATTTTCGCGATTGTTCTATTATTTTTCGTAAGTCTCTTTCTTTTCTCCCTCGTTTCATGGCATGATAGTATCTACAGAATATACGACTGGCTCGAAACCTATTATGAGCATAAAGCAGTTGAATTAATGAAACGGGATGGATGAAAATGAAAAGGATTTATTTAGTGGGATTCATGGGATGTGGAAAAAGTGCAATCGGTAAACGGCTGCATACGCTAACAGGCATTCCGTTCTTTGATATGGACCATGAAATTTCAGAACAAATGCAAATGACGATTCCGGAAATATTCGATCAGTATGGAGAATTATATTTCCGACAGTTGGAGACAGAATTCCTTGAAAAATTCCCGGAAGAATATTGTATTGTGGCGACGGGTGGGGGTGTTGCGGTAAGAGAAGAGAATATACACCTGATGCGCGAAACAGGTATCGTATTTTTCCTCAATGCATCATTCCGCGATATTTGGCGAAGAATCTCAACTGATGTCAATCGTCCGATCGTACAACAATCTTCGCGGCAAGAATTAGAAGCTCTTTATAAAAAACGCAAGTCGAGGTATTTACAGTCTTCTCATTTCACTGTAGAGACTACGGGCAAATCTTTAACGGATATTGCGGAATATATTATCTTTCAAATCGAAAGATATCAATAACTCATTATAAAAGCGAATGATTTAGTTTGTAGTTAAACTATCATTCGCTTTTATGTGCTCTTAAGAAATAGATTGCGCTTACTTCTATGTAATGTTAAGATATCAGTGAAGAAAAAATTAATTGAATCATGCGAATGATTGTATGGGGAGAGCGCGCATTAGGCGCCGCCGAAGGAGCAAGTAACGAATGTTATGAATCTCTCAGGTAACAAAACGCATACATGACGCATCTCTGGAGAGTGCTGAGTAATCAGCGGCCGAAGAAAGTATGGAAACTGTAAAGCTTTCAGGCAAAAGGACAGGGGTTCTCTTTTATAGGAGACCCCTGTCCTTTTTTGATGAATTACATACTGATCGATCCTTGATCAGAACAAAAAGGAGGAAACAGTTTGACGAATCCATTATTACGTACACCGTTATTTGAAAGTTATAAAGAGTACGGAGGCAAGACGATCGACTTTGGCGGCTGGGAGTTGCCTGTACAGTTCTCGAGTATTAAGGCAGAACACGAAGCCGTTCGTACAAAAGCGGGTTTGTTTGATGTCTCGCATATGGGAGAAGTGTTTGTCAGTGGTAGCGGCGCACTCGATTATTTGCAGAAGCTCGTGACGAATGATGTTTCCAAACTGAAAATCGGCCAAGCGCAGTATACTGTGATGTGTAATGAGCAAGGTGGAACAATTGATGACTTCTTAATTTATAAATTAGAGGAAGAGCGCTATTTATTAGTAGTCAATGCATCCAATATTGAAAAAGATGTTGCCTGGATGGAAAAACAACAAATTGACAATGTCGTCATCGATAACCAATCCTCCAATTACGCATTACTTGCACTGCAAGGTCCTGTGGCAGAGTCGGTATTACAGAAACTGACGGATGAGTCGCTTGAAGAGATCAAATTTTTCCGCTTTAAAGAGGATGTTCAAGTAGGCGGGGAAGATGTTCTTGTTTCACGTACTGGTTATACAGGAGAAAATGGATTTGAAATCTACGGTACACCTGAAGCCATCCAAAACTTGTGGTCAAAGATTTTGCAAGAAGGCAAAGAAGATGGTGTCGTACCTGCAGGTCTTGGTGCACGAGACACATTGCGCTTTGAAGCGGGACTGCCACTATACGGTCAAGAGCTAAGAGAAGATATTTCTCCATTCGAAGCAGGACTTGGTTTCGTAGTGAAAGTGAATAAGGAAGAAGACTTCATTGGTAAAGATGTATTGGTGAAGCAAAAAGAACAAGGTGTCGAACGTAAGCTTGTTGGACTCGAAATGATCGATAAAGGGATTCCGCGTACTGGATATAAAGTATTTGCGGGCGACAAAGAGATCGGTGAAGTCACAACTGGTACGCAGTCTCCTACATTAAAGAAGAACATCGGTTTTGCGCTATTGTCAACGGAGTTCACTGAGCTCGACACAGAAGTTGAAGTGGAAATCCGCACGAAACGTCTGAAGGCAAAAGTCATCGCAACACCTTTCTATAAAAGATCATAAGTGAAAAGGGGTAAACTATTATGAAGCATCGTTATCTACCTATGACGGAGCAAGACCAGAAAGACATGCTTGAAACAATCGGAATTTCTTCCATCGATGAACTATTTTCGGATATTCCGGAAAAAGTACGATTCAAAGGCGAGTATAAGATCAAACCTGCGAAATCCGAAACATCTCTTTTGAAAGAACTTGGACGTTTAGCTGCGAAAAACATCAACGCTCAAGATTATGCTTCGTTCCTAGGGGCGGGAGTCTATGATCACTATCGTCCGATCATCGTAGATCATGTAATTTCACGTTCTGAGTTCTATACGGCGTACACGCCATACCAGCCCGAAATTTCACAAGGTGAGTTACAGGCGATTTTCGAATTCCAGACGATGATCTGTGAATTGACAGGCATGGAGTTAGCGAACTCTTCGATGTATGACGGAGGCACGGCACTTGCTGAAGCAGGAACACTTGCTGCAGGTCATACACGTCGTAAGAAGTTACTCGTGTCCGCTACTGTTCACAACGAATCACACGCAGTAGTGAAGTCATACGCTGACGGGCAATACATTGAAGTAGTAACGATTCCACATACAAACGGTGTAACAGATATCGATAAGCTTAAAGAAATGATTGATGATGAGACTGCAGCGGTGCTTGTTCAATACCCGAACTTCTACGGACAAGTAGAAGATCTTCAGGCAATCAGTGATATTGCACATGAAAACGGTGCATTGTCGATCGTTTCGGCGAATCCACTTGCACTTGGACTATTGACACCCCCAGGAGCGCTTGGAGCGGATATTACGGTTGGAGATGCACAACCATTCGGAATTGCGGAATCATTCGGGGGACCACACTGCGGATATTTTGCTGTATCGAAAAAGTTGATGCGTAAAGTTCCTGGCCGTCTAGTTGGTGAGACGAATGACGATCAAGGGCGTAGAGGATACGTACTGACATTACAAGCGCGTGAACAACATATTCGTCGCGACAAAGCAACATCCAATATTTGTTCGAACCAAGCACTGAACGCTCTTGCGGCATCTGTCGCGATGACAGCTCTTGGTAAAGAAGGAATTAAGGAAATCGCCTATCAGAATATCGCGAAAACGGCTTATGCGAAACAAGCATTTGAAAAAGCTGGCTTCGAAGTGAAATTCGGTGCTGCTCATTTCAATGAACTGGTTGTAGATTGCAAATCACCGATTAAAGACGTTAACAAACGCTTGCTGGATCAAGGGATTATCGGTGGATACGATTTGAGTCTTGTGGACGAAAGTCTTGCAAATCACGCACTAGTCGCGGTAACAGAACAACGTACGAAAGAAGAAATCGATGCATACGTGCAAGAACTGGAGGCTATCCATGCATAAGGACAATCAATCACTCATTTTTGAACTATCCCAACCTGGCCGAATCGGTTATAGCTTACCTGAATTAGATGTACCTGAAGTAGATGTTACGTCCATTTTGTCTCAAGGTGTAATTCGTACGGAAGACGCGGAATTGCCGGAAGTATCCGAACTAGACATCATGCGTCACTATACTGCATTGTCCAACCGTAACCATGGTGTCGACACAGGATTCTATCCATTAGGTTCTTGTACGATGAAATACAATCCGAAAATCAACGAAGCGGTTGCTCGTTTCCCAGGATTCGCACGCGTTCATCCACTACAAGACGAATCTACTGTACAAGGTGCACTCGAAGTAGTGTATGATTTGCAAGAACACTTGGCTGAAATCACGGGTATGCCACAAGTTACGTTGCAACCTGCAGCGGGTGCACATGGCGAGTGGACAGCATTGATGATGATCCGTGCCTTCCACGAAGCAAACGGTGATACACAACGTACGAAAGTACTTGTTCCGGACTCTGCTCACGGAACGAACCCGGCTTCTGCAACGGTTGCAGGCTTTGATACAGTGACAGTTAAATCGAATGAAAAAGGCTTAGTAGATCTTGAAGACTTGAAATCAAAAGTAGGTCCGGATACAGCGGCATTGATGTTGACGAATCCAAACACGCTGGGTCTTTTCGAGGAAGATATCCTAGAAATGGCAGCAGCGGTTCACGGAGTCGGCGGAAAGTTGTATTATGACGGAGCAAACTTGAACGCCGTTATGTCTAAAGCACGCCCCGGCGACATGGGCTTCGATGCGGTTCACTTAAACTTGCATAAGACGTTTACAGGTCCTCACGGCGGTGGTGGCCCAGGTTCAGGTCCAGTAGGCGTAACGGATGAATTGGCTGCCTTTATGCCGAAACCCGTTGTTGAAAAGGTAGATGATCGTTTCATCTTGAACTATGATGTGCCACAATCCATTGGTCGTGTAAAGCCGTACTACGGAAATTTCGGTATTTACCTACGTGCGTATACGTATATTCGCTCAATGGGTCCAGACGGCTTAAAAGCTGTAACGGAATACGCAGTACTCAATGCGAACTATATGATGCGTCGTCTTGAGCCATACTTCGACCTTCCGTATACACAGCACTGTAAACACGAATTTGTTTTGTCTGGTCGTCGTCAGAAGAAGCTTGGCGCACGTACGCTCGATATGGCGAAGCGTTTGCTAGACTTTGGCTACCACCCGCCAACTATTTATTTCCCACTGAACGTGGAAGAGGCTATGATGATCGAGCCGACAGAAACGGAGTCCAAAGAAACATTGGATAACTTCATCGAAGCGATGATTCAAATTGCCAAGGAAGTAGAAGAAAATCCCGAAATCGTTCAAGAAGCACCGCACACAACAGTCATTGGTCGTCTAGATGAAACGAAGGCAGCGCGTAAGCCTGTGTTGCGTTATATAAAAGAACAATTACCAGTAGAAGAAACCGTCCAATAATAAAATAGATTGAATGGAGCACCGCTGCAAGTTAGCGGTGCTTTTTCAATTGTAAATAATTGGGCGATTGCGTACTACTTACGTTATACATGGTATATTTGAAGAATACCATAGTTAGGATGAATGGATAGTTGATAGAGTACCAAATAAATGTATCTAAATTTTTTAGTTCATGCATGTAATCAACAAGCTAAATATAAGTATTTTCTGGGGAATAAACGATATGGGGGTCTTAGTTTGAATACTATTGAAAAAGCTTTCCAATTCGCATTACATAAACATAGAGGACAGTTTCGCAAAGGGACGGATATTCCATATATAACTCATCCCTTTGCTGTATCGATGATTTTAAAGCACCATCAGTACAGTGATGATATAGTCGCAGCGGGTTTACTGCATGATACGCTTGAAGATACAGACACCACTGCAAACGAGATACAATGTCAATTTGGCGACAAGGTACTTGATCTTGTGTTGGCTGCATCGGAGCAAGATAAAACTTTATCATGGGAAGAGCGCAAACGTCATACAATTAAAGAGTTAGCGAGAAAAAACACTGATCAGCTCGCCGTCATTGTGGCGGATAAACTTCATAATCTTCGCTCAATCCAAGAAGATGTTGATTGTGTAGGAGATGATGTATGGAGTAGATTCAATAGAGGTAAACGTGAACAATCCTGGTATTATATGAGCATTGTGAATGCTTTGAAGCCTGTTATGAAAGACATGCGTCTAGTGCGTATATTAGAAGTGGAAGTGAAAAGACTTTTTGTTGGCACTAGTAAGCTGAGGGATAATGAAATCGATAGGTTATTCAATGTTGTATATGATTTATCGCCAACTGAGGAAGAAGAGTTTAAGAAACTAGGAATAATAGATTTCGTATACGAAGTAAAAGTGGCTGCAGATACGGTATATAAAAATCAAGATTTCGATGTAATACGTCCGTTAATGGATGAGTTGACGGATCGAGGAATCAAATTTGAATTGAACTCAGACGGGCCACTTATAGTGCTCGCTTTTTGTAATGAATTACAGCATCGGTTAGGCTGGTCTGCTGATGATATGTACCGTCATGTTAAAAGGAATATAGGGAAACTCTAGTGGCAGTAGACTAGACTCTCAATATATCAAGTCCTACTAAGAAAAATTCGACGTTAGCGATTAACCTCATCAAACATGCAGTAAATGAGGGATATATATCCATACTAGTAAGAGTGAAACTAGTTACATACACAGTCTTGTAAAATCAAAATCGTCTATTATACGATAAACAAATAAGAAATGTCAACCATGAATTTGAGAAATTTCTGATTATGTGTTATACTGTATATGTACAAGTAATCAGGACGGTATTTAACAATCCTGCGCAACTTATTCCAGTAAGGAATGAAGGGCGCATTTTTTTGAATTTGATAAATGGGTTGTTATATTTCAATGAAATAAAATGTAAACGCACAGATTGTTTTAATCAGATTAACTGTAAAGTAGTTATCAAAGAATTTATAGGAGGAGATTGTCTAGTGAATTTAATTAATGAAGAAATTACTCATAACGTGTTTGGTGAAGGAAATATTGTGGAACATGAGGAGTCATTCATTACCGTTGATTTCAATAAAGATCTTAAAAGATTCGTCTATCCCGATGCATTCGAGAATTTTATTACTTTAAACAATCGAAGTATGGCAGAGTCTTTAGAGAAGGTCTTTGTGGAGCGAAAAGCAGAAGAAAAAATAATGGAAAAGAAGCGTAAGGAAGAAAAAGCTATCCAAGTACTTGAACAGCAACGTAGAGAAATATTAAAAAACCATAAAATTCATGAAAGTTCACAAATTGTTTTCTGGTTAGAGAAAGAACAACAGTCAGAAGTGTTTAACGACTGGGAAATATCGACTGGAAGCATTCAAAGCGGAAAGAATAAAGGGTTACCCAACCCAGTAACTCGTTTGCGCCCGAACAGTGCAGGTGTTCTAACAGTGAGAACTTCTGATCAAGCAGAAACAGAAAGAACTATTATTGGACTCTTCATGGTTGGTGATACATTTATTGGAAGTATAGGCGAGGACGGATTGGTTCCTGCTCACCCTGAATATAGAATTCAACTTTCAGAAGAAGAAGCTGAGAAAATGCTTTTCTGGAATTATTATAGTAATAAGAACTATCCTGATCGTACTTCATGGAATTCTGGCACATTCCGTTACTTTGATAATATTTGGACTGCCCAAATTTTAAAAGATATTATCGCATTAAAGACGGATGAAGAGCAGATCAAAGAAGCAGAAGAGTTTATGAACTATTTCTGTAAATTGAATGCGATTGACATGAATAACATTCCTGAAGCTGAAGGTGCGCTGCGTTAACGAGTAGAATCACTTTGGCTGAAGTGCTTTAGTAAAATTGTTAATTACACATAAAGCTGCCAGGTACGAGCACATGATGACTGTGTTGGTACCTGGCAGTTTTTTTTACTTCATACAATTGTTCTATTGATATAACACTCAGGTCACCGAGATATATACTTCAGATAAATCTCTTATTAAACGTCAGAATATCTTTATAAGGATGTAAGGGAATTGTAATTATGGGTAAAATTCTAAGGAGACTTATTTCAAATCTTTAGTTGCATATTATATAATTCATTAGATTGAACCAAAACGTACTAGTGAGAATCATACATAGAATTGAAAAACATTGTAAAGGAATGAATGAAAATGAGAGAAACGGTAACAGCGATGGATGTCGCTAAGTTGGCGGGCGTGTCACAATCGTCTGTTTCAAGAGTGTATTTTGAAGGTGCATCTGTTTCCGATAAAACTAGGAAACGGGTTCTGGAGGCAGCTGCAGAGCTCGGCTATCGTCCTAACGTATACGCGAGAAGCCTCATAACAAATCAGTCCAAAATTATTGGTCTTGTAATGAAAAGTGTTCAAAATCCATTCTACGCACATGTATTAAAACGATTTAGTTCAATCTTCAAACAACGAGGATACAGCATCTTATTTGTCTCCACCAATAACGATGAAATTCAAGATGAGGATGTTGAAACATTACTCAACTATCATGTAGCGGGTGTGATTGTAACCGATGCTACGATGTCAGAAACTGTTGGGGAGGAGTTCAAAAAGAATCAAATCCCTCTCGTTTTCTTTAATAGAAAGCCTAGTACTGACGTGTTCCATTCAGTGAGTTGCAATAATTTAGAAGCCGGACGCTCTATTGCACATTTTTTGGTATCTACAGGGTCCAATGAATTAGTACTGGTTACGGGTAATGAAGATACCTCTACAAGTATTGAACGTGAAAGAGGTTTTTGTGAGGTCCTTGATCAGCAGAGTATTACGTATCGTACATACAATTCAGACTATACGTATGAAGGTGGATACGACACAGCAATTTCTTTGCTTGAAGAAAATAAATTACCGTCTGCAATTTTTGTTGCGAACGATATTATGGCACTTGGGGTATTAGATGCACTTCGCAAGCATGAAATCCAAATACCGGAACATACTAGGGTCGTTGGATTTGATAATATCGGCATGGCTTCTTGGCCGGCTTACGACTTAACGACATGGGAGCAGCCGATTGAAGAAATGATTGAAGCAACGGTAACGTATTTGATGGAAGAAGTGACATCTTATACAGGATTTGTACAAACGATAGAAGTAGATGGAAAATTGATTGAAAGAAAAACGACATAAAGTTGTTGACTTTGACGAATAATTAGACTAGTATTTTGACGTAGAGTTAAATGCATACGTATGCATAGTGTATTTTGCTCAAGCATTCTTTACATTGCCCAAATTAGTATGTAGTTAAAACAGAATGTAAGCGGTTAAAAATAGGAGGCGCATCATGGTAAAAGTAATCAAAGCAGGTAAATCGAAAGAAGAAGTAGTAGCAAACGACACGAAGGTCTCTGAAATTGTTTCTGCAGCGTTAAAAGACGTAGAAAGTCGTGGAGATCAAGCGGTACGTGAACTTTCTGAGAAATTCGACAAATGGACTCCGAAGTCCTTCAGACTTAGTGAATCAGAAATTAAAGAAATTGTTGCGCAAGTGCCCGATAGTGTCATCGAAGATATTAAATTTGCCCAAACTAATATTAAAGCGTTTGCAGAAGCACAGCTTGCTTCATTGCACGATGTAGAAGTAGAGGATATTCCCGGTGTGATTCTTGGACATAAAAACATTCCAGTAAACAGCGTAGGTTGTTATATACCGGGTGGACGTTATCCGATGGTTGCATCTGCACATATGAGTGTGTTGACTGCAAAGGTTGCGGGAGTGAAACGGGTTATAGCCTGTACACCACCAATCAATGGGGAGATTCCAAAAGCGACTATTGCGGCCATGTATTTAGCAGGAGCAGACGAAATTTATTTACTTGGCGGCATTCAAGCGATGGGGGCAATGGCTATCGGAACAGAAACTATTGAATCTGTCGATATGATTGTTGGACCTGGTAATGCATTTGTTGCTGAAGCGAAGCGTCAATTATACGGTCGTGTTGGAATTGATTTATTTGCAGGGCCAACAGAAACGTTAGTTGTAGCAGACCATACAGCAGATGCAGAAATGATTGCGATTGATCTTCTTGGTCAAGGTGAACATGGACCTACGTCTCCTGGCGCGTTGATTACGACTTCTGAAGAGCTTGCACACGAAACAATTAAAGAAATTGCACGTCAGTTGGAAACGCTCCCAACTGCAGATGTAGCTAGTGTATCTTGGGAAGATTATGGTCAAATATTAGTCGTGGATTCGATTGAAGAAGCACGGATTGAAGCGGATCGCTTAGCATTTGAACATGTAGAGATTTTAACAGAAAATCCCGATTACTTCCTCGAGAATATGACGAACTACGGTTGCCTGTTTTTGGGACCAGAGACGAATGTAGCATACGGAGATAAAGTAATTGGTACAAACCATACATTGCCGACTAAAGGGGCAGCTCGTTACACAGGTGGATTATGGGTTGGTAAATTCATCAAAACAGTTACCTATCAGAAGATAACAACACCAGAAGCTTCAGCCTATATCGGCGAATACGCAGCAAGACTTTGCTTATTAGAAAACTTTGAAGGACATGCTAGACAAGCACAACTTCGTGTAGATCGATATGGCAAAAAATAAAACTGGTTTTTAAAGGAGCAAGGTAATTAGGAGGAATGACTATGTTTGGAATGATCGGCCTTTTTGCGGGACTTGCGATCTTAATCTTTTTAACAATGAAAGGGATGAATCTTCTCATTGCGGCGCCAATAACCGCATTGTTTATCGCAATTATGAATGGCATCCCGCTTTTCCCACAGTTAGTAGAAGAAGGCGCGGTCAACTTCTTAACGAACTATATGGGTGGATTTACAGGATTTATCGCCTCTTGGTATTTAATGTTCTTAACGGGTGCGATATTCGGTAAAGTTATGGAAGACAGTGGTGGCGCCGATAGTATTTCAAAATGGATTGTCAGTAAAATAGGTATGAAAAGAGCAGCCTTAGCGGTGGTAATTGCTTGTGCAGTGTTAACATATGGCGGTGTAAGTTTGTTTGTTGTTGCATTCTCGGTATATCCGATGGCGTTAAGTCTCTTCAAACAAGCCGACTTGCCAAGAAGATTCATTCCGGCTGCACTAGCATTTGGTTCTACCACATTTACGATGACGTCTGCAGGATCACCTGAAATTCAAAACTGGATTCCAATTGAGTTTCTTGGAACGAGTCCGTATGCAGGGTGGGAAGTCAGTATTTTCGTAGCACTCTTCATGTTCTTGTTCGGCTATTGGTGGCTGAAGCGAATGATTTCAAAAGCTGTCGCTAAAGGAGAAAGGTTTATTGCAAGGGATACAGATAAGGAAGTAGATATGCAAAGATCTCTACCGAACCCGATATTGAGTATGATTCCTTTAGTAGTAGTTCTTGGAATTACATTGCTGTTACATAACTATCTTGGAACCTCTGCATTAATTATTTCCTTAAGTGGCGGTATATTGGCCACATATATTTTGAATAAAAAATACTTCCAAAACTTTGGTCATGCAGTAGGGGAAGGCGCGATGGGTGCAGTGATCGCCATCGCCAATACAGCTGCGGTCGTTGGTTTTGGTGGTGTAGTTAAGGCGACACCGGCTTTTGATGCTGCAGTAAATGTCATGACAGATATTCCGGGAAGTCCACTGATTGGTGGAGCGCTGGCGGTAGCGGTCATTGCTGGATTGACGGGATCATCGTCAGGTGGACAAGCGATCGCCTTACCATTATTGGCTCCACACTACTTAGATCTAGGCGTAGATCCTGAAGCATTGCATAGAACGGTATCCATATCTTCAGGCTCATTGGATTCACTTCCTCAAGGAGGATACGTTGTAACGACGATTCGATCCATTGCTGGTGAAACGCATAAAGACGCGTATCCGGCATTTGGTGCATTGTCTGTGGTTGTACCTATACTTGGTGCAGCAGTCGCGGTTATTCTGTTTTCAATTGGACTATAATAATGAAGACCCAACGAGCTGAAACAAGGTTTGTTGGGTCTTTAAATTTCCCAGGTAATGAAAAGAAAAGGTAGGGCGCAGTGCAGTCTTATAGGAATGGCAAGATTATTCACAGCGTTTCACGAAAACTTTCGTAGAGTACTGTGAGTATAATTGAAAAATAAAGAAGCGTCGCTCTCCATATGAAGAGTGACGCTTCTTGCTATGAGAATTAGTAAATATCTCGTTCCCAAAAGCGTTGCTTGGTAATAGCGAGTACAAAGTCGTCGTTAAACGTAGCATTATTTTTAGCGAATACAATACCGGGTCCCTTTTTTGCGACAGACGCTGTGAAAAGAGTATCTCCGGTATTGGCAACGCTAATCGGTTTATAATGTCTAAATGCCTCATTGATAAAATAGACGCTATCCGAATTGAACTTGGGTTGATTCGCTGCATTTCCACCTACTACATAAAGAGAATCGAATAAAACGGGAGCAGTAGTCAAAAACGTTTCATTAACATGAATCTCCAGTCCGTTCTTACCTGTTACAGTACCCAGTTTTTCACCGATTGTGTACGCCCACACACCGTATTTCGCTAGATATTCAATTGTTGACTTCACTTCTTCATCAGCGAAACCATCGCCAATCAGAATACCAACTTTCATACTGTATGGGTAGCGAGGGGTGTTTTCCTGGCTCAGCGCAGGGGACGATTCGGTAATATTGACTTGTTCACCGGTCGGTTTATTCACTCCTACATTATTTGCGATGAGTGTAGCCATTTCTTGATCGACGTGTGCGAACATATTGACAACTTGCTGCCTGACACTCCTACTATTTACTTTTCCGACTTCAAAGCTGAACGCGTTAATAATATGTTGTTTTTCTGGTAGTGACATACTATTCCAGAAAAGTCGGGCTTGAGAAAAGTGGTCATTGAATGATTCGCTTCGTGCTTGAATAATTCGACCTTCCACTTTTTCAGCGTAGTGAACAAATCCGCCTTCTTTTGCTGTGGAAGTGGAAGGGGTATTATTAGCCAAGGAATTTTTATGATAACTTACTTTGCCGACATCAATCCGTTGACGATTGAATCCATTTCTCTGATTGTTATGGAATGGACAAACTGCACGGTTAATCGGAATTTCTGTGAAGTTCGGTCCACCGAGGCGATATAGTTGGGTATCGAGATAAGATAAAAGCCTCCCTTGTAAAAGGGGGTCATTAGTGAAATCTATTCCTGGTACGACATTACCGGGATGGAAAGCGGCTTGCTCGGTTTCAGCAAAGACGTTGGTGACGTTTTGATTTAACGTCATTTTCCCAATGATTTTAACTGGTACGATTTCTTCTGGCCACAGTTTTGTCGCGTCAAGAATATCAAAGTCAAACATGAATTCATCTTCTTCTGCAATCATCTGCACACCAAATTCATATTCAGCAAAATATCCATTATCAATACAATCCCATAGATCTCTGCGTTGGAAGTCTGCATTTTTTCCGGCAATTTTCTGTGCTTCATCCCAGACTAAGGAATGCACGCCCAATATCGGCTTCCAGTGAAACTTTACAAAAGTAGCCTTACCTTCACTATTAACAAACCGGAATGTATGTACACCAAAGCCTTCCATCATTCGCCAACTTCTAGGAATGGTGCGATCCGACATTTGCCACATTACCATATGGGCAGATTCTTGATTGTTTGCTACGAAATCCCAAAATGTATCATGAGCTGAAGCGGCTTGTGGCATATCTGTATCGGGTTCGGGTTTGACTGCGTGAACGAGATCGGGGAACTTCATGCTATCCTGGATGAAAAACACGGGTAGATTGTTTCCTACCAAATCATAGTTTCCTTCTTCCGTGTAAAACTTTACCGCAAAACCTCTGACGTCTCTTGCTGTATCAACAGAACCTAAATTTCCTGCCACATTAGAAAAGCGAGTGAAAACAGGTGTTTTCTGTCCTGGCACTTGGAGAAAGTCGGCTGTAGTATAGTCTTTCATTGATTCATATAACTCAAACTCACCGTGTGCTGCATATCCTCTTGCATGAACGACTCGTTCAGGAATCCGTTCCCTGTCAAAGTGCATTAGTTTTTCTTTTAGGTGTATTCCTTCCATTAATGTTGGACCACGAACTCCAGCTTTTAATGATTCTTCATCATTTGCCACTTTAACCCCTTGATTGGTCGTAAACGATTTTCCATTATTATCTACCTTGAATTGATCCAATTGCTGACTTTTTCGATTCTTGATTCTGTGACTAGCTTCATTTGTTGATTCGTCCTTCACGAAATCTCCTCCATTACTAGTAAAATTATGATTAATATGATACTCCTCATCCATACTGTATGTATAAGCTTTGTTAAATAGCCCAAAGGTTTATGTATGGCGAAATAGGCTACATACGTTCTAATGAAAAGGCTAGGAGTTGACGTATAGTATCCAGCTCAATTGAAGTAAAAGTGATTTAAAAAATGCCAGGCCCGAAGACAATTCTGGATTGTCTACGGGCCTGGCAGTAAAAATTATCTATTATCTATCTTCTCGGGGTATATATCATGTTGAAATAGTCTTTCCTTAGCCATTTGTTCAAAGTATGTTCCAGGTTTTCCGTAATTGCAATACGGATCAATGGAAATACCACCACGCGGGGTGAATTTGGCCCACACTTCTATATATCTTGGCTCCATTAGTTTAATTAAGTCTTTCATAATGAGATTTGCACAATCCTCATGGAAACCTGGATGGTTTCTGAAACTGAACATATAGAGCTTTAATGATTTACTTTCTACCATTTTCACATCAGGAATATATGATATGTATATGGTAGCGAAGTCCGGTTGGCCAGTGATTGGACAAAGGCTTGTGAATTCAGGAATATTAAATTTAACAAAGTAATCATTACTTTGATGTTGATTCTCAAACGTTTCTAAAACGTCTGGATCATATTCATAGTTATATTTTGTTTGTTGATTTCCGAGTAATGTAAGATTGTTCACACCGTTTTCGGGCATATGCCATTCTCCTTTTAATGTACTTCTGAAATATTTGGTTCATATATATTTAGTTTAATGACAACTTGTCTAATTCCACCTGCAACAATTAACTGCATTAACACTTTCGCTACCCATTGTCCAAGTATGGCATAAGGAACTAATTCCCATGGGACAAAGTTAAGACCCAGTGGACTGATACCGATGATGACAAATATACTAGAGTCTAAAAACCCTGCTACAACACCAGAGAATAATACTCTTTTTACAAAAGGTAATTTGAAGCGCGTGTAAATTTCAGTATCTGCTGTTTCTGAAATAATGAAACTAAGTGTACTGGCAAAGACGACCCATAGTTGATCCCCTAAAGAATAACTTGTTAGAGCTGATAATAAGAGGGCGACTCCAATCAAAATGTATGTTTGATGTCTTCCGAATCGATTTTGGACCATATCTCTCATGACAAGTGTTAATCCAATGAATAAGGTACCATAAGGAATAATTAGTGGACCAAGTTCAACTGGTGCAAATCGAGCTGTAATTACGTTAGCAAGAATGATGGATAATAAATAAATCGTAATTCGGATCATGAGACGTGTTGTCCTTTTAGGTATTTCACCAGTCCATCATTTCTTAGCTTGCAAGCAGGGCATTCTTGGCAACCATCGGCCATTACTCCGTTATAGCAAGTTAACGTATTCTTTTTTATATATTCCAACCGACCCATTTGATCCGCCATTTCCCAAACTTCCGCTTTGTCTTTCCACATTAAGGGCGTGATCAAATCAAAAGGATAGTCCATTGCTAAATTTAATGTCTCATTTAAAGAACGAATAAATTCGTCCCGACAATCAGGATAACCACTGAAATCTGTTTCGCTCACACCGGTAATAACTGCATGTGCCCCAACAGTTTTTGCATAGATTGCTGCAAATGAAAGAAATATATGATTTCGTCCCTCGACAAACGTATTGGGTACATTTCCTTCTTGCGCTTCAATGGGCATGTCTTTTCTAGTCAAGGCGTTCGAAGTTAATTGATTGAGAACGTCCATTTGAACTATTTTTTGTTTAACACCTAAGTCTTGCGCGATTTTTGTAGCATAATCAACTTCTAACTTATGTCGCTGTCCATACAAAAACGTGACGGTTTCTACTTCGTCAAATTCTTTCATTGCCCATAACAGGCAAGTGGTAGAATCTTGTCCACCACTAAATACTACAACTGCTTTACTCACTCTACATTCCTCCATAGTTTTGTTTTTAGAGGGGATGGTTTCGAACCCTCTGTAATAATCGTAGAATCTCGACTGACTACGCCTAAGACACTTATGATTATCAGTAGTTTAATATACACTTGAATTGTATAAATCACAAGTAGATTGAAAATTCTTACAGTTACTGGTATCTTTAATAAAACGTGATTATAGATGAAGCTAGAGTCATTTCAGCAGGATTTTGACGTCATCGGAACGATATTGCTTTTCCTCTTCAATAAAGTCAAGATGCCATACCAATGCTGCAATCAATAATTGGTTGAGGGGATATGACCACTTGCATTTACGAAATCATAGTTGGCAAAGGATACAAGAAATAGGTATGTAGGCAATATTGGAGGTGGCGGACAAGTGAGGATTTAGAAATTATTATGTACTAGGCATACAGTAACAAAAAAATAGTAGAATGGAGTGTACATGATGTACGAATTAAAAACTAAAGAAACTGATCATAGTGTCATCGAATTCATAGAGAACATTGAACAAGTAAAAAAGCGTGAAGATGCATTTCAATTAGTAGATATCTTTACCGAAACAACAGGTTATCAAGCTAAAATGTGGGGCCCTAGTATTATAGGATTTGGCAAATATCACTATAAATACAGTTCTGGTCATGAAGGGGATGCGCCAATCGTTGGTTTTTCACCGCGAAAAGCAAAAATTAGTTTATACGTAACACTCGAAACTAAACAGCGCGAGAAATTGCTAAAAGATTTCGGGAAATATACATCAGGAAAATCTTGTATATACATCAACAAAATAGATGACATTGATATAGACATATTAGAGAAATTAATCAAACAATCTGCAGCCTTTATAAATGAAGTCTATCCGAATCAAGAATAAAACGGGAAAGGTGGAAGAATTCCTTGTTGATTGATGAAATGAGAAAAGATTTATCGGTTAAAGGGAGAAATGGAATCTCATTTCTTCTGTCTGCTAGTGTGATTTGGTTAATCATTACGATTATATTTATGCAGTCGATTGAAATAGCTCAGAAAAATATATTGATGCTTTTTTCGACTGGTTTGATGTTTCCTCTTTCAGTTGGTGTTTCATATATATTAAAGGCTGATTGGAAATTTGAAACTAATGCTTTAGGGAGTCTAGGGTTATATTTAAATTTGGCGCAGCTTATCTATTTTCCTATTCTTTTTTGGAGTATGATAAAAAGTCCTCATGACGCCATTATGATATTTGCCATCATTACAGGAGCTCACCTTTTCACGTATGGGTGGTTGTATTATGCAAAACCATATTATATTGCGGCTCCAATAATTGCAGTAGGCATGATGTTTTTAGGTTTGTATACAACGACAAACAATCTATGGCTAATACCTTTTTCTATGGTGGGGTTATTATTCATGTTAAGCATGGCGTTAAATATGAGTTATAGAAAGTTGGTAAAGCGAATATGACGTGTTGTGTTGGTCGAAACAGTAACCAATACATAATCTATATTTATCCATAGAGGCAACTTATACTGCATAATCAAGTATTGGATCATACGAAAAGACAGTTCCCAAACGGAAACTGTCTTTCACTTAGAACTATGAGCGATACCTTAGACTCAACTTCAATAGTTATGAAAAGCACTTTGCGCTCTGTTCAATAAGGTATCTAATCGCTGGCTAGTTTTGACAACGCTTGGATGTGTAAATCCTAAGAAAGCGGCTTTCTTATACATAATAATTCTTTTCACTTCAATTCTTAACAACAAAAAGTTTTTTTTGACAGTTTTCATCAAGTCTATTCCTCCGTAATATATATATTACGCTTCAAATCATGTAGCGGTTTTCTTGCTAGTAGTGAAGCAACCTAGTTATCATATATAACGTAGAATGAAAAGTGTGTCGCATTTTGACTGACTTCAATATTGTTTCTAAGTTATGGCAGAAATGTGTATGAAAATTGATAATTTAACTATAATAAGCAAAACAAAAAACCTTGATTCGACACTAGTGTTATTTCCTGTGTAAATCTCAGGTATAAATAATTAGTGAAGATCTAAATAATTGTAGCCTTTATAAGTAATGAATTTCTGTTCGGTGCGATTCAAATAGCAGGATCAGTGACTCGAGGTGAAAAATCATAAATATGAAAAAGGTTGCCTGAAGTTTTTCAAGGCAACCTTTTTTGCGGATTAATAACCAATTGTCGAATCGGTCTCCCAGTCATGCCGGGTAGCTTGCCTATGTTGCTTCTGCAACTGGCGGATCCGTTCTTCGTATTGAATAGTCGCCTCATAATGGTAGGTTAGTGCAATCGACATATATAATTCGTTCAACTGTGATACGGAAAGGCCTTTCGTCTGCTTCCCGATTTCTTCAACCTGCTCTGTAGACAAAATCTTTTTGCGGTCCAGTTTTTCAATATATAACTTACGAACTTTTTGTGTCGGAGATTTGATTTCATATGTGCTGTCAAAGCGGCCTGCGCGATTTATAAGGGCTGGGTCGATACGTTCAGGGTAATTGGTCGTCCCGATGATGAATAAGCCATCACGGACATGTACGCCATCGAGGATGTTCAGAAATGTGCTTCTCATATGCTCAGGCATGGAGTCGATATCTTCGATTACGAGGATGGCTGGTGCTAGGCGTTCGACTGTATTGAAAACTTCCTGTACCGAATGACTTCCTGTGAATTCCGTGATTTGCCAGTAGACGACAGGTGCGTCGGTTGTGCCAGTGATGGAACGTACGAGCGTCGTTTTGCCGTTACCAGGAGATCCATACAACAAGATTCCTCGTTTATAGGGCAGTCCGTATTCTTTAAAGAATGCACCGCCATCTCGAAAGAATTCATCAATAGAACGAAATAGATCGTTCTTCAAATTTTCATCTAGCAGGACATCCTTGCGCTCAATTTGAGTGCCGGCGCCATATGTCTTCTTTTCCATACCTTCCTCAGTATCCACTAAGTACGTAATATTCGTTTTCATCGCTTCTCGTTGTAATTGATTTAGCACTTCGATGAAATCTTTTACGTGAGTAGCAGATGGTGCGAATACAGTATGTTCTGACCAGGTGGAGCCTGTTGCGACATAATAGCTGATATTCGCGATGGCGATTTGATGTTCTGGAAAGAAAAGTAACTGATTGTCGATTGTTTCAGCACCTTGAAGAGAAAATATAGTAGCTGATTCATCTTGCTGAATCTTTTGTGTCGGTAATGTGGCATAAATATGACTAAGTGATTCGTAAGCCAATTGTTTACGATGGATCAGCTCAGGAAGCATTGTTTCTGTGTAAGAAGCAAATTCGTCTACTTGGATAATTTGCCAGTCAGCTGGTGAACGTTGTTGAAGTGTATCTAGAATTGCTTCAATGACGACGCCATAATATTGATAATGTGTCAGTTTCTCATATTGTGCTGACTGTAATGGAATTAAAAAAGATGGTTTCATGAATAAAACACTCTCCTTATAAATAAGTAGATCCTCCTTAAAAAGGAGGATCTACACTGATTATTTTGTTTTGATTTTACCTGACCATTGTTTAAATCCACCGCGTAGCTGGTAGATTTCTGTACACCCTTTTTTCTTCAAGAACAACGCAGCACGGCCAGTACGGCTTGTGTTTTGGTCATAAAGATAAACGGGTTTATCGGGTCGGATTTCCTTATAACGCTGTGAGAACTGCGTAAATGGAATATTACGTGCACCTAAAATATGTCCAGCATCGAAATCTTTTGGTTCGCGCACGTCGATCAATTGTGCTTTGCGATAACCTTTAATAAACTCTTCTTGTGTTAAACTAGTCAATGCTTTTCCGACCCGTATGTATGTGATGACGAAATACAAAATGACCGCGAGCACAGCTGCTCCCAAAATATAATAACTCAAAAAAACTTCCCCCTTCATCAATATCTCTATTATAAAGATTATCTGGCATCAGTTCAATCCTAATGATAAAATGAAATGCGTTATTGTTTTTTTCATTGACGATTTCCTATACTATAGGTGGAGTATTAAAGGTGAAGGAGAATTGATTATGACAAAAGCCGTTTGGCATTATGTAGATTCTGGAAAATGTAGTCCTTCCTTCAATATGGCGCTCGATGAGGCGCTTCTTGACTTACATAGCCGAGGAGAAATCGGACCGGTTCTACGTTTTTATGAATGGGAACCTGCTACATTATCTATCGGGTACTTTCAGCGTATTGAAAAAGATATCGATATGGAAAAAGTAAAAGAATTGGGGCTCGGATTTGTCCGAAGACCAACAGGGGGCCGTGGCGTCCTGCATGAACATGAGCTTACCTACAGCGTCATTGTGAGTGAGCATTATCCCGATATGCCGGAAACGGTGACGGAAGCTTACCGTGTAATTTCTGGCGGATTGCTGCAAGGTTTCCGTAATCTCGGACTTCAGGCAGAGTTCTCGATTCCAGATAAAGATGTCACAGAGCAATTACGAAGCCCGAAGAGTGGTGTGTGTTTTGATGCACCGAGCTGGTATGAACTCGTCGTTGAGGGTAAAAAGGTTGCTGGTAGTGCGCAAACGCGTCAAAAAGGCGTGATTTTACAACATGGAGCCATTTTAATGAGCTTAGATGTCGATAAATTAACATCCATTTTCACGTATTCATCACCCGCATTGAAAGAACGTGTACGTAGAACATTGCCGGATCGTGCAATTGCGATTGACCGATTGACGGATCGAGAGATTTCAGTGGAAGAATGCAAACAAGCCTTTTCAAAAGGATTTAAAGCGTCGCTCGATATTTCATTGGAACCACTAGAATTAACGCCCGAACAGCTCGCTTTAGTCCGTCAAATCGAGAAAGAGAAATATGCGAATGATGACTGGAATTACAAAAAATAAAATTGGTACTTTGGTTTTATTTTTTTTGTCGAAATGTCGCGATATCAATGATTTTTTGTTTTTGAAACATAAATGTCGATTGATATAATATTCAATATGTAGTAGATTATTTAATAAGACAAACACTATATATAGTGTTTGTAGCGTTATGAGGAGGATGTTACATGGTTACGATGTCGAAGCAAGGCGAACCGATGCTCGATAAACAACAGTTGAATGAGGATATTGCGAAGTTCCCTCAAGTTCACCCCGTTACGGAGGATATGAAGCTAACTCATAGTGGAGTATCTCGTCTAGTAATGATCGATCGGTATTCATTTAAAGATATGGAAAAGAAGACACTAAAAGAAGGCGATTTTGTCGTTCTAACAGTGAGAGAAGATCCGAGGTTCCCTGCCCGTGGGTTAGGTTATATTATGAAACTTGATCAAGCGAACGGAAAAGCGGATATCTGGATCGAACCAGAATATCGTTCATCAATCGATGATATGGACGAGCAGCAAAAAGGAGTGATCACACGTCCGCTTGATGTGCTGGAGAAGCCTCTGGAAGTTTTCTACGAGCAGATTGCGAAACGAAATGCGACCGGGCTTGCTTCTGTTGAAAAGACGGAAGATAGAAGAACGCAGTCGTATAACATGTTCTATGATCAGTTGAAGGCATTGAACTTCATTCCAGCTGGTCGTGTGCTGTATGGCGCAGGATCGGATACAGATGTCACGTTCTTTAACTGTTATGTAATGCCGTTTGTCCCCGACTCCCGTGAAGGAATTTCCGATCACCGCAAGCAAGTGATGGAGATCATGAGTCGTGGTGGCGGTGTAGGAACGAATGGTTCGACATTGCGTCCACGCAACACATTGGCACGCGGTGTCAACGGTAAGTCATCTGGATCTGTTTCTTGGTTGGATGATATTGCGAAGTTGACTCATTTGGTTGAGCAGGGCGGATCAAGACGTGGAGCACAGATGATTATGTTATCAAACTGGCACCCGGACATTTATGAGTTTATCATCTCCAAAATGCAGAATCCGCGAATTTTACGCTATTTGATCGAAAACACAGAAGATGAAATGATCAAGAAGCTGGCAGATGAGAAATTAAATTTCAAACCTTTGACAGCACAAGAAGAAGCAATGTATCAAGGCATTACAAACTATAAACAAATCCCAGGTCAAGGTGGTTTTAACGCAGCGATTATCCGTGACGCTGAGCTGAAGCTTCAGGATGGCGGAACGTACACCGTTCATAATCCGGAATTCCTGACAGGAGCGAATATCTCTGTTACTTTAACGGATGATTTCATGAAAGCGGTGGAAGAAGACGCGGATTACGATTTACGGTTCCCAGCAGTCGAAAATTATTCACCTGAACAAATGAAGCATTATAACGAACAGTGGCATGAAGTTGGCGACGTACGCGAATGGGAACGTCAAGGTCACGAAGTTCGTGTCTATCGTACGATTAAAGCTCGCGCACTATGGGATTTAATTAATATCTGTGCTACGTATTCAGCGGAACCAGGCATTTTCTTCATTGATAATGCGAATGACGACACGAATGCGAAAGCGTACGGACAGCAAGTTGTAGCAACGAATCCGTGTGGTGAAGTTCGCCTCACGTTAAAAATTGCGGGATGAAGCGGGAAAGCTGAGATGCCAATCCGAACCGAAGGCTAGAAGTAAATTTTTAGTCAGGGGCAACGCATACCTGGTGATCCTGATCGATATTGATCAGACTATAATCCAGGCACGAGACCGCAACACTGTGTAATTACTTTTCAAAAAGGGTGATATTAAAATTGAACAGATGATATGCAGGTTTTTATAAAGGTTTTTATTTAAGAAGCTCTTATGAGTATGCCTATGCTGTCTATCTTGATCAATTTAATATTTCTTGGAGCTTCGAAACTCAGATTTTTGAAGTGAATGGAAAGATTTATAAACCAGATTTTCTCTTTTATGATAAAAATGGAAAACTAGAGAAGATAGTCGAAATTAAATCTCGAAATAAAAAAGAGATTGAATTGGCGAAGGAAAAGTTGAATTATATTGCGGTTCAGTATCAAGTAACGACAGAATTATTTTCTTATAAAGAGTTACTGAAAATTTATGAAGATATGCCAGTATCTTTGAATTCAGTCATCGAACATTGGATTAACTCAGATAACACTTCAATTCATAAAGGTGTTTCGGGTAGTTTGAACGCTCATTATGGATTAAAGCATAGTGAAGAAACAAAAAAGAGGATAGGAGAGCATACCAAGAAACTTTGGAATGGAGATACTCCTGCTAAGAAAAAGATGATTGAAGGATTACGTAAATCTGGTTTATCTCAAAAAGGGAAAATTAAAACTGAACGCGAAAAAAGATACTGCGCTTTATGTTACGATGAATTTATTGTTATGGTTACTTCTAAGCAAAGTTATTGTTGTCAACACTGCTCAGGTCAATCGGCTATTCGCATAGCGACTGAAGCTTATGTTGAAAGTAGAACTACTGTACATCGGAATATTAAGCAATATATAATTCATTGGACTAATGAGAATAGTGAAATTGTACTATTAACGCCTTTTAATAAAATAAATTCGACTATTAAACCCTTAACCGACGAGATTTATTCTCGATTTGGTGTTAAAGATATGAGGGTTATCTCAAAGGCTGTTTTTGGTGAAGATAAAGGAAGAAAAGAATTGCTAAGGTTTATGAAAAAGTTATGTAGTGAAAATGTATGCTGAACTTACAGGAAGACAACTGTAAGAACTAGAGGATAAAAAGCCTTTAGGATAACAACTGGAACAACCACTTGCACCATATTCTGTCTGTAATTTAGCTGCTGTCAATCTTGCTGAGATGGCAGATAAAGATACGAAGACGGTTAACTTCGAAAAGTTGAGAGAGACGGTACGGACTGGTGTACGTATGCAAGATAACGTCATCGACGCTACACCGTACTTCCTTGAAGAAAATAAAGTACAAGCTCTTGGCGAACGCCGTGTAGGTCTAGGTGTTATGGGACTTGCAGATCTTCACATCTACTGTGAAAAAAAATATGGCTCGCCTGAAGGAAATCAATTAGTGGATGAAGTATTTGAAGCAATTGCGACAACTGCTTACCGCGAATCGATTGAATTGGCGAAAGAAAAAGGAAGCTTCCCGTTCCTAATTGGTAAAACGGATGAAGAAACGAAAGCATTACGTCATGCTTTCATTAATTCTGGCTTTATGAAGCGCATGCCGGAAGATATCCGAGAATCAATTGTGGAACATGGAATTCGTAATTCACATCTCCTAACTGTTGCTCCAACGGGTAAATGAATTGCCCCCGATGCAAGTAATTGCATCGTGAACATCTGGCTATATGCGGGAAACTCTGAGAATCCTTTTGTACCTGTAACTTGCCATTACGCTCAAGGTAAAAATCAAAAGGTGCAGACAATCCGCAGGGAAGTCGTGGCTGACCCCTCAACGACTACACGCCGGACAACCGATTTATCCATTACAATCTCTTTGAAAGAAGTGAATTGCTTTGGAGAAAAAATGTTTAAATTGCTCAGTCATTATCAAAGTTAAACCAAGCCATTATGATAGAAAGAAATATTGCTCTCGTAAATGTAAAGGTGAATATCAGACAAAACAGGGAACTTTTAATCAGCATTTAAGTACAAAACAAGAAGTGTTTTGTAGTTACTGTAAATCAAAGATATACAGAAAGAAATGCCATATTGAAAAATTCACAGATCTCTTTTGTAACAGGACTTGGAATACGCTTTTCAAACAGGAAGTAAAGAAGCCTGGTCCTAAGAGAGAGCGGATTTCTCTGATTTGTCAAGAATGCCAAAATCCGTTTGAGGTCGTAAAGAGCAGAAAAGATGCAAAGTATTGTGGGAAAAACTGCTTAGGGGCCGCAAATGGAAGAAGAGCAAAAGAAAAACTTTCAAAACAAGTAATGGTTTCATGTAGCTATTGTGAAAAGACATTCTATAAAAAACCAAGTGTAGTAAAAACCCTGAACTTTTGTACCATTGAATGTATGGGTAGTTATTATTCTAAAAACCAATTATTTTCAGGAGAAAATAGCGGTACTTGGAGTGGTGGCAAAATTAGCTACTACGGTCCAAATTGGTTGTCTCAACGTAGAATAGCAAGAAAACGTGATGAGCATACTTGCCAACGTTGTGGAATTCCAGAAATAGAATATGGACAAGAATTATCAGTCCATCATATTATTCCTTTTTCTACAATTGATGATTATATAATTGCAAACGAATTAAGTAATTTAATAAGTGTTTGTGAACCTTGTCACCGAATAATTCATTCTGGTGAAAATCATCCTAGCAAATTTAAACAAAAAGTAAAATCGGTTGATGATATAGTCTGACCCATGTGGCGACACATGGAGCGGGTACTGATAACCCCGCCCTCCTTAAGTAAGGAGAGTAACAAAAGTGAGTACTGGGACAATGGTAGGAGTTTCAACTGGGTTAGAACCTTATTTCTCATTCACATACTACCGCAGCGGTCGTCTAGGTAAATTCATTGAAGTAAAAGCGGCGATTGTAGAAGAGTATTTGCAGGCTAATCCTGATGCAGATCCGAACAACTTGCCTGAGTGGTTTATTTCTTCAATGGAACTAGCACCAGAAGCGCATGCGGACGTACAATGTATCATTCAGCGCTGGATCGACAGCTCTATTTCTAAAACGGTTAACGCACCACGCGGCTATACTGTGAAACAAGTTGAGAGTGTGTATGAGAGATTGTATAAAGGCGGAGCAAAAGGCGGTACAGTTTACGTCGACGGTAGCCGTGATGCACAAGTTCTGACTCTGAAAGCGGAAGATAATATTCCGGATACAGAAGAAGTAGTAGAAGTGACAGAACAGCCGAAAGTCGTGCTCGTCAATACAATTCAAGCATTGCGTTCTACAAACGTCACGATCGGTTCAGAAGTAGGCGACACATGCCCGGTTTGCCGACAAGGTACAGTGGAAGAAATTGGTGGATGTAATACATGTACGAATTGCCAAGCGCAATTGAAGTGTGGGTTATAATTAAATAGTAGGAAAGGTCCCGAATGCTTATATATGCATTCGGGCTTTTTATGTATAGAAAAGTAAAAGTTTGCAATCTCTTTCGCTTAGAATTTAATGTAGTAATAATAAGTTGAATTATTTTAAAAGTCTATGTTGATATAATTTTCAAACTATTATATACTGAATTAAAAATTGTTTGATACCTTAGTAATCAATCAGACAAATACATTGAAAGACGAGAAAGAAGGGGTTTCATGCTGACGTTTTTATCATCTATCGTCTTGCTAATTATTGGTTACCTGACGTATTCGAAAGTGGTTGAAAAGGCATTTGTGATTGATGATGCAAGAAAAACACCCGCTTATACACAGGCTGATGGGATGGATTACGTGCCGATGAGCTGGTGGAAAGGCTGGTTGATTCAATTACTGAACATCGCAGGTTTAGGCCCGATATTCGGTGCGATTGCAGGTGCTTTATATGGACCTGTTGCATTCATTTGGATTGTGTTCGGTAGTATTTTTGCAGGAGCTGTCCATGACTATTTTTCTGGAATGTTATCACTAAAACACGGTGGTGCTCAATTTCCTAAAATCGTAGGGGAGTATTTAGGTGATGTCGCTAGACGTTTAATTAATGTGATTTCAGTTGTTTTAATGGTTCTTGTGGCGGCTGCCTTTACTGCTGGGCCAGCGCAACTTATTTCATCCATTACACCGCTCTCATTTATTGTGTCTCTTATCCTTATATTTGCTTATTTCGTGTTAGCGGCTATTTTACCGATCAATAAAATCATTGGTCGTTTATATCCCGTGTTTGGAGTGGTTTTGATTGTTATGGCAGTTGGAATCGGTGGCGCATTATTATTTGGACCAGAGAAAATTCCGAATTTAACTTTGCAGAACTTACATCCTGGAGAATTACCAATTTGGCCATTGCTGATGGTGACGATCTCTTGCGGAGCGATTTCTGGTTTCCACTGTACACAAAGTCCAATTGTTTCTAGAACGATGAAAAAAGAGTCGGAGGGCCGGAAAGTATTTTATGGCGCCATGATTGCGGAAGGTATTATCGCGATGGTCTGGGCTGCAGCTGGTATGACATTCTTTGGCGGTACGGCAGGACTACAAGGCGCTCTCGCCGCAGGTGGTCCAGCTGGTGCAGTGAATGAAATCTCGAGCACATTGCTTGGTTCGTTCGGCGGGCTGTTAGCTATTTTAGGTGTTATCATTTTGCCGATTACAACGGGTGATACCGCTCTTCGTTCAGCGCGTATGATTTTCACTGAAGCAACATCAAAGTGGTTGAATCCCAATAAAAAATGGGTGATTCTTGCTACGACATTGTTATTAGGTGTACCGATGTTCTATCTATCGACCATCGATTATTCTTTCTTATGGCGTTATGTTGGCGGTACGAATCAATTAGTAGCAGCCGTCATGCTCTGGACCGCGACATCCTACTTAATTAGAGAAAAACGAGCACATTGGATTGCGGGAATACCTGCGATGTTCATGACCGCCGTCGTCGTGACGTACTGGATGTATGCTCCCGAAGGTTTGCATCTTGACTATGCTGTATCGGTAGGCGCAGGAATTGTAGTATCAGGTGCGATCGGTGTGTTTTACGTACTCAAAGTCATTCAATCGAAGCAAGTCCCGGTTATTGTTAGTGAACAATAGAATAGATAGAAAGGGCCCTTAGCATGCGCTAAGGGCCCTTTTTACTCGCGTGTAAACTTTTGTAAAAGTAAAAGCCTCGAATATGCACAAAACACATTCGAGGCTTTTTGTTTTATCTTATGAAAGTAGAGGTTTCGCCTCATTCGTTTCTTCTGTTTCTACCCCAATTTGAGGATTCAACACACCTACTCCATGTTCTTCCACTTCCAGTAATTTTTCGAAAGAAGCAATGGCAACTTCTACTTGCTTGTCGTCCGGCTCTTTTGTTGTTAGTAATTGTAACCAAAGTCCAGGGTAGCCTAGATAACGAAGAACCGGTACGTTGCGCACTGCGTTCGTCAGTTGTAATACTTCAAAGGACACGCCGAGCACTACTGGAATCAATAAGATCCGATTAAGAACGCGCAACCAAAGTGGATCGGTTGGAACTAAGAAGTAAATAAACATCCCGACAATGACCGTGAACAAAATGAAACTACTACCACAGCGATAGTGCAATCGAGATTGTGATTGTACGTTTGCCACTGTCATTTCCATATTGCTTTCATAGTTATTGATGACTTTATGCTCTGCACCGTGATATTGGAATACCCGCTTGATTAGCGGTGTCATAGAAATTAATCCAATATAAGTGAGTAACAAGAATAGTTTAAAGAAACTTTCGATCATAATTTGTGCCGTTTTGCTAGGTGCTACAGATTGGAATAACTCTGCTAAGAAAACGGGAACGAGTGTAAAGACGAACTTACCGAAGATAAACGATAATACTCCGACTGCCGCCACGCCAAGAACCATCACAAGCTTTGACGTTTCTTCTTCTTTGGCATGTTCCTCTTCTTCACCAGGCATCACGTCGTAGCGATCACTCGCAAACGTCAAATGCTTAGAACCATTACCAGCCGATTCAATTAACGCGACAATACCACGAATCAATGGAATCTTTTTTAATTTAGTGCGTACAGGATGTGATTCTCTCGGTACGTGATAGTACTCGATCGTATCATCTTTACGGCGAATTGCTGTCACCGTATCTTTCTTTCCACCGAACATTACACCTTCTATAAGTGCTTGACCTCCGTATGCTGGAGGAGTTTTCTGTTGACTCATACCATACCCACGCTTTCTGTCGTAAGAAACGATATTCCCATTGTACTAAAAAAATTGGAAATGCACCATTGAGATGTTTAAAAATCTGTAATTATCCCGACACTGGAATGGGAGGTATTGTCATGAAAATTACTTCAACACATGTTTGGACAGCTATTATGGCTGCGGTACTATCTATCATTTCACTGAAATTCCTACACGTATTTAAATTTATCAAATGGTCGCCAATCGGCTGGACCAAAAAACTTCATATGCTTACGTCTTTTCCTGGCTGGCTCAAGTGGGTGCTATTAGGGGTAATATTCTTTTTGCTATACTTTATCCTGTACTTTATTGCAGGTCTGACGTGTAAGATTCCACCCACTCTTTCTTCATTGATCGTGACAATCATTGTGATTATCTTCATTGAATGGATGATCCACGTCAAAGCAGATTTAACCATGACACAATTCATTAAAAAAATATCGATACCGTTTGCTTGTCTGTTTGCGATGATCTTCCGTTTCGTCATCGGGACATCTGTCTACATAAAAAAAACATTAGACTAGAACAGTATTAGTATGTCCTGCTATCTCATTGTGCTAAAATAGGGAAGAAAAATGAGTGGGAGGGGATTTAATGGAGCTGTTACTGTTAAATGGTCCAAACTTGAACCGGTTGGGCAAAAGAGAACCAAATATTTACGGGGCAGAAACACTTGCGGATATTGAAGGTCGCATTCAGCGTCTAGCAAATGAATCGGATATTACGCTTTCATGTTTTCAATCCAATATAGAAGGCGAGCTTATCAATAAGATTCATGATGCAGGAGACCGAGAAATTGCTGGCATCATCTTCAATCCAGGTGCATTTACACACTATAGCATTGCGCTTCGTGACGCCATCGCTTCTATTTCTGTTCCGGTAATTGAAGTCCATATCTCCAATATACATACTCGCGAAGAGTTCCGACACACGTCTGTCATTGCGCCTGTAGCGGCAGGACAGCTTTGTGGTTTTGGAACAGCGGGCTACGATCTCGCCTTCCAAGCGTTTTTGTTACAACGAGAGGAGAGACAATCTTGAAAATAGAGCAATTAAGAAAATTATTAAAAGAACAGCAACTCGATGCATTAGTCATTACAAATCCTTACAATCGTCGCTATATGACGAACTTTACGGGATCTGCGGGGACTGCCATTGTTTCGCAAGATGATGCAGTATTTATTACGGATTTCCGTTATGTGGCCCAAGCTAATGTTCAACTCTCAGGCTATCGCATTGTCCAGCACACGGGCACAATGATTCAGGAAGTCGCGAATCAAGTGAAAGAAATGAAGATAGATACACTTGGCTTCGAAAAAGAAGATCTCAGCTACAGCCAGTTTGAAGTGTATAACAAACATGTACAAGCCAAACTAGTACCGGTTGCTGGTTTAATAGAGAAACTACGTATAATTAAGACACCAGAAGAAATCGAGGTGTTGAAGCAAGCGGCAGCGATTGCGGATGCGGCTTTCGTCTATATTTGTTCGATCATCCAAGCAGGTAAAACCGAGTTAGAAATCGCCAACGAATTGGAATTCTTCATGCGCAAACAAGGCGCAACTTCCTCCTCATTTGACATAATTGTCGCTTCTGGTGAAAGAGGGGCTTTACCACATGGGGTAGCATCTGATAAAGTGATTGAGACTGGTGATTTAGTTACAATGGATTACGGTGCCCTCTATAATGGGTATATCTCTGATATTACGAGAACTGTTGCGATCGGTGAGCCTTCTGCTAAACTTCGTGAAATTTATGAAGTCACGTTACGCGCCCAAGAACTAGGTGTAGAACAAATCAAGCCTGGCATGACAGGTATCGAAGCCGACGCAATTACACGCGACTATATCAAGTCCAAAGGGTATGGAGACGCATTCGGACATTCAACCGGTCATGGGATCGGTATGGAAGTTCATGAAGCTCCGGCCTTATCGTTCCGCTCAGAAACGGTGCTTGTACCGAATATGGCGGTAACAGTGGAACCGGGGATCTATCTTCCTGGTATTGGCGGCGTGCGGATCGAAGATGATATACTGATCACAGAAACAGGTAATGAACGTTTGACAAAGTCTACTAAAGAACTGCTTATTTTATAATCGGTTAAAAATGGAGGAATACGAATGATTTCAGTAAACGAATTTCGTACAGGATTAACAATTGAAGTTGATGGTGACATTTGGCGCGTAATGGATTTCCAACACGTAAAGCCAGGTAAAGGTGCAGCGTTCGTTCGTTCGAAACTGCGTAATCTTCGCTCGGGTAACGTGAACGAAAAGACTTTCCGTGCGGGAGAAAAAGTAGCAAGAGCACAGATAGACAACCGTAAAATGCAGTATTTATATGCGGACGGAGATATGCACGTATTCATGGATAATGAATCATACGAGCAAATCGAACTTTCTGAAAAGCAACTTGAATATGAACTAAAGTTCTTGAAAGAGAACATGGAAGTTCACGTCATCACGTATAAAGAAGAAGTACTTGGCGTTGAATTGCCAATAACAGTTACACTTGAAGTAGCTGAAACAGAGCCTGGAATCAAAGGTGACACAGCGAGTGGCGGTTCTAAGCCAGCTAAGATGGAAACTGGCGTTGTCGTACAAGTGCCATTCTTCGTTAACCAAGGTGATATGTTAGTCATCAATACAGAAGAAGCGGAATACGTTTCTCGCGCGTAAGTAAATATGTAACGAGGATGTCCCAGGAATGGGGCATCCTTTTTTGCGTGGAAATGAGTTCAAGAACTAAATCTTTGGTAAATGTTAGTTAAATGTGAGTGGTTCGGGATGGAAGCTCCAGCTGGCGGACTCTTTCCCATGGGCTCTCGTTGAGCCAACCAGATCGCAAGCTCCCTTTTGGTTGTCTCTCATTTAGAGCTGATCCTGCGGGAAGAGCCGTAACGAAGAACGGTTTTTGCGAGTAAAAGCGAAGCGTTAGGAGCCCATCTTTGCACTTCGCCGCCAGCTTCCGCTTCCATCCTAGTTGAAAAGTTTAGGTGCTTAGATCACTCACTGTAGGTAGTGTGTGAATTGTCGTTGTGTCTTAACTTATTTAATTCCAGTTCAAATTCAAATTAGATTACAAGCCTAGATTTTATCTCCTTTAAAAAGTATCACCCACCCGCAAATCCCTACCCCAACAAAAACTCCTCCTTATCTCATTTAATACACAATGTACTCTATACTTTTAAACTTTTGCATATCTAACAAGCATACTTCATAGAGTGGACTATGGAGGAGGCGTAGCGGGATGGAACTGAATGATTTATTGCGCATCGCCGGCGTCGGATTGGTGATTGGGGTACTTCACGTGTTCTTCGAGCAAACAGGCAAGAAGGATTTCTCGTTTTTCCTATTTTTCTTAGCCTATCTGTACATCTCGATCGAATTGTTGATGTTCCTCAGAATATTCTTCACGGAGATCACGGAATTCTTTAGCTGGCTATCCATGGCGATGTAAATGGCGATTCTCTTTCAATTATTTGTCGTGTATCTCTTGCTGCTTCTGCTTTCATTTGCTGCACCCGCCCTGCATCCCATTCTCTATACCGCGCTATTCTTACTTGTCACGGTGTATGTATTATTTACGGTCCTTGTGCCATTCGGTTCGACATTGTTAGCACTGACGGAAAAGTTACCGTCGCCTTATGCGACGCTGCTAGTGGTGAGTGCGGGTTTGTATTATGTAGCGGAGGTTCTGTCGCTTCAAATGAAAGATGAGGGGTACGGGGCATTCGCGCAGCTGTTTCAGACCACCATGAAAGTAGTCATCATGACATTGTGGCTGCCGTATATCACGCAATTGATCGAGACGATTCACGCGTTCATTCCCTGGTGAACGAATCCTAACAAAAATGAATGGACGAGACATCTATGCTGAATTTTCTGCAGGAAAGTATCGCAGGTATTATCGGACCATTTTTCTTGTTGCTCATTATGTTGCTCATTGCTTCACTTGTCGATTTCTTTCTTCCAGCGTTTCAAAAGTGGACGAGGTTTCTGTTGCTCATCCTCATTTTAGTGTTGCTGATTGAACCGGCTAGGGAAAGTTTCGAGCAGATCCAAGTCATCACGCATACGATAGCCTCTTTATTCCTTGGCATGTATCCGCTAATTGCCGCGATGATTTTGGCTTCGGGTGCAACGTTCGGCGTCTTGAATTTCCAACCCGCTATGCTGTTATTTGCGCAAGGAGCAGTCGTTTTTGCAGACAAGTTCCTGTTGCCGGTGTTATTGACGGCGCTGTTGTTCGATATCTTTACGCGATTGGTGCCGGAAATTGCTTTCACGAAAATGGCAGATTTATTGCGTACGTCATTGCTTGCGCTTGTTTCTGCCATGGTTGCAGCGTATTCGATTTTCATTACAGCAGGTGGTGCGCTGTCCTGGACGATGAATGGAGCTTTGAATGAGCCGCTGAAAGAGCTGATAAAGAATAATATTCCTGTCATTGGTTCATTGTTGACGGATACGCTCGGATCAATCGGCCGTTACTCTTCAGGCGCCACGGCTTACATGAGCGTTTGGCTGCTCGTATCGATCTGGACGATAGCGCTATTGCCGGCGGTTAGGATTCTATGTATTGCTTTTTTATTTAGATGGACCGCAGCAATCATCGAACCGTTTTCGCAAAGGGAAGTATGCGGTTTATTGGACGATATCGGTCGTACATTGTTTGTGTTATGCGCCATTTCATTTTTACTGACATTCGCTTTCATCTATACAACGATTTTCATTGTGATGTTCATTAAACTGATGACGCTCGGGAAATGAGGTCAGTGGATGGAAGTATTTTTAGTGGGTCTGGCAAACTTGGTAGTCCTTGCGCTAATTATTCAGTTGCTCGCGAGCCGTGAGATGGAAAGAATGATGATTCCTTTGTGTAAAGTGGCGATCGGTATATGGATATTACAATATATTCTACAATTCGCAAGTCATAAGTTACTGTGACGCTACATATTATGCAAATGTAGAATTCATTTTAGTTAATTCACGTTGAGATGGTGATGAAACTTGGAAAAGCCCACAGGGAAACCCCGATTGATCATGATCGGTTTGATGCTTATGGTGTGTAGCGTTTTATACATCACCAGTACGGCGAATGTAGGAGGGGAGAAACAGAAAAAAGAAGAGAAGCGCATGCTGTCAACACTTGAAGAAACACTTGAACAAATGGAAGGGCTAGGGAATGTGAAGGTGTATTTTCATTACGATGAAAAGGAAGAGGAAAGCCCGTTAGCTAATTATTTCTCCGCTTCATCCGCTGTGAAAAGCCAATCACCTTTGCAAGGCTTACTCGTCGTAGCGGAAGGGGCAGAAGATCCGTCTGTACGAAACGGACTTTCACAACTCCTAGCCAACGTCCTACAATTGCCTGAACATCGTATCGTCATCGTGGAAATGAAGAAAAGGGGGAATCAACATGAAAGCCAATAAACGAACAGTTTGGTTTTTAACATTACTCAGTCTAGTCGCAGTGATTTCAATCTACTACGTGAAGAAGGAAGCGCCAATGCCGTTTGACGGAATTGCGATCTTCACGAAAGAAACAAAGGACGCAACGAATCTACTCGAAAAGGAAGGCAAGTCGGAGGAAGTGAAGCCGGTCTTTGCTGAATCGTATATTTTCCAGGATATGCGTATGGAAGTACGTAATGAACGCAGCGAGACAGTGCAACAGTTGACAGAGAAAATGACTTCTTCTGATTTCTCCGCTGAAGAGAAAAATGAAATATTTAATGAAATTGCGGATTTACGAAAAGTAAGTTCTACAGAAGCGTTAATGGAGATGCAAATTGCAGCTCTTGGTTACCCTGAAGTATTTGTACGTGGAGATGGTGATAAAGTCAACGTAACAGTATTATCAAACGAAAGCCATTCACCGAAAATGGCGGATGAAATTACACAGTATGTCATGTCGAGTTGGGATGGCGCGCAAACAGTTAAAGTAGATTTTGCAGAAACAAAAGAATAATGACAGAAAGGAAGTCCAAGTGGCTTCCTTTTTTTACATAGAAAAATAAAAAAATGAAAAAGTTGTATGGTTTAAGTCATATTTCACGCGTATTGGTTAACCTTATAATACTTACGGATAACACATTGGCGTTTATTTGAATAATTTGTCATAAAATTTGCAACTAATGCGTATTTTTCAAGAATAATAGAATAATTTGTGTTTTTGCTATTCCATATTTACAGTAAAACGACTATCATAGTATACGATAGCAAGAAAATTTAGTTAGGAGAATCAGATATGTTGAAAATTCAAGAAATTCGAGAAATTATTAAGCTTATTGATCAATCATCCATCCAGAAGTTCTCATTGGAATCAGATGGAGGGAAGATTAAACTAGAGAAAAGTGGCGGACAAGCCGTGACAACGGTTACAGAAGCACCTCAAACACCACAAGCAGCACCGGCTCCAGTTCAAGCTCCAGCAGCACCTGTAGTGGTAGCAGCTCCTACTCCAACAGTAGCACCAGAAGCTCCGGCTGCTGAAGTAGCAACTGATGAAACACTTCACAAAATCACATCCCCAATGGTTGGAACATACTATCAAGCTTCATCACCTGACGCAGAAGCATTCGTTAAAAAAGGTGATAAAGTAACAGCTGAATCCATCGTTTGTATCGTAGAAGCAATGAAATTATTCAACGAAATTGAATCAGAAGTAAATGGTGAAATCGTTGAAATCTTAGTGCAAGACGGTCAACTTGTGGAATACGGTCAGCCTTTATTCCTTGTTAGAGAAAACTAAGGGGGAGTATCTAATGAAAAAAGTATTAATTGCAAATCGTGGAGAAATTGCCGTACGGATTATTCGTGCGTGTAAAGAAATGGGTATTAAAACAGTAGCTGTTTATTCTGAAGCTGATGCTGAAGCGCTACACGTTCAACTGGCTGATGAATCAGTTTGTATCGGACCGCGTCTATCAACTGAAAGTTATTTGAATTTCTCAAACGTCATCAGTGCGGCGAAAGCAACTGACTGTGACGGGATCCATCCTGGTTATGGTTTCCTTGCAGAGAACGCGAGCTTCGCGGAACTTTGTGAAGAAGTAAATATCGAATTTATCGGCCCTACAGCGGAAGCTATTTCTAAAATGGGTACAAAAGATGTTGCACGTAATACAATGGCATCTGCAGGAGTTCCGATCGTTCCTGGTTCTGATGGCATAGTGGATGACGCGGACCATGCACTCAAAATTGCGAATGAACTTGGATTCCCCGTGATCATCAAAGCAACAGCTGGTGGTGGCGGTAAAGGTATTCGTGTAGCACGTGATGAAGACGAGCTAGTCAAAGGCGTTAAAATCACACAAAAAGAAGCGGCTGCGGCATTCGGTAACCCAGGCGTCTATATCGAGAAATATATAGAAGTATTCCGTCACGTAGAAGTACAAGTACTAGCTGATAAATATGGCAACGCGATTCACTTAGGTGAGCGTGACTGTTCTATCCAACGCCGTATGCAAAAGCTTGTCGAGGAAGCTCCATCTCCTGCGTTGAGTCCTGAACTACGCGCGGAGATGGGTGAAGCGGCTGTTAAAGCGGCTAAAGCTTGTAACTATCGCGGTGCAGGTACTGTAGAATTCATTTTTGATCATATCAATCAAAAGTTCTACTTCATGGAAATGAATACACGAATTCAAGTGGAACATCCTGTAACAGAAATGATCACAGGGATCGATTTGATTCAACAACAGCTAAAAGTAGCTTCAGGCGAAGAATTAGCGTTTAAACAAGAAGATATTACATTCAATGGCTGGTCTATTGAATGCCGGATCAACGCAGAAAATCCTGAAAAGAATTTCATGCCATCACCCGGTAAAGTAACTATGTATCTACCTCCAGGTGGCTTTGGCGTTCGTGTTGACTCAGCAGTGTACCCAGGCTATTCGATTCCACCGTTTTACGACTCAATGGTCGCAAAGCTGATCGTTCATGCGGATACGCGTGAGCAAGCGGTCGCTCGGATGAAACGTGCACTAGATGAGTTCGTAGTTGAAGGCGTCCATACAACGATTCCTTTCCACGCGAACTTAATGGATAACGAAATATTCCAGTCTGGTGATTTTGATACAAAGTTTTTAGAAAAGTACGACGTCATGAAGTAATTGGAGGAGAAGTGAAATGGCTGATAAAACAAATGCATCGTTTGTCGGAATGACACCGTCTGGAGATGCTGCACTCGGACGAGTTCAACTCGCACCTGAAGTACTCGAAGTCATCATTGGCATCGCCACGTCAGAAGTAAGTGGAGTGATTGCTACCCAAGGGAATTTCGCGTCAGGTGTTGCGGAGAAGTTGGGTAAAGTGATGTACGGAAAAGGTGTAAAAACCGAATGGGCAGACGAAGGACTAAAAATCGATGTGTATTGCATTATCGAGTATGGCCATTCCATCCCTACGATTGCGGCGAAGATTCAAAACGAAATTCGCCAAGCGATTTTGAATATGACTTCGCTTCAAACGCATGAAGTGAATGTCCACATAACGGGCATTCATTTCGACGACTGAGCGGGACTTATTGAATGAGCGAATAACCGAAGACAAACCTTTTAGTAGGTTTGTCTTCGGTTTTTTATTGTGTGAGTTCGGGATATAGGTTAATTCTTGTGGAGATTTGGTGGCAATGAGCGGTTACAGGCGGTGATAGAGCGGTTGACTTAAAGTTATGAGTGGTTGCGGACCTTGATAGAGCGGTTGACATTGATTATAGAGCGGATACATATGGGCTATGAGCGCTTAGACGAATTATTGAGCGATACTCACATCGCCCTCACCAAGTCACGACTAAAACTCCGTACCACAACAAAATGTTAAAAAGTCTTATTGGAAGGTCGATCAACGGTGCAAACATCGTTACCAGCTATACCTTACAGAACTAATTATGAACATCTTGACCGAAAATGAAAACTGGTGACATAAAATCGCTTGATTCCACTAGTTCTTTTCCTGCGTTTTGTGATATCATTAGGTTTTGAAGATGAGCGGTAGAGGAGATAACGATTATGAAACGACGAGAAGCACGTGAAAAAGCAATTCAAACACTGTTTCAGCTGGACAATAGTGAGATGAACGTGGACGAAGCGATAGGTTATATCGTGGAAACACCACTGGATTCATTCTACGAACAACTAGTTCGAGGTACAGCGGAACATTTGACAAAAATCGACAGTGAAATCACAAATAAATTGGAAAACTGGACCATCGACAGATTGCCGAAGATCGAAAGAACAGTGTTACGATTGGCTGTCTATGAACTCCTTCATAATGAAGAAGTTCCGAATCGGGTCATCATGAACGAAGCGATTGAGCTATGCAAGACGTTTGGTGACGAAAAGTCAGGCCGTTTTGTTAATGGGGTACTTTCTAAATTCCAATAACCGAAATCGTCACTACTAGTAGCAAGCTTGAGCTCGATAAACTTTCATTACAAATAAAAAAAGTTTGGTGGGAAAATCATGTCTAGTAAAAAGATTGATGGAAAAGCAATAGGACAGGAAATCCGGAATGAATTAAAAGAAGAAGTCGCTTCTTTAGTCGCGCAAGGGGTTCAACCTGGACTAGCTGTTATTTTAGTTGGAGAAAATTCAGCGTCTGAAACGTACGTGAAAAACAAAGAGAAGTCCAGCAAGGAAGCGGGTATGAAATCCGTGCTTACTAAATTGCCGGAAACTGTATCGGAAGAAGATCTTCTTGCTGAAGTAGAGAAGCTCAATCAGGACGATACGATCGATGGTATTTTGGTGCAATTGCCATTACCAAAACATATTGATGAAAATAAAGTCATCCGTGCGATTAGCCCTGAAAAAGATGTCGATGGATTCCATCCAATGAATGTTGGGAAAATGCTGATTGGTCAAGAAACTTTTTTGCCATGCACACCATATGGCATTATGCAGCTGCTTGAGCGTTCCAACGTAGATATCGCTGGCAAGCACGCGGTGATTATTGGTAGAAGTAATATCGTAGGGAAACCGATGGGACAACTTCTTTTGCAAAAAGATGCAACGGTAACGTATTGTCACTCCCGTACAGAAGACTTGAAGAAATTCACGCAACAAGCAGATATTTTAATCGTCGCAATTGGTATGGCTAAGTTCATTACAGGGGATTACATTAAAGAAGGCGCAGTCGTTATTGACGTCGGTATGAACCGTGATGAAAACGGCAAGCTATGTGGAGATGTTGATTATGAATCAGCTGAGAAGCAAGCTAGTGCTATTACACCTGTACCAGGTGGAGTAGGTCCGATGACGATTACGATGTTGTTGAAAAACACCGTCGAAAGTGCGGAGAACAAATTAAAGGCACGTACGCAAAATAAGTAATTCTAAACGAGAGACGCTCTTCATGAGCGCCTCTCTATACATAAAAGGGCAGGTGACGGAAACATGTCCAATCAAACTTTTTTAACCGTTCAAGCGCTAACGAAATATGTCAAACGTAAATTTGACGCAGATCCACATTTACGAAACGTCTATGTAAAAGGTGAATTGTCGAACGTTAAGCTGCATCCGTCCGGCCATATTTATTTCACATTGAAAGACGATAAGACGAGAATTCAGGCGGCCATGTTCCGTTCTCGTTCCAACACACTTCAATTTAAGCCTGAAAACGGTATGAATGTACTGATCACGGGTGATGTGACGGTGTTTGAAACGGCAGGGTCGTACCAACTCTATGTACAAACCATGGAACCGGATGGTATTGGGGCGCTGTATCTAGCTTTTGAACAGTTGAAAAAGAAGCTTCAGCAAGAAGGATTGTTTGAAGAAAGATTCAAGCAACCTATTCCGCAAGTACCACAACGAATCGGCCTTATCACAGCAGAATCAGGTGCTGCGCTACGTGATATGTATTCGACAATTAACCGACGCTTTCCGATGGCGGAGATGTACCTGTTTCCTGCTCTCGTGCAAGGTCGCACAGCTGTTCCTTCGATTGTCAAAGCGATTGAACAAGCGAATGAAATGGCGAATGTCGATGTATTGATTGTTGGCCGAGGTGGGGGTTCCATTGAAGATCTTTGGGCATTTAATGAAGAAGACGTTGCACGTGCTATCTTCTCAAGTCGGATTCCGATCATCAGTGCAGTCGGACATGAAACCGATACGACAATAGCGGACTTTGTGGCGGATTTACGTGCACCAACGCCAACTGCAGCAGCAGAAATGGCGGTGCCGGATCAGCTTCAATTATTCCAACATCTAAAAAATCAACAGCGTTCGATTTATCTAGCGGTACAGACTTTAATTAAACAGTTGAATAAGCGTTTAGAAACGGCTCAAGCCGCCTATCCGCTGCAATATCCGGAACGATTATATCGGCCGTTCATCGAGAAACTCGATAATCTCGAAGATCGTTTGCAACGTAGCAGTGAAGCAGTCGTTCAGGGAAAACGGATGAACTTCGATCGTTTATATGCAGGTTTTCAGTACTACACACCGATTAGACGTATACAGCTTGAACAGCAACAGACGAAACAACTCGAAATGCGTTTAAGTCGTGCTGCGGAACACACGATTAAACAGCGTCAGCAACAGTTTGTTGCACTGATGCGCATGATGCAAGCCTTGAACCCGTTACAAGTAATGGAAAGAGGCTTTTCAATTGGTTATAAAGATCATGAAGTGATTAAATCTATAAACGATGTAGCCAGCGGTGATCAAGTAACGCTTCAATTAGCAGACGGATCTATTTCCACTATAGTAGAAGGAATCATTCCAAAGGAGGTCGAGTAAGGATGGCAGAAGATAAAAATATGCAATTCGAGCAGGCAATGCACCAGTTAGAAGAAATTGTACAGAAGTTGGAGGCTGGAGAAGCGCCTTTGGATGATACGATCACGTTGTATAAACAAGGGATGGAGCTCTCAGCCTATTGTCAGAAGAAATTGCAGAATGCAGAGAAACAATTGATTCGTATGATTGATCAAGAGGGTAACGAATCCTCATTTGATCCAACAGCAGGTGAGTCGAATGAATGAAAAATTACAAGCGTTTGTCGATGAAATGATTCCTGAGATTGAACGCGAATTGACGAACCAACTGGCGAAGTCTGATATTCCAGACGTTTTACACGAATCTATGATGTATTCCGTAGAAGCGGGTGGCAAACGGATTCGTCCGTTGCTGGTTATGGCCGTTTTATTTGATATGAAAAAAGATTCGGCAGATGCAGTAAAAGTCGCGTCTTCTGTCGAATTGATACATACATATTCATTGATCCATGACGATCTACCTTGCATGGATGATGATGATTTTAGAAGAGGGAAACCTACTAACCATAAAGTGTACGGCGAAGATGTGGCGACGCTTTCTGGAGATGCGATGCAGGCAATGGCATTCCAAGCGCTCGCAGATCTTCGAGAAACACCACCGGCAGCAGCGATTGAACTCGTTGGATTACTAGCGAAAGCTTCGGGTGCACAAGGGATGGTCAAGGGACAAGTTCTCGATATGAAAGGTGAACATCAATTATTGCCACTAGCAGAATTGGAAGAAGTCCATATTCATAAAACGGGCGCATTACTCTCATACTGTATTGAAGCGGGTGCTGTGCTAGCACAGGCTACTGATGAACAACGCGAGCAACTTCGCCGATTCTCTCTAAACATTGGGTTGGCATTCCAAATCCAGGACGACATTTTGGATGTAACAGCAACTACCGAGCAACTTGGTAAACCAGCAAACAGCGATACTTCAAGCGAAAAGTCGACGTACCCTTCATTGCTTGGGTTAGACGGGGCTCGCGAGCAATTAAAAGCACGTCATGAGGAAGCTTTACATGCGTTGCACTCCATTGGCTTAGGGGAGTCTATGTTGCAGTTGTTAGCAGATTACATTATTGAGCGAAATATGTAATTTGGGACCGTTATATTTGTGTCGCACGTTGTTACTGTTATAATGTAGAAAACAAACAGCAACTACTTGGACTACTGAACAAGAGATAGTGCGAACGTACGAATAGAAAGACCTACTTACTTGATGAAGGTGTGTGATCATGATGGATCTAACAAAGATTACCAATCCATCTTTTATAAAAGAGCTCGATAAAGAACAGTTGGAATCATTGGCGGCAGATATTCGTCATTTTCTAATTGAAAATTTATCGGTAACTGGCGGGCATATCGGACCGAACCTGGGTGTTGTCGAATTAACGATTGCGTTGCATAAAATATTCGACAGTCCAACCGACAAATTTTTATGGGATGTAGGACATCAGTCATATGTCCATAAAATTCTCACAGGTCGAGCTGGCGAGTTTGATACTCTTAGAAAATATAAAGGATTGAGCGGATTTCCGAAGATGGCGGAGAGCATACATGACGTATGGGAAACCGGCCATAGTTCGACATCTTTGTCGGCGGCTATGGGAATGGCTGTTGCACGAGATATTAAAAAGGAAAAAAGTTTTGTCATCCCGATCATTGGTGATGGTGCATTAACGGGCGGCATGGCACTTGAAGCTTTGAACCATATTGGACACGAGAAGACAAATCTCACGGTTATTCTAAATGACAATGAAATGTCTATCGCACCGAATGTTGGCGCATTGCACTCGATTCTCGGAAAATTACGTACGGCTGGTAAGTATAATAACGTGAAAGACGAACTGGAATTCTTATTGCGTAAAATCCCAGCAGTAGGCGGTAGAGTCGCAACGGCTGCGGAACGTGTGAAAGACAGTTTGAAATATTTAGTAGTGAACGGGGTCTTCTTTGAGGAGCTTGGATTCACGTATTTAGGTCCGATTGACGGCCATGACTTTGTGGAATTGGAACGTTCTCTTCAATACGCAAAGAAAATGGAAGGACCGGTATTACTTCATGTGATTACGAAAAAAGGGAAAGGCTATAGCCCAGCCGAGTTAGATAAAATTGGTACATGGCATGGTACGGGACCTTATAAGATCGAAACAGGAGATTTTGTGAAATCCCCTGTAAACGGCCCTGCTTGGAGTGCTTTAGTTTCGGAAACGGTACGTAAGCTTGCGAGAGAAGACCGACGTATTGTCGCGATTACGCCTGCTATGCCTGTAGGATCGAAACTTGAATCATTCGCAGCGGAATTCCCAGATCGATTCTTCGATGTGGGGATTGCAGAACAACATGCGACGACTATGGCTGCGGGACTAGCGGCTACTGGAATGAAGCCATTCCTTGCGATTTATTCGACATTCCTACAACGTGCATACGATCAAATGTTGCATGATATTACGCGTCAGAAGCTTAATGTCTTTATTGGTATTGACCGTTCAGGACTTGTTGGAGCAGATGGAGAAACACATCACGGTGTGTTTGATATTGCATTCTTGCGACATTTGCCGAACTTGGTCATTATGATGCCGAAAGATGAGAATGAAGGCCAACATATGGTGAAGACAGCTATCGATTATGATGAAGGTCCGATTGCACTTCGTTTTCCACGTGGCAATGGGTATGGTGTTCCAATGGATGAACAACTTCATACCATTCCAATTGGTACATGGGAAGTGTTACAAGATGGTGAAGATGCAACGATCTTAACATTCGGTACGACAATTCCTATGGCGTTCTCGGCTGCTGAACAATTGAAATTACAAGGTAAAAATGTGGCGATTGTCAATGCGCGTTTCATTAAGCCAATGGATACCGATTTACTGGATGAGCTATTTGCTAAAGGTAAACCCATCATTACAATTGAAGAAGCTGTACTTGCTGGAGGATTCGGCAGTGGCGTGTTGGAATATGCAGAAAAAGTGGGTCATACGGGAACGATCTTCGAAAGAATCGGTATTCCGGATGAATTCATAGAACACGGTAGTGTCGATAAATTACTTGTTGAAATCCACATGACACCTGATCACGTAGCTGAAGTTACAGCAGCGGCTATTCAACAAGCAGCGGAAAGAGCGAAAGTATGAGTACATCTGTGAAAAAAGAGAGAGTGGATTTGTTGCTAGTAGAGCGTGGATTAACAGAATCCCGTGAACAAGCGAAACGATCCATCATGGCGGGACTCGTTTACTCTGATACGGCAAGAATTGAAAAAGCGGGAGAGAAAATTGCAGTTGATGCCCCATTGACTGTAAAAGGACCTGCGATTAAATATGTAAGTCGTGGTGGCTTGAAACTGGAAAAGGCGTTAGAGTCTTTTCCTATTTCTGTGAAAGAAAAGATGGTTCTTGATATCGGAGCTTCTACGGGTGGCTTCACGGATTGTGCACTGCAAAACGGTGCGAAACATTGTTACGCACTGGATGTTGGGTACAACCAACTCGCTTGGAAAATCCGTCAGCACGAACAAGTAACGGTGATGGAGCGACAGAATTTCCGTCATGCGACCGTTGATTTGTTTACAGAAGGGTTACCGGAAGTCGCTACGATTGACGTTTCATTCATTTCATTATCATTGATTTTACCCGCACTAAAGAACATTATCGTACCCGGCGGTCAAGTGGTGGCGCTAGTGAAGCCTCAATTTGAAGCGGGTAAAGATAAAGTGGGTAAAAAAGGAATTGTCCGTGATCCAGCGATTCATCTAGAAGTGTTGGAAAAAATTGCTGCGATGGCAGTGGTGGAAGGATTTTCCGTTAAAGGTGCTACGTACTCGCCTGTCACAGGTGGAGAAGGCAATATTGAGTTCTTGTATTATTTAGTAGCCGAAGACGACGCGGTCTCCGATTTTACAACGGAAGATTTCAAGCAATTAGTTAAACAGGCACATAATGATTTAACATAACGCGCAATGAGTTGCGCGTTTTTTAGATGATTAGTATAATTTTGTTTATGGACTCAACAGAATCGGAGTGAATAAAATTGAATAAAGGACAACGACATCTACGTATTAGAGAAATTATTACGAACCATGAAATAGAAACACAGGATCAGCTGGTTGAAAGTCTGAAAGCTGCCGGTGCCGATGTCACGCAGGCAACGGTTTCGCGTGATATTAAAGAAATGCACTTGATTAAAGTACCTTCACCTTCAGGCAATTATAAATACAGTCTACCTCCTATCCATCGCTATAATACGGAAGAAAAATTGAAGCGTATGCTAGAAGATGCATTTGTGGGCATCGACAGCGCCAGTCATTTTATCATGTTGAAAACGCTTCCGGGTAATGCGCAGGCGGTTGGATCACTTGTCGATAACTTGGACTGGGATGAAATGCTAGGAACGATTTGCGGCGACGATACATGTTTGATCATTTGTCGTGAAGAATCTCAGACGGAATACGTAAAAGATAAATTATTATCAATGCTATAAGCGAGGTGAGGATTTCTTTGTTAAGCGAACTTTCGATTAAAAACTTTGCTATTATTGAACAACTTGAAATCACATTTGACGACGGTCTAACGGTGCTGACTGGTGAAACGGGTGCTGGGAAGTCCATTATTATTGACGCTGTCCAGCTGCTCGCTGGCGGACGAGGCTCACAGGAATTTATTCGCCATGGTGCAAAAAAGGCTGAACTTCAAGGACTTTTCACGATTGATAAAAATATTGAAAATGTAACGGAGAAGTTGATGGAATTTGGCATTGATACTGAAGAAGGTATCGTGATTTTACGCCGAGATATAAGTGCCAGTGGAAAATCTGTTTGTCGCGTCAATGGTAAACTCGTGACAATTGCTATATTGCGTGAGATTGGTGCTATGCTGATCGATATTCACGGACAGCACGAAAACCAAGAATTAATGAATGAAAAACGTCATATTCATTTGCTAGATTTTTTTATTGGCGAGCCAATTGAACGTGCAATGTCAACATATACCGAGTTATATGATAAATATAAAAAACTCCAGCAACTCATTGCGGCTAAAACACAAGATGAACAGCAAATTGCGCAGAAAATTGATTTATACAAATTTCAATTAGAAGAAATCGATGCAGCGAATTTGATGATTGGTGAAGAAGAGGAATTGGAGTCTGAACTTGTAAAGCTCCAACATTTTAATCGGCTATTTGATCGCTTGAATACTTCCTACGAAGCATTGTCTTTAGAGTCTCATGGACTCGATTGGGTTGGCAATTCAATGAGTGATCTTGAAGAAGCTGCTTCAATTGATGAAGATCTTAAAACGATGTCTGAAACGGTTAATTCTTCATTTTATGCGCTTCAAGATGTTTCGCATGATTTAAAAAGGATGATCGATGGTATGGAATTCCAGCCGGATCGATTGGAGTTCGTCGAAGATCGATTAGCATTATTTTTGACGTTGAAACGCAAATATGGCAAATCACTTGAAGATATTTTAATTTATCGCGATAAAATTGCTGATGCGCTCGATCAACTTGTCAATCGTGACGAGAGATTGCATCAAAACCAAGAATTATTGGCACAATACGTAGAAGATCTTGAAATAGAAGCGAATGAATTATCGATTATCCGTAAAAAAGAGGCACTCTCTCTCGAAAAAGGGATTGAAGAGCAGTTAAAACAGTTATATATGGAAAAAGCCACATTTAAAGTACAAATTCAGCAAAAACAACCTCGTCAATTTGACGCTAACGGATTTGATGAAGTTGTATTTACAATTTCAACAAACTTGGGGGAACCGCTTAAACCTTTGGTACGAGTGGCATCTGGTGGCGAATTATCACGAATGATGCTGGCGTTGAAAACAATTTTTTCTCAACATCAAGGTGTCACATCGATTATTTTTGATGAAGTGGATACCGGAGTCAGTGGACGCGTAGCGCAATCCATCGCGGAAAAAATTTCCATGATCTCCAGTCATTCGCAAGTGTTATGTATTTCACATTTACCGCAAGTGGCTGCAATGGCAGATCATCATTATCTTATTAAAAAAGAAGTGCATGATGGACGGACAACTACAGCGATTCATGATGTGATGAAAACAGAACGTACGGAGGAATTATCCCGTATGCTTTCTGGTGCAGAAATTACCACATTGACGCTTCAGCATGCTGAAGAACTTTTGGTTCTAGCCGATCAACGTAAACAAGAATTCCGTAAATAAAGCTTGAAATCATAACGTTTCCCCTAGGAATGGGCACTGTTTATTTTACCCTTTCATACTTTCTCTTCGAAAGGACATACCAAAGGTATCTTTCGTTGAGGAGGTGAAACATGGGATGGAATAAATCTTTTAAAACGCTCATAGCGCTCGTCCTGATGCTCTGCCTAGTGCCTGGAATTTCATTAGCAAATGAAGAAACGCTCATACCGATGGGTGACTCCATTGGTATCCAAATGGATTTGAGTGGGATTTATGTAACGAGTGACGTCAAGGTGAGTCAGCAGGAATGGCTAAAAAAAGGCGATATAATTCGCCAATTGAACGGTACGGATACGAAGCAACTTGTTCATTTTGAACGGGCTTTACAAAAAGATAGCGCTACGATGATACTCGACGTTTTGCGTAATGGGAAGAACGAAACCATTGAAGCAGATCGGTCGCTCATTAAGCGCGTCACACCCTTTCTGAAGGATCGAACGGAAGGTACGGGGACGTTAACGTATGTCGACCCGGAAAGTGGCACGTATGGTGCGCTGGGGCACCAGATTATTGATAGTACGTTACAGTCTGCACCGTCTTTTGAAAAAGGCGCGATTTATTTATCTGAAATCAGCCAGATCAAGAAGAGCTCTCCAGGAATTCCGGGTTATAAAATTTCTTCCATTATTGATCAGAATAATTTGCTTGGAAATATTCAAATCAATAATGTCTATGGAATATTTGGTCATTGGAAAAAAGCTAATAATAAAGTGTTGGCTGAACCCCTTGAAATTATGCAACCGTTTGAATTGATGATCGGACCTGCAGAAATTTACACTACGGTAGAAGGTTCGACTGTAGAAAAGTTCACCATCCAAATAACGAAGATAGAAGAAGAACAATTCCACATCCTATTGACTGACCAGAAACTGCTGAGCAAGACAGGCGGGATCTTGCAAGGCATGAGTGGGAGTCCTGTGATCCAAAATGGTAAGTTTGTCGGTGCTATTACGCATATGTTCGTAGACGAGCCGGAAAAAGGGGCCGCGCTTTTCCTGAAAACGATGAGAACGAATGAGAAGTGAAAAAGTAGCCTGTGCCAAAAATGCACAGGCTGCTTTTTTTCGTATATGTGTTCGATACAAAGAAAAGGGAAAAAAGTCGAAATAGGTAGAAAGCATCGTTCAGAAGTATCATTTTGCGTGAAAATTTAAGTAAATGTAGAATTTGCCATATAGATGACTTACGATAATAGGAGAGAAACAGCGGGAGAAAGAAATGGATGACCGATTTTATATCAGGGGGAATGAGTAATGGAAAATGTGAAAGTAGCAATTGCTGACGATAATAAAGAACTTGTGAAAACGATGATGTCTTATTTTGAAAAGCACGACGAAATAGAAGTAATTTGGACAGCGAATAATGGGCAAGTATGCTTGACGATGTTGGAAGAAGAGCGACCGGATATTTTATTGTTGGATATTATTATGCCGCATCTTGATGGTATTGGGGTACTGGAGACGCTGAATGAAACGAATAAAATGGGGGATATGCAAATCATGATGCTGACGGCTTTCGGACAAGAAAACGTCATGTCGCAAGCTGCAAATCTTGGTGCTTCGTACTTCATGTTGAAGCCATTTGAATTCGACCGCTTGATCGGACAAATCTTTAAAGCTGCAGGAAAACCGAAAAATACGACGCCTTCTTTTGTCGTGCAGGAGTCAGCCCCACAGACAGGCGTTGTTACTCAGAAAGTACTCGATACAGCGATTACGTCAATGATCAAAGAAATCGGCGTACCTGCTCATATTAAAGGCTATGCGTTTTTACGCGAAGGAATTCAGATGGTGTATAGTGATGTAGAGTTGCTTGGATCGGTCACGAAGATTCTGTACCCGGATATTGCGAAGAAGTATAATACGACACCATCCCGTGTGGAACGTGCAATACGTCATGCGATTGAAGTGGCGTGGAACCGTGGAAATTACGATTTGATTTCGAAGACGTTCGGCTATACGGTGCATCATTTGAAGAGTAAGCCGACGAATAGCGAGTTCATTGCAATGATCGCTGACAAAATCCGTTTGGAGCATATGGTGAGCTGATCGAAGTGACAAAAGGATAGAGTGTTTACGGAAACCAACTAATCGGGTGTATTAGTTGGTTTTCGTTTGTAGACGGATAAGGATGACGGTGGATACGTTAGGGGATTTACGGTTTAGGCGGATTCGTTCTGGAGGGGCAGGATTATTCCGTTTTTAGTTGGATAGGTGAATGCTTACTGCAAGCCAATTCGTTTGCGCTCATTAATTCGTGTAAGTGATCATACTTTCTCTGCAACTGCTCATAACTTCTGTAAAGCGCTCATACTTCATTCGTACCCGCTCTATACTGACGTTTAAGCGCTCATAAAGTTTGTCTAGCCGCTCATTACGCATAATGACCTCGCTTGATTTTGGAGATAATTTGTAGTTTAACTAAAATTTCACTAACGCTCTGCGACTCATACCTCCATACAAACTCAGCTGCAGTTTATGCATAAACTATGCAGTAGACATATTGTAGGGATAAAGTCAGTATTTACTTCGTAGCATAAGAAAATCGGAGAACACTGTGAGAAAATGCTTATTTACGCGGTGTAATCACAAAAAGAGCTACCTCTAGTGCGTTGCAATCTTCTATACTAGTAAATAAAGAGGGAGGGATTTCGTTGTTAGTTGAAAATGAATATTTTGAACTTCAAGAAGAAAATAATAAAATTATCATGAACACTAAAAAAGTAGGATATCCGCTTAAGTCATTTGACGCACTGGCTTCTGATATTCCTAGATTGAAACTGAATTCATTCAAGGAGCTGATGAAAGCACTGCAAACAGTAGGTCAGCATGATATTGGGTCGTACTCCGCTCCTTGTGAAGTATATATATCACCTAGTAAAATGAAGGTAGAATTGTATATTCATGCAACAAACGAAGAATTTCTTGCAAATAAAGAGCAGTTCCTGAAACAGGCAGAAGACATGCTGGACCAAAGAGACGTACACTACGACAAAGAAAGTCTGTTTAGCTTAGCGTACCTTCCAAGTAATCCGATCATTATTGCCGTAGGCAAAGAACCCGTCCAAGGGGAAGGTGCGCAGGTCGAGTATATTAAGTTGCCAGATCGTAAACCTATTCTTCGCGATGATGGCTCAGTTGATCACTATGAGTTGAATTTCGTAACGCCAATTGTGAAAGATGATTGGCTGGGTGAAAAGACGCCTGCTAAAGAAGGATTTGAAGGCTATAACGTCTTTGGTGAACCGATAGCGGCGAAAAAAGGCGAGGACATTAAACTAGTTTATGATAGAAAATCTGTCGGGGAGTTTGAGGAAGATGGCAAAATCATCTTACGCGCCTTGCATGGCGGCGCACTTGAAGAACTGAATGGTGCAATCAGTGTAGGAAAGCAATTGATCATTCCGGATGATGTGGGTACAAAAACCGGATCGATTACATTTGATGGTTCCGTGCGTGTAATGGGAACGGTTTCGGCCGGCTTCTCAGTCAATGCGACAGGGGATATTTCTATCGAAGGAAAAGAAGGCGTTACAAACGCGAAGGAAATCTACTCTGAAGATGGCGACGTCTATATTAAAGGCGGTGTCTTTGGTGGAGGAGAAACTATTATTAAGGCGAAGAAAAACGTCTTCGTCAAGCATGCGAATAACTGCAAAATCTACGGGGAACGAGTGAACATCGGTCTCTATTCACTTGGATCTGAATTATACGGCGATCATATTTTTGTTGATAAACATAAAGGTCGGATCATTGGTGGTGTTGCAGAAGCAATGTTTTCCATCGAATGTGCGTCGGTCGGCAATAGCCATGAACGTTTGACGAAACTTATCGTCAAAGGAGTCAATAAAGAAATGGAGCTCGAAGAAATTCAACGACTTGCAGAAAAACTCAAAGCGGAGCATGCAGAACTGAAGAAACTTGAGATGACGCTCGATAAAATGGCGAGTGTTAAAGCGAATCTTCCTGCTACTCAGTTGGATATGCTAGAAAAGACATTGCAGGCAAAGCAGCAAGAAATTGTATCACTCGATCAGGCAATCAAAAATAAGCTGCAACTTGTGCAAGTGGCTAGTACGCCTAAAATTGACATCACGCGTGAAGCACATCCTGGTGTTCAAATCGTTATAGGAAGTAAAAGTAGCATGTTGAGTCGTGTAACAAAAGGTGTTTTCGAAATAACGAGCGAAGGAGTATTAAATGTCTGACAGTAAAATATTTGCACACCGTGGCGCATCTGGAAATTATTTCGAAAATACGATGCGGGCTTTTTTAGGGGCTGTACAAAAAGGTGCGGATGGAATCGAATTGGATGTGCAACAATCGAGCGACGGACAATTGGTTGTCATTCACGACAATGAATTACTACGCCTCGCTGGAATTGATCAGCGCATTGATCAATTGACGTCACAGGAACTGCAGGAAATCAAAATAGGGAAAAGCAGATACAGGCGAATGTTTGGCCATCCCATCCCTCTATTATTTGATGTAGTTACTTTCTGTTCCGAACATAATTTGGCGCTTAATGTCGAATTAAAGGAAACGGTGTATGGTCAAGCGGCTGTACTTGAGCAAATCTTACATTACGTAGAACCATTATCAGACGTACATCTCTCTTCGTTCGATTATGAAACGGTGCGTCTGGTAAGAGAGCTGGATCCTGACATGGAAACGGCTTTATTGCTTAGAAAAAAATCAGTAGACTGGCAGAATCTTAATTCGTATGATGTAAATGCATTTCATTTTCATAAGCGATTATGGAAAGATCCGTATAAGAGTCATCTGCTTGAAAGTGGTAAGATATTACGAATGTACGGGGTAACGGGTGCGGAATCATTTTTATCCAATACACCTGAAGTGACAGGCTGGATTACAGATTATCCGAAGCGTGTACGCAAAAAAATAAAAGGATCAAGGTAATGCACCTTGGCCCTTTTATTTTAAGTCTTTTTTAAATCTGTCAGCTGCTCGTCCAGATCTGCGGTCTCGGCGTAATAAAAAGCCTGCAAAGAATCCAAGACCGCCGGCGAATAGTATGAAACCGCCTAAAAACTGCATCCAAATGAATGGGAATGGCGGAAATAGATGTCCGAACAATGAATCTCGCATTAATTTTATTCCGAGAGCCGCTGCAATCCCTGGAATCAACAGTACAATAAACGCAGCAAGACGTACCATATCATTCAACCCCTCACCTATTTAATTTTACCGTGTGGTCATGGATTGTCAAGGACTCTGCCATCATGTACGATATAGGTAGATTGTTTACAAAACTCTTGCGAAATTAATGGCCAAAATGTGTCAGATTTGCATTTTCTTCGTAGGAAATTTAGAATCAGTACCATACGCATGAATCTTTATAATCTTTTACTAGCCTGGAGGGATACTTATGAAATTGTTTACGTACATGGAAGATCACGACTATGAGCAACTGGTGCTTTGTTATGACAAGACATCGGGATTGAAAGCGGTTATTGCTATTCACGACACGACACTTGGACCGGCACTTGGTGGCGCGCGCATGTGGACGTATGCTAGCGAGGAAAATGCGATTGAAGATGCATTACGATTGGCTAAAGGCATGACATACAAGAACGCTGCAGCAGGTTTGAATCTCGGTGGCGGAAAGACAGTCATAATCGGAGATCCGAAAACGGATAAGAACGATGAACTGTTCCGCGCATTGGGTCGTTACATAGAGGGGCTGAACGGACGCTATATAACAGCGGAAGACGTTGGGACTACTGAATACGATATGGACTTAATCCATTTGGAAACAAATTTTGTTACGGGTATCTCTTCAGGAGAAGGCACGTCAGGAAATCCTTCCCCGGTTACTGCACTAGGTATCTACAAAGGAATGAAAGCCGCTGTGAAAGAAGCATTTGGCCATGATTCACTTGAAGGTAAAACCATTGCGGTCCAAGGCGTTGGTAATGTTGCCTACACACTTTGCGAGTACTTGCATGAAGAAGGCGCAAAATTGATTGTCACGGATATCAATGAAGCAGCAGTCCAGCGTGCGGTAGTGGCATTCGGAGCAACAGCGGTTGCGACGGACGCGATTTACTCACAAGAAGCGGACATCTTCGCTCCATGTGCTCTCGGTGCTGTAATCAATGACGAAACGATTCCACAATTGAAAGTGAAAGTTGTTGCAGGTTCTGCTAATAACCAATTGAAGGAACCAGAACACGGTGATCGCTTGCATGAAATGGGAATCGTTTACGCTCCAGACTACGTAATCAACTCAGGCGGAGTAATCAACGTAGCCGACGAATTGATTGGATACAATAAAGAGCGTGCATTAAAGCGCGTAGAAGGTATTTACGATACGATCCTAAAGATATTCGCTATCTCAAAGCGAGACGGTATTCCATCCTACCAGGCTGCTGATCGTTTGGCAGAAGAACGTATTGCAAGAGTTGGCGCAACGAGAACTACATTCTTGCGCAACGAAAAGAGTATTATATCAAATAAATAATTTAGTAGATGAGTCATAGCGGTAGGTAGGGTGCACCTGTCCACCGCTACACTCGCCTGTCTACATTTATTTGAATACTGTAAGCGAAGGGAGTCCTTTACGTTGAGTAAAGAATATGACGTAGTGATTTTAGGTGGCGGAACTGGCGGCTATGTTGCAGCCATTCGTGCGGCTCAATTAGGTTTAACAACAGCAATTGTAGAAAAATCCAAACTTGGCGGTACGTGTTTGCATAGCGGGTGTATCCCGAGTAAAGCGATGCTGAAAAGCGCGGAAGTCTATCGCGTAACACGTCAAGAAGCGAATGAATTCGGCGTGAATACGGGAGATGTCTCATTGGATTTCTCACAAGTACAAAAACGTAAAGGTAAAATCGTCGATCAATTGCATGCGGGTATAGAAGGATTGATGAAAAAAGGTAAAATCGATGTCTATCATGGGACAGGTAGAATACTAGGAGCTTCCATATTCTCCCCGATGCCTGGAACTATTTCCGTGGAAATGGATAACGGTAATGAAAATGAAATATTGATTCTAAAAAATCTCGTGATTGCTACTGGATCAAAACCAAGATCATTACCTGGACTCGAAGTAGATGAAAAGTCTGTAATGACATCCGACGGAGCTCTACTAATGAATGCGCTTCCATCTTCTATTACGATTATCGGTGGCGGTGTGATCGGCATCGAGTGGGCTTCTATGCTAGTAGATTTTGGTGTCGATGTAACAGTCATGGATCGTCTGGATCAGATATTGGCAACGGAAGATCGTGACGTAGCTGTCGCGATGCATAAAGCGCTTGAAAAGCGCGGTGTGAAGTTCATCTTAGGTGCTGAAATTCTGACGGAGTCGTTGCAGAAAAACGATAGTGAAGTCACAATTTCTTATAAGCTGGATAATGATGAACAATCTATCACGAGTGAGAAAATGCTAGTGTCTGTAGGGCGCGCTCCAGTGATCGATGATATCGGTTTACAAAACACGGATATCCAAGTCGAAAAGGGCTCGATTCAAACGAATAATCATTATCAAACTAAAGATGATCATATTTATGCAATCGGTGACGTGATTGGCGGCCTTCAATTGGCGCATGTAGCGGAACATGAAGGATTGCATGCGATCGAACATATAGCAGGAAAACAGGTAGATCCGATTGATTACGATCTAGTACCACGTTGTGTTTACTCCTACCCGGAAACTGCGGCAGTCGGCGTGACAGAGCAACAAGCGAAAGATCGTGGATTTGATGTGAAGATCGGCAAGTTCCCATTCAAGGCAAACGGTAAAGCATTAGTTAACGGTCATGCAGATGGTTTCGTGAAAATCATTGTTGATCAGCAGACGGATGATATTATCGGCGTCCATATGATGGGTTCGCACGTAACGGATCTAATATCCGAAGCAGGCTTGGCGATGGTGATGAATGCAATTCCTTGGGAAATATCCTCGGCAATTCATCCTCACCCAACATTATCTGAAGCGTTCAGTGAAGCGGCATTAGCGGTTGATGGGCTAGCCATTCACATGTAAAGGAGGAAGTGGAATGAGTAATCGGCATATTGAATTGGGTTTGACAGATGAAGATGTGTTGCAAATGTACGAGACGATGCTGATGGCACGTCGTTTAGACGAGAGAATGTGGTTACTGAACCGCGCAGGGAAAATCCCGTTCGTTATTTCTTGTCAAGGACAGGAGGCGGCGCAGGTAGGAGCTTCATTTGCTCTGAATAACGAAAAGGACTGGATCGCACCGTATTACCGTGATATGGGAGTTGTCTTACATTTTGGTATGACGCCGAAAGATTTGATGTTATCGGCTTTCGCCAAGGCAGAAGACCCGAACTCCGGTGGACGGCAGATGCCAGGTCACTTTGGCCAACGCAAAAATCGTATTTTGACAGGGTCTTCACCTGTTACAACGCAATTACCACATGCTGTCGGTGTTGCACTCGCCGCTAAAATGAATAAAGAAGATTTCATCACGTTCGTAACTCTTGGTGAAGGTTCTTCCAATCAGGGAGACTTCCATGAAGGCATGAACTTTGCCGGTGTGCATAAATTACCGACAGTAATTATGGTGGAAAATAATAAATATGCAATCTCCGTACCTCTTGAGAAACAAATGGCATGTGAGAATGTCTCTGATCGTGCAATCGGTTACGGTATGCCAGGCTACACAGTAGACGGAAGAGATCCGCTGACAGTGTATGAAGTGGTAAAAAAAGCGGCAGACCGTGCTAGAAACGGAGAGGGTCCGACATTAGTCGAAGCGGTATGTTATCGACTGACTGCACACTCTTCGGATGATGATCAACGTCAATATCGTGATGCAGAAGAGCTTGAGGACGAAAGAAAACAAGATCCGTTATTGTCATTCATTCATTATCTGAAAGAAGTTAATGTCTTGACGGATGAAAAGTATGATGAAATAGAAGAACGAGTGAAATTGCAGGTCGATGAAGCGACTGAGTATGCGGAACTGGCGGAATACGCGAAGCCGGAACACGCACTGCGCTATGTCTATGAAGAAAAGGGAGGCGAAGCATAATGGCCGTTCGTTCATTTATAGATGCGATCAACCTGGCGATGAAGGAAGAAATGGAACGCGACGACCAAGTATTCGTACTTGGGGAAGATGTGGGCCGTAAAGGTGGCGTGTTTAAAGCAACAACGGGACTATACGATCAGTTCGGTGAATACCGTTCGCTTGATACGCCTCTTGCTGAGTCCGCTATTGCGGGTGTAGCGATTGGTGCTGCGATGTACGGTATGCGTCCGATTGCTGAAATGCAGTTTGCTGATTTTATTATGCCTGCGGTGAATCAGATCGTCTCGGAAGCGGCGAAAATTCGTTATCGTTCGAATAATGATTTCTCTTGTCCAATCGTCATTCGCGCTCCTTTTGGCGGTGGCGTTCACGGAGCTTTATATCATTCACAGTCAGTGGAATCGATGTTTGCTTCGACACCTGGTTTGAAAATTGTCATTCCATCTACTCCTTACGATGCGAAAGGTTTGCTAAAAGCGGCAGTGCGCGATGAAGATCCCGTGCTATTCTTCGAGCATAAGCGAGCGTATCGGTTAATCAAAGGGGAAGTTCCGGATGATGATTATGTATTGCCGATCGGTAAAGCAGATGTAAAGCGTGAAGGAGAAGATCTAACGATTATCACGTATGGTTTGTGCGTGCATTTCGCACTTCAAGCTGCAGAACGTTTAGCTGAAGATGATATTTCTGTCCACATACTGGATTTACGTACGGTGTACCCGTTAGATAAAGAAGCGATCATTGAAGCGGCTTCGAAAACAGGAAAAGTTCTATTAGTAACAGAAGATAACCTAGAAGGCAGCATCATGAGTGAAGTTTCGGCTATCATTGCAGAAAATTGTTTATTTGAATTGGATGCGCCAATCAAACGATTAGCAGGACCCGATGTACCTGCCATGCCATATGCCCCTTCTATGGAAAAGTTCTTTATGATGAATCCTGAAAAGGTCGAAAAGGCAGCAAGGGATTTAGCGGAATTTTAACTAAGGAGGCGTAAAGAAATGGGCATTGAAAAAATCACTATGCCGAAACTGGGTGAAAGTGTAACAGAAGGAACTATCGAAAAATGGCTCGTCGCTCCGGGAGATACGGTAGCGAAATATGATTCTCTCGCGGAAGTGACGACTGATAAAGTAACGGCGGAAGTTCCTTCTTCATTCTCAGGAACGATCAAGGAAATCATCGCAAAAGAAGGCGATACGATCGAAGTGGGCGAAACGGTTTGTTTGATTGAAATTGAAGGCGCCGCACAACAGCCAGTACAAGTTTCAGCACCTAAACCTGAAACACCCGCAAAAAAGCCTGCTATGAAAGAAGTACAGGACGCGCCTAGAGCAAAGCCACAACCTGCAACAGGCGGCAAGGCAGCAGGACGATATTCTCCTGCTGTGTTGAAGCTATCTCAGGAAAACGGCATAGACTTGGCACAAGTAAGCGGTACAGGACGCGAAGGACGTATTACACGTAAAGACATTCAAGCATTCATTGAAAGTGGCGGAGCACAGTCGCAACAAGCACCACAAGAAGTTGCTGTTCAAGAAGAGTCGCAACAACAAGTGGCGTCTTCGGATCAACAGTCGGCTCCTAAACAAGCTGCCTCGTCGAATGTGAAACTCGAAAACGGTGATATCGAGATTCCAGTAACGAGTGTACGTCGCGCAATTGCGAGCAATATGGTGCGTTCTGTAACCGAGGCACCACACGCATGGATGATGATAGAAGTGGATGTAACAGAACTTGTGTTATTGCGTGATAGTGTAAAAAAAGAATTCAAAGAAAAAGAAGGATTCAATTTGACGTACTTCGCCTTCTTTATCAAAGCCATTTCACAAGCTTTGAAGGAATATCCGGAAATGAATTCTATGTGGGCAGGCGATACGATCGTCATGAAAAAAGACATCAACATCTCGATTGCAGTAGCAACGGACGATGCGTTATATGTCCCAGTCATCAAAGAAACAGATGAAAAGACGATCAAAGGTATTGGTCGCGAAATTCATGAGTTGGCAGGGAAGGTACGTAACGGCAAGCTGAAATCGACAGAAATGCAAGGTGGTACGTTCACTGTCAACAATACGGGCTCATTTGGTTCCATTCAGTCAATGGGGATCATCAATTATCCGCAGGCTGCGATTTTGCAGGTGGAGTCGATCGTCAAGCGTCCAGTTATTATGGACAATGGCATGATGGCTGCACGTGATATGGTCAACCTCTGTCTATCGCTGGATCACCGTGTGCTTGACGGACTCGTTTGTGGACGTTTCCTTGCCCGTGTGAAAGAGTTGTTGGAAGGTATGGCTAAAGATAAGACTTCCTTATATTAAGATTCGGCAACCTCCAAACTTGGTTTTTGGAGGTTGTTTTTTGGTTTTTTTGGAGGTAAAGCAGTAAGTATAGAGTCTTGTGGATGGAGGCTGATCACTTGCTGGCTATAAAATGCAGAAAAAGTTTGAAATCAAGTGAGTTAATAATTGCGTAATGAGCGGCTAGACAAACTTTGTGAGCGCTTAGTGGTGGATATAGAGCGGATACGGATGAGATATGAGCGCTTGTGAGAAGTTAAGAGCGGATACAGGGAATTATGATCGCTTACACGAATTAATGAGCGCAAAAGAATTGGCTTTCACTAAATTTTTCACTTTTCCAATTAAAAGATGTTTAATGTATCCCATTCACTCAAATAATTCAATAGTAAACGCATAAAAAGTCATCAATTTGTATGATTATGATAAAATTAGACGGAAACTTCTGATTTCCCCCTTTCTTCATAACGTACTCTACGGTACACTATAACTATTAATGGTTTTTAAAAGGGGAAGGAGCACCATTATGCCTATACATAACATGAAAACATTTACTTTCACAGCCCCCAACTTTACTGAATGGAAAGAAGCGGCTGTTTTATCACTTAAAGGAAAGCCTTTTGATTCGTTGTACACAAAAACGATTGAGGGCATTGAACTCAATCCGCTATACACGAAAGAAGACTTGGACCAGTTGGAAGTTTCACGTGTCACGAAACCTGCATTCGGCTGGACGGTCGCACAACCCGTTAGCGCAGCGAACGGTCAACAGTTTGTAGAGCAGATGAAAGAATCTTTGGCACGGGGCAATGAAGCAATCGCTTACAACGGACTGAGGCCTTTAGTTTGGGCGGAACAGGACGTCAAGCAAGTGGCTGAACTGATTACGCAATATCCAATTTTATTCACTGAAGTGCAGAGCGATGATCCGATATTGCAAGCCTTCACGTATATAGATGAAGCAAAGCGTAAAGACGTTACAGGAATTTGCATCGGTACGGTTCCGGTAGTACCTGAAGGATTCCCAGGAGTCCGCACAAAAGGTGCTGATTTATGGACAGCGCATCATGAAGGGGCAGATGCGATAACAGAACTTGCGCTATCCCTTTCAATTGCAGCTGAACTTGCGGAAGACGCTTCTTCATTTGAAGAATTTGCAAACGGCTTTTATGCACGGTTTGCATCTGACACACACTTCTTCATGGAAATCGCGAAGTTCCGTGCGTTCCGCGTGTTGTGGAAACTATTCAATGAAGCGTACGGCGTAGAGAACGCGAAGCAAGTACCTTTACTAGGGATTACTTCATTGCGTTCATATTCAAAACTTGATCCGTATGTAAACTTATTACGCGGCGGCAACGCGGCATTCGCAGCTATTTTAGGTGGAGCGGATTGGCTGACTGTATTACCGCATGATGTATTGACGGGTACGTCCCCAAGCTCAAATCGTTACGCACGAAACATTCAATTGATTCTGAAGGAAGAAACGCATATTGATCAAGTTCTTGATCCTGCAGGCGGTTCTTACTTTATCGAATCGTTGACGACTGAATTAATTCGTAAATCATGGGCGAAGTTCCTGGAGATTGAAGAGAATGGCGGTTATCAAGCCTTCTTGCAGTCTGGTGAATTAAGCAAGCTTTATGCGCAGCGCCAGAAAGAGATGGCGACGGGCAAGAAGACGTTGATCGGTACGAATGTCTATGCGGAATTGACGGATGTGAATTATGCGAATGAATCAACTGTGACGGTATCGAAACGATTGGCAGAGCCTTTTGAACATATTCGTTCTAAGCAAAAAGAGGAGTTGCCGAAAACTGTATTACTCAACTTCGGTGCGTTGAAAGATTATAAACCACGTGCAGATTTTGTCAGTGGAATCTTGGCAGTTGGTGGCATTGAAGCGACGTGGAGTCCTTCTTTCGAGTCAAACGATCAAGCGCTCAGTTGGATCGAAGAGCAACAGCCTGATTATGCAGTAATTTGTGCATCGGCTGCTGATACAGAAGAAGTTGTAACAAACTTCTTAGCTTCGTATAAAGGCAATTGTCCAACCGATACAGCGGGTAAATATCCATCAGAAACAGCAGATCAGTGGCTTGCCAATGGACTGAATGGCTTCATTTTTGCAGGACAGGATAAAATCGAAAAGCTAAATACTATTATTACGCAAACTAAAGGAGGCCGTTCCGTTGAGTAAACCTGATTTCCGTAAAGTGAATATAGAGCAATCACTCAATGAACTCTCACAACAAGCATTATCAAAAGAGAATTTTTTAACGAATGAAGGAATCAATGTAGCGCCTGTCTATACAGCAAAAGACATTGAAAACACAGAGCATTTGAAAGACTTCCCGGGTATCGCACCGAACACACGCGGACCGTATCCGACGATGTATGTAGCACGTCCTTGGACCGTTCGTCAGTATGCTGGATTTTCTACAGCGGAAGAAAGTAACGCGTTTTACCGTCGAAACTTGGCGATGGGGCAAAAGGGACTTTCTGTTGCGTTTGACCTTGCGACTCACCGTGGGTATGACTCCGATCATCCTCGTGTAACAGGTGACGTAGGTAAAGCGGGAGTTGCGATTGATTCTATTGAAGATATGAAGATTTTATTCGCAGGTATTCCACTTGATCAAATGTCGGTATCGATGACGATGAACGGTGCGGTTTTGCCGATCATGGCATTTTATATCGTAGCGGCTGAAGAGTCTGGTGTAAGTCCTGAGAAATTATCTGGTACGATTCAGAACGATATTTTAAAAGAGTATATGGTACGGAATACGTATATCTTCCCGCCGGCTATGTCGATGCGGATCATTGCGGATATTTTCTCGTACACATCTGAAAACATGCCGAAATTCAACTCGATTTCGATCTCGGGTTACCATATGCAAGAAGCAGGAGCGACGGCGGATATCGAGCTTGCGTATACACTTGCAGACGGCTTGGAATATGTTCGTACTGGTTTAAAGGCGGGTATTGATATCGATTCATTCGCACCACGTTTGTCATTCTTCTGGGCAATCGGCATGAACTACTATATGGAAATAGCAAAAATGAGAGCGGCACGAAAAATTTGGGCGCAGATGATGCAGTCATTTGAACCGAAGAATCCGAAGACACTTGCATTGCGTACACACTCTCAAACGTCAGGCTGGAGTTTGACGGAGCAAGATCCATACAACAACGTAACACGTACATTGGTCGAAGCTAACGCATCATCCATGGGTCACACGCAGTCACTGCACACGAACGCATTGGATGAAGCAATCGCATTACCGACAGATTTCTCGGCTCGTATTGCACGTAACACGCAGTTGTTCTTGCAAGAAGAGACGATGATGACGAAAGTAATTGATCCTTGGGGCGGTTCGTACTATGTGGAGAAATTAACCGAAGAGTTAATGGAGAAAGCATGGGAATTAATCGGTGAAATTGAGTCGCTTGGTGGCATGGCGGAAGCGATTGAAACTGGATTACCGAAAATGAAGATTGAAGAAGCTGCAGCTAAGCGCCAGGCGAAAATTGATTCGAAAGCAGAAACAATTGTCGGTGTGAATAAATATCGTCTCGATACGGAAGATGCGATTGATATTCTAGATATCGATAATACGATGGTACGCCAGAAGCAAATTGACCGCATTAACGATATGAAGGACAAACGTGATGAAAAAGTAGTTCAAGCCACTCTTACGGCCATCACGGAAGCGGCTAAAAGCGGCGAAGGGAACTTACTTGCATTGGCAGTTGACGCTGCAAGAGCGCGTGCAACTATCGGTGAAATATCGGATGCGATTGAATCCGTATCCGGCAGACATAAGGCGGTGATCCGTTCAGTGAGTGGTGTATATAGCGCGAACTTCTCAAATGAAGAAGAAATTCAGGAAGTAAAAGATATGACGGATGAATTCCTAGAAAATGAAGGGCGTCGTCCACGTATTTTGGTTGCGAAAATGGGCCAAGACGGACATGACCGCGGTGCGAAAGTGATCGCGTCGTCGTTTGCTGACTTAGGATTCGATGTCGATATCGGTCCTTTATTCCAGACACCTGAAGAGACAGCTTTGCAGGCGGCGGAAAATGATGTGCACGTCATCGGTGTGAGTTCACTGGCGGCAGGTCATAAAACATTAGTACCGACATTGCGTGAAGAACTGAAAAAAATCAATCGTGAAGATATTTTAGTTGTAGTAGGTGGCGTTATTCCGGCACAGGATTATGATTTCTTGCGCAAGAATGGTGCAGCCGCAATCTTTGGCCCGGGTACAGTCATTCCAGTGGCAGCTCAAAAAGTCATTGAGGAGATTTACCGACAGCTCGGCTATGAGGAAGTGACGGATTGACAGAAAAACAAAACGGACGAGATGAATCAGCAATGCATGTGATGCGCGGAATAGAATCCACACATGATGGATTTGTTGCCTCTTCACGTAAACGCTTTGTTAAGAAAGATCCATCTCATAAAAATTTAGATGTATTGCAGCAAGAAATAGAAAATGGCTCCCGTTTGTATTTGGCACGAGGTATTACGTTGCTAGAAAGTACGAAGCCTAGCGATAAGAAGGTCGGTCAGGAAGTGTTGACTAGCCTTCTGCCAAAAACGGGCAACTGTATCCGGATTGGGGTTACAGGCGTGCCCGGTGCAGGGAAGAGTACATTTATCGAAGCGTTCGGTCTAATGCTTGCAGATATGGGCCATAAAGTGGCGGTGCTTGCGATTGATCCAAGTTCTACACTGACCGGCGGAAGTATCTTGGGTGACAAGACCCGTATGGAGGAGTTGGCACGGCATAAGAATGCTTTTATCCGTCCTTCTCCGTCAGCGGGAACACTTGGTGGCGTGCATAAGAAATCTCGCGAAACGATGCTGCTTTGTGAAGCCGCGGGCTATGACGTCATTTTGATTGAAACGGTTGGGGTTGGCCAAGGTGAAACGATTGTCCGTGGTATGGTCGATTATTTCTTATTACTTGTGTTGACTGGTGCCGGAGACGAACTGCAAGGAATGAAAAAGGGGATCATGGAGCTGACAGATGGTATTGTCGTGCATAAGAATGACGGTGCCAATAAGCCGCTCGTCAAAAAAACGGTGCGCGAATATACACGCATCATGCACATGCTCCAACCTGCTTCACCTGAATGGACGTCGAAAGTACAACCGGTTTCTTCTATAGAAAACACCGGCTTGGAAGCTGTATGGGAAACGGTTTTAGAATTCGAAAAAGAAATGAAAGAAAAGAATCATTGGGACACGAGACGTCAGCACCAGACACGTGATTGGTTCCATGCGATGATCCGAGACCACTTGATTGATTCATTTTTCTCGGAGCAAGGACGAAAAACGCAGGTGAAGGCACTTGAGGAAGAATTGCTAGACGGACATTTAACGGTAACTGGAGCAATTGACCGATTGTTTTCTTCTTAATTCGTGTAGGGATATGCTATGATTGAAGAGGATAGTCAATTAATTATCAGGGAAGTGTCATAGCGGAACTGAATAGGCTATCACAATTATACGGTATAAGAGAGGAGATCCTGTAAAATGACTATGAACTTTGATTTTTACATGAACGATATGACGAACCAAGCGAGATCCGAAATGGAAGCGAGCGGCTACAAGCAATTGAAAACACCTGAGGACGTAGAGGAAGCATTCAAGCAGCCGGGTACGACATTAGTAATGGTGAACTCGGTTTGTGGATGTGCTGGCGGAATTGCTCGCCCAGCAGCTGCGCACGCAGTACATTATGACAAGCGTCCTGACCACTTGGTAACGGTATTTGCTGGACAAGACAAAGAAGCAACTGCACAAGCACGTATGCACTTCGGTGAAGACCACATCCCATCTTCTCCATCATTCGCTTTGCTAAAAGACGGCAAACTAATCGGTGAAGTAGGACGTTTTGAAATCGAAGGACATGACCCGATGTCTGTCGTTGTAAATCTTCAGGAACAATTTGAGGAGCACTGTGAAGAGCTGTAACATCTAGCTGCATGCGCCAGTCTCTCGGATTGCTTCAGGCCCTCCAGCATCTGTCGAGACTAGACGGCGCATACCGCTTTTGTAATAAAAAACAGTTCGCATATTTTCATATGCGAACTGTCATTAAGAATTATAAGAACATGCTGAGACCCATGACCATGGTAGATGCGATCATGGCGACGATCATCAAGTAAACAACTGTTTTTTGAATTTTTTTATTACTCATGCAGCAAAACTCCTTACACGTTGGAATTGGTTTGTTTCTATTTTAACAGAAATAAGGATTTTCACAACTAGAATGGCTGTTATATGTTCGGATAGTAGAATCGTATTAAAAGGGGAATGTGCTATGAACAAGGTAGATCATATAGGGATTGCTGTAAAAAGTATAGATGAATCAGTTAACTATTACATAGATACACTCGGTTTGACAGTTATCGCTATTGAAGAAGTCGCTAGCCAAGGGGTTAAAGTGGCGTTCATTGATGCACATAATGTCAAGATCGAATTGCTTGAACCGATGACGGAGACAAGTCCCATTGCGAAGTTTATTGAAAAACGCGGTGAAGGGGTTCACCATATCGCTTTCGGTGTAACAGATATTCGTTCAAGAATGAAGGAATTGGAAGAAAAGGGCGTTCAACTACTTTCAGATGAACCAAAACCAGGTGCTGGCGGAGCAGAAGTTGCTTTCTTGCATCCGAAATCATCATATGGTGTGCTTTATGAATTATGTGAAAAGACTAAGGGGGAATAATAGATGAACATTTACGATAAAATTAATGAACTATACGACAAAAAGCGCGAAATCGAGTTGGGTGGCGGCGATGAGCGAATCATGAAGCAGCACGAAAAAGGTAAATTGACTGCACGTGAACGTATTGAGATCCTACTTGATGAAGGTACATTCGTAGAGTTGAATCCATTCGTTGTTCATCGTACACGTGATTTCGGCATGGACAAGCTAGAAGGACCTGGCGACGGTGTCGTAACAGGTTACGGTAAGATCCACGGTCGTCCTATCTATTTATTCTCCCAAGACTTCACGGTATTTGGTGGAGCTTTAGGTGAAATGCACGCAATGAAAATTGCGAATGTTATGGACTTAGCTGCGAAAAACGGTGCACCATTCATCGGTTTGAACGATTCTGGTGGCGCACGTATCCAAGAGGGTGTATTATCGCTTGATGGATACGGTGAGATTTTCTACCGTAACGCAATCTATTCCGGAGTGATTCCACAAATTTCTGTTATCCTCGGGCCTTGTGCAGGTGGCGCGGTGTATTCACCAGCAATCACAGACTTCGTGATTATGACGGATAAAACGAGCCAAATGTTCATCACAGGACCAAAAGTTATTGAAACAGTAACAGGCGAGAAAATTACTTCTGAAGACTTGGGTGGAGCAAAAGTTCATAACACGATTAGTGGTAACGCACATCTTCGTGGCGCAAGTGAAGAGGAAGTATTGCAAAAAACTCGCGATCTCTTAACATATCTACCACAGAACAACACAGAAAAAACACCGATTCAGCCATACGACGAGCAAGATGATTATCGTGAAGATTTAGCAGATACGGTACCTTACGAAACAATTCGTCCATATGACGTACGAAAAGTGTTGGAGCAAGTAGTGGATGAAGGTTCATTCTTCGAAATCCAACCTGAATTCGCAAAGAACGCAGTAGTGGGTTATGCGCGCATGAAAGGTGAAACAGTAGGATTTGTCTGTAACCAGCCGAAAGTAATGGCGGGTGGACTAGACATTAACTCATCTGATAAAATCGCACGTTTCATCCGTACATGTGACTCATTCAATATTCCATTGATTACATTTGAAGACGTTACAGGCTTCTTCCCTGGAATCAAGCAAGAGCATGGTGGAATCATTCGTCACGGGGCGAAGATCCTCTATGCATATTCGGAAGCAACTGTACCAAAAATCACATTGATCTTGCGAAAAGCTTTCGGTGGCGCATATGTTGCTCTGAACTCTAAATCAATCGGTGCAGACTTAGTCTTCGCTTGGCCAAACGCAGAAGTAGCTGTTATGGGTGCTGAAGGTGCAGCGAACATCATCTTCGCTCGCGATATCGCAAACAGTGAAAATCCGGAAGCAACTCGTACTGCGAAAATCGAAGAATACCGTGAAAAGTTTGCGAATCCATATGTTGCAGCTTCACACGGCATGATAGATGACGTAATTGATCCACGCGAAACTCGTATCAAGTTGCTTCAAGGACTTGAAATGATGCGCAATAAGCACGAAGATCGTCCGAAGAAAAAGCACGGCAACATACCTCTATAAATAAAGGAGTCTTACATCTTGAATACACAACGATTACTTCAAGAATTCTTGGAGTTAGTAAAAATTGATTCTGAAACTAAAAACGAACGAAATATTGCTGATATTCTTACGAAGAAATTGCAGGAATTGGGCTTTGATGTGACGGAAGACGAGACAGCGGAAAAGACAGGACACGGTGCAGGTAATTTAATTGCCAACTTGCCGAGTACAGTGGCTGACGCGGATCCGATCTTCTTTACATGTCATATGGATACGGTCGTTCCAGGACAATCGATTAAGCCAATCGTCAAAGAAGACGGCTATGTCTACAGTGACGGTACGACAATTTTAGGTGCTGACGATAAAGCGGGAATTGCTGCTCTACTCGAGATGGCGAAAGTGATCCAAGAGTCAGACAAGCCACACGGTCCGATTCAGTTCATAATTACAGCTGGTGAAGAAAGCGGATTAGTAGGCGCGAAAGCGATGAATCCGGATTATTTACAAGCGAAATATGGCTTTGCGATCGATAGCGACGGAGAAGTAGGCGGCATTGTTACAGCGGCTCCTTATCAGTCAAAATTATGGACGACGATCTACGGAAAAACAGCACATGCTGGCGTCGCTCCTGAAAAAGGAATTTCTGCTATTTCTCTCGCTGCTAAATCTATTGCAGGCATGAAACTTGGCCGCATAGATGAGGAGACGACTGCGAATATTGGTCGTTTTGAAGGTGGAAAAGCAACGAATATCGTTTGTGAAGAAGCTTTCATTTTATCGGAAGTACGCTCGATCAATCCGGATAAAATGAAGAAACAAATTGACTTAATGGTAGAAAAATTTGCAACGACTTCTGAATCTTTTGGTGGTAAAGCCGAAACTACAACACAACTTATGTATCCTGGTTTCTCAATCGGAGATGACGAAGAAGTCGTGCAAGTCGCGATGAAGTCAATCCGCAACGTAGGCCGTGAACCGAAGATCATGACGAGTGGCGGAGGAAGTGACGGCAACGTCTTCAACGGCATGGGAGTTCCTACTGTGACGTTGTCTGTTGGTTATGAAGAGATTCATACGAAGAACGAACGAATGCCGGTGAAAGAGTTGGAAAAACTGACGGAATTAATACTTGAGATTGTCGGTCAAGCAATCCGCACGGTGTAACAGTCTTAACAAAGAGCCTGAAAGAAGGTATAACTATGCAAACTGTGATTGTGCGGACGGGCAATGAAGAATATGCACTACCAGTAGAATCGGTGATATCCATCGAGAAACTCGAGTACGTCACACCGATTCCTCATCTTCCTAAATACTTACTGGGACTGATGAAATCGCGTGGCGAACTCGTGCCTATTCTGGATTTAAGTCAGATTTTGTATCATCAGGCGACACCTCGGGATATTGAATCCCATGTAGTGGTTGTGAAAACAGATCAGTTGGAAGTCGGTTTATTAGTGCTAGACGCAAGGGAGATTCTCGAATTGCCAGAAGATCGCTTAACGTCTACTGCACTAAAAGCGTATTCTAAAACGCCTTACTTCGTAACAGTAGCGAATCTTGTTGACCGTGTAGTGACTGTCATCGATCCAAATATCATGGCGGATTCACTTCATGGCATGGATGAAATATCCAGTTATATGAAAGAACAGCACCAATCAAATTAGTAGGCAAAAAGAACATACATTTGATAAAATGGAAAGAGTGGCAGACTGAAGTCGGTTTGCCGCTTTTTCCTATTACATAATTATTTCCGAGGAAAGAAAGGTGTTTACATGACGGATCTGATCATCGCTAATCCACGGGTCATTATGCATCTTGATATGAACAGCTTCTTTGCCTCTGTTGAACAGGCTGCGAATCCCGAATTAAAGGGAATCCCTCTTGCAGTCGCGGGCAACCCGAAAGAACGAAGAGGAATTCTCGTAACCTGTTCATATGAGGCAAGGGCATTCGGTGTCTACACGACTATGACGGTAGGAGAAGCTAAACGACTATGTCCGAAATTAACGATTGTTCCACCACGACATGAACTATATCGGCAAATGTCTGATTCTGTTTTTGATATTTTGCGAAGTTATACGGAATGGGTCGAACCTGTTTCAATTGATGAAGCGTATATCGATACGACCGATATTGGCGGGTTGACACGTGCGTACGATTTGGCCCGTGAAATCCAGTTGCGCATTTTAGCAGAACTCGATCTACCGTGCTCGATAGGAATTGCACCGAATAAGTTTCTTGCGAAAACAGCTTCTGATATGAAAAAGCCAATGGGCATTACGATTTTACGAAAACGTGAAGTGCCAAAAATGCTGTGGTCGTTACCAGTCATTGAAATGCATGGCATCGGCAAGCGGACGGAAGAGAAATTGCATAGCGCAGATATTAAAACGATGGGCGATTTGGCCACTGCTGAAAAAATCACGTTGGAAGCACTGCTTGGAAAAAATGGTTTGCGCCTTAAACAACGGGCAAACGGAATCGATACACGTCCTGTAGACCCCGAAAGTGCGGAAGAACGTAAAAGTATTGGCAGTTCCACCACGTTGCCTGTTGATCTAACCGAATTCGAAGATTGTGTTCCGATATTTGAACGGCTTGCGAAAAAAGTGGCGGCACGACTGGAAACGAAACTACTGGCCGGAATGACAATCAGCATTCAAATTCGCTATGCCGACTGGCAAAACACGACGAGAAGCAGAACGCTCCAACAAGCGGTCTATCTTGAGAAAGATATTACAGATGTAGCGCTTCAATTATTTCAGCAACACTGGAACCATGAGCCCATTCGCTTGCTAGGCATCACGGCAGCGAATGTCATCGAACGTTCTGAAATGGTCAAGCAGCTGACATTTGATAATTTTGAGCAACAAGAAAAGGAATATGAAATGGATCAGTTGATGTCGAGTCTGACACAACGTTTCGGAGATGGTATTATTAAAAAAGGATTTACGAAGAAATAGCAAGGAGGCAATGCATGTGGATATAGAATTTCTTGGCACAGGTGCAGGGATGCCATCGAAACAGCGCAATACTTCAGCGCTTGTTCTGGATTTGACAGACGAGAATAAAGAAAATTGGTTATTCGATTGCGGTGAAGCGACACAGCATCAATTACTATACAGCGCCATTAAGCCGAAGAAGATTACGAAAATCTTCATTACGCATCTGCACGGCGATCATATTTTCGGATTACCTGGCTTTCTCAGCTCACGCGCATTTTTAGGTGGAGATGATCCCGTCGATCTATACGGTCCTGCTGGCTTGAAAGAATGGTTGCAGCACACCTATAAAATGACGGGAACCTATTTACCTTACAAGTTGAACGTGCATGAAATCCATGACGGTTTGATTCTTGAAACAGAGGAATTTAAAGTCTACGCCAAAGAAGTCCAACACGTCGTGCAGAGTTTCGGCTTCCGTATTGAACAGAAAGAGTTGCCTGGTACGTTATTGGTCGATAAAGCGATAGAGCAAGGTGTTCCAAAAGGACCTATGTTGCAGCGCTTGAAAGACGGCTTTGACGTAGAACTCGACAATGGGCAGACGGTTTATAGTCAAGACGTTACGACAGATAAGAAAAAAGGCTTCATTATTACAGTCATTGGGGATACGTCGTACTGCCAAGCTTCCATTGAACTAGCGCAAGACGCTGATATTTTAATCCATGAAGCGACGTTCACGGATGAATATGCAGCAGGTGCGAAGGAATTCGGTCATTCAACGATTGTCGAAGCGGCAACCGTTGCCAAAGAAGCGAACGCGAAAAACCTCATTGTGAACCATATTAGCGCACGCTTCATGCCAGGTGAAATGCCGGCTTTCTTAGAAGAAGGTACCGAGATATTTGATGCCATTTCGATTGCAGATGATTTCGCGCGTTTTCAGTGGAAACATGGAGAATTAATCAAGTTACTAAAAAACTAAGCATCCGAGTTTGGCTCTCTTGAAGGGAACCAATGGATGCTTAGTTTTTTATTTTGAAGAACCTAGTTGACGCGAACGTTTTTCCGCACGGATCAAGCAGTCCGAAATAATAGTCTTGAAGTTGTGATCTTCTAGTGACTGCAGACCCGCTGCTGTTGTACCGCCAGGGCTTGTTACATTCTCGCGCAGTATGCTAGGCTCTTCGCCGGTCTTCTTTAGCATGGACGCTGCACCGTAGATTGTTTGAACGATTAATTCACGTGCATCGGCTGCATCTAGACCTTGCTCAACCGCTGCTTCTTCCATCGCTTCTACTAAATAGTAGATATATGCAGGACCACTACCTGAAAGGGCTGTTACGGCATGTAAATCATCTTCTTCGACGACTTTGACGATACCGATTGAATTCAGCAAGCTTAAAATCGACTGTTGCATTCTTTCTGAAACGGCATCATTAAACGCAATCCCGCTCGCTGATTTTCCGATTGTCGCGGACGTGTTCGGCATCGAGCGTGCAATTGGACGTTTACCTAGACCTTTTTCAAATGTAGCGATGGAAATTCCAGCAATGACGGAAAGAACTGTCGTATTTTCTCCGAGGTAGGGGGCAATATCATCCATCACTTTCCCTACATCTTTCGGCTTCGTCGCGAGCACAACTAAGTCGACTTTTTTAATGAAATCTCGGTCTTCGCACACTTTCGTAATGCCGTAACGCGATTCTAGTTCGTCTAACCGTTCTGTATCTGAACGGTTCATCACATAGACATTCTCTTCATATATGACTCGTTTATTGACAATCCCTGCAATAATGGCTTCTGCCATTTGTCCAGCGCCTACAAATAAAATCTTTTCCATGTCCAACATCCTCCCCAAAATAAAAAGCGCTCCCGTCCTGTCTTTCAGGACGAAAACGCTCGGTTTCCGCGGTGCCACCTAAATTTGCTGTTTGCTACAGCACAACTTCAAGTCTTCTTTATCGCAGAAGGTACGGTCGTGTTTCCACGACAGCTCGGAAGGAGGTTCGAAAGGGGAGTGGGATACATGACTTGCAGCCTCGGCCATGCTCTCTTCTATCCATCACCCATCTACTGATCTTCCTCAATGCCCGTTCCATACTATTTTCATGATTATGTCATGTACTTTGTGAATTGTCAAACTGTCGTTAGCTGTCGATGAACAAGTAGACGATGAATATCACGACCAGAATCGAGATCACCAACGAAACAATCTTCATCACACTCAACGGATAATTTCCGGTCACTTTTCCCGTTTGTCCATTGACGATGAATTGATAGATTTTTTCCTTGAAATGAAAAGAGGAAATCCAAATCGGCAATAAAATATGTTTATATGTAATATCAGTATAATCTGTAGAAACGTTGACTACCTGTACGATATCTCCGGCTACGCTGCCTTCGATCCCGTTGACAATTTCTCTCGTCATGACGTCCTTTGCCTGCGTAAACCCTTGTTGTAACGAAACAGAATAGCGCTCGGCAAGAAAGCCGGACATGTATTCCACTTTATAATCGGTGAGACCAGTCAATTGAAATGGCTGTACTTTCTGCAACAGTTTCGATTCGACTGTGCTAGACGCTTTAATTAGAATATCATCAAAAAATTCTCTATAATTACCGCTTTCCTGATGCCAGCGGACTTTCCGTACTTGCTCGGTCACTTGTCTAGCCTTACCGTCCTCGTAAACCGTCCGAGTTTCGCTGACATAATAATAATTTCCGACACGTACGACATAGTGTGACTGTGTCTGACTGTCATACGTCCAGTACGGCAAGTAGGCACCGGAAATTTTATTCATTCGATACGTTTTCTTCAAAGTATTCGGTGCGAAAAAGTGTCCTTTGATCCAGTCTTTGAACTTTATTTGTGCTTGTTCCTCAGAAACCTGAAACGGAATCAATAATCCTGGTTGGATCCCGGCATCGTGATTCGTCACGGATATATGAGAAGATCCGCAAAACGAACAGAAGTCCGCGACGATATGTGCGTCCAGTACCGATTCCGCTCCGCAGTTGCTACAGGAGAAAACACGTTTCTCTTCATTCCATACGTGTTGAAGATTATTTCCTGCCTCATTGAAATCGAGTTCTACATGATGATCGAACGTTGCTTCAATTGGCATTTCGTGGCTACAAAAAGGACATTTCAAGCCACGTGATTCTGGATTATATTCCGTGTTACCGCCACAAGAAGGGCATTTAATGTTTTCAGTATCTTCTACGATTTTGTGTTGTTCATCGAATGAAGTCAACGTCCATCCCTCACTTTTCGTCTAACGTCTCACCACATTCTGCGCAGAATTTCGCACCTGGCAGATTGGCATGTGAGCAAGCAGGACAAATTTTCTCGGTGACTTGAGATGTACCGCAGCCGCTGCAGAACTTGGCGTCTTTTGGAATCATAGTTTCACACTTAACGCATGGTACTTTATCGATTTCAACAGACTTTCCGCATTGACCACAGAATTTTGCGTCGGCGTTGATCGTTGCCTGACAATGCGGGCAAGATTTCGTTGCAACTTGTGCTTGGGGCTGCTGTGCTTGATTTTGATTCATCGCATTTGCCATAACCTGACCCATGCCCATACCCGCTCCCATGCCAACACCTGCGCCCGCCATGCCGCCTTCATTCTGTGCAGCGTCACGCATCGCTTCAGCTGCTTGATATTGCTGGTACTGCTGCATATTGCCGAGTACGCCCATAGACGTACGCTTGTCCATCGCTTCTTCGACTTCTTTTGGTAATGACAAGTTCTCGATATAAAGTGACGTGATCTCGAAACCGAATGCAGCGAAACGAGAGATCATCTTCTCTTTGCCTTGTTCGCTTAATTCATCGTAATGCATTGATAGATCCAGTGCGGGTATTTGAGACTCTGCGAATAAATCGGATAATCCGGAAATAATCATTTTCTTTAAATGACCTTCAATGGCGTTCGTGTCGTACGAACTGTTCGTTCCAAATAACTCCCGCAAGAATACAGTAGGGTCTGATACGCGATACGAATAAATTCCGTACCCACGAAGACGGATCATGCCAAAATCCGGATCACGCATCATAATGGGGTTCGACGTGCCCCATTTTTGATTGATGAACTGCTTTGTATTAATGAAATATACTTCCGCTTTAAATGGTGAATCAAAGCCGTACTTCCATGACTTCAACTTCGTTAGAATGGGCATATTTTGCGTGTACAAAATATGGCGCCCTGGACCGAATACGTCCGCAATTTCCCCTTCATTGACGAAGACTGCGACTTGCGACTCTCGGACCGTTAGCTCTGCTCCCATTTTAATTTCATTATTATGCACGGGGAACTGATAGACTACTGTATGGGCATCCTGTGCTTGCCACTCGATTACTTCGATAAATTGGTTTTTAAACATATTAAAAAATCCCATTGTTTTCCCTCCAACTCGACATAATTATGTAAATCATACGATTTCCTGTAGTATACCATACGAAGAATGGACAAAATGGTTTCACTTTGCGCGAAATATCTTTCGGTAATTGAACAATCAAGACGTGACGCACATGAAAATAAAGAGTACAATAGACTGAACAGTCATTCATTTTATAGGGGGAACAGTATATGATCACAAAAATAATTACACCTACGCCATTCGCGGTAGGTGACGTGAACTGCTTTTTACTTAAAGGCGACACACTGACTTTGGTAGACGCAGCAACGAAGACGCCAGAAGCGCGTGAAGTGTTGCAGATGAAATTAAAAGAAATGGGTTATACATTTAATGATATTGAGCAAGTATTCGTCACGCATCACCACCCCGATCACTGCGGATTGGTCGAGATGTTTGACCGCGCGGAAATACTCGGTCATCCGTATTTAAACTATTGGCTAACACGAGATACCGAGTTTTTAGATCGTCATGATCGTTTCTATGAACAATCATTAATAGAAGAAGGCGTACCGGAGGAATATTTGAAGTGGGTTAAACGCTTCCGTCGATCAGTTGATTTAATGGGAGGGCGTCCCGTCGATCGCATGATGAATGAAGGTGATGATCTACCAGGACATCCGGGCTGGAAAATCCAAGAGTCTCTTGGCCACGCACAAAGTCATTTATCATTGTTCAATGAACAAGAAGGCATTCTAATCGGTGGCGATTTATTGCTGGAGAAAGTGTCATCCAATCCATTAATTGAGCCGCCATTTAAGAAAGAACAAGGACGTCCGAAGTCTTTGCTTCAATACAATGCATCGCTAGAACGTTTATTGGATTTACCGGTGTCACTCGTCTACGGAGGTCATGGCGGAGAGATTACGAATGCACATGCGCTCATAACGGAACGCTTAGCGAAGCAGCGCGACCGTGCGATGAAAGTTCTCGCGATGCTAGATGATTCGAAAACGGTCTTTGACGTGACGAAGCGATTGTTCCCAGCAGTCTATGAAAAAGAGTTGGGGCTGACGTTGTCTGAAACGATTGGGCAGCTGGATTATCTAGTGGCGGCAGAATTAATCTCAGAAACGGTCGATTTAGCAGGAGTTCATCACTATGTCCGCATCTAAAACCGTGCTGATCACGGGAGCGACGAGTGGAATTGGGTTTGAGCTGGCGAAGCGCTTGGCAGTGTTGAATGAGTATCGTGTCATCGCAACAGGACGCAATGCTAAAGCATTAGAAGAGTTACGCGTACTTGGCGTAGAAGGATACTGTGCCGATTTGCGAGATACAAAGCAGCTCGATTGGTTGGTATCTTGCATTGGCACACCGGACCTCATCGTATTTTCTGCTGGAGTGGGGAAGTTCCATCTAGCACATGAAACGACCGATGAAGACACGGTGGCGATGCTTGAGACAAATGTCCTCGTGCCGATGCAACTAACCGCGCGTGTAGTACCTGCAATGATCAAGCGCAAGCACGGTCATCTAGTCTATATCGGTTCACAAGCAGGAAAGGTAGCCACACCGAAAACATCCGTCTATGCCGCAACAAAACATGCACTGATCGGCTATACAAACGCCGTGCGTATGGAAGTCGCGCCTTACGACATCGACGTATCCGTCATCCATCCAGGACCAATCGATACACCATTTATCGAGCTAGCAGACGTCACCGGCGGCTACAAACAAGCAATGGGCAGCCAGTTACTATCGGTTGACACAGTCGTACGCGCTGTCATGGAAACCATCGAGCGACCTAGACGCGAAGTAAACTTGCCAAAAATCACAGGTCTGACAAGCAGACTCTACGCATTGGCACCCAGTATAGTCGAAACCATCGGAAAACCGTTTTTCTATAAAAAGTAATAAGAAAATAGAGCGCTGTTGCTAGAAGTCGTAACGATCCGACTTGTGGCGGCAGCGCTTTTTGAAATGGGCGAGTAAAAATAGATGATATTACCGGACCCACTATAAAGCTGGCGGATGGCCCTCGTTTTGAAGGTGTCTTCGTTTAATTAGTGAATTAATCTTTAAACGTTACATTAAATAGAAGAATAAACTAGTTGATCGTAAGTGGAAGGTGGCGACTCCCTATGGACCAGCCCGACAGGTGAGACAACTAAAGGGAGCTTGCGACCTAGTTGGCTCAACGCGGGCCCATGGGAAAGCGTCCACCTGGAACGTCGATCAACGGTGCCATCCCACTCGCTTTTCACTTTGATTAACCAATAATATTATTATGTAAACTAGAATAAATTTCAGTATAAAGAAGTTGGAATATTCTATCATGAATGCTATAGTGTGAATGATAGAGTTCACACATTAGACATAAATGAATAACCTCAGAAATGTTGCCAAACCTACTATGATCAAACACCCTGACACAACTCTGAGTGACTACCATTACTAGAAAGTTTATATTGAACGCAAAAAAGGGTGGGATTTGTATGCTAGCTAAAGAACACGATCAAAACATTTGGAAATACGCATTTGCAAGCGTCGCCGTCACTGTCAGTTCTCTCGGCTTTGGACGGATGTCGTATGGAATCATTATGCCGTTCATGAAAGAAAACCTCGCCATGTCCTATAAACAAGCAGGACTGCTCGCAACAACGGTGTCGATTGGCTATTTGATGATGGTGATCTTTGTTGGATTGCTCGTAACTCAATACGGGGCAAAAAAGCTCGTGATTTTTGGAACGGGACTCGTGTCATTCGGACTATTTATGTTATCACTCGTCGCTGGCTATGGCTGGATACTTTTCGCCATGCTGCTGCTTGGAATAGGAACGGCTTTCACCTATACACCGCTCATCACCATACTCGTCGGTTGGTTTCCGAGGAAGCGCGGCATGCTTATCGGATTTCTCGTTAGTGGCATGGGACTAGGAACACTCATATCAAGCGCGTTAATTCCGTTCTTCAGTACATGGTTCGGTGATATGGGCTGGCGCTATCTTTGGTTCTTCTATGGCGCTCTGTCGATTGTATCTATCATCATCGCGATGATCATTTTACGTGATCCACCAATCCTGTTACTGCCAAAGGAAACACAGAAACGCACGTTTTGGACGAAAGTATACTTAGATAAACGCGTACTTCGTGTCGCCTTCATTTACGGACTCGTTGGATTTGCTTATTTGGTCCCGCAAAGCTTCTTGTTCAGCTATATTCTCGAAGTGGGATTGACGAAGTTCCAAGCAGGGCAGATCATGGCAATCAGTGGAATTATGGCGATTTTTAGTGGTCCGTTATGGGGCGGAGTATCTGATCGGATCGGACGAAAATCTGCATTGCTAGCGACACTCGGAATTGGTGCAGTTTCACTCATTATTCCTGTAATTTTCCCGGTATATAGTGGACTTATCGTCAGTCAATTCCTATGGGGTGCGACAATTGTTGGGATGCTGTCGCTCTGCCAAGCGTTGTCTACGGAACAAGTACATCCGACGTACGCACCGGTCGCACTAGGCTATGTAACGTTCTTTTTCGCAGCAGGACAGTTGCTCGGGCCTGGCGTCGGTGGCTGGATCATCGACCGCTTTGAGCAAATTCCACTCGCGCTTATTATGTGCAGTGTCCTACTCGCTTTGGCGTTCTTGCTGACGATTCGAATGAACGCGCATGCGGTGGATGTGGATGTGACGAAGTTGGAAGCGAAGCCTGTGTTGGCTACTTTTTGTAAGAAAGAAACTTCTACTAAGGAAGTATAAAAGAGCATTGCTTTAGTAATGTGTATTTTCTAATAAAGTACGTGCGCCTGACAACAGCAAATTTGTAAAAATAAAAGGTAGCAGCATCCCACAGATGAAGGGATCTGGTACCTTTTTATCTCGTTTAATGGTATAATAAGTAAACTTAATTTGAATACTTCGAACCATTACCAAATAGCAGTAAAGTATAAAACATGGAGGTGAGAGATTATGAAAAATGACGTAGAGAGAGTAGCTAAAAACCCACATCTATATACTAAAGACAATATAATTCATTACGTGAGCAACGGATTCGTGGAATTAACTGGATATGAAGAGTGTGATGTATTAGGAAAATCCCTTATTGATATAGATGCATTATTACGATCTGAACACCAAACATCTATTCAGGAGATTAAAGTGACAGATTATTTATATATTTTCACTAGTAATAATTTGCCAATGGAAGTTGAAATAAGTATTGAAATCGTAAATAATGGAGACGCTAAAGTCTATTACTTTAAAGAGATGAAAGATTCAGCATTAAAATTTACATTAGATAACTTTGTTTGTACTGATACTTATAAAAATGGATCTGTAGCAATATTTAGCTATCCGGATAGTATTCTTCTACAACATGATGAGAACTATATTCATACATTGTCCTTAATGAACATGATTTCGGAAAATCCACTAGGTAAACATCCTTCATTTTCGAATAATATTTTAGATTTATTAAAAAAAGGCACTTCTTTCCATGAATTTGAGGTGGAATCAAAAGGTTCTAATGGAGTAGCGACTTATTGGGATATAAATGTAAAAATGATATGTGGAGATAAAAACAACAAGTATGTAATACTTTCTATTTACCATTTGACAGATATCACCTGTGAAAGAAAACTTACTACTAAACAAAGATGCGAAATGGAACTAATAGTTAGCAATACACCAAATATTGCAAGTACTATAGATACAGTAGACAATATGTCAAATGTTATAAATGGCATAGATATGGACGGACGACATACCCATATAAATAAAGTCGGCAGGCAAAACCTATCCCAACATATCCCACCGCATGTTCCGGATATACACTCAGTAACTAGTGAAATAGCATATAACTCTTTTGAAATGAACGATGTTAATGGGGATAAAATACTCTTTGAAGATACTTCCAATCAAAGGGTATTACGTGGAGAAAAGCTTATTGATCATACGGGAATTGTAAAAAGTGAATTTCTCACTACTTATTTTGGATGTGATAGAACGCCTACTTATAATGAGCAAGGAAATGTAGAAGAGATTTCACTTTATTATGCGTCATTCTCTCACAAAGACTTCAAAATAACATATATTAATGACTATGCATTTGAAATATTTAAAAAAGAAATACCCGATGTACATACAGAATTAGATGTAATCGGGAAAAGTTTTTTTTGCTTTTATAAGACTTTAGATGCAGATGATTTGATTAAAGAAATCTATAAATCTATCGAAAACAAATCCTCGTATACACATAAACTTAGTTTTTGTGTAGATGGGACTACTCACTATACAAAAACCATTTTTCAACCTATGTTCAATCAAAATAATGAAGTAGAAAAGATTATTGCCTTGGGGTTAGATATTTCCGATGAAGAATTAGCTAACAAAAGAATGGAAAAACTTCTTACAGCCCAAGAAGAATTATTCATCAACACATCTCACGAACTAAAGACACCATTAAGTGTAATATTTAGTGGAGCTCAATTATTGAATTTATATTTGGAAAATGATTCTCTGGAAGATTGTAGAGACGATATTTTAAATATTAATAAATCAATAATAGGGAATTGTTATAGACTAATCAAACTCATAAATAATATATTAGATATTTCAAAAATAGAATCGGGACTAAATGAATTATACTTATGCAATTACAATATTGTGGAGATAATAGATAGTATTGTACAATCAGTTTCAGAATACACCAAGTCTAAAGATATTCAAATTATATTTGACCCAGATGTGGAGGAACTATTAATAGCATTGGATGTGTATAAATTTGATAGAATTTTACTCAATCTTATTTCGAATGCAATAAAATTCTCTATTACGGGTAAAGTTATATTTATAAAGCTAGAGGTAACAGATCATCAAACAGTAAGAATTTCTGTAACTGACGAAGGTATAGGTATAGCTCAGGAGAGTTTGGACTCTATATTCGGAAAGTTCATACAATTAAACCGGAATTTAAACCGTATATCTGAAGGCACTGGGCTTGGTTTACCCTTAGCTAAGTCTATGGCTGAACTTCATGGAGGGAGTCTAACCGTAGAAAGCATTCTCGATAAAGGGAGTACATTTACTATTGAACTTCCTATTAAGACAATAGATACTACAAATAGTAACCAAGAAGATACGACTGACATTGATCGAGTTGAGATAATAAAATATGAATTCTCAGATATATATTAAAAATGAGTTCCTATGTGAGAAACTTACGTGAATGTATAAACATCCATGAAAGTTTCGTGCATGGGTGCTTTTTTACAATTTCAATAAACATGAAACGATTTCCCGCCTTATCCGTATACCTAGTAGGAAACAAAATCTAGTAACTGGAAAAGAGTGTTGGATATGTTGAGTTTACTACTATTTTCATTGCTTGTAGGGGTCGTAGCGAGTGCGATAATCGTGCCATTCCTTTCTGTAAATAACAAAAAAGAACCGTTGTCTTTTAACCGTTGGATCGCTTTTGGAACACTGACGGTGATCAGTACGATTGGCGTATTTATATTTTATTACGTGACGAATTTAGATCGCAACTGGACATCGTTGTGGGCATTGTTACTTGTCGTCGCTATTTTAGGGGCAGTCGTTTCTCAAGGGGTGGAGCGTAAAGTCAAAATGGTCGTGTCGTTGGCTGCCTTACTCGTTGGAGTATATGTATTAAGTGCGCCTCTTTTCAACGCAAATAAAAAGTATGAAACGGTTGCGATGAAGCAAAAAGTGGAAATTACTGCGTTTGATGAAACGAAAACGCCAGCTAGTGTACCCCCAAAGTTTGCACGCAATAAAATGAAAAAAGCATTTGGTCAAGTCCCGGATACGAGCTATTATGAACTGGGACATTTGCAAATTCAAAAAGTGAATGATGAATTTGTCTATATTGCACCTGTTGAGTTTTCAGGGTTTTTCAAATGGTTTAATGGGAAAACGACACCTGGTTACTTCACGATGAGTGCCACGGATTCATCGGATAATCCGAAATTCATTAAAACGGAAATGGCGTATACGACGTCTTCTTACTTCCATAAAAAAGTGTATCGTAAAATGCGTATGGAAATGCCGGATTTGATTTTTTACGGAGATGTTCAATTAGAAATTGATGATGATGGGAAGCCGCATTATATTCGCACGTATGGGGAATTCATTACAGCACGTAACGGATTTAACGCCAAAGGAATTGTCATGTTGGACCCTGAAACAGGTGCAACGAAGAAGTATGCGTTACAAGATGTTCCGGAGTTTATTAATGGAGCGGTTTCACCAGAAGCAGTAAGTCTTCAAAATAGCTATTTCGGGAATTACATCCATGGTTTTTGGAATTCACTTGTTGGGAAAAAAGATGTGAAGATTCCATCAGATGAAGGGACAGAAGCGAATGTCAGTCCGATTTTTAATGCGGATGGACATATGTATTACTTCACTGATTTCACCAGTCCAAAAGAAGGCGTGGATTCTATGCTTGGCTATGCCTTAACAGATGGTCGAACAGGGAAAGCGACGTATTATACGGGGGATTTGGAAGAGTCGTACATGGATTCACAAGGTGCGCTTCAAATTATTGAAAAGAAGTTTATTGAAAAGAAATGGAACGGTGAAATGCCTGTCTTGTATAATTTCTACGGTGAAGCGAGCTGGTTGACACCCGTACTCGATTCGAACGGATTCTTGCAAAATTATTTCATTGTTTCTGCTGCGAATCCTGAGATTTCTGTATTTGCGAATACACCCAATGAAGCGTTGAAATTGTATAAAACAGCACTTCAACGTGGTGGCAGTACGGTGGATGGAAGTTCTGATGCAGAAGAAGCGAAAGCAACAATTACAGCGATGCGTGTATTTAAGGAACGTGTCGGTGATTTTACACTCGTATCAATTCTAGCGAAAGATGGTCGGAATTTCCTTGTTTCATCTGAGGTTGAACCCCTTTCTATATATGTAAAAGAAGGCGATCAGCTGGCAGTGACGTATTTGGAAACGGGAGAGTTATTCCTACCTGTGAAGGAATTGGTTAATAACAGTGTGAATTAAATGAGTATGAAATAGCCTGACAGCGCATTAGCGTTGTCAGGTTATTTCATTTTCTGTAAGTTTTAAATTTGTTCTCTCAGTTCTAATTAATAGTATTGAAATAGGCACATTATTATAGCCTATTACATAAACTAGTACATAAATATATTTAAAGTAGGTGCTCATAAATAATGAGTTTATTTATCAATGAAAAACATCATAAAAATATATATAAAAATAATAATAAAATCATTACTACTAATCCGAAAGTTTTTAGAAGTGATCCAGTAATAGAACTTATAGAAGAGCATCAAAAGGCGAATGATTCAATCTATAAAATCTTACGTAATCTTGAAAAAAGGGGTGATCAACTAGATATAAAATGTGACAGATTAGATCTAGAGATTAAAAAAAACAAAAAAAATCATGGTGAGGATACTGAACATATAAGACACAAATTAGTAGATATCGAGGCTGCCATCCAGAAATTAGCGCAAAGATTAGACATTCAAGAGACCACAGAAGAAATGTTAATGGATCAGATAAATACTATCTATAACGAAAATAATAAAATTATAGAAAAAGTAGATCGACAAGAATTGATGGAAAAACAAATATTTGATCAATTTCTCACACAAACCCAAAATCATGAACTCGTTCTTAAACGACTCGACAGTCAAGAAGAAATCTCGGATAAAAATATTATACAAATGGATCGCTTTCGCTCGATTGAATTGAAGCGTCATGCCGATGAACTTGAGGAATTGTGTAGAGTGCATGCAAAATTGGAACAGCAGTTAGCTGAAGTAGATGAGACAAAGCTCTTCATGCAGAAAGTATATAATGATATACAGAAACAACTACATCAATTTGCACTAAAAACCGAAGAAATTTTGAGTAACGCGGATGAACAATTTTTAGAACACAAAAGAATCCATGAACAATATTTGGAACAAGTACGAAAGTATACACACAGTGGTAAACAATTAGAAAATCGAGAGCTAGCAACAACTTCTATTACGAAATATTCATCAAGGACGTCATTAGCAGAAATAAATAGAGGTAAAGAGTTAGATATAAAAGAAATAAGTTGTTCAATAAATAAACAGCAAGAAGTAAAGAGGAATCTGAAACCTTTGATCCGAAAGAAAACATTTGGAAATATAAAGCAAAATAAAACTCGTGTATTAAATAAAAAGTTTAGTAAACATCCGAAGATAGATGACTTTTAGAAGGTTTTCAGGAACATTGAAAGGGTGGTACTTGTGACAGAAAAGGGTAATGATAAAGGGGTATTTAGAAGTGAAATACAAAAACTGTTTCCGGAATTAGTCGAATTTGATGAGATTCTGGATCAGACGGAGATGCCTACTGTGGAGCGAAGTACTACGTATGAAGTGAAAGAAGTAAATAAGAAAGAGCTTGAAACGATTAAAAGATCAGCGTTGAGCCGTGGGGGGAGGTTTGAAAAAGCTGAATCGAATGAGTCTAGAACGAAAATGGATTTACTATATGAAATACGAGATAAGCTAACGGATGTAGATAAAAAAATGGATAAAATCATTACCTATATTGAAATGGAATGATAATGGCATTACACTATTTTTCTTGATGATGTAAAAAATATTCACAAAAATAGCAGAATGCCACTTTGAGTCGAAGTGGCATTCTGTATTCATCTATTCAGTATTATGTGTTTAAATCATAATCTACACAAGGATCAACTGTTGGTTGACATGCAGTAGGTGCTTGTTCAAACACATCTTCCACTGTAACAGTATTGTTCAATCTATAAGAGTGTGCATCGATTAGTAAATTTTCTTTTTTCCAAAGCTTGTCGATAATAAACCCTTTAACAAATAGATAATCTCCTTCAATATAGCATTTCAAATATACTTGGACACAAGATCCGTCTACGATTTTAAGGGCTTCACTAGCGGGTACATAGTGTCCAAAACCTGGATCTGTTGATACGCTATGAAAGTGAGAACAGTAAAACTCGTGTTTATCATGCATGACAAATGCACAACCTGTTTCATTTTCCACGATGATCTGATAACCAATTGTAATATCAATTGCAGAACAATCATATCTTGGTACTTCATTTGCACATGTTAGAATGACGTCGACGTCGCAGTCTGTAGGATAGACTGGAGTAACGCCACCGCGGCAATGTGGAGAGCTGGTGAAATCGCTGATGGGATAACTCTTGCAAAAGGTTTCCACACATATAAAGCGATCTTGATGAGCGCAAATCAACGTATGCGGCTCCCAGCCTACAATAGAATGCAGTGAATTTTGAAGCTTGGGTGGAAACGCACCTGTTTTCTTGTATAGTGAATGCAAATCCGTATACTTATTTTGATCCTCTTTTGTCAATTTAACTCCTCCTAAACTATTTTTGTAAGACCTTACATTAATACTATATGAAAGGGGAGTTAAACCGTTCGGGCATATAGCTATACAGTACTCTAAAAACAGTATGATGCCATTAAAACCTGGTTTGCCTCATATTAGATTCACGCTAGAACGTTGAAAATGAAGAGTTTACATATGTATTATTTAGCATGTACCGATAATAATTCGAATGTCCGAGTGATGAGACTTACTTATTAAACATGGTATAGATTCGCTACTAAGTGAAATCTTTAAATGACAATCTACTTCACCGTAATCATCTCTTTCAACTGATTAGATGTACGACTACCTCGATATTCAGGCAAATACATCCGTGCCTGGTCTTTCCCTAACTTATCTTCAATTCCCCATATAGTCTTCACTTATACTGAGTCATTAAAATTTCAGAGCACAACACTGTTATTACTAATTTCTACAATTGTTAATTTACATATTGATATGAAAGAATAAAGCGTATTTTTATTTTTTGAAAATAGTAATATCACAAGCATATTATGAATGACATTCTTAATAATTAATCAAATCTTTATATATCTATCAAATTATCAAAAAATTTGAATATATCAATACATAACGTATTGAATAGCAAAATGAACTGTGGTAAAGTCGGGGGACTATGGTGAAATTGCTACTATTTTGTCAATATAGGTAGTCTGTATTCTTGTTGACACAAATTAACAATTTCTCTATATGGCAACAAAGCAATGGATACTAGTACTGACTAATTTTCATGCATAGGAGTGATGAAATGGCTGATAACAATAACCCAAAAACAGAAAGTCATGATCCGGGGCGTAGAAACTTTCTGAAAAACACCGGTCTAGTTGTAGGTGGCGTAGCAGGTGGATCTTTACTAGGTGGTTTATTTACGAATCAGATGAAATCAGATGACGGCAAAAAAGGGGAAAATGAAGACGCTGTCAAAGTGGATCCGTCCCATGCACGGGTATTTTTCGGGCGCTTTGAAGACTTTATCGTGCTGGCGACGGCTACGGAACTGATTTTCCCTGAAGACGACAACGGCCCAGGAGCTATCGGGTTGGATGTACCGTATTTTATCGATAAACAACTCGCAGGAACTTGGGGCATAAATGGTGACGACTACCGTCAAGCACCTTTTACCAATCTAGAAGGTTTGAAGAAAATCGAGAAGGCTGATGAAAAAGTCAATCATTCACGGGCGAACCGAGGGAAAATTTTCTTGGAAGGTTTACGCTTGATGAATTCAGAAAGTATGAAGCGATTTGATGCTTCTTTTGACCAAGCTACTGAAGAGCAACAAAATGAAATCATGGGCGATCTTGCAGCGGGTAAGCTCGACATGAAATCTATTCCTTCGGATGCGTTCTTTGCGCTACTCAAGCAAGCTACATTAGAAGGGGCGTTTTCTGATCCTTTATATGGTGGCAATAAAAACATGGACGGTTGGCGAATGAAAGAATTTGCTGGAGCTCGACCTTCTTATGCAGACGTTATTGAAAGTGAAGAATTTGTTAAACTAGATCCAATTAGTTTGACGGACTATCAAAGAAAGAAATAAATTCAACATTTTCAGGAGGTAGAAGATATGGCAGAAGAACTAAAGAAAGTAGACGTAGTAATTGTAGGTACTGGCTGGGCTGGTGGGATTACTGCTGCTGAACTCGCGAAAAAAGGATACAAAGTAGTGGCACTTGAAAGAGGTAAAGAACAATCACGAGACGACTTCATTGGTGCGAAAGACGAATTAAAGTACTCCATTCGTTACGATATGATGCAAGATTTATCGAAAGATACTGTGACAGCAAGAGGTAGTATGGAAGAAACAGCGAAGCCGGTTCGTAATAATAACTATGCGCGCTTTGGGAATGATACAGGCGGCGCTAGTGTTCACTGGAATGGCGTAAGCTTACGTTGGTTACCTTATGACTTTGAGATACATAGTCAAACAGTTGAAAAATACGGTGCCAAAAAGATTCCTGAAAACTGTACGATTCAGGACTGGGGCGTTACATACGATGAAATGGAACCGTATTATGATAAATTCGAAAAAACAGCTGGCGTTTCTGGTGAGGAAAACCCTGTCGGACCTCCACGTTCGGATAAGTATCCAAATCCACCTTTGAAAACGACACCATCGATCGAACTGTTTAAAAAAGCTTCAACAAATCTTGGGTATCATCCGTATCGTTTACCAGCTGCGAATATGTCTGAGTCTTATACAAATCCAGATGGCGAGACGATCAATGCGTGTATGTATTGTGCGTTTTGTGAAGAGTATGGATGTGATTTCGGTGCCAAAGGAGATCCAATCGTTACGGTATTGGAAACGGCAAGAAAAACAGGAAACTTTGAAATTCGGAATGAATCCACTGTGACTGAAGTCATTCATGATGGAACGAAAGCAATCGGCTTGAAATATATTGATAATATTACAGGTACGGAATATATCCAGCCTGCAGATATTGTCGTGTTAGCTGGATTTGTCTTTACGAATAATAAATTATTACTAAAATCTAAAATCGGCAAGCCGTATAATCCTGAAACTCAAGAAGGCGTGATCGGGAAAAACTTTACAGGTCACTTTAGTAATATTAGTACCTACATAGGTGCACGCGGCTTCTTTGATAATGAAAAGTGGAATTTATCAATGGGTACAGGTGCACTAGGTGCGAAAGTGGATGACTTTGCAGGAGATAACGTAGATCATACCGATCTCGATTTCCTTCATGGCTATGAAATTCGTTACTACCATTTAGGGCAACGTCCGATTGATAATAACCACGTTCCAGAGGGTACGCCTGCATGGGGTAAGGAATACAAAGAGAAAAATTTATTTTATCATAACCGTAGTTTAATCATTAGAGCAAAAACTGCTTTCCTGCCTAACCGCTATACGTATCTAGATTTGGATCCTACGTATAAAGATGAATTTGGCGATCCACTAATTCGTGCGACAGTGCATTATGAAGAACAAGACATCAAACGTGCACAACATGGCGTTGAAACATGTAAGGAAATCATGACAGAAATGGGTGCGGATATTATTGATCTAGTTGACGTGCCGGACGAGGTGAAGTTTGATAGTAAGTTCTATACCAACCACTTCCTTGGTGGTGCCATTATGGGTGAAGATCCTGTTACATCCGCTGTTAATACGTATTCGCAAATGTGGGATATGGAGAACTTGTTTGTGCTTGGTGGATCTTCCTTCCCGCATAACAGTAACCATGACCCTACAGAAACAATCGGTGCATTCGCTTACCGTGCTTCAGAAGGTATGATCGAGTACCTTGGCGGTGAAGGTGGCTTGTTAGTAGAAGCTAAACAAACGAGCAAAGCTTAAGTGTGAATATGAATGACCTATTATAATAGCCTAGCATCGCACATGCGATGCTAGGCTATTTTTACAAAATTACAGTTTCAACTTCGCTATCTCTTCGTCAGACAAGTAACGCCAGTGACCACGTTCCAATGATCCGAGCTCAATGTGCTTGATTCGCACTCTTTGCAAGTGCGTGACAGTATATTGAAATCGTCTGCACATTCTGCGGATCTGTCGATTCAATCCTTGAGTCAATGTTATGCGAAATGTAAAGTCATCCAACTGTGTGACAGCACAAGGGTTAGTCGTCGTATAGCCTTTTGTTCTTGGATTGTAAATATCTACGCCGTTTGATATATCTTTTATAAATAGATCCGTGATTTTTTTATTGACCGTTACGACATATTCTTTTTCCTGCTGATTTTCTTCTTTCATTAACTCATTTACAATACTTCCATCATTGGTTAATAAAATAAGGCCTTCCGTTTCTTTATCTAGGCGGCCAACGGGAAATATACGTTCAGGATAGGCGATAAAGTCGATAATATTACCGGCAATCGCAGGAGAAGCAGTACAAGTGATTCCACTCGGTTTATTAAGTATCATATAAATATCTTGTGCTGTGTGCGTGATAGTGTGGCCGTCTACTTCGATATGATCATGCTCTTTAACAAAGTAGACATGTGACGCAATCTCGCCGTTTACTAGCACCTTTTTTGCTGTAATATAGCGCTCCGCTTGTCTTCTAGAACATAATCCCGAAGAACTAATATATTGATTCAACCTCAACGTGTCCGCTCCTTGTCTATCTACGTGTTTCTTCCATTGTAACATGTTTGCTATTTCGCTTAATGATTTCATGTAGCTTACTACTATAGAAGGAGATCAACTTACTGTTTCATTTAATAAGAAGATTCACGTTCTTTACAGTAGGTTGAAAGCGCGTGGTTATATTATAATGAAGTTATGCAAAGTTTCCTTGTTAAACAAGTTCATCCAATTGCAAATCATAAAAATTAGGAGGGGCTGTCAATGAATATTGAATTCATACCATTAACCGAACCAACATCCATGCTTGTGAATACGCTCAACCGATGGGGCAATGACATGAATTTAAAATCATTGTCTCAACCTAATCCAAGTAGAGCGGAATGGGAACGTGAGAATATTTTGACCATAGAAGATATATACCATCGTTTAACATATCAACATGTATACCTGATGTATTTGGAAAACCGGCTTATCGGTGAAATGAGTTATACCGTGGACCCTGAACATCTGCTTCATAAGACGTCAGAAACAGCATGGATCAGTATTTTGATTGGTGAGCCTGAATGTCGTGGGAAAGGTATTGGTAGGATGGCTTTAGAGTATTTGGAAGAGCAAGTGAGAAAGCATGGTCTTACGCGTATCGAGCTAGGTGTGTTTGAATTTAATGAGCCTGCGCTGAAGCTTTATAAGAAGTTAGGGTATCAAGAAATGGGGCGCATAGAAAACTTCACGTATTATGAAGAAAGCATGCGAGCTGATATTCGAATGGAAAAGCATATTTGAATGTGATTTCAAAAGTCCACGTAAACACTGAAAAACAGCAGGTTCTTAGATATAAAAAAGAAGAACCATAAAGGTTTGTTTTAAGAAAGAAACAAAGGGGTTGCTTTTTTTTAATATGTCTGTTATATTTAAAGAGTATTATCTTTGTTCTTTTTCAGATCGAGAATATATTTCATGTAAATATATTTTGTTTTTCGTCTAAAGTTTTGAGCAAGTATAGTAACATCATTGTGTGGACATCCACACTAGGAGGCAATTAATTATGGAACAAGGTACAGTGAAATGGTTTAACGCAGAAAAAGGTTTTGGCTTCATCGAGCGCGAAGCAGGGGAAGACGTATTCGTACACTTCTCAGCAATCCAAGGCGACGGTTTCAAATCTTTAGACGAAGGTCAAAGTGTAACATTTGAAATCGAACAAGGACAACGTGGCCTACAAGCTACAAACGTTCAAAAAGCTTAATAACAGCTTGAAAAAGACCCTACTTGTAGGGTCTTTTTTTATTTGCTGAAAATTTATACATATCGTATACGTAAAAATTACTTGGATGAAATATATTCATCATGTCATTGCATTTTTTTCGAACGAGAAGTTGATGGGAGATCGTAACATCTTGTGCAGCGATGGAATACGTTTAAACATCCGTGTAATTTATGTATACTATCAAGGAACAGAAAAGATATTAGACGACGCGTGGAAGGACTCAAAACCCTAGTCTAGCGGGTCAAGACTTACAGACGAGAGGAGCGTCAATATGGAAGTAGTATATATTGCTGGCGGCTGTTTATGGGGAGTGCAGGCTTTTATAAAAACCTTGCCAGGCGTGACATGTACGGAAGCAGGGAGAGCGAATGGAACACTTCATTCACTAGAAGGCGATTATGACGGGTACGCTGAATGTGTAAAAACAGAATTTGATCCTACAGTTGTATCCGTCACGGAATTAATGGAGTATTTATTTGAAATCATTGATCCTTATAGTTTGAATAAACAAGGAGCGGATGTTGGCGAGAAATACAGAACAGGTGTCTATAGTGAAAATCTTGACCACTTGAAAGAAGCGACAGCGTTTCTTACGAAGAGAAGTGATGCTGACCGTATAGTTGTGGAAGTAGGACCACTTACAAACTATGTGAGAAGTGCAGACGAACATCAAGACAGATTAGCTAAATGTCCAACTGATTATTGTCATATACCAGATGAGCTATTAAATAGGTATAAACCATCTTGAAATCAAACAGAATGAACACAGTTTGACGAATTGGTTTATAATGAACATAGTTATCAAAACTTTCTTATTTTAGAAACAAAGTTTAAAATAGATATATATAAGGAGAGTGACATACATTGAAATATACGAACACATGGGATCTGGAGAGTATTTTCACAGGTGGAACTAATTCTGAGGAAGTTCAAACGAAACTTTCGGCTGTTAAAGAAGATATTGAATTGTATACGGATCAGTTAAACGCATGGAACAGTGATCCGGCTAACGATGCCTCTACTTTACATGAACTATTAAAAAAGCAAGAAGTAATGGGTAAAGGACTTGGCCAAGTAGGTACATTTATTAATATGTGGCGTGACGCCTTTATGGATGATCCGTATGCAAGCGTTGTCAAAGGCCAAGTAATGGAATTAAGCAGTGAAATCCAGCAACTATCTACAATTTTTACTAAAAAGCTGGTAGCCATTTCGGATGAAAACTGGAATACATTACTTGAAGACGATTCATTACGGGTCATCAGTTTTTCATTAAATGAAATACGTGAAGAAGGTAAGCGTCTAGTATCTGAAGCGGAAGAAAAACTGATTGCTAAATTAAATAAAGACGGTCTTGCCGCGTGGAGTGACCTATACAATACAGTAGGTTCTACTATGACTGTTCCTTTTACAGATAAAGAAGACAACACAACAGACTTATCTATTGGGCAAGCGATGAACAAAATGTACGCGGATCCTGAGCCAGAAGTGCGTGCAGCATTATTTGAGAACTGGGAAAAGACATGGTCTACGAATGGACCAATCTTTGCGGACATCTTGAATCATTTAGCAGGCTATCGCTTAACATTACAAGAGGTTCACGGAAGAAAAGGTCATTTAGAAGAGCCGCTTGAATATAACCGGATGTCTAAAGATACACTCACTGCGATGTGGTCAGCAGTAGATGCGCAGAAACAAACATTTATTGATTACTTAGGACAAAAAGCGGATTTGTTTGGCATGGTACAACTCGGCTGGCAAGACGTGGCGGCTCCAGTTGCGGTTGGCGAAACGAAGCCAACACGTTTCACATACGACGAGGCTTGTGATTTTATTATTGAAAACTTCGCTTCATTTGGTCCGAAATTAACCGAGTTTACAAAACATGCACTAGAAAATCGTTGGGTGGAAGCGGAAGATCGCGCAAATAAACGCCCAGGTGGTTATTGCACCAGCTTGCCTGAATTTGAAGAGTCCCGTATTTTCATGACGTTCACAGGTTCACCAAGTGATACGAGTACATTAGCGCATGAATTAGGACATGCATTTCATAGTCACGTAATGAAAGATTTACCGACACTGAACCGTAGTTATGCGATGAACGTCGCAGAAACAGCGAGTACGTTTGCGGAAACGATTATCGCGGATGCTACGGTGAAAAATGCTGCATCGGATGAAGAAAAAATCTCTCTTTTAGCTAATAAATTAGAAGGCGCTACAGCGATGTTTTTAAATATTCGTGCTCGCTTCTTGTTTGAGGATAACTTTTACACGGAACGCGCAAAAGGCATTGTATCAGAAACTCGCTTGAATGAATTAATGGTAGAAGCACAAAAAGAAGCATTCGGTGATAGCCTGTCTTCTTATCATCCACATTTCTGGGCGGCTAAGTTGCACTTCTTTATCGATAGTGTACCGTTCTATAACTTCCCCTACACATTCGGGTACTTGTTCAGCTTAGGGATCTACGCAGAATACTTGAAACAGCCTGAAGGATTTGAAGAGAAGTATATTGCGCTCTTGCGAGATACGGGATCGATGAAAGTGGAAGACCTAGCGAAGAAACATCTGGATGTAGATATTACGAAAGAAGATTTCTGGGCAGCTGGCATTTCGCTCGTTGCGAAAGACGTAGAAGAGTTTGTTGAATTGAGGGATATAGTACAGAAGTAAAATTAAAGGGGTGAAATGTGATTACAATCATCCTAACAGTGATCGTCGTTGCATTCATGGTTGTCGCGGGGTATAAAACTGCGCAAAAAATCAATAAAAGGTAATGATGTTAGAATATGCAGTAATAAAAGGCGAAAAATCCCGCTTCTTTTAATAAAAGAAGCGGGATTTTCTATTTGTTTTACTGACTTCCTTAATGAGAAAACCTATCCATTATATAACCAATGAAGGCAGCAACTAACGCGGGTACAGCCCAGCCGAGTCCATATTCGAAAAATGGAATAACTTCTAGCCACTCGGTAACGCGATCTGGACTGTATCCCAACTTCGTGAATACTTCGTATAACGCAAAAGCGGACGTGATAAATATGGAGAGCCGATACATCATCTTTCCGCCGCCTGCAACATGTTGGAATAAAGATAAAATGATTAACACAATAGAGATCGGATAAATAAACACTAATAAAGGTATGGCCAATGCTAATATAGCATTCAATCCTAAGTTAGATACTAACAAACCGACTAGTACAAAAATAGCGACATAGGCCTGGTAACTTAGTTTTGGATATATTTCATTGAAAAATCTTGAACAGGCATTAATTAGACCGACACAAGTCGTTAAACAAGCTAGCATGACAATGATACCGAAAAGAAGTCCGCCGCCGCTTGGGAACAACATGCTGGCTGCTTGAGTTAATACTTCTGCGCCATTTCCGAAATTTTGTTCTTTCGGAATCACCTTGCCGATCCATCCTAGTGAGAAATACACAATGGCTAATCCCGCGCTAGCTATCATTCCGGCACCAAGAGTCCCTTTAACAAGTTCTGCCTTCGACCTCGAACCTTTATCTTTCAACGCATTGATTACAACAATTCCAAATGCCAGCGCTGCGACAGCATCCATCGTGAAATAGCCTTCCAAAAAGCCATTAACAAATGGGGCGGATGCATAATCTGGTTGCGGAGCAGAAGATATGTTATCAAACTTGATAAAAGCTTGGACGACAAGTACTCCTAAAACTAATAAAAGAATAGGCGTTAAAAATTGGCCGATGCGATCTACAATTTTTTTAGGGTTTAAGCTGATGTAATAGGTTAAACCGAAAAATAATAAAGAGAATACAAGCAAAGGGAAGCTACCATCCACTTGAACGATTTGTTTGAATCCTAGCTCATACGCCACGTTTGAAGCTCTTGGAATACCGTAGAAAGCTCCGATAGACATATAGATGATGATTGCAAAAACTATTCCGAACACTTTATGTACACGGTTACCCATCGACAATAGTCCGTTATCAGACAAGGCGATCGCCATAATCGCCATGAAAGGTAGTAGAACACCTGTGATAAGGAAGCCTATAATAGCGGGTGCAAAGTTAGTACCAGATTCTAAACCGAGAAACGGTGGAAAGATGAGATTTCCAGCTCCGAAAAATAAAGAGAAAAGCATGAATCCTGTGAATAGTATGTGTTTTTTACTCACGATAATACCTCCTGATGTGTTTTGTGTGTGCCTAGAGTAAAATGAAAGTACATAATATCGATATGTATAAAGCGATTATAATCTAGAATATTGCGACTTTGCAAAATATAGTGTTAACTGTATCGGTTGTTTTCCCGGTACAGTAGATTCAACGTATACATTTAGTTGTGAAAGATGGTTGCTGTCAATCTGGTGCCGTATTCATCTTCATTTTTCACTCCTATATTTTTGCGCATAAAAAACTCGCCCCCTAAATAGGGACGAGTTTTTACTCGCGATACCACCCATGATCCAAAAGCTTCGTAAAACAATAAGAAGGTCTAACCCTCAGTCACCTTACGATTATACGTTTTCCATTTAACGTTGGAAGTCCGGCAAAATTTACTATTTTCAACTTTGCATCTAAGAGATGATTTTCGGATAAGATCTGTCCATCAGCTTTCACCAAACGCTGACTCTCTGGGGAACAAGTTTCCTATCGTACTCTTTCTCGTCACTGAATATTATATACTACAATACAATTTAACAGACAACTATTAGAAAGGTCAATACCTTTTAATATATTCAGAATATTTGAGTGCCTTTATATATTGGAGTAAAAGGAAATTCCAGACAGAAGTAGAAAGTTTAATGTTTTTCTTGGGTACACCGATGAATGCATATAACTAAAAGCCGGTCACAACGACTTTTTGCAAATTGATGCGTTTTCGTTATTATGTAATATTCAACGCTATGATTAGTGTAGAGACACTCAAAATGCAAGTGATGGTACGCAAGTTGTTCAGCCGTGTCCAACTGGATTCAAAACGGACTCTTAATTTATTCCATTTAGCATCGCTTGCAGGTAGCTCAGCAGAGATAATGGCTTTATTTAGTGGAAGGTTTCCTAAGAAAGTAATGAGTAAAGTCGCAATATAAAAGATCAATGCGATAGATCCTAAAACAACTTGATCAAATTGCTGTGCCAAAACAGCTACTACAATAAATCCAATTTGCACTATAAGTGCACTATTTGAAATAATGAGGAAAAGTGGATTGGCTACGGATGAAGTCAAGTGTCTACTGGCAAGAACGAAAGTACGATCATCTGCTTTACGCAGACCGGGCATAACGGAGTTGGCGTATGCAAAGACGATGCCAGCCATCATTCCGGTTGTGAGTACAGCGAGGCACGCTAAAACTGTAAAGAGTAATGACTTAGTATCTTCGATTGGCTCAATTTGCTCAGCCATCAACCCTTCACTTAGTTCCGTAGATTTTAGTGCGGTTGGTTGCGAAAAACTGTATTGCTGTAGTTGGTGGTCATACATCTCGGAGTGGGGTACATGGTCCGAAGCAAAGGCTATCGATGGCAATAGCAATACGCAGAAGATGACTAAGACAGCACGAAACCCTGTAAATAATCCATTCATATGTGTTTATATTTCCTTTAGTGTGTACATGTTACGCAGTATTCAATTGTCATGCTTGTGAAGTAAATGAGGAATGGCTAATCGAATAAATTCTTCTGGTGTGATCTTGTTACTTTGTCTTTTCCATTCTACAGAAGCTCCATAGATTCCCCAGCTCAAGATGACAGCGGTAATTTTCAACCCTTCATCTTCTTCTGTTTTATGTTGTTTTAACAGCATTCTATAAAAAATGATTTCGAGCTGTTCTCGAATATTCCGTGCAATCGTATCTTCATATCCTCTATGACAACGATTCGATAAGGATTTTTGGAAGTTCGTGATCGCGACAAAAATACTCGTGATCACTTCCTTATTTAATTCATTACCTTGATAATTGCTGCAATCCAAATTCACTACTAACACTTCAGATAATACCTTTTCCAATAAGTCATATATATCCTCAAAGTGATAATAAAACGTCGCACGATTAATCATCGCTTCCGCCGCAATATCGGTTACCGTAATATCTTTAAATTCTTTTTTACCTGACAGTTCCATAAAAGTATCCATGATTAATTTACGTGTCCGTAGAATTCGGGGGTCCGTCTTCGGCTGATTCATGTCGTTTTCCCTCCTACTTTTCCGACAATGTCTTCAATGTGTTGTATAAGCGACAAAACCAAGGTTCTATTGGTGTTGATCATTTTCATTATGGTATAGAATTTGGTTGTAGGCAAACGATTAGCGCGTAGAGCAGAGGTTGCTAAACGTAATTAAATTTTACGGTAGCGGTGGAAATCAGAAAAAATAGATTCGCATGGAAGAAAACATGGATTCCGTATCTTACAGAAAAGGGGAATAATACATTGAAAAACAACAATAATATGATGTGTGATATGGAAACAGGCGTATGTGGAGAAGCTGGAAGCGAGGAAATGGAAATGATCGATTTTAACCAGCCAGCAAAAGAGATTAATTTGTATTATGTGACGGATCCTATATGTTCTCATTGTTGGGCGATTGAACCTGAGCTTCGTCGTTTTGTAGAACAATATGGTCATTATTTCAACATGCATACAGTGATGGGCGGTTTATTGGAAAAATGGCATGACGGTCCGATCGATCCTGGAAACGGTATTTATAAGCCGGCCGACGTGGCGGGGCATTGGAGAGAAGTTGGAGAACATTCAAGAATGCCGATTGATGGTAGTTTAATGGTTGATAATCCAGTTCAATCGTCGTATCCACCATCTCGTGTATTTAAAATTATTCAAAAGAATCATGGCGATACACTTGCATCTGCCTATTTACGACGTACAAGAGAAGAGCTTTTCGTATTCAATCAAAATATTTCGAAACGCGCTGAGATGGTTGGAATCGTCAATGCACTTGGCCTTGATGGAGAAGCGATTGTCAATGAAGCCGAACAACCCATCGGACAACAATTATTGAATGAAGACTTTGCTCAAGCGAGAAGTTTAGGCGCTACAGGTTTTCCAAGTGTAATTATGATCAATGCGGAAAATAAAGGCTTGAAAATTGTAGGTGGTCGTCCACTTGAATCGTACATTGACGGATTAAAAAAAGTGCTAGACGTGGACACACTACAACCAAAGCAACAACCAGCACTTTCTAGCTTGCTTGAACAAGAAAGACTTCTTTTCTCAAAAGAAATTGAAGTGATGTACGATGTGGAGCAATCCAACGTAACTTCTTATGTAGAAAATGAACTTTCACCAAATCAATATCAAGCAAAAGAAATACTTGGAGAAATCTATTTCACAACTACTGAACCAAAAGGAGAATGACCATGAGCTACATTGTACAAGTCGATTTTAAAATGAATGGACCGTTTGGAGAAGAAATGGCAGAAGGATTTGCTGACTTAGCCAAGAGCATTAATGAAGAAGAAGGATTCATTTGGAAAATATGGACAGAAGACCCTGAAACAAAAGAAGCCGGTGGAATTTATAATTTCGAAACAAAGGAATCAGCTGAAAAATATGTAGAGATGCACACAAAGAGATTAGCTAGCTTCGGCATTACGGATATTAACGCAAAAATATTTGCTGTTAATTCTACACTTACTGCGATAAATAAAGGACCCGTCAAATAATAAATAGAAATATTCGTATTCAACACGTACGACAATATAAAATCGACTTCCTTTTGGGTAGTCGATTTTATTATATACGATGAAAAAGGAGGAGTTACGATTGTTACAAAAACTTGCAGCAGGTCATCATGCGGTACCGTTTAGAGGGCCTTTCACGATTACACGCATTCAACCGGGTAATATTCTTGGGGATAAAATGACAGACACGGCGTTTGGACCGTTAGCGATCATTGATCATGCGTTAATGAAAAAAGGGTTAACGATTAAAATGCATCAGCATATCAACGATGAAATTTTGAGTTACATTAGCTCAGGCGTCATGCATCATCGTGATTCTGCTGGTTTTGAAGCGCCCATTGCACGGGGGGAATTAATGATGATGAATGCAGGATCAGGATTTTGGCACGAAGAGAAAGTGATAGAAGATGAAGTGGAAATGCTTCAAATCTTCGTACGACCGAATGAGACGGACCTTTCTCCGGAAATTCAATTTCATGACAAACCGTTAGACAATGAGGCTTGGTATGTGATGGTAGGGCCTAAAGGAAGTGAAGCACCTCTTTATGTTCGACAACACGTATACATACTAGACGCGCATCCTAGGGCGGGTGAAGTGGTAGACGTTCCAATGTATATGGGTCTCACTCCTTTTCTCTATGTAATGAATGGAGAGATTACGATGAAGCATCTCACAATTGGCAAACAAGAAGCGGTAACCGATGTAATCCATCCTCTGCCATCCTTTGTCGCGAATGAAGACACTACGACTGTATTGTTCTTTGTTGACTTGAATGCGCCTATGTCTATGGATGGAACGATTAGTGGTTTGAAGAACTAACATCAAATTAATTATTATAAATTAAAGTGTTGACAATGAAATGAGCGCATGATATATTTATATTGAATTCGAGATAAGTTAATTAATCGCAAAAGCGATTGACGCTAATTTAAAGACAATCTCTTTTTTTTAAACGAATTTATCTTGAATTAATAGTATATCAAAACGAGCTAATATATAGGAGGATGTACATGAATCATTTAAAAGGTATTCATCACGTAACAGCGATTACGAGTAGTGCAGAAAAGAATTATGAATTTTTCACCTATGTATTAGGAATGCGTCTCGTAAAGAAAACTGTCAATCAAGATGATGTGCAAACCTATCACTTATTCTTCGCAGACGATAAAGGCTCGCCTGGAACAGATATGACATTTTTCGATTTCCCGGGTATTCCAAAAGGTACGCATGGAACGAATGAAATTTATAAAACTTCATTCCGTGTACCGACAGATGCGGCACTTGATTACTGGGTGAAACGCTTTGAAAAATATGAAGTACAACATAATGGAATCGAAGAAGTTTTCGGTAAAAAGACGATTTCATTTGTAGACTTTGATGATCAACAATATATGTTAGTTTCCGATGAGTTGAACGAAGGTATTGAGTCAGGAACGCCTTGGCAAAATGGTCCCGTACCATTGGAGTTCGCCATTACAGGTTTAGGACCTATTCATATTCGTATCGCTGAATTTGATAAGTTTAAAGGCGTTTTGGAAAACGCAATGTTCATGCGAAAGATTGCAAGTGAAGGTTCACTCCATTTATTCGAAGTCGGTGAAGGTGGAAATGGCGCGCAAGTCATTGTGGAACATAATGAAACGTTACCTGAAGGTCGACAAGGATTCGGTACAGTGCATCACGCAGCTTTCCGCGTGGAAGATACGAACGTATTGCATGAGTGGATAAATCATATGCAATCATCTGGTTTTAGAACTTCAGGCTATGTAGATCGCTTCTTCTTTGAATCTTTATATGCAGCAGTAGCGCCTGGCATCCTATTTGAATGGGCAACAGATGGTCCTGGTTTTATGGGAGACGAACCGTATGAAACAGTTGGGGAGATTCTTTCATTACCACCATTCCTTGAAGCGCACCGCGAAGAAATTGAAGCATCAGTAAGACCAATCGATACAGTACGTAGCACACGTACATTCGACAAAGAGTATTTGTAAGGAGTTGGAATGAACAATGAGCTTTTTCAGTAAATTATTTGGAACAAAACAAGAGGAGGAAATAACCATGACAAAATCAAACATCGGTATTATTTTAGGATCCACACGTGAGGGACGCGTAAGTCCACAAGTAGGAGCATGGGTAAAAGAATTGGCAGACAAACGCGGAGATGCGAATTACACGATTATTGATATCGCGGATTATAAATTACCACTTCTAGGCGAAGCAGGCGGCGATGCATCAGGTGCAGCAGCATGGTCAGAAATTATCGCAAAACAGGACGGATTCGTATTCATCGTTCAAGAATACAATCACTCTATTTCGGCTTCACTTAAAAATGCATTAGACTACCTTCGCGTAGAGTGGAACGACAAAGCAGCAGGTATCGTTTCATACGGTTCAGTTGGCGGAGCTCGTGCAGCAGAACATTTACGCGGTATTTTGAGCGAATTATCCGTGGCGCATGTTCGTGTTCACCCTGCACTTTCATTATTTACAGACTTTGAAAATGGCACAGAACTTAAAGCTGCTGACGTACAAGCCGCTTCAGTAAACCAAATGTTAGACCAAGTAATTCCTTGGACAACAGCATTGAATACAATCCGTAAATAAGCTAAAGGTATAAAGTTTTCTATATGGGTCATAGTAATAGAGTGTTTACACTTAAATACAACGATTTCAGATACAACCAAATCAAATATATTGAATTCAAGACAATTATATTGTATAATAGTCTTAATACGTAAATAAAGAGGAGAGTTTTAACATGACAAAATGGAATGTAGATGCAGCGCACACGAACGTAGGATTTTCAGTAAGACATATGATGGTATCCAATGTAAGAGGTAGCTTCACTGGAGTGGAAGGATCGGTTACTGGAGATCTAGACAATTTAACAGATGCGAAGATTGACTTCAAGATTGATGTGAACACCATCAATACAAATAATGAAGATCGTGATAACCACCTTCGTTCAGCTGATTTCTTTAATGTAGAACAATATCCGACTATCACATTTGATTCGACTGAAATTGTCAAAACAGGAGAAGACGAATACGATGTAACTGGCGATTTGACAGTTAAAGATGTTACGAAGAAAACTACATTTCACGTAGCGCGTACGGGAGCTGGGAAAAATCCTTGGGGTGTAGACGTAGTTGGATTTGAAACAGCTATCAAAATTTCTAGAAAAGAATATGGTTTAACTTGGAACCAAGCACTAGAAACAGGCGGCGTATTAGTAGGCGACGATATTAAAATCACAGTAGAACTTCAAGTGAATCCAGCATAACGAATAGACGATACTCGCCTCTTTCTGATTGAATAGGATTACTTGAGCCACTAGTGAGTGAATAAAATATAGTAAAACTAAGTGAGATGATAAGTATGAATGCAAAAGATCAACTGGAAGAGGCATTATCTCTAAAATTATTCATTGTTCTAACTCGAGCTGTAGAGTCAATCAAAAAGCGTGTCATTGAAGATATAAAATGTTTGGGGTTAAACCCGACAGAGTTCGCGGTTTTGGAGTTCATTTACAGTAAAGGTGATCAACCGATACAAAAAATTGGTGTGAAAGTGTTAATTGCCAGTAGTAGTATTACGTATGTGGTTGATCAGTTAGAAAAGAAAAACTTATTAATGAGAAAACCGTGTCCGAATGATCGTCGGGTCACACATGCTGCTTTGACGTTTGAAGGAACGGAACTGATGAATAAAGTCTTCCCAGAACATAAAAAAGCGATGAAAGAAATTTTTAGTGGGTTAGGCGTAATAGAAAAACAAGAGTTAATTGAACAACTAAAAAGAATAGGGTTACATGATCAAAATTTGTAATTTTTAATCTGATATCTCGAATTAGTAATAATGTAATTGATGCTAAACTTGAATGTTATAATACCTAAGGAGTGAACATACATGATGAAGAAAACTAGTGGAATCCATCATATAACAGCTATTGTCGGGAATCCCCAAGAAAACGTCGATTTTTATGCAGGCGTTCTAGGTTTACGTTTAGTGAAAAAAACAGTGAACTTTGATGATCCAGGTACGTACCATTTATATTTCGGTAATGAAGGTGGCAAGCCAGGTTCGATTATCACGTTCTTCCCATGGGCAAATGCCTATCAAGGGAAAATAGGAGATGGCCAAGTAGGTGTAACTTCTTATGTTGTTCCTCTTGGAGCACTAATGTTTTGGGAACAACGCTTAGCCAAATTTAACGTAGATGTAACGAAGACAGAACGATTTGGTGAGCAGTACCTACAGTTTAATGACCCTCATGGTCTTCAACTTGAAATCGTGGAGCGTGCAGAAGGTGAACAAAATGCATGGACATTTGGAGGCGTGACACCTGAAGTAGCGATTAAAGGATTCGGTGGCGCTACTTTATATTCTTCACAACCGACTAAAACAGCTGAACTTTTGGAAAACGTCATGGGACTTGAACTGATTGGAAAAGAGGGAGACTATATTCGTTTCCGTTCATCCGCTGATATCGGAAATATTGTTGATCTTAAAGCAACTGCAACGGGTAAAGGACAAATGGGTGTCGGAACCGTTCACCATATTGCATGGAGAGCGATAGATGACCAAGATCAGTTGGAATGGCAAGAACATGTTTCAGATCATGATTATGGCGTGACGGCAGTTAAAGATCGAAACTATTTCAATGCGATTTACTTTAGAGAGCATGGAGAAATTTTATTCGAAATTGCTACGGATCCTCCAGGCTTTGCTCACGATGAGTCGGAAGAAACGATGGGACAAGAATTGAAGTTACCCGCACAATATGAACAACATCGAGATGAACTGGAGCGCAGATTGATACCGATCACTGTACGTGAATTATAATCCATCAACTCGTCTTAGGTCCGATGTGTCTACTTTAAAGAAGTTAGTGAAAGGTGTGTAAATGGTCGTCAACTGTGTAACAGACGGCATTTCTATCCTGCACTAGCTTCTTTTTGTATGTATCTTCACATTTTATTTTCAAAAGGTGTATCCTTATTCAGAAAGCTCTCTATATAGCTAGTGAAGAGGCAAATAGCTGCCACTTACAACAAGTTAGTAGGGGGAAACTAGTATGCAAATTATCCATGAACCATTTCTGCAATTTCATCCACACACAGCGGCGAAGATCGGACTCAATGAATCGATGTTCTTGCAGCAAATCCATGAGCTGTCTTTTGGTCCAAATGATATCGAAGAAGGAACGCAGTGGGTAAGCAGATCGTATAAAGAGTGGCATTCGGTGATGAATTTCTGGTCAATGGCTACGATTATCCGAGCGATACGAAAACTGGAGAAGTCCGGCTATATTTATTCGAAGCGACTGAACTTCGGAGAAAAGATGTATCTCGTGGATTACGAAGTATGCAAGTCGAATGCGGTATATTTGCTTCAACCAGCGAGCGAGGAAGTAGTGACTATCAACTAATATGTATTACAGGTGAGTGGAGGCCCTATGCTTCCGCTCTTTTTTCGTACAGTTTTGTAGCTAGAAAAAAATAGTTTAATAAGGAGTATCCTTACGCAAAAAGTCCTCTATATAGTAAGTGAAGTGGTGAATTGCTATCACTTACAGACATTTTAGGAGGAATTCAGTATGAAGTTATTAATCAATGAACAGCCATTACAATTACTACCGTCACTTGTGCATTTAGTCGGGTTAAATGAAGCGTTATTTCTGCAGCAATTGCATTTCCGTTCACTTATTTCAAAAAATGTGCGCGACGAATATCAGTGGGTGTATAAAACAGTTGATCAATGGCAGGAGGAATTTTCATTTTTGTCATGTATGACGATCAAACGCACGATTTATAATTTGGAAAAGCAAGGATACCTCATTTCGACTTCAGAATATAACAAAATGAAAATTGATAAGACGAAATGGTATCGGATTGATTATACTAAACTACCTGTTTTGTCTATTCAAGATGACACGTCGTTTGAAGAAGCCATGCCAGCAAAAAGTGAACTAGACATACCTCATGCGATGTCTCAACCTGATACATCACCAAACGAAAAAGAAGACGATGCGACGTTTCAATCTGATACACCGGACGTTTCACTTCGAAACGCTGTGTCGTACCAAAGTGAAACGAAGGACTGTACCACTCTGGTACGGCCTATAACCAAAGAACTTAAAGAACTTAAAAAAATAAAGAATAATGATCTTGTCGAGAAGCCTCTCGACGTTACGCTTTTCGTCATTGCTTATCTGAACGAGAAAACCGGTAAGCAATTTAAAGCAACATCTGCAGCAACAAAGAAATTTATTCGCGCAAGAGTGAAAGAAGGCTATACACAACAGGATTTTGTACAAGTCATTGATCTCAAAGTGTCGCAGTGGAATACCCATCCCGAATTCCGAGCGTACTTACGTCCTTCGACGTTATTTAACCCGACGAACTTTGAAAATTATTTGAATGAACAACCAGCTATTCCTGTAGAAAACATGCAAAGGCGCGTACCTCAATCACCTGTATTGGATTTTAGTGGAGGAGAGTATTTAGGCTAGATAGCATGCGTAAAAGAGATAATAAATCTATGGAAAAAAGATCGCCATTTTGGATTCAGAAAGATTGACACATCGCCTATAAAAAAGCATGATAAGAGTAAATGAACGGTAACTATATTGCCGAATTCACGAGATCAACGAAAGAGGTTTTCAGATGGAAGAACAGAAATACGAATACTTGGCGGATAACCCGAATATGAAAGTACTGCCCATCATGTTGGCACTCATTATCGGTGCCTTTTTCGCCATTTTGAATGAAACACTATTGAACATCGCACTGATCACACTGATGGAACAATTTTCCATTACGTTACCGACTGTGCAATGGATGGCAACAGGCTTCATGCTTGTCATGGCAGTCGTTATCCCGATCTCGGCTTTACTTTTACAATGGTTTACGACGAGGCAATTATTCCTCGGTACAATGACCGTCTTCACGATTGGAACGATCGTGGCGGCGAGTGCTCCGACATTTCCGATTCTATTAACGGGGCGACTCATTCAGGCTGTCGGAACAGGTTTATTGATGCCTATCATCTTTAACGTTTTCTTGCTCATTTATCCACCGCATAGACGCGGTAAGATTATGGGAATCATCGGACTCGTCATTATGTTCGCACCAGCGATTGGTCCCACGTTATCAGGTGTGATCGTGGAATATCTCGGATGGCGTTATTTATTCATCCTCGTCATTCCATTCGCATTATTTTCAATCGGATTCGGCTACAAATATTTGATCAATATTACGGAAGTTACAAAACCGAAAATTGATTATATTTCATTGGTGTATTCATCAATTGGTTTCGGATCACTCGTTTATGGATTCAGTTCGGTTGGTGAAAGTGCAGATGGATTTGCGAACCCTCGCGTTTTGCTGTTGATCGGAGTCGGTGTAATCGGAATTGCACTTTTCGCTATAAGACAGCTCAAGTTGAAAGAGCCCGTCATGGATATGCGTGTATTCCGTTATCCGATGTTCACGCACGCGGTGTTCTTGTTCTTGATTATTATTATGGCGATGTTCGCTTCTGAAATCATCTTGCCCATCTATATGCAAGGACCACTCGCACTGAGCGCAGCGACAGCAGGTTTGATCCTACTGCCGGGCAGTATTTTAAATGGTATAATGTCACCATTCATGGGGTCATTATTCGATAAATTCGGACCGCGTGTGTTGATGATACCTGCGACGCTTGTGCTTAGTGGAACGATGTTCATGATGAGCCGATTGACACTCGATACACCGATTTGGGTTGTCGTCACGAGCTATATCTTGCTTATGCTCAGTGTCTCCGCAATTATGATGCCAGCAGAGACGAATGGATTGAATCAGTTGCCGAAACGATTATATCCGCATGGTACAGCAGTGATGTCGACGCTGCAACCTGTTGCTGGAGCTATTGGCGTGTCGGTGTTCATTAGTATTATGAATGCTAGACAATTACACTTTCTAAAGAAATCTACGACACCTGAAGACGCATTAACTGCTGACTTGGCACTCGTTGCTGGAGTGGAATTGGTGTACTTTATCGCGTTTGCCATGTCGCTTGTGGCGGTTGTGCTGTCGTTTATTGTGTACCGTGCTACACCGCGAGAAGACGTGGAAGAAATTAAATAACGGAAGAATCCTTAATCCTTGTAATAGGGTTGAGGATTTTTTTATGCGGTTTACTGCGAATCTATATAAAAATCGCTAAAAGCTTAACAAGTTGACTTTAAAAACATATAATACTAATATGAATTAGTATACCTAGTAAATTAATAGGGAAAGGGTGTTATATAATGACTACGATAAGAGTACAACCGGTCAACGACGTAAAAGGTCCTGTTGAACGAGATGATCTTCTATTAAACCCTCCGCAAAAATTACTAATTGCGGGTGGTGTCCTTGTGGGGGTCGTATTATTCGCTTATTTGCTAGCCACTCAGCATATCTCTCAATCGATGCTTCTTGGCATTGGGTTATTGCTTGGCTTCACTTTGTTCCATGCACGCTTTGGCTTTACGTCAGCATTTCGACGCATGGCGTCAGTCGGAAACGGCCAGGCAATGAGATCGCATATGCTGATGCTGGCAATAGCGGTCACGTTATTCGCACCGATTTTAGCTTATGGCACTACATTTTTTGGCGGCCCGGTAGCCGGCTATGTTTCGCCTGTGGGCGTTAGTCTCATCGTAGGTGCTTTTGTCTTTGGAATCGGCATGCAGCTTGGTGGTGGTTGTGCTTCCGGTACTCTGTATGCTATAGGTGGCGGACGTACTGTTATGTTCGTAACACTAGCATTTTTCATTGTCGGCACTACAGTTGGCGCGTACCACTTACCATTCTGGACGGAAGAAATGCCTGCATTCGCTCCAGTTTCATTGGCTACTTCCACTGGTTTAGGCTATGGTGGCGCTTGGCTCGTATCCATTGCGCTATTTGGATTCATTGCTTGGATTACTTTACTGATTGAGAAAAAGAAGAAAGCGCCTAAAATGGCAGCACTTCCTACTGAAAGAGGTTGGAAACGAATTTTTCGCGGATCTTGGCCTTTGTTTGCAGCTGCGATTGTATTAGCGGTTTTAAATGCATTAACACTCATGACGCGTGGTACGCCTTGGGGCATTACTTCTGCTTTCGCGTTATGGGGATCCAAAATAGCCTCTGTCATAGGCTTTGATGTAGCGAGTTGGGGGTATTGGCAAGGAGCCAACGCATCCGCGCTAGAAGCATCTATTTTCACTGATTCCACAACGGTACTGAACTTTGGGGTTATAATCGGAGCATTCGTCGCTTCAGCAGCTGGTGGTTTATTCAAATTCACACGCGTAACAACTGGTAATTTTGCAGCTTCTGTCATTGGTGGTTTGATGATGGGATATGGCGCACGTCTGGCATTCGGCTGTAATATTGGTGCCTACTTCGGCGGCATCGCATCATTTAGTTTACACGGATATATTTGGGGGATTCTCGCACTTGCTGGAACGTTCTTAGCATTATATCTCCGGCCTCTGTTCGGGCTTACGGTACCGAAATCCAATGATTCTGTATGCTAATGAAAATGAAACTATGAAGTTCATAAAAAAGCACCAGAACCACGACGTTGTTTCGTGGTTCGGTGCTTTTTTAGTATGTAGGTCTCACAATAACATTCGCAAATATTTCTCGAAATTTACTCCCGCCTCTAACGGTGTATTTTCTAAAGCAGTATCCTCAATGACAGTGAGCAAAAATTCCTTTGCGAGCGTGATCGCTTGTTCCATACTTACATCACGAAGTCGGCTACCCATCAATACTGATGCAAATAAATCACCTGTGCCTGAATAACTTTTGCCATTGTACGGCACCGTATTAAAAAGAGTGTCTGTCTCGTTAATGTACATATTGCCGATAGAATGTTGCCGGCTAGGAGGCTGAATGCCTGTAATGATAATTTCAGCGCCAGTTGTCTGTTGTAGTTGTCTACCTGCATCTTCGACGATCTTCAAGTAATCCTGTTCATCCACGCAACTATGCAATACGTCATAGCTATAACCGGTCAGCAAACAGCATTCCGTAATGTTCGGCGTAATAATATCCGCCCGCGCGACAAGAACTTTCATTTGTTCAAGAAGTTCTTCGTCAAAATTATCATACGCTTTTCCATTGTCACCCAGCACCGGATCCACGAGTAGAAGCGTGTGGTCAGTATAAAAGCTATCGAGAAACGTGAGGATATGGTGAATTTGCTCTTTGCCCGTAATATAGCCGGTATGAATACCGTCAAACGAAACGTTGAGCTTCTTCCATTCCTCCGTATAGCGCGGCATGACGTTCGTAAGATCATGGCAGTAATAGCTCGGATATTCTGTTTGTGCAGACAAAACCGCTGTAGGTAATGGACACGCTTGCACGCCCATCACGGAAAGAACAGGAATCGCGGCAGTGAGTGAACATCTACCGAATGAAGATAAATCTTGAATAATTGCAACTTTTTTCATGTGGAATCCTCCGTAAATCGCTATGTAGTATACGTATCATAGCATAAAGAATGCGGTGGATTGTTGTGAGAGAACTAGTTACGGCTAGTTAATTACACATCTTTATTTTAAAAAACGAAAAATTTTCAGAAGCAAATCAAGAGCCTTTACTAATAAAATACCATGGTTAGAATAGCGGGAATGAAGGGTATACATATGACCAAACCAACGTTTCGAGTCGTAGAGTTCATAAATGAAAATAATAAGACACTCAAACTCAGAAAAAAAAGAAAGTAGGTAATATCTTGGTAAAACACAATGATGACTATTCTAAGCATTTCTCCGAGGAAAAGTTTTGGGACAAAATTCTGAAGTTTGGTAAACAAGCAGGAGTTAAGTTAACGTATGGGGCTCTATTACTGTTCTATACATTTAAAAAGCCGACAGTACCGAAGAAAGTAAAGTCTACTATATTAGGTGCCCTAGGATACTTCATTTTACCGTTAGATTTTATACCAGACTTCACGCCAATCGTAGGATATACCGATGATTTGGCAATTGTAGTGGGAGCTTTACTCGTCGTCGCTACGTATATTGATGCAAATACAAAACAGCTCGCAAAAAATAAAGTAATGGATTGGTTTGGTGAAAACGCTATAAACGATACGGATTCATTGGATGATGAAATGGAAAAGTCCGCACTAGATAGAAAAGAGAAAAAGGAAAAGAAAATAGAGAGTAAAAAAATTAAGAAAAATATCAAAGGCCTGAAGAAAGAGAATAAGAAAAGCGTGAACGAATAAATGTATTTTGGAGGATATATAAAGCAAAATTTTCACTGTATAGCTTTTACATGATATTCAGTTACATAGTCGTAACGTAGTGAAAATAGAAAGATTATATTTATTGTGTTGGATAAAAAGATTATGCGAATATAAAATTAATCGTTCACTTTTCTATGGTATCATGGTTTAATAGTAAATAACTTACTAGTTAGAAAGTGAGGATAGTGTGATATAGATTCAAAATCTACTTCGATTCTATGATGAGTTTAGTATGCAATGAATCATGATGAACAGGAGGCTAGATATATTAATTGTATGAAGTACCGCATTCATCAATTGTAAGCGTTTTCAAGTTATCGAAATAAAGATTTATCCACGAAAGAAATCCATACTAGTACTTCGAAAACAGAAAGCACGTCCGTAATTGAAAATCACTGAAAAAGAAATTACTAATGATAAGTAAAAATTAGCGATAGTGCTAACTAAAAAGGGAGTTTGGGAAAATGAAAAAAATCAAAATGATAATTCTATTACTAGCAGCATCTGTGTTAGTGCTTGCTGCGTGTGGTACCGACGAAGAGAAAACATCTGATACTACTGAAGATCAAGGCTATAAATTAGTAAATGAAGGTAAATTTACATTCGCTGCAAGTGGCGTGTACAAACCATTTAGTTTTGAAGAAGACGGTAAACTTACAGGCTTTGATATAGAAATCGGAAATGCACTTGCTGAGAAAATGGGACTTGAAGCCAATCCCGTAACGAATCCATTTGAAACAATTTTACAAGGTCTAGTTGGAAATAAGTTTGACGCAATTATTGGCTCTATGGCTTATACAAAAGAACGTGCAGAACAAGCGGACTTCACTGAGCCCTATTATTATTCAGGAGGCATGATTTTCGTTGCGAAGGATAACGACGAAATTACATCTCCAGAAGATTTAGATGGAAAGAAAATCGGTGTAGTAGCTCAGTCCACATATGAAGAACCCGCTAAAGAATTATCGGATGATGTCCAGTATTACAGCAGTGATGTAGTAGCGTTAAAAGATTTAACTGTTAAAGGTCGTTTAGATGCAGTAATTACTGCGGACATCGTCGGTTATGAAGCGATCGACAATGGATTTGAAATCAAAGAGATCGACAAGCCGATGTGGGTAGAACAACCTTCCATTGCGGTAAATAAAGAAAATCCAGAATTAACAAAAGCACTTGATGAGGCATTACAAGAGATGATTGATGACGGGACGTACGAGGAAATCTCAGATAAATGGTTCGGTCGTAATTTACTAGATATTGATTTAGAAGGTGTCGAGTTATTGGAATAACTACAATCTCCACCTATTTCTTAGAAAGTTGGTGTGCCGGTGCCTGAGTTTATACTAACGTTTGTTGACGTATTCAAAAATACGTACAAAGGATTTTTACAAGCGGGTCTATTAACGATCGAAATCACAGCGATTGCAGTTGTAATTGGGATGGTTTTAGGTGTTATTTTCGCACTGATGAAGATTTCAAACTCCAAAATACTGCAGACGATCGCGAATATTTATATAACGCTCATTCGTGGAACTCCGTTAATTGTTCAAATTATGTTTCTATACTTTGGGATCACATCAATTATCGTATTAGATAACTTTTGGGCAGGTGCGATTGCACTAGGTGTCCATAATGGTGCGTATATTGCGGAAATCTTCCGCGGATCTATTCAAGGAATTGATAAAGGTCAACGTGAAGCGAGTCTTGCACTAGGTATGAATAGTTCATTAACGATGAGACGGATCGTCTTTCCACAAGCTTTACGACGTGCTATTCCACCGCTTGGAAACCAATTCATCATTACATTGAAAGATTCGTCTCTAGTCTATGTTATTGGTGTATCTGAATTATTCGGTTTGGCCAATCGCGTCGCCGCCTCTAACTTTAAACAATTTGAAACGTTTCTCGTAGTTGGTCTTTATTATCTAATTCTCGTCCTAATTTTCAGCGCTCTATTAAAATGGTATGAGAACAAATTGGATGTGGATAAATAATGGGGGCAGATCCGATGATTAAAGCAGAAAATATTCATAAGTCATTTGGAGATTTGAACGTGTTAAAAGGTATCGACATGGAAGTACACCGTGGAGAAGTAGTGGTGCTCATAGGGGTCAGTGGTTCAGGCAAGAGTACTTTTTTACGCTGTTTAAACTTTTTAGAATTAACGAATGAAGGCGTTATTACAATTGATGGAAAGCAAGTCAATCAGAAGAAAGACAATTTGGCGAAGATCCGTGCGGAAGTCGGGATGGTGTTTCAACACTTCAATTTATTCCCGCATAAAACCGTATTAGAGAATGTCATGGAAGCACCTCTGATGGTCAAAAAATTAAACAAAGTAGAAGTGGAAAAGATGGCACACGAGATATTAAAAAAGGTAGGGCTGTCCGAAAAAGCGACAGTCTATCCTAATAAATTATCCGGTGGTCAAAAACAACGTGTGGCGATTGCCCGAGCACTTGCCATGGAACCGAAAGTCTTGTTATTCGACGAACCGACTTCTGCTTTAGACCCCGAACTCGTTGGGGAAGTATTGCAAGTCATGCAAAACCTAGCAGAGGAAGGGATGACGATGATCGTCGTGACACACGAAATGAAGTTCGCGAAAAACGTTGCAGACCGAGTCATTATGCTAGACGAAGGAGTCATCATTGAAGATTCTGATCCAGAGACATTCTTCAATCACTCCACAAATGAACGAACGCTGCAATTTCTAGAAATGGTAGACGTATAACAACGGTAGAAAAGCTTCATTCATAGTTTCACAAAAGGCACCAGCTCTCCGAACAGTTATCTATTTTCCTATCCCTGCTCAATCCGTCCTTCTGAGATTTCCCGGGAAACGTGGAAGCATTTAATATATATATGCAAAAAGCAGTTTTCTGGAAGCGTTGCGTGCGAATTGTACCGATTCTCTCGAAGTGAAGTGTAGATGTTTATCTTATTCCTGTTCGGTTCATACTGTCGGTAGAATTAGAAAGCACTTTGTCGAGGAGGAATACAGTGGAAAAGAAACAACATAAACAAAATGACAGTCAAATGGAAGAGCGAGAAATACTTACGACACGCCAAGGGCATCCAGTACAGGATAATCAAAATATCAGGACAATTGGCGACCGTGGTCCCGCTACACTCGAGAATTATCATTTTATCGAAAAAATTTCTCATTTTGATCGTGAGGAAATACCTGAACGAGTGGTCCATGCGAGAGGTTCGGGTGCGTTTGGATATTTTGAAACATATGGCAAAGCAGGGAACGAGCCAGTTGAAAAGTACACCCGTGCCAAAGTGTTTTCGGGTGCTGGGAAGAGAACGCCTTTAGTCGCCCGTTTCTCTACTGTAGCAGGCGCTAAAGATTCGCCCGAAACTGCACGGGATCCACGAGGGTTTGCGGTGAAGATGTATACAGAAGATGGCAACTGGGACTTGGTAGGAAACAATCTAAAGATCTTTTTTATTCGAGATGCGATGAAGTTTCCTGATATGATTCACGCATTCAAAGCCGATCCAGCTTCTAATATACCGCATCCACAACGCATGTTTGATTTTGTCTCTCGATCACCAGAATCTATCCATATGATCACGTTTTTGTTTTCACCATGGGGCATTCCCGCCACGTATCGTCACATGCAAGGCTCAGGTGTGAATACATATAAGTGGGTCAATGACAAAGGTGAAGCAGTTCTAGTGAAGTATCATTGGGAGCCAAAACAAGGCATTCGTAATTTAACTCAAGAAGATGCCGACGCCGTTCAGGCGAAAAATGTTGCACATGCGACGCAAGATTTATCTGAGGCAATCGAACGTAAAGAGTATCCTGAATGGGAACTTTTTGTGCAAATTATGGAAGATGGGTACCATCCAGAACTTGATTTTGATCCGCTTGATAATACAAAACTTTGGCCAGAAGAACAATTTCCTTGGTTGCCTGTAGGGAAGATGGTATTAGACCGCAACCCTGATGATTTTCATATGGACATCGAGCAAGCCGCTTTCGGGACCGGTGTACTTGTAGACGGAATGGATTTTTCCGACGATAAAATGCTTCAAGGTCGTACATTCTCGTACTCCGATACACAGCGTCATCGTATCGGCACGAACTATCTCCAGTTGCCTGTAAATGCACCCAAAAAAGAAGTTCGAACAAACCAACATCGTGGTCAAATGGATCATCGAGATCATCGCGAGTCAGGAGACAATCCACATATTAATTATGAGCCATCCATGCTCGGTGGATTTCAGGAAGCAACAGGAGAAAATCGACCACCGCATCGACCTACGTATAATGCAGCAGCGATGAGCGCACCGATTGACCGACCGAATAATTATGGACAAGCAGGCGAGACGTTCCGGCAGTTTGAAGAATGGGAACGAGAGGAATTAATTAATAACCTCTCCGATGCGCTCGCAGCGTGTGATGTACGTATTCAAGAAGCGATGATCGATCACTTCACACAAGCGGATTTTGAATACGGACGTCTTGTACAAGCAGGTATTGAACAGAAAATGAAAGAGTTCGAAGGGATGGCGGCAGAACCTAACGTCCCTGGCCGTGACGCGGGTCAATCAAAATTCGGACAAGGAACGCCCGATTCTAAATCGGCTGTGAAAGATGCAGTGGACAAAGGCCATGAAGCAGACCCTTATTGATGAAAAGGAATAGCTCTTTCTATTCAAATTAATATGTAGAGTAGCATCTGTATAGGAAACAAATGAGATCACGCAAGCCTCTCCATTTGTGACTTATATAGATGTTTTTTATTTTCAAATACAAGCTATTCTATTGACGGTTTTGATCTGTGTTCAATAAAATGAAAGACAGAGTAGTTAGATAATTTAGCGGAAAAATGATATACTTTATCGTAAGAAATGTCTAGAGAAGATCGCATTTAAGGAGCCATATGTGTACAACGTGAAAGAACAAGTAGATTAGAATACTAGTTTTCATAATAAATACATCACTGACAATCTACTAGATCGGGAGGTGGAGTTGTGAATAAGTCCTTTTGGATTCCGTTACTCGTTTCATTTGGAACGATGATAGTACTATATGTAATAGGCTTTATAGGGAATATAGATATTCTTATCTTTAATTTCTCACTTTCGCATACTGAAATTTCACTACTTCCGATCGGTGTCGGCATCATAATGGGGTTTATTAGTGAAACTATTATCAAATCGAAATCACATACCAATTAGTGAAGTACGTAGTGGCTACCCGTTATACAAGAGACGAAGTAAGGGAAATAATATATATGAAAAAAGGGGAACAGTGCATGAATATTTCTAACGAAGATCGAATGACTAGTCTTTATGGAAAATTAATAGACGCATGGAACAACCGTGATGCAAAAGGAATGGCTGAACTATTTACAGAACAAGGCATTCAAATTGGTTTTGATGGAAGTAAAATGGTTGGACGACAGGAAATTTTATCGCATCTTACGTCAATCTTTGAAAACCATCCCACTGCGCCTTTTGTGACGAAAGTGAAAGACGTTCGTGTAATCGGAAAGGATGCCGCAATCGTACAAGCCATTGCCGGGATGATTCCACCTGGGAAAACAGATATTGAGCCCACAGCAAATGCACTACAAACTCTAGTTACTGTTCACAAAGACGGCAATTGGAAAGTTGAGCTCTTCCAAAATACACCTGCTCAATTTCATGGAAGACCAGAATTAGTTGAGCAAATGACAGATGAGTTAAGGCTAGTAATTAAATAATGACAAAGTCGTAACCGAATCATGTAAAAGGAACCGAGGAATTTACATTTCCTATACTCGGTTCCACTACTAGCTAATCATTATTTTTCTCTACATATTCTTTAAGAGCGAGCAAGTTTTTATCCCAATACTGTTCAAAGAAACTAAGCCAGTCCTTTAGTTCAATTAGTGGTTCAGAAGTAAGCTTATAGCGAGTTTCCCGTCCCACCTTCTGACGTCTGACGAGGCCCGCATTAAAAAGAATATGAAGATGCTTATTTATTGCTGTTCGGCTTATCGGATAAAACTCCACAATATCAGTGATGGATAATTCTTTTTCGGCAAGCAATTTTAACAGACTACGACGAGTTGGATCAGAAATCGCTTGGTAAACATCTGGCTTAGATGGGTTCACCACTTTTAAGCCTTCAAAATAGCCGGAAGTTTCTCTTTTACTATACGTTCCCAACCGCTCTCCATAAATCCACGAACGACTGTGTGAGGTTGTTCAAATTCAGTTACTTTATGTGCATCCCAACCAGAATGTATTAACGTAAGCTCTGTTTCCTCTACGCTCAATTTTTTCAATTCAATTAAAACATGCCAATCTTTACCCCAATTAAAGCCTAAACGAGTAGGTGGTTGAAGTTCTGTTACTTTACAAGGAGAATCCCCGAATTGCTCTGTATGAAGTACAAATTCATGACCTACTATTGGTTTAAGTGAATTGGGCATCCACCACGCTGCCATGCCCTCTGATGTAGAAACCGCCTGCCAAACTTTTTCAAGCGGCGCATGAAGTACAACGATTTTATGGATTTCTTCTAATTTCTCTTGTGAATTCATCATGGATACCTCCGATTCATATAACACTTTAAAGTGTTATGTAAACTGTATTTCATCCACCTAAAAGAAGGTTTAATTAAAATGAAATAAGTCACCAGTAAGGGTCTTATAGAAGGTGATTGACCGAAAAAGGCGAATGAGTAAAGAGAGGGGGGATACTCATGAATAATGGACAAGCTCAACCGAACGAGTATGCTGGGAAGAAAGAGTATAGTGAAACACCCATTAATACGATTTTTAATAAATTTGCCAACCAAAAAGACGTGTCCTTCATATACGGGGAACCGATCGAACTTGGTTTGCAAAAGGTAGTCCCTGTGGCGAAAGTTAAATATGCAGTAGGTGGGGGTGGTGACGGTAGCGGAGGGGAAGGTGGAGGCGGTGCTTTTACTATTAAACCCATTGGCGTATATGTCATCACACCAGACCAGGTGAAGTTTGAGTCTACTCTGGATAGGAAGAAACTAACTGCGTTAACTGTGGTTGTTGGTGGCGTTCTAGGATTATGGGCGCTTTGCAAGGGGAAATGAACGATGTTCGAAGAAGTGGGAGTTTTTCCAATTTATTATGCAAATCATCTTTATGAATTCAATACTTTTAGAGCGTATCTTCTAGGTAATGTACTAACCTAGAAGATACGCTCTTTTTATTTAACACCCTATTGACTTCGGAATGAGGAGCTATCTCATTTCGGGCTTGTACTTTTTTATCAACAGCAAAGTCTAACGTTTTTTCCAAAAATTAAACTTTTTACGCTTCTTCACTTTCCTTTTTTCAATGGGAACGTTCGGTTTAGGCGCAGGGTTATATGCCTCTGCATAAAGACCTGAATAGGATTTATACCACTTGAAAATATGTTCTACAAGTACTTTGATGACAGCGTAAGCGGGAATACCTAAAATAACACCGGGTACACCGAATAATTTTCCAGCCGTCAACAACACGATAATAATAGTGACAGGGTGTATTTTCAAATTACTACCCAAAATCAACGGTTGGATCAATCTACCTTCAAGTGCTTGTTCAACTGCGAACACAATGATTACTTTAACAAGCATGAAAGGCGAAGAAACTAACGCAATGATGACAATCGGGATAATTGCCAGGAACGACCCTAAATACGGAACCAAGTTTAGGACTCCGGCTAATATCGCAAGTAAAGCGGCATATTCAAGGCCCGCAATCGCCAAACCAATCCAGAACATCAATCCTACAAAAAATGCTACTAATAATTGACCTCTGATGTATTGGCTAATTTGCATATTGATTTCTTTCAATACTTTATACGTATTGGCACGCATCTTCGTCGGCAAAAGTTTCATCATATGATACGGCAAATCGCGTCCGTCTTTTAATAAAAAGAATAAAAGGACCGGCATCGTCAGCAATGCGATGACCACATTGGTAACCGTTCCGAGTACGCTGCCAATCCCCGAGAAAGCAGAGTCCATGAAGCCATTCGTTTGTTCTGTTATCGACTTGATAATGTTTTGATCGATATCGTCCAACTTTCCTTGTAGTTGAGAAAACATACTACTACTCAACAAGCTATCGAATTGCTCTACTAATTTATTCCAATATTCTGGCCAGTTTTGAATGAGGCTAGTCGCTTGTTCGCGTATAGTCGGAATCAGTATGATAATACCCCATGCGACTAAACCACTAATGACCACGAAGACTAGTGCGATCCCCCAAATCCGCTTAATTTTCTTTCTTTCCAGCATATCGATCAATGGATTCAATAGATAAAATAGAATTCCCGCCATGATGATAGGTAATGCCACTACACTGAGAAACTCTTTTACAAAATGAAACATGTACATAACTTTAGAAAAGACTAGGAAGTTCAATAAAATTAATAGGGAAATCAATAATATCGCGACTACTTTATTATCCAAAAACCAGTTTCTGAACCACGTAGTCATAGTTCGTATTTTATCATTTTCCATATCCTATACCTCTTCTCGTGAAATAAACTATAGTCTACTACATGTGGATCCAATACCCACTTCACTTTTCACCAGAAATCCGTTCGCTAGTATCTACATCCTGACCCGCCACCCGCTTTTCAAACGTCTTGCGCCAGCTCGGAGACAGTTCTTCAACTTCCAGCAACCGACGCACACCTTCCAAGTCCTGTTTATCATGATGCATCAGCCGATTCGCCTCCGATACTGAAATAGCATGTACTTGGCGTGTTAACGGAATTAATGTATCCATAGGCGAAACCAACCCTTCACGCAACACGCGGAAATAAAAGCCTGTAAAACCTGTATCTTGTACAAGAAGCGGTAAATCTTTTCGTTCATAGACAAGCGCCAACTTAAAACAAGGCTGGCGAGGCTGACTCACTTGAACAATCGCTTCACCGAGCTGAAAAGAGTCACCGATACATACGTCTTCTTCCGTCATCCCTGTTAGGGTAAGGTTTTCACCAAACGCACCATACGAAAGCGTTCTCTCTAAGACGCGTTCCCAATGAGAATAATGTTCATGTGGATACACACAAACCGCTTTATGAACACCGCCGTGATGAACGAGATCACCTTGACCGTCACCGGTAAAGTTCATAGAGGATAAAAAGACTGCTTGAGAAATTGGCACTTTAAAAATACCAGTCGAAACAGACTTTTTTCCAAAATCCATTTCTTTTGGTTTCCCTACATTTAATGAAAGAATCTCAACCCAGTTCATGGAATCTACCTCCAGTAGAATCAATATATCGCTTGAGTATAAGTGTATCATTATCACTTGAACTTGGTAAATATTTTTAAGAATCAATATTTCCAAGTGGGTGAAGTCAAAGAGTAATCTAGTAAAAACCATCGATCGAGAGTATCGATACATATATCCTATCGAAACGGTCCGACCTACGTCTCAAAAATGTAAAAGCGTGTCCTCTAGGTAACTTACTAACCTAGAGGACACGCCCTTTTATATGAAACTATATAATTGAAAGGAATCTACTATCATTTACAGACACTACACAAGAGATCAATCAAACGTCAAAACAATTCGTCCGTTAATTTGCCCTTTGACCATTCAACAACATCAAATGGAACTAATGAAAGACGAGTTAAAGGAAGTAGTGACTCAATATAATGAATTGCAACAACGTGACAAAAGGAGATTTATACCTAAGTGGCACGCGCTTCATAATGGACCTCGCAGCATCAACCAGTTAGCAAAGGTAGTGGCGGATGAAAACGATGGAGATCAAGATCTTCTAGCACGTGTATACAGCGTGTTGTCAGTCGATGCCCATAATTATATGGAGTTAAATAGCAACGGCACAATGGATGACTTTTTCACGATCAAACCAGTCAAGTCCATTTATAATCAAAATGAGGACGAGTACAACTTTGCTGAGACTAGAGCACTACTGACGCGCGCCATTATGAAATACACGAAACGGATTAATCCGGAGTATGAGGATCGATTACAAGAATTCGCTATTTATATTAGTCCGTATTTACCTAAATAGTAAGCTGTTTCTTACTCTATCACAGTACTTTAGAATGATGTATGGCTCGCTATTTGCTTCTATTGAGTATCGTAGACCAACGAAAACAACCTATTTATGAAGATATTTACAAAGAACTGGAGGCGATTGCAATGACTGACCAACATTTGCAAAATGCATTTACAAGTTGGAATGAAATGAGTCTGGATTCGGATGGACGACTCGCATATGAAGTGCGCTTAAAACAAGTTCTAGATCAGGAAGCAGCAGTGAATGAGGCGAAGTGGAGAGAAGAGAAGGCTAGGGAGGAAGGGATAGAAAAGGGTAAAACAGGCGAAAAAGAACATATAGCACGTAATCTTCTATTGAAGAAACTAGATGTAGAAATCGTGGCTGAAACAACGGGGTTATCGTTAGAGCGTGTTCAAGTGATGATAGCGGAATTAGAACTGCAATAACACGCGTCAAGATGTAATGTAAATTAAAAGACGTCTACTGTTGACCATTAAAAGGTTGGGAGGACACGTCTTTTAAGTTTGTATAAATGATTTTAAGTAATTTGAAACGTTTCATGAAATCTGCCGTCTGTACATTGAATATCACTAGACATAAAAGGCCGTGTTGCCAAATGATTAAAGTGATAGATATTGTTAATGATGAATAGTCCACTTGCATTATTAAATGAATTGGGTACAATGCCCAGTAGGAGGAGATTGGTTTGAAAAAACTAGTAACACTTATGTTGGTAGCGGGATTGTTAGCTGCGTGCGGGACTGAAGATGTGAAAGAGGAACTTGAAAAAATGCCAGAAGATGTTCAGGTGAACGATGATACGACACCTAATGAAGAAGCACCTGTAGAAGAGGTGGAAGCAGATAATGCCGAAAGTGAATGGGATGAAGTAAAAAATAAAGACAATATCATAGGCAAAAGTAATAAAGATTTTAAGAAAATCACAAAACAAAAGCCAGGTGATGTTAGAAATGATAAGACTGGTAATTGGAGAAAAGTGACTATCGCTGACAACGTTGATATTGAAGAATATGTACTGTCATACAAGGATTTATATATGAAAGATGGCGAGGTTCATTTCATTATAAATTTCAACGATAATACTACAACTGTTATAAATAATCTAAATGGGATCTTATTTGTGGATGTGAAAGAATATGTCAGCAAAGAAGAACACGATGCGGCTATTTTAGGATCAGGAATGGAATTAAAGAATTATATGATTTATCCTGATGGGGATATAGAGGAAGTTAAGTAAACATTTTAGAAAGACATTCGATTGTTCGGATGTCTTTTTTATTAAGAAATGCACAGTTATGAAACATATTTTTAAAAAATAATAAGAGAAAACATAACGTATATGGCGCTATTGGATTCTAATTTAAAATATGTAATTTAAAGTGATGCTCCATCATTTCAGGATTGCGCGCAATCGTAGAAACTTCATACCCCTGCTTCCATAATTCTTTTATAGTTTCAAATCCAAGAAATCCAGTTTCTCTCCATCCAAATACGTTTTTCATCCAACTTCACTCCTTTTAAATAACCTCTTTACTTTCTACCTCTTGTTTTGAAAAGTATTCAAATTAGAAAAAGAATCTGCTTACTATTAATAATGGAGTCCTTGGTACTGAATAGTAGAAAATGAAAAAATGATCTCTAATTCATTCATAGTTCATATCTTCATGGTTTACTTACAAAAGCTTATATGCAATTGATAACGCTTTCGTTCACTTCATTCTTTAAAAATGCCCATAATGTTGGAGATATAGTGATCCAAAACGAGATCGATTGCGTTAGCTATAAAATGATAACTAACTAGATGAGGAGGGGACACAATGAAAAAAGGTACATACAATCGTTTTTGGAGATGGCACTTTTTTGGTGCACTGTTCATGGCTCCACTTCTGATTACACTTACGCTGAGTGGAATTGGGTACTTGTTTTACAATAATGTTGAAAATGTTGCGTACAAGGATCTTTTCTTTGGTACTAGCGAAGAAACGTCCCAACTGACGATTGATGAAGGAATTTCTCTCGTGAAACAGGAGAACGAAGGATTTGAAGTTTCGAAGATTATGATCCTGGATGAGCCGTATAATACGAGGCTGACGTTGAAGTCCGAGTCAGGTGAAGAGAAATACGTATTTTTAGATGACCATAACGAAATAGTCGGCTTCCAAAATCCAAAGTATACGTATGCTAATATTATGAGAAATGTTCATAGTTCACTTTTTGTGGGCGGAACTGTCGTCAATTACTTAGTTGAATTAGCTGCATGCTGGGCAATCTTTTTATTATTTTCCGGACTGTATATGACATTCAAAAGTCGTGCGCTGAAGAAACCGAAGAAATCGACACGACGACTTCAATTTAAACGGATTCATGCGTTAATCGGTACAATCATTACCATTCCCATGATTATTCTTATTTTCACAGGGCTTCCCTGGTCCGCATTCATGGGGAATTTCATCTATACCGCTTCTCAAGAACATCCTTCTATCGGAACGCCGTTGCTACAACAACAGCCACCTACTTCTGATATGAGTGAGATTCCTTGGGCAACTCGTAAAGAAGAAGCCCCTACATCCGATAAGCCAGATCCACACGCGAATCATGGTGGAAATGGGGATATATCAGGAATGGACATGGGCCATAATGGGATTGCTGTTGAAGAATTTATGGAAAAAGTACAGGGCGAAAAGATTTCAACACCGTATTCGATCGTCTATCCATTTTCTGAAGATGGTGTGTTCACGGTATCGAAAGGAAGTAATACAGGTGTAACAGGGTTAGATGTAAATCCTGCTGAAGAAATGACTTCATATTTTGATCAATACAGCGGCGATTTGATCTCCAAAGTTGGGTATGATGAGTATGGAATCTTGGCGAAGTGGTTTACGTGGGGAATTCCTCTGCACGAGGGTCACCTGTTTGGCTTACCGAATAAAATTATCAATTTAATTGTGTGCCTGGCATTTTTATTCCTGATTTTCTACGGATTCAAGATGTGGTTGTCACGCAAGAGAAAAGGAAATATTTCGGCACCGCCTAAGACGACGAGTAAAATTTCGATAGGGTTTGTTGTGCTTATGGTGTTTTTAGGTGTCATCATGCCACTGTTCGGGATTTCATTGTTGGTTGTACTTGCAATTGAAGGGATTTTGTATTTGGTTCGTCGTGGGAGAGATGATACGCGGACTGAGTAATAGTGAAAATAGAAGTAGCTACCTAGAAAGTCAGTACGTTGACTCTAGGTAGCTTTTTTATAGGATTTGTTTCGTCGCAGTCAGAGAACTACTACTTGAACATATACCTTCCCTAAGTAAAAACGTCCATCCAGTGAAGTGGAAGGCGGCGACACAAGGAGGATTAGCCCGATCAGGTGAACCAACTAAAAGGAGCACTGCGACTAGTTGGTTCACCGCGGGGCCTCCCGAACGCGTCCGCCTGGAACGCAGCGAAACGGCGCCACCCCATTCCTCATTCAGCAATCTTAGGCACAAATCGTCACACATCCTACTTGCTTTTCCTCCCCCAACACCTTTCCAGTCGCACCCCGAATACAATCAATGCTATAATAAACCCATTCTATATAATTACAACCTGTGCAAAGATTGATGGAGGGAACCTTATATGAAAACCGAAGCGAAATTACAAAAAGAAGCAATGAAAGTCTTAAAAGAGACAAGCCGTACATTCTACATACCGATTAAATTACTTGAACCAAACGTTCGCGAAGCCGTTGCGTCTGCATACTTGTGTATGCGTGCAATCGATGAAATTGAAGATCATGAACAACTGGACGTGTCGATCGTCATTGACTTACTGAATAAAGTAAGCGATATTCTAGACCGCGGAATCGCAACAGGTGAATCGATGGCGTCTGCACTGGACGAGTTATTCGCACCATACCGTGATCAGTTGCCTGAAGTGACGTTGCGCTTAGCTGACTGGGTAGAGTTCTGTCCGGAAACGGCACGTAATAAAGTACTTGAATCGACTGCGATCATGGGTCGCGGCATGGCGGAGTGGGCAGGTAAGGACTGGGTGATCGAGACGCGTGAAGATCTCGATGACTATACGTATTATGTCGCTGGATTAGTGGGCGTGATGCTTGCGGATATTTGGCGCTGGTATGATGGTACGGAGACGGATCGAGACCTAGCGATTGGTTTTGGTCGCGGGTTGCAGTCTGTTAATATTCTACGTAACTATAAGGAAGACGCGGTGCGTGACGTGAACTTCTTCCCGAACGACTGGAAGCTGCCGGAAATGTTTGCCTATGCAGAAGAGAACTTGGCGTTAGCGGATGCGTACATTGAAGATATCCATACGAAGACGATTTTGAACTTCTGTAATATTCCGTTGGCTTTGGCGCATAGTACACTGGATGCGCTAAAAGAAGGGCGCGAGAAGATGACACGCTTGGAAGTTGTGTCTGTCGTCAACAAAGCGATACAAAAGTAATCTCTGAGAACGGAGGAAAGCGATGCTCGATTTACTGATCATCATGTTCGAACGGGTCGGAATGATTGTGGCGGTCGCTTTCCTTCTGACTCGTTTTCGGTTTTTCCAAAATATGATCCATCAAGATGTATTGGATCGTCGGCAAGAGCTGACGGCGATACTCTTTTTTGGATTGTTCGGGATTTTCGGAACGTATTTTGGTGTGGCACTAGATATGCAGACGTTTCATTTTGAAAATATGTCATGGCAACTCGATACTGATGAGGCAATTGCGAATTCCCGTGTAATCGGGGTTGTTGTTGCAGGTTTGCTCGGTGGCTATCGACTTGGAATCGGTGCTGGACTTATTGCTGGGATTCATCGGATGTCTTTAGGGGGATTCACGGCTATTTCGTGTGGGATTTCCACTATTATTTCTGGTGTTCTTGCAGGTTACTTCTATAAGAAAGGCAAGCACATCAGTCCACTTTTGGCATTTGCGATTGGTGCAGCTGCGGAAGCGTTGCAAATGTTGCTCATTGTCGTTATTGCAGAGCCGTTTGAGAAAGCGTTTGCATTGGTACAAGCGATTGGCTTACCGATGATTTTAGCAAACGGTATTGGGACTGCCTTATTCATGCTGATTGCGTATAATGTCATCAGTGATCAAGATAAAATGACGGCGTTACAAGCGCAAAAAACATTGCGTATTGCGGATCAGACACTGGGTTATTTACGGACAGGCATGCGAAAAGATACGGCCACCGCGGTGTGCGGTATCCTCCTAGACGAGTTGCAACCAGGTGCTGTCGCGATGACGGATAAAACGGATATTCTTGCGTTTGTCGGATCCAAAGGGACGGTTATGGAAGGTTCGATCCAGACGGATTTAACGCGTCAAGTGATTCGAGAAGGTCGGCTCATAGTCACAGACTCTGTCATGCATGAACATCCGAGTGTATCGGCATCAGGGGCTATTGTTATTGCGCCACTTAAAACACGCGGTGAAACGATTGGAACGTTGAAACTATTCTATCCTTCGCGTAAAGCGATTACCGATGTCACGATTGAATTAATTGCGGGACTCGCAGAATTACTCAGCAATCAACTGGAAATTGCCGAGGCAGATCATGCTTATCAACTAGCGAAGGAAGCGGAAATCCAGGCATTGCAAGCGCAAATTAGTCCACATTTCCTGTTTAATTCGATGAATATTATTATTTCATTGATCCGAACGAATCCGGACGAAGCGCGTAAATTGCTGTCATCGCTGTCCTTTTTCTTACGCCAGAATCTCGAAGGCACGACGGCGAAGATGGTTACGTTACAGCAAGAACTTGCACACGTCGAAGCATATTTGATGATCGAAGAAGCGCGTTTTATTGATAAGCTAAAGATTTGTATCGATGTGGATCCGAGCATCCTGCAAGAGAGGATTCCGCCACTGACGTTGCAACCCATCGTGGAAAATGCAATTACGCATGGTATTAAAGAGTTGGACGCGAATGCAAGCGTTCATATTTCGATACATGAACTAGGCGATGATATTCATATTATAGTGGAGGACAACGGCACGGGAATTGTTCCTGAGCGGCTCGCTATGCTCGGACAGGATCAAGTCGAGTCTGAAAAAGGTACTGGGCTTGGCCTGTATAATGTCAATCGACGCTTGAAGATGACGTTTGATGAAAATTCGGGACTGGCAATAGAAAGTACACCGAATGAAGGAACGAAGATTTCATTCCATATTCCGAAATCGGAGGTGAACGGATATGACGGAAACGATTCGCGCATTGGTCGTGGATGATGAAAGGTATGCGCGCGAAGAGATGATTTATTTGCTTGGACAATTTGAACGAGTGAAAGTTGTCGGAGAGGCAGATTCCGGGGAGTCGGCAATTATCAAGGCGATGCAACTACAGCCGGATGTCGTGTTCCTCGATATTGAAATGCCGAAAGTTGATGGCATGGAAGTGGCAAAGACGCTAGGTGCACTGAAAAAAGTACCGTTAATTATCTTCGCCACTGCCTACCCGCAATTCGCGGCACAAGCGTTCCGTGTTCATGCGATGGACTATTTACTGAAGCCGTATGATGAAGAGCAACTGCGGCAGACGATCGAACGTGTAGAACAGTTGCTGCAACGGACTCAATCTGAAACGTTACCGAAACGAATGGATCGATTACCAGTAGAAACAGAAGGTGAAATCCACTATATTCCAATCGGTGATATTCTTTACGTACACCGAGAAGAGAAATGGACGAAGGTCGTGACACCTACGCGCGATTACGAAACGCGTATGACATTAAAAGAACTAGAAAGCAGATTGACACATTCGTCGTTCTTCCGGATTCATAAAAGCATTCTCGTGAACCTCGTGCACGTCAGTAGTTTGACGCCTTGGTTCAATGGAGCCTATCAACTAGAAGTCGATGAGCGGCCGGAGAAACTGGCAGTTAGCCGAAATTATGTCAAAGAATTACGTCAACGCCTTGAAGGATAAAGCATCTCGTAACATGTTAATCTCTCGGAGTGCATCTTACTTCGCGATTCTGACATGTTACGAGATTTTGTCATAGTTCGGACATCTTTCTATTATAGTTGATGTAAGCGTTATCACTATAAGGGAGGGAAAAAGCATTGATTACATTTTTATTTTCTATCGTCTTATTAATAGTCGGATATTTTACGTATGGTAAGTACATCGTCAAAATGTTCGGCGTAAAGGAAGAGCGTGCGACACCAGCGTATACAAGCGCAGATGGAGTCGACTACGTGCCAATGAGCACTAGCAAGAACTCATTGATTCAATTACTAAATATCGCAGGAGTTGGCCCGATTTTCGGCCCGATTATGGGAGCCTTATACGGACCGGTCGCATTTATCTGGATTGTCGTTGGTGCCATTTTCGCAGGTGCTGTACACGATTATCTGACAGGTATGATCTCCATCCGAAACCGCGGAGCCCACTTGCCTGAACTAGCAGGAAAATTCTTAGGTAAAGCGATGAAACATATCGTCAATGCGTTTGCATTATTATTACTCGTCTTGGTCGGTACGGTATTCGTTTCGGCACCCGCAGGACTGCTCTACAACCTAATGAATGGTTGGATGGCAATGGGAATTATCTTAGCACTTATTTTCCTTTATTATATTTTGGCAACACTATTACCGATCGATAAGATCATCGGTCGTTTCTATCCAATCTTCGGTGCACTACTTGTGATCAGTGCAGTCGGTATCGGTGGCATGATGGTGTTCAAAGGTGTTCCAATTCCGGAATTAACATTTGCGAACTTACATCCAGATAATATTCCAATCTTCCCGTTATTATTCTTAACGATCTCATGTGGAGCGCTATCCGGTTTCCATGCAACACAGTCCCCAATTATTTCCCGGACAACGAAGAATGAAAGCCAAGGTCGCAAAATTTTCTACGGTATGATGATTGCAGAAGCTATTATTGCGATGATCTGGGCAGCAGCTGGTATGGCGTTGTTCAACGGAGTGACATTGAGTGAATTGCTTGCAGCTGGCGGACCAGCAGTTATTGTGAGCGAAGTATCCATGACAATGCTTGGTGCTGTCGGAGGAACACTTGCGGTGATCGGTGTCATCATCCTACCCATCACATCAGGCGACACGGCATTCCGTAGTGCCCGCATGATTATCGCGGACTACATTAAGTATCCGCAAGCGAAAATCATGAGTCGTCTATGGATCGCACTTCCGATGTTTGCTATATCAATCGCGTTAACTCAAATAGACTTCAACATTCTATGGCGTTACTTCTCCTGGGCGAATCAGTCGACTGCTGTCATTGCGTTATTCGTAGGTGCGATGTATCTCTTCATTGCCGGTAAGAACTACTGGGTTGCACTCATACCCGGAACGTTCATGCTGATGGCTACGACGACCTATATACTAAACGCAGCCATTGGATTCGGATTACCAATGAATGTCTCTTTAATCGGAGCGACTGTCATCTCAATCTTCCTAGTAGCTTTGTTCTTCAACGCGGCAGTGAAAGCACGAGCTGCACAAATTCCGCTAGAGGAAGATATTACAAACTGGGATTCTACAAGAACGATTTAATACGATCTATTTACTACCTGTTGAACTTCGGTTCAGCAGGTTTTTTCTATGGAGATTTATATAGGGATTCTAGTTGTGATACACTACTTATAGAGAGAAAAGTCATTTTACACGAATGAAGAAAAAACACACAATAAACAACCATTTTACAAGTTAAATAACTTTAGTAACTAATAGTGTAATTATACACTATTAGTGCGAAGGAGGAATAAAGTAGTGAATAAGCAGACGGTTATTGACTTAGTGTCGCCCCGCTTGAAGTTAATTCGAACAGAGATGGACTATACGCAAGATCAAATGGCGGCGATTATAGGTATCTCAAAGAAGACTTTAGTGCAACTGGAGAAAGGTCGCCAGGAAATTGGTTGGGCTACTGCGGTAGTAGTTTGCGCGCTGTTTCGTGAGAGTGCTTTGTTGCGCTCGGTCATGGGAGAAGATCCAATCGAATTAGCTGAAATGGCAGTACATACAGAGATTCACTCGCGGGAAACTGCAGCGAGTGCGTCGATTAATTGGTGGACGGAGATCGGGCAATGGCAGCAATATAAGTTGCAACAACATACCGCAGGTGGGCATTACCGTATTATTGGAGCGGAGAATAAGCGTTTATTCAGTACGGGAGACCGTGAAAAAGCCTTGGCTGAATTCAAAAAATATATGGACATGTTATAACTATTATATGGAAATAATGTATGAAAAACAGAAAAAAACCGGCTGTACTCTTTTAAGAGTGAGTCGGCTTTTCGATGTGGAAAGAGAATTTCTGTGTGATAGCACATATGCCTTTTTCGTATGTGCGCTCTTCGAATTCCACTTGATCTTTACTATCTATTGTCAGTACTGTTGTGCAACGCGTGCCATAGTCTTTTGATGCGATAAATATGGAAGACAGCAAACTCTCAAGATCCTCACCTACACCTGTGTCAGGCAACTGTTCGGTTGGAAACCGTTCCGCTCGTTGCATCATACGGAATAAGACATCGGGATCGATCGTCTCCGTTTGTTCTAAGTACTCTGCCAGTAAGGCTTTCGTTTTATCCACTTTTGGCCAAGGAGTATTTAGAAATGCATTACTCAGTCCGTGTGTGCCGTGAGTTAGCTGTTGGATAGATTGCTCGATGTTCGAGTAGTAATACATCTCCTGAGCTGACCCGGCAAGCACATTGCAACCAGCATAATCCTCTCGGTTCGTATGCAACTGTTCCATGAATATTTGTGCAGACTGCTCTGATTGTAAATAGGAAGAGACGATATGACCGCGTGACAGTGTGCCAGTTTGTGGTAGTGAAAAGTCGCGATAATTCGTCAACGCAGCGACTTTCCCTTGTTTGTTAACGCCGAGCCACGTGCCCATTTGTTCGAGATCACGTCCTGCTAAAATATCCGGATGATCACTCCAGAAGTCGGCTGGCGCCGCTGGACGTCCGTATGCTTCATCACGGTTCGCCATCATAACAAGTTGATACTTCGGATGGCTTTGCAATTGAAATGCCAGTAAACACATAATGTCACCCCGTTTGTGTATGTATGAAAGTAGTGTATCACGTGCAATTTTGTTTGGCGACTGTATGGATAGCGCTCTAAGAAAGACCACAAACAAAATCAAATATTGTTTGTTGCGCTATTGAAGTCATAGAACGTACGGGGTATCATATAATATATTAAGCAAACGAATATACATTTTGTTTGCTGTGACCAAAAATGTACTAGGAGTGTGAGATATATGGAATTTACAGAAACGTTCTGGGATGCTTCATTAACAGAATTAAAGCAAGGCTATATAGAAAGCTCTACATCATATGATTGTTTATTATGTGGTAAACAGATTGAAAAAGGTGTGATTTATCCGTACGAAAATGCGCTGTATGAAGCAGAGCGATTTATGCACGTGCATATCGAACATTCGCATCAATCAGTGTTTGCGTATTTGCTTGAACTTGATAAGAAATGGTCGGGCATTACGGATCATCAAGGTGATTTGTTGCGTTTATTCTATCAAGGAAAAAGCGATAAGGATATACAAGAAGAACTGGAGATCGGCAGTGCGACGACTGTGCGGCATCATCGCTTTGCGCTAAAAGAGAAAGAACGTCAGGCGAAAGTATTTCTTGCGATGATGGAGTTATTGAAGGAACGCGAGTCGTACACACAGGCGTTTATTCCGCCACATAAAGCATCTCAGCTTTTCCATGATGATTATTTATGAGCAGCAAGCGATATTGCGGACGTTTTTCCCTGAAGGAACAGATGGCCAGCTAAAAGAAATGCCGGCGACAGAAAAACAGCGACGGATTATTGTCCAGGAAATTAGTAAACGCTTTGACGGGGACATTTCGTACAGTAAACATGAAATGAATGATCGACTTTCGGCAATCCATGAAGATTTCATTACACTTCGGAATTATTTAACGGAATACGGATATTTTGGTCAAACCCGCAATGGCAGTCAATATTGGCTGAAATGAGTTATCTACACGAAACGTATCAGGTTTAGAAATCGCGGTGGTGGGAAGACTAGGAGTAATCGCGAAAGGAGCGGAAGTAAATGACTGCAAAAGATACAGTGATTAAAATTTTGAACGAGAGTATGACGGGCACGATGGCAACGGTGGACAACAACAAACCGTATAGCCGGTATATGACATTCATGAGTGATGGTTTGACTTTGTATACACCAACGAATAAAAAAACGGAAAAGGTGGATGAGCTCGACGACAATCCTTACACGCATATTCTCCTTGGCTATGAAGGCGAAGGATTCGGTGATGCGTTCGTCGAGTATTCCGGCCGTGTCACGATTTCCGATGACGAAAGCTTGAAAGAGAAAATCTGGAACGATCATATGAAAGCATGGTTTGATGGTCCTGAAGATCCGAACTTGGTTATTTTGAAAATTGAACCAGAAGCGATTCGTTTAATGAATAAATCAGGCCAACCCCCTGAAGATATTTCCCTGTAAATAATTACTATACTATAAAAGTATACCTGAATAGCATATCCCGAAAGTGAGAGGTCACACTCTGATTTTCGGGATATTTTTGTCTAGTTAAAGAATTCACCAAAAATATACGCAAATCCCGCGAATTTCCATTGCTTGAACGCAATAAATGGGGGTATACTACTCATAAGAACACTTGTTCTTATGAGAGGTGAATGCCATATGAAACCATTACCGAATAGAAAAATTGCCTGTCTTGATATGCGTAGCTTCTACGCGAGTTGCGCCGCGGCAATGGAAGGACTCGATGTAATGGAAGTGCCGATTGCGATTGTCGGCAATATCGAAAGAAAAGGCGGAGTCGTACTAGCTGCTTCACCGCCACTAAAAAAACGATTTGGTGTGACGACAGGTATGCGTCTGTATGAGATTCCGGACGATCCAAGCATTCGTTTAATTGAACCGAAAATGCAGTTTTACATCGATGTGTCGATGGAATTGACGAAGTTGTTGAACCGCTATGTGCCAAAAGAAGCGATTCATGTGTACAGTATCGATGAAAGCTTTGTCGATTTTACGGGTACCGAAAAACTGTGGGGTCCTCTTGAGACGTTGATTTTCCGCATTCAGGATGAGTTGTACCGGCAATTCGAGTTGCGTTCGGCGTGTGGAGTTGGGCCGAATATGTTGCTATCGAAACTTGCGCTAGATCTTGAAGCGAAGAAAACGGGAATCGCGCACTGGACGTATGAGGATGTGCCGGCGAAGTTATGGCCTGTTGCCCCGCTTCATAAAATGTGGGGGATTGGCAAGCGAGTGGAACGAACGCTTGAAGATATGGGCATTTATTCGGTCGGTGATCTCGCGCACACGCCACTTGAAAATTTGGAGAAGAAGTTCGGTGTGATGGGCAATCAACTGTATTATCATGCGCACGGTATCGATTATTCCGACCTCGGCTCGGTATTGATCGAGGGGCAAGTGAGTTACGGCAAAGGTCAGACGTTGTTGCGCGATTATACGACGACTGACGAAGTGTTGGCCGTGTTGCTTGAGATGTGTGAGGATACAGCGATGCGCGCGCGGCTTGCCAAAAAGAAAGGGCGCACGATTACGTTATCGTTCGGTTATTCAAAGCACGCGCTAGGTGGCGGTTTCAATCGTCAAAAAACGTTGCCGGAAGCGACGAATGAAACGATGGCGATTTATCGCGTTTGCCTAGAGCTGTTTGAAACGTTCCATGACGGGCGTCCCGTGCGCCATATTTCCGTCAACTTGTCGAATCTCGAAGAACATGACAGTTTTCAACTTAGTTTATTTGAACCAATGAACTGGAAGCAACAGAAAATTGGTCAGGTAATGGATGAAATTCGTGTGAAGTATGGATCCGCTGCGATTCTTCGCGCGGTTTCCGTTACGCCAGGCGGTACGGCGTATAGAAGGAATCAATTAATCGGTGGCCATTATAAATAAAATTAAGTCGAATCAGGTCGTATGATCTCGCTAGTATAGAGAGGATTTATTTCAAATACTGAAATATCCCAGTTCCGTAACTTTCGATATGCTAGAAGTTTTGCTAAACTCAAATAGCAAGCACTATAAAAAACACTGCAAGAGAAGTGATGCAGAACAAAGGAGGAAAGCCAGTGAAAGTATTACTGGATTTACGCTGGTTTTTTTCTGAAAGAAAAAAACAATACAGCATAGGGATCACGGCCCTGATGATTGTCGCGTTACTGCAACTGGCCCCGCCGAAAATTATCGGTTTTATTGTCGATGCGGTCGCGAAAGATGAATTGACCGCGGAGATGCTAACACGCTGGATGATTATTCTAGTAGTGGCAGGAGTCTTGATGTATGTCTTGCGCTATATTTGGCGCGTGATGATTTTTGGCTCATCAGTATACCTCGCACGTGTCATGAGAGAACGTCTGTTTACGCATTTCACACGCATGTCACCTTCATTTTATCAGCGACGACGTGTCGGAGATTTAATGGCACATGCAACGAATGATATCAATGCGGTGCAACAAACGGCGGGATCAGGAATTCTGACACTTTTCGATTCGATTTCGACAGGTGGTTTCGTCATCTTGATGATGGCGTTTTCGATTAGTTGGAAATTAACACTGATCGCTCTTGTGCCGATTCCGGTGATGATTATCCTGACGAGTTATTATGGACGATTATTACGTAGTCGATTCCGCGTAGCGCAGGAAGCATTTTCCGATTTGAACGATAAAGCGCAAGAGAGTATTTCAGGCATCAAAGTGCTGAAGACGTTTGGTCAGCAAAAAGAAGATGTCGAATCATTCACGAAACGCTCCGAACAAGTCGTTAAGGAGAATATGCGCGTAGCGAAAGTGGATGCGTTGTTCGATCCGACGATTGCAGGGATTTTTGCGATCTCATATGTCCTATCCTTTTATTTCGGTACACGCTTCATTTTATCAGGTGAGTTGTCGATCGGAGATTTGGTCGCGTTCACTTCCTATTTAGGACTGTTAACATGGCCGATGTTGGCAATTGGTTTCCTATTCAATATTGTGGAACGAGGAAATGCGTCGTACAGCCGAATTCAAGATTTACTTTCGGTTGAGCAAGGCATTCAAGATCGTCCAAATGCGGTGAGCCAATTACCGCAAGGAGATATTGTCTTCGATATCGATACGTTCAAGTTCCCAGACGATAAGCGGGCGTCATTACGTAATTTGCACTTTACGATCAAGCAAGGTGAAACACTTGGCGTCATCGGAAAGACTGGTTCAGGGAAGACCGCGATTCTCAAGTTATTAATGCGAGAGTTTGAAGGGTATACGGGAACGATTACGTATGGTGGCATTCCGATTACACGGTATAAGAAGGAATGTTTGCGCCAGGCAATCGGTTATGTGCCGCAAGACCATTTCTTATTCTCGACGACACTCGGTGAAAATATTGCCTTTACAAACCCGGAAATTGATCCGCAGAAAATTGTGGCGGCTGCAAAATCCGCACATATTCACGAGGATATTCTGACCTTTGAAGAAGGCTATGAAACGATGGTCGGAGAACGTGGTGTATCGTTATCCGGTGGACAGCGTCAGCGTGTGTCGATTGCACGTGCGTTGCTTATGGATCCCGAGCTATTGTTGCTGGATGATTCATTATCCGCAGTAGATGCCCGGACGGAAGAAGCGATTCTTCGTTCATTGAAAGAAGAAAGAACGGGTAAGACGACCATCATTACGTCGCACCGCTTAAGTGCTATTCAGCACGCTCATCAGATTATTGTTCTCGATGAAGGTGAAGTCGTTGAAATTGGCGACCATGATAGCTTAATTGCACAAAATGGCGTGTATAAAGAAATGTACGATCTGCAACAGTTAGAGTCGATCGTAGAGCAAGGAGGCGGCGCAGATGAATAACAAACAGAAGATGTCCGCCAGGGATCAGTTCAAAACATTCATGCGGCTAGCGAAATACGTCTTGCCAATGAAGAAAAGTGCACTGATTGCGACTCTATTATTGCTGTTGACGGTAACATCGACGATTCTTGGACCTTTAGTGATCCAGCGATTCCTCGATGACTACGTTGTACCACTAGATTTCCCAGCGAAAGAAGTATGGATCATTGCACTCGTTTACATCGGATTACAACTCGTCAATATTGTCGGGTCGTATTTCCAGACACTGCGATTTCAAGAGCTCGCACTCGCGATCATCCAGCAAATCCGGATCGATGCATTCTCGAAAGTCCAGAAGCTTGGACTACGATATTTCGATCAAACACCTGCTGGCGGAATCGTTTCACGTGTAACGAATGATACCGAATCAATCAAAGAAATGTTCGTCAGTGTGGCGGTTACATTCATGCAGGCGATCTTCGGAATTGTTGGTGTCTATATTGCGCTCTTTACGCTAGACGGAAAACTCGCGCTCTATACACTGATTCTGTTGCCGCTATTCCTAATTCTCGTATCGGTCTACCGCTATTACAGCGCGGATTTCTATCAAGATATCCGAGAACGGCTTAGTCAGCTGAATGCGAAAATCTCCGAGTCATTATCCGGTATGGACATGATTCAGGCCTTTCGCCAGGAGAAGCGCTTGTCTGACGAGTTCATTGAAGTCAATGAAGGACATTACCGCGTCGGACTGCGAAATATTCGTTTTGACAGTTTGATGCTTGGGCCATTCATCGATTTGATGTATGCCTTATCCATCGTTGCGGTACTTAGTTATTTTGGAACGGCATCTCTTACATCAGTCGTTGATGTCGGGATTATCTATGCGTTTACTACGTTACTAAGACGTCTATTCCAGCCGATCAATCAAGTGATGCAACGCTTGTCGATGTTCCAACAAGCAATCGTATCTGCGTCACGAGTATTCGCGCTGATCGATAATCCGGAAATTGAACCGGAACAAAAAGCAGCATCTACACAAGAGATACAAGAAGGTACGATCGAATTCCGTAATGTGACGTTCAGTTACGACGGCAAAAATGATGTACTGAAAGATATTTCCTTTACCGCGAATGCAGGCGAAACGGTTGCACTTGTCGGTCATACAGGAAGTGGAAAAAGTTCGATTATCAATCTATTTATGCGTTTCTATGAATACGAGCGCGGCGACATCTTCATTGACGGAGTATCGCTAAAAGAGTATCCAATAGAAGAATTGCGGAAGAAAGTAGGACTTGTCTTGCAAGATCCGTTCATGTTTTACGGTGATGTTGCAAGCAATATCCGTCTGCATAACGAAGAGTTGACAGATGAAGATGTGCGAGAAGCCGCAGAGTTCGTTCAAGCCAATCACTTTATTGAAGAGTTGCCGAACGGTTATGAACAAAAAGTGACGGAACGTGGTTCGACATTATCAAGTGGACAGCGTCAATTAATCGCGTTCGCACGGACGATTGCGATGAACCCGAAAGTTCTTGTGCTCGACGAAGCAACAGCGAATATTGATACGGAAACGGAAGTTGCGATCCAAAAAAGTTTAGAGAAGATGCGCGAAGGCCGTACGACGATTGCGATCGCACACCGTCTAAGTACAATCGCTGATGCAGAATTAATTCTCGTACTCCACCACGGAGAAATCGTCGAACGTGGGACACACGCAGAGTTGCTAGCGCAAAAGGGCTTGTACTACACGATGTATGAATTGCAGAACGGTACACAAGAGTAAAGTTTATGTGATTGTCAAAAAGATTTCACAATCAAATGAAGCGTAATCTAGCCTCTTGTTTGGTACGATAGAGTGGGAATGTTGGCGCTTGCCGGCATTCTACTTGTCCTACTGTTAAAGGAGGAATTTTGTTGGGGACGGATGTTAATATTTTCTTTGCGTTTGGAGCAGGTTTCCTGAGTTTTATTTCTCCATGCGTACTGCCACTATACCCGGCCTTTATATCGTATATCACCGGCATGTCACTGGATGAACTCGGAGATAAGAAAAAAGGAATGAACCGTGCAGGTATGTTGCACACACTGTTCTTCTTACTTGGATTCTCGATTGTATTCATTATTTTAGGATTCAGTACGTCCTTTATCGGGTCCATCTTCTTGCAATATCAAGATTTGATTCGTCAGCTAGGTGCCATTTTCATCATCATCTTCGGACTGATGACGATTGGATTATTTAAACCAGAATTTCTAATGCAAGAGAAAAAGCTGCAATTTAAAAATCGTCCCGCGGGTTACTTTGGTACGGCGCTGATTGGTCTAGCGTTTTCCGCTGGATGGCAGCCATGTATGGGACCGATCATCGGTGCCATCATTTATCTCGCTGCGACGAACCCGGCATCTAGTATGTTGTATATGATGCTCTATGTACTAGGTTTCGCGATTCCATTCTTCTTCTTGTCATTCTTCATTACAAGAATTGGCTGGATCCGCAAACACAGTATGAAGATTACGAAAGTAGGCGGCTACTTGATGATCGTGTTTGGTATTATACTGTTCTTTAACGGAATGGTCTATTTCACAAGTTGGCTTAGCCCGATTTTTGGCGACTTCCAAGGCTTTTAATGTAAGCTGGTAAGCAGAAAAGAGGTGTATGATGAAAGAAATTACTTCTTTTGACGAGTGGCAGCATGTATTGAATGAGACGCCGCAGTTTCTGTTGTTCGTGAAGACGAATAACTGCTCCGTTTGCGAAGGACTTTATCCGCAGGTGGCGGCACTCGAAGGCGATTATCCGTTTGATTTCTACCGCGTGAACGCAGCGGAAGTTCCGGAAATGGCTGGACAATTGTCTCTCTTTACAGCACCGGTTGTCTTATTATTTAACGAACAGAAAGAGTTGACGCGTTTCGCACGGATTGTTCCAATGAATGATCTGAAGAAACGCCTAGATGAGTTGGTGCAGTGGGGGAACGCAGATGCATAAGATACAAGAACTGATAGATTATGTCTTCACAAGTATTCCTTCCATTTACTTAATCATCGGTTCGACGGTAATTTTCGTCGTGATGACGACAATCGTCTACACGATGCGAGCGAAGGCGTCGAATAAGCCAATTCTGGCGAAAAAGATCATCTTACCGCCATTGTTCATGTCGACGGGGATGTTGATGTTCTTATTCGACGAGTTCCGTGTACCATGGACGCAAGTACTCGAGGCGAGTCTTGTGGGGATCATATTTTCTGCGTTTTTAATTTATACGACAACGTTCGAGATTAAGAACGACAGGATTTATATGAAGAAGACGAAGGCGTTTCTGGTCATCTTGCTCGGCTTGCTAATAATTCGCATGGTCGGCAAAATCGTCCTCAGTAACACCATCGACATCGGCGAGCTCGGCGGCATGTTCTTCATCCTCGCGTTCTCGATGATCTTGCCGTGGCGAATCGGTATGTTGATGAAGTATAAGAAGCTTGAGAAGAGTATGTAGGAAAGAAGTCGTCCTTGTGACGGCTTCTTTTTTATGCATGGAATGAAGGGGGAAGGCAGGGGCTAGGGGTAGGGATTTGCGCTCTAGGCGGACGCGTTCTGGAGGGGCCGCCTTCAAGTGCAAAGATATGCTCCTAACCCCCCACTTTTACTCGCAAAAGCCGTTCTTCGTGACGGCTCTCGCTCCAATCCCTGCAATGTAAGTGGAAGATACTTTTTATTGCGCATTAAAGTAAGTGTTGAAATCCATTTTGAACTTCAGTACTTGAATTTAAATAAGTTTAGACACAACAATAATTTACACACTGACTTCAGTTAGCGATCTAAGTGCTAACACTATTAACGTAGGATGGAAGCGGAAGCTGGTGGCGACTCCCGGAGGATCAGCGTGCGCCTTGAGACCCTGCACGTAGCGAAGCGGCTCAAGCCACGCCCTCGGGAAAGCGTCCGCCAGCTGGAGCTTCCATCCCATGACGTATCCCCCTAACTCACTGAACTTATGAACTTGAACTAAATACTCAAAATCACACAAAAACAGGACGTCCCATCAATAGGGACATCCTGTTATTTTTCGTATTCACGTAAATAAATGCTCATACGGCTGAATATCAATTTCCATCTGCTTGAGCTTCTTGCGCAAGAAGTTATGGTCGCGCTTCGGTGTAGCAAGAATATAGCCCTTGATAATATGATCAAATTCAATAGTTTTGGCACGGTCTTCTAACGCAATCTCACCGATCTTGGCACCGATCTTCTGCTTTGCCACATCGCGGAACAACTCCGGCACAGGCGTAACGAGTTCGTTGAGCATACTCTTCGCCTCATCATTCCATAAATGCAATGACTCATTGACGTAATGCTCTTCCCAATCCAGCGTCGATTTTCCGTCTTCTTTCGGCAATACCTTCAGGAACTTCCGGAACATAAAGAATCCACCGATAGCGAATAAGCCGATCATCACAATACCCCAAAATATAATAAACCACATAAATAGGTCTGGCACGGTTTTTTCACCTCTTCCATTCTATCCTTCATTATAAAAGCAATTGAGAAATATTTCACTAACAAAGTATCCTTTTCGAGATTTCTGTCTATATAGCGGATGAAAGGAGGTGATACACATGGCAGCAGCACTAGAATTCAGTCAGGCTACGGCGAAGATCCACTTTAATGCAGGCGTAAACGAAAAAGGTCACTTCATTCGTAAGATTAAAACGTACAAATTCATCAATGATGACGCAACACCGGCAAATATGTACACTGCTTTGACACAACTCGCTTCATTATCAAGCTACCCATTAATTCAGCTCGAGAAAGTCGTAACAGAAGATCTTCATAACTAAAACCGTACAGGAGGAGAGCGCATATGGCAAAAGTATTGGAACTAACATTTTTAACCGCAGCGAATAAGCCGGTGAAATTAACGGTAGATGAGCCGCACGAAGACCTAACGGAAGGGCAAGTCGAAACCGTGATGCAGCAAGTGATCGCAAGCAATATCTTCCTCATCGAAGAATCTCCACTCGCTACGATCAAAAGCGCACGAATCGTTGCACGTGATACACAAAACATCGTCAGTCGATAAGTTGCGGCCGGTTTTCAGTCATGTACTGGAAGCCGGCTTTTTTATTCAATGAAAACGAGAGAGGAGGAGTGAACAATGGAGGACTGGCTACAGCTTATACAAGATGTCGGATTCCCGATTTTCGTATCGTTTTATCTACTACATCGTTTGGAAGTGAAGTTAGAAGCGATTCATGGCGTTCTCTCGGATATCAAAAACAGATGACTTCATAGGAACTTCATGAATCCGACAAGATTTAGCCAAAATGCGGGACGCCTTCACCTTGTATGCGTTGTGAACTTTCGTTATGATAAAGTGACTATTAAAAGGTGGAGGAATCGAAAATGTATAAAAAGCTTTTGGTACCGTTGACACTTATATTTGTGCTGATGTTGAGTGCGTGTGGTGGCGGTTTTAAACCGGACCATAAATATAAAGTGGATTCATTTGAATTTACCAACCAAAACAATGAAACTGTAACCGACGAAGATCTAAAAGGCTCTGTCTGGCTGGCGCAGTTCGTATTCACGAAATGCACAACAGTTTGTCCGCCGATGATGAGCAATATGGTTACGTTGCAGGAAGAATTAATTGACAATAAGATCGAGGATTATAACATCGTGTCATTCAGTGTAGACCCAGATGTGGATACACCGGAAGAGTTGGCGAAATATCTTGACTTGTTCAGCGCACCGGATGAAAGTAAATGGCAGATGCTGACAGGATACGATATGAAGACGATTGAAAAAATAGCCGCTTCATCGTTTAAACAATTGGTGAAGCAAATTCCTAACGATGATCAAGTCCTTCATGGCGTTTCATTCGGCTTGGTGAATCAGAACAATGAAGTGGTAAAATTATACGGTGGGAATGAAGACGTGCAATATGATACAATCGTAAAAGACATAAAAGCACTCATCAAAGAAGGTAAGTAATCAACAGAAGGGGTGAGGCAATGAAGAAATTAAAGAAAAAGAGACTGAGTCGATCGGGACGAGTTATGGTCGCTTTTTTGGTTTTATTAGTACCTGTTGCTGTCACACTCTTTACGATTTCCGCCATTCTTTGGGTGAATTTCGGAAAACACGACACCATCACAGAAACTGCTACGGCATTATTTCATATACAAGACCGTAAAACTGGAGAAGCCGTCCCACAGGAATTTATTCCAATCTATATCGAAGCAGCAAAAGAATACAATATTCCTTGGACATTGCTTGCAGCGCATCACCGCATTGAGACCAGGTTCTCTACAATGAAAACCGACGTCTCGCCTGTTGGAGCGGAAGGACCGATGCAGTTCATGCCATGTACCTTCGTCGGCTGGGATTATCCTGGTTGTAAAGAGTTAGGCAAGGGAGAAATTCCTGAACGCGACAAGATCGATCCTGCTGTCATCGAGCAATACGGCGGCTACGGTGTCGATGCAAATGGTGACGGAATAGCGGATCCATTTGATATGGAAGACGCCATCTTCAGCGCTGCGCACTATCTATCGGATAGTGGTGCAGCGGACGGAGATATACAGAAGGCTGTTTTCACTTATAATCACAGCGATCAGTATGTAGAGGATGTTTTGTGGTACTATAATGAATTCGAAGAGCAACGCATCGCATCAGAGAAGCAAGTGAAGAAATAAAACGTAGAGTCCACCGAATTTGGTGGCTCTGCGTTTTTTTAGTTTCTATACGTTTGAAGGCGAAGTTCAAAAAGCTGGGGATAGAGCGGTTGCAGGTCGGGATAGAGCGCTTGGCGTAAAGTATGAGCGGTTACGGATCATGATAGAGCGGTTGCCACCTAGCATAGAGCGCTTCGCAACGACTATAGAGCGGATACCCATGAACTATGAGCACATAGACAAATAAATGAGCGAATTAACGGACGCGCACCGCCTTTTCCTTTCCGGCCCACTTCATTTACAAAATAAAAAAACGTGAAGCGCCTCGGATGGGCATCTTCACGTTTTGATGTTTAATTTTATGAAGCTTTACGCATACTCTTCATAATCAAGCTCACAATGAATACAAGTACGATCGCACCGATTAACGCTGGTACGAAATAGAAACTAGAGATCTGTGGACCCCATTCTCCTAATAGTGCACCACCAATCCATGCACCTACAATACCTGCAATGATGTTACCAATAATACCGCCGGGAATATCTTTACCTAAAATAAGTCCAGCTAGCCAACCAATGATACCTCCGATAATTAAGAACCATAAAAAGCTCATGTAGCTCATCTCCTTTTCAAATTGTTATGTAGCTCTCGCTTAGTATTGGTATTACCATCTTTTTAATACCTCAAACATTTTTCGATAAAAAAGTTCAGACAGGAGAAAATACCTGCTGAACTTTCGTATCGTTTTATTTGGCTATAACGGTTGCGCCCAAAGTGTTTTGGAAGTGGGAGAGAGCCCAGTCGTGACCTGCAGCGTTAAAGCTTGCGACGCCGCCTTCGTGGACGACGATCGTGTAGCCAAGGTTGTACGCGTCGACTGCAGTATGTAAAATGCAAATATCCGTACATACACCCATAAGATGGATTTCTGTAATGCCGCGTGCGCGCAATTGGATATCGAGATCTGTTCCGGCGAATGCACTATAGCGTGTTTTATCCATCCATATTATATCCTCGTTATGTTTGGTATAGAGATCATGCAGTTTCCCATAAAGATTTCTGCCTTTCGTGCCCCGAATATTGTGGGGAGGGAATAGTTTGCTTTCAGGATGATATGGATCCTCTTTTTCATGCAGGTCGTTGATGACGAATACTGGCAGTTGTTGTTTCAAATAACCTGCCGTTTGATCCACGATATACTCCTCTAGCGCGATACCTGGTTCGCCGCAAGTCAATGCTCCGTCCCTAGCTACAAAATCTACGGTATAATCTACAACAAGTAATGCTTTCTTCATATAGAACAACTCCTTTTCTTTATTTTCTCATAGTGGCGGCTCGGTGTCTAAACATATGTAAAGACATCTTCATGTTAAAAAAACGTGATTTTACAATAAAGCAATAAATAATTATTTATTGTTTATCAAAAATGGATATACAATAAATGACATAAAACGCATTTTTATTAGTAAAAACAATGCTATTTGAGAATGCCAATGACTAATTGAGAATTCTTAACGATATTTCGTTTAGTCATAAGCTTTTCTTATGTATACCTATAATGTATATGTATTTTACTATTGTTCTTTGGTATACTAAGATGGAGTAGAGGAAAGATGTAAACTTTTCGTCTTTCAGTACATAAAGGGAGGAAACAAAAAAATGGCAAAAAGCAACTTGCATAATAGCCGTCAGTCTTTTACAGTAAACGACAAGACGTATAACTACTACCGTTTGAAAGCTTTAGAAGAAGCAGGACTAACAAAAGTATCGAAACTTCCTTATTCCGTAAGAGTATTACTAGAATCAGTACTTCGTCAACACGACGGATACGTAATCAAGGACGACCATGTTGAAGATTTAGCTAAATGGGGCACTGTACAAAACGCAGACGCTGAAGTTCCATTCAAACCTTCACGTGTAATCCTACAAGACTTCACAGGAGTTCCTGTTGTAGTGGACTTGGCTTCATTGCGTTCTGCAATGAATGAACTAGGTGGAGATCCAAACGAGATCAACCCTGAAATTCCAGTGGACCTAGTAATTGACCACTCGGTACAAGTAGATAGCTATGGTACGCCACAAGCTCTACAAATGAACATGGAACTTGAATTCGAACGTAATGCTGAGCGTTACCAGTTCTTGAGCTGGGCACAAAAAGCATACGATAACTACCGTGCAGTACCACCTGCAACGGGTATCGTTCACCAAGTAAACCTTGAATATCTAGCTAACGTTGTTCACGCTGTTGAAAACGAAGATGGATCATTCGAAACATATCCAGATACATTAGTTGGAACGGACTCCCATACAACTATGATCAACGGTATCGGCGTACTTGGATGGGGTGTTGGTGGTATCGAAGCTGAAGCAGGAATGCTTGGACAACCTTCATACTTCCCAATTCCAGAAGTTATCGGTGTGAAATTGGTTGGAGATCTTCCAGACGGAACAACTGCAACTGACTTAGCGCTTAAAGTAACTCAAATCCTTCGTGCACAAGGTGTTGTAGGTAAATTTGTTGAGTTCTTCGGCCCTGGCGTTTCTAAATTGCCACTTGCTGACCGTGCGACAATCGCAAACATGGCGCCTGAATATGGTGCTACTTGTGGATTCTTCCCAGTTGACGAAGAGTCACTTAACTACATGCGCTTAACAGGCCGTGACGAAGAACACATTGCAGTAGTGAAGCAATACTTGATCGAAAACGATATGTTCTTCACACCTGAAAAGGAAGAGCCAACATTCACTAAAGTTGTAGAAATCAACCTTAGCGATATCGCTGCAAACCTTTCAGGTCCAAAACGTCCACAAGACTTGATTCCATTGACTGAAATGCAACAGTCGTTCAAAGACGCAGTTGTAGCTCCAGAAGGAACACAAGGCTTTGGATTAACTCCAAAAGAGCTTGAGAAAAAAGGCACAATTAAGTTCGAGGACGGACGTAAAGTTGAGCTTAAAACTGGTGACGTTGCAATCGCAGCTATCACTTCTTGTACAAACACATCTAACCCTTACGTAATGTTAGCGGCTGGATTGGTTGCGAAGAAGGCTGTTGAAAAAGGACTTACACCTCCTGCATACGTTAAAACTTCATTGGCACCAGGTTCAAAAGTCGTTACTGGCTACTTGAACGAATCAGGTCTATCTGATTATTTGGATCAAATTGGATTCAACACAGTAGGTTACGGATGTACTACATGTATCGGTAACTCGGGTCCATTGCTTCCGGAAATCGAAAAAACAATCGGTGACGAAGATCTTCTAGTTACATCTGTCCTTTCAGGTAACCGTAACTTTGAAGGCCGCGTACACCCATTCGTTAAAGCGAACTACTTGGCTTCACCTCCACTAGTTGTAGCATACGCACTAGCTGGAACAGTGAACATTGACTTCGCAAAAGATCCAATCGGAACGGACAAAGACGGTAAAGACGTATTCTTCAAAGACATCTGGCCTTCTACACAAGAAGTTAATGATGTATTGAACGCTACAGTTACACCTGAATTGTTCCGTAAAGAATATGCTCGTGTATTCACTGAAAACGAAGCATGGAACGCAATTGAAACGACTGACGATTCTCTATACGATTTCGATGAATCATCAACATATATCCAAAACCCACCGTTCTTCGAAAACCTTTCGAAAGAACCTGCGGACATCGAGCAGCTTAAAGGCTTGCGTGTAATCGGTAAGTTCGGTGATTCTATCACGACTGACCACATTTCACCTGCTGGAGCTATCGGTTTGAACACACCTGCTGGAATCTACTTGCGTGAAAATGGCGTAGAGCCACGTAACTTCAACTCTTACGGTTCACGTCGTGGTAACCACGAAGTCATGATGCGCGGAACGTTTGCGAACATTCGTATTCGTAACCAAATCGCAGCTGGCACTGAAGGTGGATTCACTACGTACTGGCCAAACAAAGAAGTTATGCCGATCTATGATGCAGCAATGAAGTATCAAGAAGACGGTACGGGTCTAGCTATCCTTGGTGGTAAAGACTACGGAATGGGTTCTTCACGTGACTGGGCAGCAAAAGGTACTAACTTGCTTGGTATCAAAACAGTTATCGTAGAAAGCTTTGAGCGTATTCACCGTTCGAACCTAGTGATGATGGGTGTACTTCCACTTCAATTCATCAATGGTGAAAACGTTGAGTCTCTAGGCTTAACTGGCGAAGAAGAAATCAGTGTGAACATCGCTGAAGGCGTAAAACCACGTTCTATCCTTAAAGTTACAGCGAAAGCTCCAGACGGCAAGGAAACTGAATTTGAAGTACTAGCTCGTTTCGACTCTGAAGTTGAAGTGGACTACTACCGTCACGGCGGAATCCTTCAAATGGTTCTACGTAATAAATTAGCAGCAAAGTAATAAGAAATAGATGAGGGTGCCCGGCTTAGCCGGGCATCTTTTTTTGCGTTTATCTGGCAGAGTGAGGGGGGACGTGGGAGCACCGTTGATCGACGTTCCAGGCGGACGCTTTCCTGTGGGCGTGGCTTGAGCCTCCTCGTCACTGCGTTCCTGCGGGGTCTCAAGTCTCACGCTGATCCACTAGGAGTCGCCGCCTTGCACTTACGATCAACTTCTTGTCGTGTTTTGAATCTAGATTCGTGAGGAGTTAGTAAGAGCAATCGCGGTGCCGCTCATTGATTTTGTCAAGCGCTCATAGGATCGTGTTAAGTGCTCTATGATGACCGTTAACCGCTCTATCCAGACCTCTAGTAGCTCATAGTCACCGCACAAGCGATCATAGAGACCTCGCAACCGCTCATAGCCCAACATCACGCGTCTAGTTTTGAACTTGCATTCACATAGCTGAAAGTGTAACTAAGTCAATCACTAACTACAATGAAGTCTAAAAGTACCAATAGTCTATAGGTAGGATTGAAGCGTAGGAGGGGGCGACTCCCAGAGGATCAGCTTGACAGGTGAGACAACCAAAGAGAGCTTGCGAACTGGTTGGCTCACCGCAAGCCCTCTAGGAAAGCGTCCCCTCCGAAGCGCAAATCCCAAGCGTGTCTCTACCTACATTTTTCACTCCATCAAATGGCTATCACAAGCAATCCACTTTCCCATTCGCTATACTAGAGCATGAGGTGATGACATGTTTACGAGTGAAAAAGAAATCGAAGTACGATACGCAGAAACCGATCAGATGGGCGTCGTTTATCATGCCAACTACTTAGTTTGGATGGAAATCGGCCGCACTGCGCTGATCAAAGACCTCGGATACGAATATGCACAGCTCGAGCGTGATGGCTACCTATCGCCTGTAACAGAGCTGTCAGTGAAGTATAAGGCGTCGATTACATATGGTGAGACTATTACAGTCAAAACATGGGTGGAGTCGCACGGCAAGCTACGTACGGTCTATGGCTACGAGATTCTGCATGCGGATGGATCGATTGCGGCAACCGCTGTTTCCGAACACGTAGTAGTCAAAAAAGAGAACTTCCGCCCTGTATCATTGCGTAAAATCCATCCAGAGTGGGACGCGAAATACACAGAAATTCAGCGAGGCGAAGGCTGATGGCATTCGGAATCAATCGACAACAATTAAAAGAGTGGAAAAATGCGGTGCAGCGTGAGGAAATTGCGTTTTTGACACATTATTGGCTAGATGACCGGTTTCCGACAGTAAATACCGTTACAAAAGCGGGATGCAGTGACGTAGAAAAGCTTATAAAGTGGGGAAATCAGTACGGTTTACAACCGGACTGGATCCACACCCGCGAAGAATATCCACATTTTGATTTGCTTGGAGAACGTCAAGTAGAAATTTTGACGAAAGAAGGGCAAATCCATCAATTAACCCGATTAAAAAATGGTAAGCATAACTCTTTATAGGAGTTGTGCTTACCATTTTATTTGTGATTTACGCTACTTCATAGTCAAAGGATAATTCTTCCGTTGACGAATCCGCATCAATATGCAGGTCATGCCCATCGAAGAACCAAAGATCTCGTTCTTCTATGTAATAATGCACGCCGTTGACGACGTTTTCGACTGCTAGTTCGTCTGGTTCTTCTTTCGTAATACCTATGGAAAAGCCTTCATGCAGCGGACTGGATCCACCATAACGCGCGAAAAACTTTACATAATCGCCTGTAGCGACCTCCATTTCTTCTTCAAACCATTGAATTGCTTGTTCGGATAGGTGAATATTCATGCGGTATACATCCTTTCCAGTAGAGAAACCTATAGCCATTTCACTTTCGGTTCGGTTCCATTCTTAATTCGGCTAATATTGTCACGATGGCGATAAAAAATGAAGAAGCCCATCAGTGCGACGACTAAAAATAAATACAGGTCGCCACCCATAAAGTAATAAATGAGACAGTATAGTGGTCCCATGACTGACACGATGATGGATGTTAACGATACCATCTTCGTTAGTTTTAACGCAATTAAAAACGTAATGACAACCAATAAAAAAATGGGCCAATTATAGCCAAGTAATACACCGCCAGAAGTCGCAACGGCTTTTCCGCCCCTAAGTCCTGCGAAAATAGGGAAGATGTGTCCAAGTACTGCGACGACTCCAAGTATTAATGGATGAATCGCTGTATCGTGGAAGAACGGTAATAGCGGTAAAAGGACAGCTGCTGTACCTTTAAGAATGTCTAGCAGTGTGACGACGATGCCAGCTTTTTTTCCGAGTACCCGAAATGTATTCGTCGCGCCCATGTTTCCACTGCCATGCTGTCTGACATCCGTTCCGTAAAAAAGCTTGCCGATCCAGAGAGCGGAAGGGATTGAGCCAAGCAAATAAGCTGCTAAAATGATAACGTAATTTTCCATTGTGAACCCCTTTATGCATAATAAACTATTTTATTATTAGTGTAGCAGATGCATAAGTTCTGGACAATAATAGAATTCTAGAGGATGATGAAGAACAGCCGAAAAAACGAATTTCCGCATAAATCGTTCGAAGTGTTGTCATGGTTTGCTCGTTGCAATCCGTACATTTCTTCTATACAATAGGTTGAGCTGAAACAAAACGTTGATTTGACAAGGTTTATCAGAAGATGTATGATTAAAATAACAGAACATTTGTTTGACGGGGGTTTCATTTTGACGAAACAGAAAATACAAAATACGTATGATGATAGTTCCATTCAAATTTTAGAAGGCTTGGAAGCGGTACGAAAAAGACCGGGAATGTATATCGGTTCGACCGATTCGAGAGGTCTGCACCACTTAGTCTACGAAATAGTGGATAACTCGGTGGATGAGGCGCTAGCCGGATTCGGTAATGAAATTGATGTCACAATCCATAAAGACGGCAGCATCAGCGTACGAGACTATGGACGCGGTATGCCGACAGGGAAGCACGAGTCAGGGAAACCGACTGCTGAAGTCATTATGACGGTCTTGCACGCAGGTGGAAAGTTCGGACAAGGCGGCTATAAAACGAGTGGTGGCTTGCACGGTGTAGGGGCATCCGTTGTCAATGCATTGTCCGAGTGGTTAGAAGTTACGATCTATCGTGAAGGGAAGAAATTTCTTCAGCGCTTTGAACATGGTGGTAAACCAGCTACCACGCTAGAAGAAATCGGTAAAACGAAAGAAACCGGCACGACGATCCATTTCAAACCGGATACGACGATCTTTTCTACGATTAAATATCAATATGACACACTGGCAGAAAGATTGCGTGAGTCCGCTTTTCTATTGAAAGGTTTAAAGATTACGCTAAAAGAAGAAAGTACAGATAAGCAAGACATTTTTCACTACGAATCCGGTATTGAAGCATTTGTTGCCTATTTGAATGAAGAAAAAGAAGTGTTGCATGACGTAGCGTACCTCGAAGGTGAAGTCGACGGCATTGAAGTCGAGTTTGCGTTCCAGTTCAGCGATGGCTATGCCGAAACAATTCTTTCATTCGTTAACAATGTCCGCACGAAAGACGGCGGAACGCATGAAACCGGTGCGAAAGCCGCAATGACTCGTGTAGTGAATGAATACGCACGTAAAGCAGGCTTATTGAAGGAAAAAGATAAGAATCTCGATGGCTCAGATATTCGCGAAGGGATTGCGGCGATTGTTTCGGTTCGTATACCGGAAGAAATCCTGCAATTTGAAGGTCAAACGAAAGGAAAACTCGGTACTAGTGAAGCGCGAACGGTGACAGATGCCGTCATTTCGCAAAAAATGCTGTATTTCCTTGAAGAAAATGCGGAACTGAGCGCAAATCTTGTCCGGAAAGCAATCCGTGCGCATCAAGCACGTGAAGCCGCACGAAAAGCGCGTGAAGATGCGCGTTCCGGCAAGAAACGTAAGAAATCGGATACATTGTTGTCTGGTAAATTATCCCCGGCGCAATCACGTAACGCAGCGAAGAATGAACTATACCTCGTGGAGGGTGACTCAGCTGGCGGTTCAGCAAAACAAGGTCGTGATCGTACGTTCCAGGCGATTTTGCCGCTCCGTGGTAAAGTCATTAATACAGAAAAAGCGAAACTTGAAGACATCATGAAAAACGAAGAAATCAACACAATCATCCATGCAGTTGGTGGTGGAGTCGGTGCGGATTTCCAAATTGAAGATGCTGCGTACGACAAAGTCATCATTATGACCGATGCCGATACCGATGGCGCACACATTCAAGTGTTGCTCTTGACGTTCTTCTATCGCTATATGAAACCGTTAATTGAAGCGGGTAAAGTATATATCGCACTGCCGCCTTTATTCAAAGTATTTAAAGGGACCGGTAAAAGTGAAAAGCTTGCCTATGCGTGGACAGATGATGATCTGGAAGAAGCTATTGAAAAAGTCGGAAAAGGCTATATGCTTCAACGCTACAAAGGTCTTGGTGAGATGAACGCGGATCAATTATGGGAAACGACGATGGATCCATCGACCCGGACGTTGATTCGTGTAACGATTGAAGATGGAGCGAAATCCGAGCGTCGCGTGACCACATTGATGGGTGATAAAGTCGAACCACGTCGTAAATGGATTGAAGAGAACGTCGATTTCGGCTTGATTGAAGAACATAATATTTTAGACAATGCATATATACATGTTGAGGGGGATACGGAATGACACAGTCAGAAACGTTTCAAGATCTGCCCTTGGAAGAAGTAATTGGTGACCGTTTTGGGCGTTATAGTAAATATATTATCCAGGACCGTGCGATTCCAGATGCACGGGACGGATTAAAGCCGGTACAACGTCGTATTTTGTACGCGATGTTCCATGAGGGCAATACACATGAAAAAGCGTTCCGTAAATCCGCAAAAACGGTTGGTAACGTAATCGGTAACTATCACCCGCACGGTGATACGTCCGTCTACGATGCGATGGTTCGGATGAGCCAGTCATGGAAATTGCGTCATGAAATGGTAGATATGCAAGGAAATAACGGTTCAGTTGACGGAGACTCCGCAGCTGCAATGCGTTATACCGAAGCTCGACTTTCTGCTATTGCGAGTGAAATGTTGCGTGACATTCGTAAAGAAACAGTCGACTTTGCCTTTAACTTTGACGATACGGAACTAGAACCAACTGTTTTACCGGGACGTTTTCCGAATTTGCTAGTGAACGGAACGACTGGTATTTCTGCTGGTTATGCGACCGATATTCCGCCACACGCACTGCATGAAGTGATCGATGCGGTGTTGATGCGCTTAAAGAAGCCGAATGTCAGCGTAGATGAGCTGATGACGGTCATTCCAGGACCCGATTTCCCGACAGGCGCGATTATCCAAGGAACAGATGGAATCCGCACAGCCTATAAGACAGGAAAAGGGCGTTTCATAATCCGCGCATTATGGGAAATTGAGCAGTTAAAAGCAGGTAAATCTCAAATTGTCATTACGGAAATCCCGTATGACGTCAATAAAGCCAATTTAGTGAAAAAGATGGATGAACTACGCCATGACCGTCGATTGGATGGTATTGCGGAAATTCGTGACGAATCCGACCGTACAGGCATGCGCATCGTAGTCGAGTTGAAAAAAGAAATGGACGGCACAGCTATCATGCAGTATTTATTGAAGCATACCGATCTACAGATCACCTACAACTTCAATATGATCGCTATTGCAGGTAGACGTCCGATGTTGATGTCTCTTCCAATGCTTCTTGACGCGTATATTGATCATCAAAAAGATGTCATTACACGACGTTCCAACTTCGATATCCGCAAAGCTAAAGAACGATTACATATCGTAGACGGCTTAATGAAAGCTTTATCGATCCTCGATGAAGTCATTAAGACCATTCGCGCGTCAAAAGATAAAAAAGATGCGAAGTTGAACTTGGTCAATGCGTATGAATTCACTGAAGTTCAAGCAGAAGCTATTGTTTCATTGCAACTTTATCGATTGACGAATACGGATATTACGGAATTAAAACGCGAGGAACAAGAACTACGTAGCTTGATCACAGAGCTAGAAGCGATCCTTGCAAGCGAAGCTAAATTGATATCTGTTTTGGTAAAGGAAATCAAAGAGATTCGCAAGCAATTCGCAGAGCCACGTCGTTCTGTAATTGAAGAGAAAATAGAAGAATTGAAAGTGGATCTTGATATCTTAATTCCTAGCGAAGAAGTCATGGTATCCGTCACAAAAGGCGGCTATGTCAAACGTACAAGCATGCGTTCTTACTCCGCGTCGGGTGGAAAAGGCCAAGAAATGAAGGAATACGATTATAATCTAATCGAATCTGCCATGAATACACAGCATCACTTGCTGTTGTTCACCTCCCTCGGTAATTACATCTACCAACCGGTCCACGAGCTGCCAGAGATACGCTGGCGTGATTTAGGACAGCATTTATCAAGCATTTGCGGACTCGAGCCAGGCGAAGAGCTAGTGGACGTGATCGCACTTGAGAAATTCGATGAAAACAGCAGCATTTTAACTGCTTCATCCAATGGGAATGTAAAAATATCGAAACTGACCGACTTCCAGGTGCAACGTTTTAACCGTTCATTCAAAGCAATGAACGTCAAAAAAGACGATCGACTAGTCGGTGCACGGGTTATTACGGGTGAAGAAGACGTATTATTGATTAGTAAACAAGCCTATTCCTTACGATTTGCACTGTCAGAACTCGCGATTACGGGTATCCGTACAGGCGGCGTCAAAGGAATCAATCTGAAAGCTGAAGACGAGCTAGTGGCGTTTGAAGTCATTACACCGAAAACGAGGAATATCTTTGTTGCTACACAGCGTGGATCGGTGAAGCGTATGAATATTTCTGAGTTCGAAGTAAGTTCTAGAGCGCTTAGAGGCGTGACAGTAGTGAAGGAATTGAAATCTAATCCACATCGAGTCATTGCGATGAAGACAGTGAAAGACGATGAAGAAATGGTCTTGCTGACGACACGCAATCACAAGGTAGAGATCGATCCGATGTCGTTGAAGAATACGACGCGTCAGACAACGGGAAGTGCCGTTGTAGATGAGGCGAAGGAAGGCAAAGTTGTCCAAGTTTCTACAGTGAAAAAAGAACGTAAATAAGTGTGTATGCATGAGTTGTCCCGCCGATCGTTATATACGACTGGCCGGGCAGCTCTTTTTTGCGTTTTACGATGGATACCCTCCACCATGCACAACTTCCACCACCGTATAGGTAAAAAGCGGTGATCTATCTTGCAAGTCGTGGTCATCTTGCATAGTAGTCGGGTGTATCTATGCCAGTCAGAAAATAGTGAAAACAAAAAACGCTGTAGTACCAACGCTTTGTCAGGTTAAATTCAAACTTTTCCAGTGCTAATAACATTAATTACTTACTCTCTAAAAGTAAAAATAGTAAATAAAACGCTTTGTTATGATTCTATACAAGTTAGACAAACAACTAGCAGATATGAGAGTGGAGAGGTGAAGAGTATATGAAATTGATAAATGAAGAGGTTGTATCGAATTTAGAATTGGATCCATTATTCCATCCACGAACGATTGCGGTTCTGGGAACTTCCGAGAATCCGAATAAAATTGGATACTTGCAGCTGAAGGCGTTACTTGACGGAGGGTTTGCAGGAGATATTTATCCAATCCATCGCAGCGCGCAGCAAATTGCAGATTTGACGTGTTACCCGAGTGTCAAAGATGTACCGAACGAAATCGATCTGGCTATTCTCTGCGTTGGGATCGACCAAGTGGAAAAATGTTTGATTGAGTGCGGTGAAAGCGGTGTCAAAGCGGCAATCGTCTTCGCTTCAGGCTATTCCGAAATTGGTGAAGCTGGTGTCGTGGCACAACAACGTCTAAAAGACATTTCCGACAAGTACAATATCCGCATTATCGGTCCGAACTGTGTCGGCTTACTCAATACAACGAATGGTTTGATGGGAACATTCTCGCCAGGATTGACGAATATGCCGTTGAATAAAAAGCGTGAAGCAGGCTTCGTCACACAAAGTGGAGCGTTCGGCGTGTTAACGTATATCGCCGCTGCCCAGCAAGGTTTAACATTCAACTATTTTGTCAGTGTCGGCAATGAAGCCGATGTAGGCTTTGCAGACGTCATGGAATACATGCTGCATGATCCGAATACGACGATCGCAACCGGCTATCTCGAAGGAGAGAAAAATCCCGAGAAGTTACGTAAGTTGGCGAAATTCGCACTCGAGATCAACAAACCAATGGTCATCATGAAATCAGGACGAAGTAGTGCAGGCAGTCGAGCTGCAGCGTCACATACGGGTTCACTAGCTGGTGCCGATCAAGTATATGACGGATTCTTCAAACAAACCGGTATTGTTCGGGTGGAAGATTACGTAGATATTATTTCTTTCTCTAAGCTATTCATGTCGAAGAAGACACCGAAAGGAAGAAATGCCGTCATCATTACGAGCTCCGGTGGAAGAGGCATCAACGAAGCAGATCGCTGTGAATCATACGGTCTAAATATTAATCCGCTAAGCGATCAAGTGAAAAAAGAAATCGAGAAAAACATTCCTAGTTATGCAAGCGCTTCCAACCCGGTTGATTTGACCGCAGCGGCATCGATTACTCACCCAGAACTATTTATTGAGCCATTGAAAGTGCTCGTCAACGATCCGGACACGGACATCATCATCTTCTCCGAATTCCCAATGGGCTGGGATGAAAACACACCCGAGCTACAAGAATTTGTGCAGCTTTGCGAGAACTCCGATAAGTTCGTTCTAGTGACGACATTCCCACTTGAAGGCATGTCCGTTCCTAAAGGTGTCGGTTATTTAGAAGATCACGGTATCGCGTTCGTTAGAGGGGATATGAACCCGATCCGCTCGCTAGCTAAACTCGTGGAATATAGAGAAACGTACGAGAAAGCTAAAGAACAGCGAATGCAAGCGGAACCTAAGAAAATCAATAAAACGAACATCCGCCACTTATTACTGGAAAACCAGACGTTAAGTGAGTCGCAGTCAAGCGAAATTTTGAACGAATACGGAATTCGTACAGCAAAACGCGCAATCGCACAGTCTTCTGAAGAAGCGGTACTATTTGCGGACAGTATCGGCTATCCCGTCGTGCTGAAAATCGATTCACCTGATATTCCACATAAGACGGAAGTAGACGGTATCCGCTTGAATGTACAAAACGCGGAAGAAGTCAGAAAAGCGTATGACGAAGTGTATCAAAATGCCACTCGAAACTGTCCAACCGCAACTATTCACGGCGTGTCCGTACAAGAAATGTTAGCTGAAGGCGTGGAGGTCATTGTAGGCGTTACGAACGATCCGACATTCGGTCCGGTTATCATGTTCGGTCTCGGCGGTGTATTCGTTGAAGTATTCAAGGATGTATCGTTCCGCGTCGCACCGATCACGAGACAAGATGCGATCGATAAAATGGAAAGTCTCAAAGGCTATGAACTATTAAAAGGTGTACGAAATAAAAAGCCGGTCGACCAAGAAGCGATCATCGACGTGTTGCTGAAAGTATCCGAATTGATTCAAGATTATTCGAATGAAATACAGGAAATCGATATCAACCCGCTCATCGTTTATGAAAACGGCATTGTAGCGGCAGATGCATTGATCATTACAAAGTAATTGGTGAGGAGGATGGAAAATGGACTTAGATCAAAGCGTCATTGGCTTAACGAGTAATGAATACGTGTTTGAAGTAGAAGGACGACATGTCGGTCAATTCGCCGCGGCGATTGGCGACGAGCATCCACTCTATACAGACGAGGCGTATGCCAAGCAATCGGCTTACGCAGGACTGATCGTACCGCCCACTTTCCCTATTGCGATGAATGACGGCAAGACGGAAATGCCACTCGATCTCGATCAGCGCAGAATGTTGCACGGCGAGCAGGAATTCCTTTATTACAAGCCGATCCGCATCGGTGACCGACTGCGTTGCCAGATCAAAGTAAGCGATCTATATGACAAAGAAGGCAAAAGCGGAAAGATGCAGTTTTTGAAGCTCGATACGGAAATGAAAGATGAAACGGGCGAACTCGTTTGTATTAGCCGCATGAATATCGTCTATCGCTCACTAGCGAACTAATGGAGGGACCTCATATGATCAAAGATTGGGTGTTGGAAGAACTAACCGTAGACCAGAAACTTGAACCCATGGTGAAGCCACCGATTACGAAAGTACAGCTCGCCCAATATGCAGGTGCATCCGGAGATTTTAATCCGTTGCACCTCGACGATGACTTCGCAAAAAAGATCGGTATGGACGGTGTCATTGCACACGGCATGCTCGTAATGGGTTTCCTTGGCGAGTACGTCATGAAACTTGCCGGTCAGGAAGCACGCGTCGCAAATTTAAAAATGCGTTTCGGCAAAATGACTGTACCAGGTGACGAAATTCGTTGCTCAGGTGTAGTGGAACGAATATACGAAGAAGATGGCAAGCGATGTATCGCGCTGGAGCTGACTGCAGAGAAAGTATCCGGAGAAGTCGTCGGATCAGGTAGCGCCATCTTGCAACTAACGTAAAAGCCATCGTGAAATAGGAGGAATATAACTATGGGAACTATTAAAGACCGCTATGCCATTGTAGGTGTAGGAGAGAGCGAACGCTCAAGAAAATCGGGGACAACGCCTCTTCATTTAGCACTCGATGCTGCAAGAGCCGCGATAAAAGATGCAGGTTTGAAAGCGACGGACATCGACGGATTCATGAACTATAACGAAGGAGATTCTTGTACTTCCCATCAACTGGCAACGTATCTCGGTGTACGACCGAAATACGTTAAGGATATCCAAGGTGGCGGAGCGAGTACAGAGATGCTGATTGCGGATGCAGTGGCACTCATTGAAGCGGGCCAGCTCAATACGGTATTGATCTACCGTTCATTAAACGGAAGCTCAGGAACACGCGTAGGACGCGGCTATGACCCGGATATGCTACAAGGTGCACTGGCTGGCGGAAGCTTCGTTATTCCGTATGGTTCAGCGAGTCCGTCACAATGGTTCGGTATGTATGCGACGCGTCACATGCATGAAACGGGTATTACGAAAGAACATCTCGGACATGTGTGCTTGAGTTTCTATGAGCATGCACAACGTAATCCGAAAGCGTTCCTTCACGGTAAGCCGTTAACGATGGAAACGTATCTCGCTACACCGGATATTAGTTCGCCATTTAATATCCATGATTCGTGCCTTGAGCTCGATGAAGGAAATGCAATTATCGTGACGTCTGCAGAAAAAGCGAAAGACTGTACGTCAAAACCCGTCTATATCATGGGAATGTCTGCACGCCAATGTCATCCGCACGTACACTACTGGAATGACATTGATCAAGTCGCTTCAGATTATGTAGCGAAAGAACTTTACGAAAATGCGGGTGTAACACCAGACGATATCGACGTAGCTTCGATCTATGACTGTTTCAGCTGGGTTGTAATGCGACAGCTTGAAGCCTATGGTTTTGCGAAACGCGGAGAAGTAGGAGATTTCGTTGCAGAAGGTAACTTGAAGATTGGCGGAAAATTGCCAACTAACACAGCGGGCGGCATGTTATCGGAAGGCTATACGCACGGAATGAATAATGCGATTGAAATCGTTAGACAGCTGCGCCATGACTACGAAGGAACCGACCGCCAAGTAGAAGATTGCAAGATCGGTATTTGTACGGGTTGGGCTGGACCGGATATCGCAGGCGCTATGATCTTACGAAACTAGGAGGAATAACTATGACACAAGCAACGACAGCTTACCAAAAACCGATTCCATTGAAAGATAGAGATAATGCCCCGTACTGGGATGCAGCAGACAAACATCAATTGGCGCTGCAAAAATGCGAGGACTGTAATGCCTATTCACAACCACCAGGCCCTACGTGCGCGAAGTGCGGAAGTGAAAATGTCCGCTTTGAACAGTTGGGTGACGATATAACAGCGACAGTCTATTCGTATGTCGTGTCCTACCGTCCATTCCTACCGGGATTCCAAGATGAATTGCCGACCATCATCGCACTCGGACAACTTGATCAAGTGCCGGAAGTGAAAATTATGGGCAACATCTTACATTGTGAGGAAAAAGACTTGGAGATTGGCATGCCAATCCGCATGACATGGGTCGATATTACAGAAGACCGCGCATTGCCACAATGGGTGCCCCTTACGAACTGATCGATAGATGCGGAAGAAAGGATGATGAATCATGGATTTCACGTTTACAAAAAAGGAAGAAAAATTTAGAACCGAACTGCGCACATGGCTGGAAGAGAATCTTCCCGAAGGCTGGTTAGAAGGCAAGCGCGATTTACCGGAAGATATACAAGAATACTCACGCGTGTTACGTGCATGGCAAAACACGTTATACGAAGGCGGATGGGCAGCGATCGCGTGGCCGAAAGAATATGGCGGCCGGGATGCCAGCTTGATGGAAGAGATCATCTATCATCAAGAGATGGTCCGAGTGAAAGCACCGCCACTCATTAACTACATAGGTATCCATATGGTGGGTCCTACGTTAATTGATATGGGTACAGACGAGCAAAAAGAGAAATACTTGAAAAACATACTGACAGGCGAAGAAATATGGTGCCAAGGCTATTCAGAGCCTAACGCTGGATCTGACTTGACGGCTATTAAAACACGTGCGGTGAAAGACGGAGACCGTTGGCTGATCAATGGACAAAAAGTGTGGACGAGCTTCGGTCATGTGGCGGATAAATGTTTCTTACTGACACGAACGAGCAATCATCCTGAAAAGAAACACCGCGGCATTACCGTATTCTTAATTGATATGGATCAGCCAGGAGTAGAAACATTACCGATCGTTCAAATGGACGGCCATACAGACTTTAACGAAGTCTATTTGACAGATGCGGTAGCGACAGACGCAGATATCGTCGGTCAACTCGATTCAGGCTGGCACGTCTTGATTGCCCTCATGCTGCATGAGCGTACAGGAATTGGGGCGGAACTGTTTACGCTTGAAGAACAGTTTAACGAGACCGTCAAAATGGCCCAGCAATACAAAATCAATGGACGTCCATTGATCCAAGATCCATTCATTCGACAGAAGATGGCGGGCTTCTATGCGCGTGTTCGCGGATCCCTGTTAAATTACTATAGAAACCTAACAACTACGTTAAAGAATGGTCAACCTGGACCGGAAAGCTCAATCGATAAGCTGGTAGTGAGTGAGCTTAATAAGGAATTATCATCATTTGCGGTAGAGATCCAAGGTCACCAAGGCGTGCTGTGGGATCAGGATGCACCGGTAGATTCGAAGTGGCAAAGTTTATTCCTTGCTTCATTCGGACAAACGATCGGTGGCGGAACGAGTGAAGTACAGCGTAATACGATCGGTGAAAGAGTGCTTGGATTACCAAAAGACATGGGACGTTAATAGACGGAGGGATGCACTATGGACTTTTCATTAACAGAAGATCAAGAAACGTTCCGCGGACATATTCGGAAAGTGTTGGATAAGTTCGGCGGTACGCAAGTAGCACGTGACATGATTGGCAATAACCCTGAAAAATTACAGAAACTATCTCGTACGTTAGCGGAACTCGGATGCACAGCGATTAATATTCCTGAAGCCTATGACGGCTTGGAGCTAGAGTCGCTCGACCTCGTGCCGACGTATGAAGAACTCGGACGTTCACTCGTTCCCGGATTATTCATGGAAACCAATGCGCTTGTCGTTCCGATTCTTAAGAAATACGGTACAGACGAGCAAAAACAAAACAATCTACCCGCTATAGCGGCCGGCGAGAAACAGATCTCTTTCGCCGCGCTCGAGCCATTCAACGACTTTTCTCCGCAAGGTATTCAATGTCAACTAGAGAAGAAAGATGGACGGTATGTGTTGAACGGCACGAAAATCCTTGTGCCTGAAGTAGAACTGGCAGATGCATTTTTAGTAGTAGCCCGTACACGTGACGATCAGCAAGACGGTTTGACACTCGTACTGATTGACAAGACAGATGAACTGTCCATAACGAAGCAGACGTCTTTCGACGAAGCCAAACATGTAGCGAAGCTCGACTTCTCTGATTACATGATTACCGAGGAACAAATTATCGGTGAAGTGGATAAGGGCTGGGACAGTTTGCAGGAAGGCTTGCTGTACTTTAACGCAGCGCTTAGCTCGTATATGGTCGGTGCAATGGAGAGCGTAGTGAACATGGCTGCGGAGTATGCGAATATGCGTGAGCAGTTCGGACAAAAGATTGGTCGCTTCCAAGCAATCAAGCACAGCATCGTCGACATGAAGGTCAATTTAGAAATTGCCCGCTCTTTGAGTTACTATGCGAACTGGGTGGTAGACACAGACGAAGTAGATCGCGAAGCGGCTGTCTACAGTGCGCGTTCGTACGCAACAGAGAAATTCATCGAAGTTGCTTCCCATAATATCCAAATTCATGGCGGCATCGGATTCACAGAAGAAATCGATTGCCATTTATATGTTAAGCGTGCCCGCTATTATGATCAGTATTTAGGCTCCACCCCTTTCTATCAAGAAAAAGTAGTCGCTTCACTAGGCTGGTAATTTGAAGGAGGAAAACATATGACGAATGTATCCGAGAAATCCAAATTGACGACATACGGTAATATCATCAACGGCAAGTCCGTACAAGCGAAGGACGGGGAAGTATCTAACAGTATCGACCCATCTACAGGTGAAGTGTGGGCGAAGATTCCGTCCAGTAAGAAAGAGGATGCCGAACTTGTCATTCAAGCGGCACGTGGAGCGTTTGAAGACTGGTCAAATCTACCGGCACGTACACGCGGAGATTATATGCGCAAGATCGGAGACATGATTTCTGACAATGCTACAGAGCTACTGGAACTCGAGACACGCAACAATGGCTGGGTACTCGATGAATACGGTTATCTCGCGGAAGTGCTGAAGCAAGTTTGGTACGATGCAGCAGGTGCGGCCACACTAGTAGGAGCACAAGGACGTACCGTACAGATGGGTACAGGAGACTTCGGCTTCACGAAGCGTAAGCCGTACGGAGTAGTCGTCGGAATCTTACCTTGGAACGCACCGCTGTTCACGTTCACGATCAAAGCGGCTTATGCACTCGCAGCAGGAAATACCGTCGTGATCAAGCCAGCTGAAAGTGGAGCGGTTGGATCTTTACGCTACGGTGAATTAATTTCACAAATCTTACCTCCTGGCGTACTCAATGTCATTTCCGGGGCTGGTCGCGAAATTGGGGATTATCTTGTCAGTCACGAGGAAGTAAACAAAGTGAGTTTGACTGGCTCTAAGGCAACGGCTGAAAGAATTACGAAGGCAACAGCCCATTCACCGAAGTCATTGATTTTTGAGCTCGGCGGTAAGTCACCGAATATCGTCTTTGAAGACGCGAATATCGATCAAGCGGTACACGGGTTGATCAACGGCATCTTCACACCAAACTCTGGTCAGATTTGTGTAGGTGGGTCACGCATGTTAATCCAGCGGTCCATTTACGATGAAGTGATTGGACGCTTGAAAGAGTTGATGACGGACAAGGAATTCGTTAAACACGGCAATACACTTGATACGACGAATACGATGGGGCCAATTGCCAATGAAGCGCAATACCAATCGGTCTGCAACTATATCGACGAGGCGTCAAAAGACGATTACGAGATTGTGTTCGGTGGAAAGTATGGTGGGGAAGCCGTTCTACCAGGTCAGCCGGAATTCGCGGACGGCTACTGGGTGCAGCCTACGCTAGTGAAGGTAGCGGATAACAGCACAAAATTAGCTCGTGAAGAAATTTTCGGTCCAGTGGCGGTCGCGATACCGTTCGATACCGAAGAAGAAGCGATTCAAATTGCGAATGATACAAACTTCGGTTTAGCGGCTGGGGTGTGGACACAGAACTTGGGTCTTGCTCATCGGATGATTGATAAGCTCCAAGCGGGCAATGTTTGGGTCAATACGTACGCTAGAGTTGGAGCGGATCTGCCGTTTAGTGGTGTGAAGGAAAGTGGTTACGGTACGGACTCCATTCTCGATTATACACAGGAGAAAGCGTGTGTCATCAATATAGGCTAATTCACTAGTATCGATAAGATCTGTGGCGGGAGAGCTTCGGTGTTGCTCTAAGCATGCTGAACACTCCTTCTGCAGACTTTTTAAAACCTCAGCTAGATTTGACATAATAAATAAAGCTTACAAACTAGTACAACATCGATAAAGGGAGGCCACTATATGAGTGAAGCGGCATTAAAAGATAAATCGATTAATAGAGGTTTTTTGTTCATAAGTTTCGGAGCGTTTTTTATTATGTTAAGTTTAGCGACCCATCTTCCGGCCTATCCACATATGATAGCGGAATTTAATCTGACGCCGGGCTACGCAGTGTGGATGCAACTTGGCTTGGCTATCGGATTGACAGGTTTCCAGCCATTGCTCGGATGGATCGGCGATTCGTTCGGATTAAAGATTGTGATCTTGATTGGCGGGATCTTCATGGTCATCGGTTCATTGCTTGTAGCATTCTCGTTTTCATTTTGGGTGCTCGTTCTCGGATTGTTCTTTAAGGGCATCTCGGGAGCGGCGATTGCACCATCTGGAATTGCCTATGCCGGAAAATTCATGGTCGGTACACAGCGTGCTAAAGCAATTGGAACGTTTGCGGCATTCATTACGATCGGTTCAGTGTTCGGACCAATCATTAGCGGCATGATCGTCGATAATGCCAACTGGCAAGCGAGCTTTATGTTCACTGCTGTTCTTGGCGGAGTAGGAATTGCGCTCTTTGCTTTTGTCCCACATGTCAAAGTACCAGCAAGAAAGAAGCTGGATGTTCTTGGATTAGCTTTCGTCATCGTTTTATTATTAGGTCTGCTGACGATTCCGACATTTATCAATAGCTTCGGTATCGAATCGGGTATGTGGATTCCATCATTGCTAGTGTTCGTTTCGGCATTAATTATCTTGATCTTCGTAGAGAAGAAACAAAAAGCACCATTGCTTGATTTGAAGTATGCCGTGAACCGTAATTTCTGGGTTCCGACGACGATTGCTGTATTCATTTTCCTAGGGTACACAGGCATCATGTACTTACTGACATTCTTCGTCCAGAACGTACAAGGGAAAGCGGCCACGACGGTCGGATTTTTACAGATGGCGGTATTCCTCGGTACATCGGTGGCAGCATACTTCAGCGGAAGAATTTTGAAGAAGCTATCAGCCCGAACGATTATAGGCTCAGGAATTCTTGTATTTGCTTCCGGTATTATCATGTTGAATTTCGTGACACTAACGACATCGTTCATCTATTTGTTCATTTCAATGAGTCTGATCGGGATTGGCGTCGGTTTCCAAACACCCGCAGTGAAAGGCTTGATCGTTTCGGAAGCGTCAATTGAACGAATGAATGTCGTGACATTTACGAATACAGTCATTGAAAGTCTGGCACAGAGAATGGGCGCATCGTTTGCTCTAGTCGCTTTCTCGATCTTCAGTGCAAGTGGCAACAACGTCGGGGCGGTAGTCAGTACTTCCTGGATCATCATGGGCTTCGTCGTCATCGCATTGTTGTTCTTACCGTTGATTCCGCGAACTATTCCTGGAATCCATACGGGCGAAGACGACTTACTCGGGACGAAAATCATACCGAAACCTTTAAAGATTGAAGAAATCAAATAAATTTTCTGTTGTGTACAGAGAGGAGTCTTTACTATGAATATTTATGTCTTACTGAAAAAAACATTCGACACGGAAGAAGCCATTTCCGTGTCAGGCGGTAAAATTGATGACAGCGGTGCAGAATTCATTATTAACCCATACGATGAATACGCCGTCGAAGAAGCCATCCAGCAGCGTGATGCGCACGGTGGTACGGTAACCGTCGTAACTATTGGTGATCAGGACTCGGAGAAGCAACTACGCACGGCGCTCGCTATGGGAGCCGATCATGCAGTACTCATCAATACGGATGACGACCTTGACGAAGGCGATCAGTTCACGACAGCGAAAATTCTCGAGAAATTCTTTGAAGAAAGAGAAGCGGATTTGATCCTCGCAGGCAACGTAGCGATCGACGAGGCGAGCGGCCAAGTCGGTCCGCGTCTAGCTGAACGTTTGGACATGCCGTTCATCACGACGATTGTCAAACTAGAAATCGCTGACGGTTTAGCGACAATCGAAAAAGACTTGGAAGGCGATCTAGAGAGAATCGAAGTATCGCTTCCCGTTCTCGTTACATGCCAGCAAGGATTAAATGAGCCGAGATATACCTCACTGCCAGGCATTATGAAAGCGAAGAAGAAGCCTCTTGAGCAGCTTGAGCTAGATGATCTAGACCTGGATGAAGACGACGTGGCGGCTAAGACAGCAACAATCGCTGTGTTCCTACCTCCTAAAAAACAAGCAGGACGTATTCTAGCTGGCGAAACGGAAGTCCAAGTGAAAGAATTGGTGGATTTGTTGAGGAATGAAGCAAAAGTAATGTAACTACGCCTACAGACGGAAAGGAGTTTTATAATGAATAAAAAGATATTAGTAATCGGTGAATTGCAACAAGGTGATTTACGAAAAGTTAGTTATGAGACCATCGCAGCCGCGAAACAAGTAGATGCCGGTGCGGAAATTATTGCATTGGTTATGGGTGACGGCGATTTACAAAAATCAGCTAACGAAATGATTCAGTATGGTGCCGATCGTGCGATCACAGTAACTCACGCAAACTTAAGCAATTATACTTCTGAAGGCTACGGCCAAGTCATTATAGAAGTCATGCAGGAAGAAAATCCATCCGGTATCATCATGGGTCATACATCCATCGGTAAAGATGTGACACCTAAAATCGCCAGTCGCTTAGAGCTCGGTTTGATATCAGATGCCGTGGCGATTGAAAAAGTGGACGATCAAGTGGTCTTCACTAGACCGATCTACTCCGGTAAGGCATTCGAGAAGAAAGTGATGAAGGATGATGGACTACTGTTCGCCACAATCCGTCCGAATAATATTTCTGCATTACAGCACGATGCAAGCCGTACAGGCGACATCACGGTAAAAGAAGTGGATGTCAAAGATTTACGCACGATTGTCAAAGAAGTGATCCGCAAGAAAACCGAAGGCGTCGACCTATCCGAAGCGAAGATCGTTATCGCAGGCGGACGTGGCGTTAAGAGCGCGGAAGGCTTTAAGGCATTGTATGAGCTGGCAGATCTACTCGGAGGCGCTGTAGGGGCTTCACGCGGCGCGTGTGACGCGGATTATTGTGATTACTCCTTGCAAATCGGCCAAACAGGTAAAGTCGTGACGCCAGACCTTTATATTGCAGTAGGAATTTCCGGTGCCATTCAGCACATGGCCGGAATGTCCAACTCCAAAGTAATTGTCGCAATCAACAGTGATGCAGAAGCGAATATTTTCAACATGGCAGATTACGGAATCGTCGGAGATCTATTTGAAGTCCTTCCGTTACTTATCAAAGAAATGAAACTAGAAGGCGCGCTCATATCCTAAATTGTAAAAAGCCGTACAGTTCACGAGTTGAACTGTACGGCTTTTTTTGCCTGAGTCGCTTACGTCTGCCACTTTTTTACCGCAAAGGCATATAGATAATTCTGTCAACTCATGATATACTACTTGAAACTTACGGTTTATCGGGGGGACAATTTTTGATCAATTACGATTTACTGTTGAATGACACGAACTACGAACTAATCCACCATCAATCGATTGCAAATAAAATTGATCGATTCCAAGTGATCATCATTCATGAACGCCAACCCAACTTTTTTGATTATAATTATTTACTGAACTTTCCATCTGAAAATGTACGGAAAAAAGTGGATGCCAATCGCATTTTCCCAAGAGTGAAAAATGAAACTTTCGTCGTCCGTCAGCAACATTACGAAGAAAACGTGGACTTGTTTTATAAAATGCGTGTAGATGCGAGACGCGAACTGCTAGCAAAAGCTACAGAATTCATGATTGCTAAATTTTTCAGCACCTATGAAAGTCATCTTGCACCGTTACTTGCGAATAAGCCGACACTCAAATGGGAGATTATCAATAAATTACATGATAAATACGATAAGATGCTACGGGCACATGTCGGACTTAATGATGAGAATTCTTGGAATGTATTCAGCACATGGTACCGAACCTATTTGAAGAATCATACTGTCAACGAGTTAATCGTAAAACATGGTTATGATACGCTGAACACTCTTGATAAAGAAGAGTTGAATGCATTATTTCTCGAAAAAATGAGCACTAGTTTTGCTTCTAATGACAGTTTCCTGAATACATTTACCACTGACGTCAACGCTTATTTTGAAAAAATGGTTTCCGAAATACTTGCAGCGTTTGAATCGGAAAAAAACTCCATGGGACAGATCAATGAATTACTTGGAGTCAGCGCGCAATTTTCCGTACATCAGCCGATTGAAGCCACAGTAAAAACGAATAATCTTGTCGTCATGAGTAATGCTGTGTATCAATTCATTACAGAAGCGATTTCTAACCAGAAATTCGATTGCGAGCCGGATCAATGGCCGCGAGCAACCATTCATGGCACTAGATTAGCGGGTTCTTTGCAATTGCTTCCAAACGAAAATGATCGAACAACGAGCCAGATGAGTTTACTGCATGACTATGCCCACGCTTTATCCGAAGTCGATGTAGATGTACTGGATTCTCTATGTCATTTGTATTTGGCCCAATCCCCGCAGGCGGACGCCCGAGTAGAACTTCGATTTGATGATCTATTGACAATCCGTGGACTGAAAACGAAACTCGGAGGGACCGGACGGCGAGGTGGCTACGAAAAAGAACAACGCACTCAAGTTGTGAAAGCGCTTTCCATCATACAATCACTATGGGTAGAACTCGATAGCGTAGTAGTTTACGAACAAGGTAAACCCGTTAACAAGAAGATGCAAGGGCGCGCGTTTCTTTTCACAAATGAAGACGGTAGTCCATGCCGATTTACCGAAAATTCACCGCCTGAACGTTTATATATCATACTCGGAGAAGTATTTGACCATTTCTTACAAGGCTCTGCAAGACAAGTGAAATTATTGCCGAATCAAGCGATCGAACTGAATCCGTACCAGCGTAAATGGGAGAAAAAACTCATTCGCTATATTAGCTGGCGCTGGCGTACACAAGCACGCAAAGCAAGTTATTTGCAGCCGCATAAAATCAGCACACTGCTAGAAAAAATAGGTATACAAGCGGACTCACAGGCTCCGTCACGCATTCGCGACCGTCTGGAGAAAGCGCTAGATCTACTCGAAGAAGAAGGCGTCATTACATTTTGGCAGTACAATCAATGGAACGAAGATAGTATGTCGAAAAAAGGATGGCTACGCGTCTGGTTAGATGCTACGATCATCATCGCGCCACCTGACGAGATTGTGAGCTATTACGAGCCGATTGAGAGAAAGAAATCCATCAAGGCGACAACCAACTTCTCCTTAGTACAACCTAAAGAAAAAATCTGCAAGAATATTGGCAGTGATTTTAAGGAATGCCGCATCAATCGGGGTTTAACACTGAAACAAGTATCCGACGAATTAAATATTTCAACATCCTATATAAGCAATATTGAACGAGGCGGAGCATTGCCGTCACAAGCTGTCTATAAAAAGATGAAGGATTGGTTAAACTAAACCCGCATGATTTAATACGCCTTGACTTAAAATAATATCTAAATAAAAATATATATCTTTAAAAATAAAAAAAGCGAACATACGGACGCTATACTAGGGTATACTAAGCAAAGCTCATATTTTGTCGAGCTTTGCTTTTTTATCGATGAAAGCAATAACTAAAGGATACTAAATTCTTAAGAAACCTGGTTCCAAATAATCCTTGTTAGTTCACTATTATTCGCGCCGGATAAATGGGGACGCAATAAATACCCCACGTATAGCAATTAAGGGGGAGAGCGAAAAGAGCAACAGTCAAATCATACTTGAAGCGATTTAAAATGAGAGATCAGGAGCGATATATTTACATTCGTGATTTTAATTGGTCTATATAAAGGTGAAATAACGAGTGAAAGGTTTGCTGCGCCACACTGACAAGGTGTATGTAAGACAGATTTCCTTAATTTGAGGATTAAAGATTCATAAATAGAGCAGCAAAAATAAAATACGAACATACAAGCGTTAAAAGTGATAGACTAAGAACTGTCTATATGTATCGGAAAGTCTATATGCTATATGTAATCTTATTGAACATGGTTCCAAATAATCCTTCTTTATATAATATTCCTCGCATCATGCTACCCATTAAACATTGACTATCCCACGTAAAGTAATCAAGGAGAGGACCTCCAAGTACATAAACAAACAGATGATAAGAAGTTCAATCAATTGCAAGGGAAAGGGTGGTCAAACAGTTGACGATAGGACAATCGCCAAGATAGTACGTGTCAAAAAACTTTAAAAGCAATACGTGACTAACGAAATCAACACGGAGTTAAAGAGGGCCTATAAATGACTGGTTAAATTAAGCTAAGCTAATGAGATGGATGATCAAGATAAAAAATGAAAAATAAAACGCAGCGCAATAACAAAGCATTGAATAGGTTTTTAAAAGAAAGTATTAAACAAACCTTTACATAACACTTAAGCATTATAAAGCTTGAAGTAAACGTGTTAAGTAATTATAATAAGCCTAGCGCATAAAAATCATTGAAAAAAGCGCTAATATCTCACTATCGCAAGTATACTTATAAGTGATACATTACTTCCTATAATTTATATTATGTTCGGGGCGTTCTACGATCTATACATATTCTATTCTCCATGTATCCTTCTCGCGCTAGCTTTCTAAGCGATTCTTATGATCTTTCGTTTTGATGTGCTTAACGTCGATATGTCCTACACTGTATTCAATGACGTCGTTAATGAATAGCTTATGTTCTTTTGCCAGCTGTTTAACGGATTCCAATAATTCTTTATCATACGTCGTTTTATATTGGATTCGATCTGTCGGACGTAAATTTTTATCATACTCAATAACTCCTGCAGCTAATACGTTCCACAATCCATTTTCCAATAAATAATTGCTGTATGTATCATGTTCTTCAGATAATTCTTCTAATTGCTCTAAAATCTCTTGACTGATATTCGTACGAAATTTAATCCGCGTTTCATCTGTCGTTTGAATCATTTTTCCATTCACTAATTTCCACATCGTCAATTCCTCCTTAGTAATCAAAAACTCGCAAATAGTATATTCACGAGTTAATTTTTCGTAATCGATTCGTTTGTTGTAATGCTTGGATATCCGCAGAACCTGTTGCAAACATTGCCATACGCAATTCTAGTTCACGGACTTCCATTGTTTGGAAAACGCTTTCAGACGATATAGTTGCTTCTTCTAAAATCGCTCGACCAAAGCCGACAAAATCTGCACCTAGCGCGATACATTTTGCAGCGTCTACACCAGTATGAATTCCACCGCTTGCTACCAATAATTTTTTGTCCATATGAGGCTTAACTAGCCGTAGTGAATCTGCTGTTCGAATTCCCCATTCGCTAAATGCTGCCGCTGCTTGCTGTTTGATCGGTGTAGTGCGGAATTTTTCTACTTGACTCCAAGACGTCCCTCCTGCACCGGCTACATCAATGAATGCCACGCCGATATCTAAGAGTTTCTTAGCCGTTTGATCATCAATTCCCCATCCAACTTCTTTAATGCCAACAGGAACTGTTAATTCATTGCATAATTTCTCGATTTTACATAATAAATTACTGAAATTCGTATTCCCTTCAGGTTGAATGACTTCCTGTAATACATTGATGTGCAAAACTAACGCATCTGCGTCGGTATACTCGATGATTTGACGGCATTCATCGGAAGAAAACCCATAATTCAACTGCACCGCGCCTAAATTTGCGATAATGGGGGCCGTTGGGGCGTATTTTCGTAATGCAAATGAAGGTCGGAATGCTTTACTCTCTATTAAAGCGCGTGTCGAACCTAATGCCAATGCCCAGCCTCTTTGTTCCGCGGCAAGAGCTAGATTCCGGTTAATCGTTTCCGCAAAATCCGCACCCCCTGTCATCGAACTCACTAAAAAAGGTGTTTTGCATGATTTATTTAGAAAGTTTTGCTCCAAATTGATTTCGTCAAATGATAATTCTGGTAAGGCATTATGTAGAAAATCATACTGCTCCAAACCTGTCGTAATCGCATTTCCCGTCACATGTTCATCCAGCACGATTTGAATATGCTGTGCTTTCCGGTCATTCAGTTGCTTGCCCATGATTTTAGCTCCTATCTACTCGTAAACCCGTTACTGTATTTGTCGGTTACTATGAATTATAGCTGTTCTATTTGGATTACACAAAATATAAAAAAGCTCTGATATGAAATCGGAGCTTTGGACGTTTTAATACGTTGAAACTACATATCTTTTCCACTTTTCATCCGTTATTTGTCCTTGATCGAGGAAAATAATGCGATCACCGAGGCGTTCTGCTTCGTCGAGATTATGTGTCACAATAATGAATGGAATTTTCCACATGTCATGTAAACGTAAAAGTTCGTCTTGACACTGTTTTCGCGTTTCTGTATCGAGAGCTGATAACGGTTCATCCAGCAATAACACGGAAGGCTGTGTGGCAAGTGCCCTAGCGAGTGCTACACGTTGTTTTTCTCCGCCTGAAATCTGATGGGGATACTTCTGCAGTAAATGCTCAATCCTCAGTACTTGAAGCAACTGGTGAATCATTTCATTACTTTCTTTTCGCTCATTCTTTTTCACACCAAACCAAATATTCTTCTCCACCGTCATATGCGGAAATAATGCATAGTCTTGGAATAAGTAACCGATTTGACGATCACGAGCAGGCAACGGTTTTTCATCGGTTTCAAAGAATGTACGTTCATTCGATAGAATCTGGCCGTGATCTGGGTGTACGAGTCCTGCAATACAGTTCAAAATCGTCGTTTTACCAGAGCCGGATGGACCGACTAGCACCATGATTTCATTGCACATTTCAAAATGAATGTTCATCTCAAAGTGCGCGAGTTGTGTATTGATATCCACATGCAGCATGTCAAATCCCCCTTATACTCAAGATTTCGTAAAACGCCTAATATTGCGCTTGCTCCACCAGTTCACCCATAAAATTAAACTAAATCCGAATGTAATGATCATGACAACCCAAAACGTCGCTTTTTCCATCTGTCCCGACTCCACCGCAAAATAAATCGCCATTGGAATCGTATCAGTTTTACCTGGTATGTATCCTGCAAGCATTAAAGTCGCACCGAATTCGCCAAGACCTCTTGCGAATGAAAGCACCAATCCTGCGAGTAACCCTGGCCAAGCAAGTGGGAATACGACTGACCAGAACACGCGCCATTCCGAAGCGCCCATCGTACGCGCCGCATTCGATAATCGTTCATCGAGACTTTCAAATGCGGCCGCTGCGCTTTGATACATTAAAGGAAATGATACGACAATCGAAGCAATCACAGCACCGATCCACGTAAAGACAATTTGGAAATCGAACCATTCAAGCAACCAACTGCCGATCCAGCCCTTTTTGCCGAATAAAATGAGTAAACCGAAACCGACAACGGTGGGTGGTAATACTAGAGGCAATAAAAACAATGCTTCCAATATGCTTTTGCCGAAAAAATCACGCTTCGAAAGAAAATACGCAATGAATACCCCTGCTACAAAAACAAAGAAAGTGGAGATAGCAGCTACTTTCAAAGATAATAATAAAGGTGAATAATCCATATCCAGCAAGCCTTCTCCCCCTTTCCTTTACTTAAATCCGAACTTCTGCAACGTTTCTTTTCCTTCGTTGCCAGTCAAATAATTAAGAAATTGCTGTGCTGCTTCCTGATGCTTAGACTCAGCCACGACAGCGCCCGGATACACAATCGGCTCATGCCAGTCTGCTTCAGCTTCTGCCAATACTTTTACATCATCCGAAATAAATGCATCACTGGAATACACGACACCGTAATCTACGTTACCCATTTCCACATGTGTCAGCACTTGACGTACGTCTGAACCAAGAACTAATTTGTCTTGCAAAGGTTCCCAGAGTTTCAAGCTTTCAAATGTCTCTTTCGTATAGCGACCAACCGGCACCGATTCCGGCTCACCAACTGCTAAATGATCGATTGCCTCTGGATCCACGTCTTCAAATGAAGAAATCGTACTATCGGAATCATTATGTGTAATTAATACGAGTGCATTTTCAGTGAAATCTTTTCTTGATTCATTAACGATTAAACTTTTATCTTCCATATTATTCATGTCTATTGAACTAGCAGATAAGAATACGTCGGACGGTGCGCCATTTTCAATAGTAGTTGCCAATTTACCCGAGCTTCCGAAGTTGTATGTCACCGTAATGCCTTCATGTGCATCTTCAAAAGGTCCTTTTAACTCTTCTAATGCATCCGTCAAACTGGCCGCAGCGGAAACTACTAGTTCAGTCTCAGGTTTCTCCTGATCTACTGCGCTTGTTTTCTCCGTTTCATTCGTATCTGAACATCCTACCAGAAAAATCGCTAGTGGAATGAACAAAATGATAAATGAAAATCGTTTCATTAAATAATCCCCCTATTCCTCAACCTCTTATAACTAGATATGCCCAAACATAACTAGTTATATCTAGAATCATCATATTATGCTTAATAAAGCTTGTCAATTTTGCAATTACCGATGAGATGTTGGAAGATAGAAGTACTATTCTTGGAGGGTTGAGACATGACAAATCTAGAAAATGATATTTCTTATACGACCGAAGAAATTGCCCAATTATTGAAAGTGTCGAAATTAACGGTGTATGACATCATTAAAAAGGGTGAAATCCGTGCCTATCGCGTGGGACGTCAAATGCGTGTCGATGCCGTAGATTTAACAGCGTATAAAGAACGACTAAAAAGCGGTGGCGAATCAGAGCCCGAACACTCGAGTTCGATGATTCCACACGTCACTGCGTCGGAATCCGTGACAGACAACCAAATCATCATTAGCGGACAGGATTTAAGCCTGGATATCATAGCCAGTCACATAGAAGAATCGGGACTCTTTCGTCCGTTGCGTTCATTCTCCGGCAGTTTGAACAGCTTAATCAAGATGTATCAAGGCCAAGCCGACATCGTCAGTACGCATTTATTTGACGGAGAAACCGGTGAATACAATCTACCATATATTAAACGGCTACTTACCGGGCGCTCTTATATGGTCATCCACTTGCTTGGCAGGAAAGCCGGGCTATATGTACAAAAGAATAATCCAAAGCAACTACAGAACTGGACAGACCTGGGACAACAGGGTATCCGTCTTGTGAACCGCGAGAAAGGCTCAGGAGCTCGTGTTTTACTGGATGAGCAACTACATCTCGCAGGAATTCCAAGCCCTTCTATCATAGGTTACGACGACGAGGAGCTAAATCATATGGCCATCGCGTCGCGCATTTCTTCAGGTCATGCAGATGTAGGTGTCGGCATCGAAAAAACCGCCCGACTGATTGACGTGGACTTCATTCCCTTGATTCAGGAACAGTATGATTTAGTGCTGATCAAAACAGCTGAAAATAAAAAGCTGCGCGAACTCATAGTAGAGACACTGAACTCCGCTTCGTTCAAAGAGCAACTAGCTGCGATTGGTGGCTATGACTTAACGAAAACTGGGACTATTTTGTATGAAACGGTATAGGAGAAGGCGCGGTTGATCGAATTTATACAACTAGTGAAAGCCAGCGCGGGTTTCGCTCATTCATTCGTATAAGCGCTCATAGTTCATGCGTATCCGCTCTATGTTCATCGCGAACCGCTCTATCACTGTCCGTAACCGCTCATACTTTTCATTAAGCGCTCTATCTAGACCTGTATCCGCTCATTAGCCTCCAAGTCTCTAAATTTTTGAACTTAAAAATCTCAAATATTAATATATCTAGCATTAATTTCAATGAAACCCCAAACTATTCACCTATCCACACTCCCAAAACAACTCCATAAAAAAAGTAACCCACCTTAAAATAAGGCGGGTTACTCTCTATCATTGTCATAATACTCTTCAATTGAATCTGTTTCATAATACATTTCTTCTTGCGTCTCAAAGCGATTATATCGCAAGGTGAACAAATAAAATACATGAGTCGCGACCACTTTCAGCAGCGCATATGCCGGAATCCCGAGAATCACTCCAGCGACGCCAAATAGCGAGCCGGCTGTCAATAAGACGAAGATAATCGTAATCGGGTGAATATGCAGCGACTTCCCCATGATCTGAGGCGAAATAAATTTACCTTCAACCACTTGCACAATCGTCCACACAATAGCTAGCTTTACGAGCATGAATGGTGATGTGACCATCGCAATAATAGCAGCCGGCGTGATCGCAATCACGGGACCGAGATACGGAACGATACTCGTGAACATCGCAAGTACCCCGAGCAGTAACGCATACTTCATTTTAATAATTAGGAAGCCAATCGATACCATAATTCCAATCGCAATGGCAACTAAAATCTGCCCTTGAATATACGCACTTATTTGTCTATCCGCATCGCGGAAAATAATGGATGCTCCGTCACGCATACGTGGTGGTAACATACGTAAAATCATTTGTGGTAACTTCTCGCCGTCTTTTAGTAAATAAAACAGAATAAGCGGGACAGTCACAATGCTTAAGATAATTCCAGTAAGCGCGGAAACGAATGAAGTTACGCCCGATGCGATACCGCCGATTGTCTCCGTGAAGAATTTGCCAATACTTTCAAAACCGGAATCGAGAAACGTGTTGACGTTAAAGTTGAACCCTTCATAGACCGGGGCAAATATAGAGTTTCGGAAAAAGTTATCCGTGTCCAAAATCAACTGTTTGAAATATGAAGGAAATTCATCAAATAAATTGATCGTCTGCAAACGCAGGAACGGTAATACTAAGAAAATCACTAATGTTAGTAAACCAGCAGTTGCCAATAAGATGATCAAAATCCCATAGACGCGTGGTATACGTAAACGTTCTTCCAAAAAACGAAGAATTGGACGCATTAAGTAATATAAAATGGTCGCGAGTACTACCGGTAAAACGACCGTGGAGAAAAATACTTGAATCGGATAGAAAATAAATGAAACTTGAGTGAAGACCAAGATGATCAATCCAATGAACAATAAACAAAGCAGTACAAACAATGTAGATTGACCACCGAGAAATCCGACAATTGGTGACGTCGAAGGAATAGACCAGAAATCTCGTAAAGAAGACTTTTTTGGTGGCTGCCTCAACGTTTCACTCCCCCTTTATTTGATCCGTTACGGTGCTGCTAAAAATGAACGGATCGCTTCTCTGTTTTTATCTAAATCAATATCAATTACAGATCCTGCATGGCTGTATGAGGTAAAGGAATAACTGTCCTCGACTGGAATACGTAATGTCTGCAAATCTAGTTTACGTTTTGCGATAACTGTCAGTACTTTAGTTAGCTCGTCCTTCGTTGTGAGATCTGTTTCAATGAAGTTATCGAGTGCGCCCGCTACTTTTGGAGCTTGTAAAACAGTCGATACACTAAATAGCTCGTCCTTCACTGCTTGAATCACTTCCTGTTGGCGATTGACTCGTCCAAAGTCGCCTTCATCATCTGCGCGGAATCGTGCATAGCCGAGTAGTTCTTTACCGTTCAACTTTTGTACGCCTGGTTTTAGCGTCACACCAATTTTCTCAGACATTTCATTCTTCACATTCATTTCTAGACCTTTTGGAAACGCAATATCCATAATCGATTCGAAATTATCGAAATCGACGACTGCATAGTGATGAATCGGAATATTGAACATCCCCGAAATCGTTTCTTTCGCAGTTTGGACTCCGCCTAAGTAGTATGCGGTATTCAGTTTGTACGATTGGTACCCTGGAATTTGTGCATAAATATCTCGCATGAATGAAATCAAATGCGCGGTTCCAGCGGTTTGATCCCAGGATAGCACCATCATCGTATCGGTGCGATATTTTCCAGTGCCATCATTGTCGATGCCGAGCAATAAATAATTTTCCGTCGTTGGATCTTGTGGACTCAGCAAATCACCTTGAAACTCTCCTGGATCAATCTTACTACCTGCCGTCATGGCCTTGCCTTGTTTATATTGAAAGTAACTGTAAGCTGATATCGTTACCGTGAATAGCAATAGTACTGTCATAAAAACTCTGCCAACGCGTAATTTTCGCTTCTTTTTTCTGCGATGCGGCTGTTGTTCTTCGAAGTGTTCGTCCATTTGGCATTCATTCCTCCATTATCCGTGTGTATCCTGTTAATCAGGACGTTTCTGTTCACAAGGGGTTGCGTCCAGTCACGAGCTTTGCTTGGCGGATCGACCTATTAGCAACGCTAGCACTAGCATAACCACAAATAAAACAAGAAATACGAACAATGTCACGTAATGATTTTCAGTGTAGTCATATAAGGAAGCAATGAGTAACGGCAAAATCCCACCGATGATAAATCCGCCTGTCTGCATCATTGCAGTCCATGAATTCGTTTCTTCGGCAGTATCGGTCGCGTCCATCGGCATCAGCAAGCAGATCGGGAATAATCCACCGAGCGGAATTCCCATGACGAGAACACCCACAGCAAACCACAGCGTATCTGCTGTCCACATTAACCCGATCGAGACAATACCGAGTGCAAGAATACCGACAAGTGCCGGCGTTCTGCTAGTAAACTTCTGTAAAACAATAGGAAAGCCGATATTCATAAAAATCTGCACAATCGTCATTCCACTGAGCAATGTCCCTGCTTGTAGAAGCGTCATGCCGTTCGATACCGCAATGGGAACGAGATAAGTCAAAACAGAAAAGAATAATGCGGTCTGTAAACCAAAGAAGATCAGGAAGCTCCATGCTTGTTTACTGCGCCAAGGATTCTTCCCCTTTTGCACAGGCTGCTCCGTCACTTGCTTTACCTGGATCGGATGCGCAGCGGTGATAGCCCACGCCAGGATGCCAAGAACCGCAATGCCAGCCCAAACCGCAAGTGCGAATGAATAGGAATGGGCTTTTTCATAAAAGACACCTGTCAATCCTGTACTCAGTGTCGCCCCCATACCCATACCGAATGAATAAATTCCGACGACTACAGCAACGTGCATCGGAAAGTATTGTTTGATCAGGGCGGATAATAACGGTCCAATGACAGCAATCGCCACACCTGCAATAAAAGCTGTCAATAATAAAATACTGAACGAAGTGACAGCAAAGCGCATGCCCGTTGCTACAGCAAGTAACACCAACATCAAGTACATCGTTTTATTCAAGCCGATTGCTTTATTCAGTATCGGTGCCAGCATCGCGAAGACACCCATGCAGATCACCGGAATAACGGTCAGGAGACTGACTTGCGTGTTCGACAACAACAGATCATCACGTATGATGTCTAGCATCGGCCCAATGGATGTAATCGCCGGGCGTAAGTTGAGCGCGACTATGAAAATCGCAAATAATAGTAGACCTTGAGTTGTTTTAGAGCGCAATACAATGACTCCTTTTAGATATAATACATATATAACATCTATCTTCATTATATCGTAAATCAAAATTGTAAACAGTACTAGTTCAAACATTCCATTTCACGTAATTTTAATGTATACTAGGAACATTGTGAAATTAGGAGGATATTATTTATGTTAGCAGTTAGTAATTTAAGTCTTCGCTTCGGCGATCGCAAGCTATTCGAAGACGTCAATATACAATTCAATCCAGGCAATTGCTATGGATTAATTGGAGCGAATGGCGCTGGTAAATCAACATTTGTTAAAATTGTGTCAGGTGAACTTGAACCCCAAACAGGTAATGTTATTCTTGGAAAAGACGAGCGTATGGCTGTCTTGAAACAGAACCACTTTGAATACGAAGAATTTGAAGTAATGGATCTTGTCATCATGGGCCATAAAGAGCTGTATGAAGTGATGAAAGAAAAAGACGCTATTTATATGAAGGAAGATTTCTCTGATGAAGACGGCATGCGTGCAGCTGAACTCGAAGGCGAATTCGCAGATATGAATGGATGGGAAGCAGAATCTGAAGCTTCTGTTCTCCTTCAAGGTCTAGGCGTTCCTGAAAGTATGCACCATTCCAAAATGGCGGAACTTGATGGTTCGAATAAAGTAAAAGTATTGCTTGCACAAGCATTGTTCGGCAAGCCAGACGTACTATTACTCGATGAGCCGACAAACAACTTGGACACAAAAGCCATTCGTTGGTTGGAAGAATTCTTGATCAACTTCCAAAACACAGTCATCGTAGTTTCCCATGACCGTTACTTCTTGAACAAAGTATGTACGCACATCGCGGATCTAGATTTCAGTAAAATTCAGATCTACGCTGGTAACTACGACTTCTGGTATGAGTCTAGCCAATTGGCATTGAAACTATCTCAAGAGTCAAACAAGAAAAAAGAAGAAAAAGTTCAGGAATTACAAGCGTTTATCGCTCGTTTTAGTGCCAACGCTTCAAAATCTAAACAAGCTACTTCCCGTAAGAAGACATTGGAAAAAATTGAGTTGGATGACATCAAACCATCTTCTCGTCGTTATCCATTCGTCAACTTTACAATGGGCCGTGAAATCGGTAATGATGTAGTATCTGTTAAAGACGTTACCAAAACAGTAGATGGCAAAACGATGATCAAAGATGCGTCATTCTCACTTGATAAAGAGGATAAAATTGTGTTGATCGGTAACCCGCTTGCGAAATCGGCGTTACTTGATATGTTGGATGGAATAATCGAGCCAGATTCAGGTGCAATCAAATGGGGCGTAACAACAACAAAAGCTTACTTCCCTATGGATAACTCCGAATATTTCGAAGGAGACGAAGAAACGCTAGTTGAGTGGTTGCGTCAATATTCTCCTGAAGATGAAACGGAAACATTCTTGCGTGGATTCCTTGGACGTATGTTGTTCTCAGGTGAAGAAGTTAAGAAAAGCCCTAGTGTGTTATCAGGTGGAGAAAAAGTTCGTTGTATGCTATCGAAAATGATGCTAACAAGCGCAAACGTCTTACTGTTTGACGAGCCGACAAACCACTTGGACTTGGAGTCTATCCAAGCACTTAACAATGGTTTAATCGCGTTCAAAGGCGCTATGATCTTCACATCTCATGACCATCAGTTCATCCAGACAATTGCTAATCGTGTAATCGAAATCAATGACGATGGAACAATCTTTGATAAGTCGATGTCATATGACGAGTACTTGGAATGGAAAGGTCAGAAAGCTTAATTGATATTTACTATAGAGACTCCCCTAGAAGATTTTACTTCTAGGGGAGTTTTTTGAGATTAGTGTTACTTGGTGATAACCTTAAGTGACGTATAAGAACCGTCGATTGACTGTAATCGCAATCTTCAGCGGCTAAAAAACAGCCGAAACCGCATCGCTTTTTATTATCTCTTTTGCGAATAATTGTCTTGCAGTGCTCTATTAAGTAATGAGATGGATCGATCAATCTCAAACTTTATCGTATCTTTGTAAGCTTTTACCTTCTCCTTATCACCAATACGGTAGATGTAAAGTGTCTGCATCTCTGTCCCCTGCTTATGCATTGGATGTCTGACGATTAGACCATCGTTGAGTAAATCATGTAGAGACTTGTATACTTCAGACTTAGTCGGACGATACCCAAGGTCTCTAAAATGATCTAGAAGGTCATCTAATATTTGTAAGCCATACAAGTTCCCTTCTTCTGCCTTGTTGAGCATATAAAGCTTTAAAAAGGCTCTCTGGCGAATTACAAATGTACTTTTCATTGTTCTTCCCCTCCTTGATTGCTGTACGTGCATTATGTATAGTATACCAAATAATGAGACGCGAGGATTAAAGTAGTAAACAGGGATTATTTGGAACCAGGTTTCGTTAGAACTATATAATATGTTTATAGATGGATTTGTTTGGATACTCGTGAATAAATCATATACTTTGAGACTTTTTATAATAAAAATAGAGATCTTTACTAAAATTTTCTGGTTAGAAATCGAATTAAATGTACAAGATGTTTTGAGTGTCCAATCGAAAGTATCGAAGCGATTTACGGAGCGTTTGCACTACCCTATTTATTATTCCCTATGAATAGCTTCCACTATTAAGGGAATAACAGAAAGTAAAAGGAGGTTTTTCATTTTGAAACGCAATCTATGGTTTCTGATGGCTGCACTGCTTCTCGTGCTCGCTGGATGCTCAAATAAGCCTGCTACGTCCATTGACGGTAAGACTGACTCTGCTAAGACAAACCAAGAAGGAACGAACGGTGACAAGTCAGAACAGCAAAATGATGGCAAGGATGCGAATCTGACCGATGTAGCCCTACTGGATTACTTTCTTCCAGATGGTTCAAGCGCGCATTATAAAGGCGTCGGGAATGAATTTGCTGAACTAGACATTACTGTAGCGAGGCCTGCACAAGACTATGTCGTAATTCACGAAAACAACGGTGGTGCATTCGTTCAAAAAGTGTATAAAGTCAATGGAGATGAAATTCAAGTATTACAGGAAGAACATATCGATTTGGATGCTGGCGTTCCACCGACCGAAGAACTAGAATCTATGAATCCAATTCGAACGTATTTGAAAGGTCCTATTGAAGTGGGTACAACATTTGACGACTGGAAGATTGTTGAGATGAATGCTTCTGTGGAAACGCCTTATCAGCAGTTCGAAGATGCGGTCGTAATTGAGCAAGTCGGAAAAGACTTCGTCAACAGGATCTATCTTGTGAAGGATTTTGGGGAAGTAAAACGTGAGTCGACGATGTCTATGGAAGGCGAAGAAGAATTTGTCGTTACATCTAGTCTAGAAACAGTGACACAACCTTGATTATCTGCAAATAAAAAGGCGCCACAATGGGCGCCTTTTCTAGTGGTTTAGATTTTAACAACGTTAGCTGCTTGTAGACCACGGTTACCTTCGACAACTTCAAATTCAACCTGCTGACCTTCGTCAAGAGATTTGAATCCGTCGCCTTGGATTGCTGAGAAGTGTACAAAGATGTCTTCTTCTCCGTCAACTTCGATAAAACCGAAGCCCTTTTCTGAGTTAAACCATTTCACTGTACCTTGTTTCATTCGATTACCTCCAAAAAAATATAAATACTTTAATACACGAACCTTAGCATACAAAAAAATTCACGTATTACAAAAGTTGCCGACGACGCCGATCCCTTTTGTAATAGGTGAATCACTTAGCATACGGTCGTTCGATTAATTTACTTACGTTTAGTATAACATATTGGGCTTCTTTGTCAATTAATTAAACACTTTTATACAGAATGTTCTTACGATATGTTTGGTTCCCCGTCTAACAACACGATGATGCCGTGATACAACTGCAAATCTCCTTCACAGCCTTCGCAATAGTGTTTTTCAGATGTGGACCAAAACGCGTGGAAGCATCCTTTACGTACTTCGTAATGCTCGAAATACGGTTCCATCTTCGCGATCACTTCTTTAATATATGATTCTGTGTCGATTTTATTTGTAAATGTTTTGGATGAGACACAGTAGTCTCTCCATTCCTCAAACATCCACCACGGCTCAAAGTCCGCCTTCATGTATACCACTTCATACATTCAGTAAGCACTCCTTTACCTTGCACTATGCAGGAATGATATTTATTCTAGCAAATTCAACTCGCTAATCAAAGTAAAGTGATTCATGTTGCGTAATATATGAGTTTTCGGCCATTTTCGGCTATAATTGAGGTAGGCTCCAGTAACCTTACTGTCTGCACGATAAATGAAACCTTTTCGCTGTTAATCCGTAAGTATTATATAGAGTCAGAATGGAAGGCGGCCTGAACCATCATGAATAATATTAAAAACTTCTTCACACGACATGTAATTATGGCTCCGACTAGTTTCCTGACATGGGCTATCCTAATTGGCGGTACTAGCATGAACTTTTTCCTAGGCTCTGCAATCGGGATTGCACTGTATGCAGGAGGCAACGTAGCTATTAAAGAGCTGCAGTTACGCTCCACACTTAAAAAATTCGGGATGGCTCGCTCTGAATATAAACATATTGAACAACAACTGAATGAATCTAAACGAAAGCTAAAACAGCTCGGAAATATGTACGGACAAGTCCGTTCAATCCAAGCATTCAGACAAGTGTACGATATGTCATCGATGGCTAGACGCATTATTAAGATCGTCCAGTCCAACCCGAGAAAATTCTATCAAGTCGAAAGCTTTTTTTATGCCCATCTTGATTCCGTCGTAGAATTAACATCGAAGTATAGCCTACTCGTTAACCAACCATTAAAAGACCAGGATATCAAGATCGCGTTACAACATACACGCGAGACATTATCCGATTTGAGTCTCGAAATGGAACAAGATTTACGTAACGCTGTATCAACTGATTTGGAACAACTTCGAATGGAAATTGATTACGTCGATATTACACTCAAGAGAAACAAACCGTTGCTCCAATCGAAAGGGGAACATTCTAATGACAGATAAAAACGTACTACAAGAAAAATCAGTGGATGATCTACTCGACAATCCATTCGATATGGATGCTAGCTTGCTACCAAAAGAGATGGAAAATTCGCTTGCGGACACAGCAGCACCTGCTAAATTGATTGACCGATTAACACCTGAAGAACAAGACAAAGCTAGACAATTGGCTTCACAGATTCCTGTTGGTAATTACGAAGCCGTCATTTCCTACGGCGCCAATGCACAAAATGAACTATCCAACTTCTCTCACAAAATGCTTGATCATGTACAAGGCAAAGATATCGGCCCTGTCGGTGAGGTACTGAATGAATTAATGGCGAAACTTTCCGAAATCGATACAGATGATCTTTCGGATAAAAAGAAATCAGGTCTTAGTCGTTTATTTAACAAAGCCACTCGCCCGATTAAAGAAATCATGACAAAATACGAAAAACTTGGCACACAAGTCGATAAAATAAGCGTTCAACTAGAGCATTCCAAACGAGGTTTAATGGAAGACGTCCGCATGCTGGACAATTTGTACGAACAAAACAAAACTTACTTCCAAGCATTGAATGTCTATATCGCAGCAGCTGAATTAAAGATTGATGAAATCAATAGTACGATCATTCCAGAACTGCATAAAAAAGCACAACAATCGGATGATCAAATGATGGTTCAAGAAGTCAATGATATGGCACAATTTGTGGATCGTTTAGAAAAACGTCTGTATGATTTGCAATTATCACGCCAGATCACGATTCAGAGTGCTCCACAGATTCGGATGATCCAACAAACGAACCAAACACTAGCTGAAAAGATCCAGGCTTCCATTATGACGGCGATTCCCCTTTGGAAGAACCAGATTGCGATCGCTTTGACACTCAACCGTCAGCAAAAGGCTGTGGAGTCACAGAAGCTCGTCACGAAGACAACGAACGATTTATTGCTTCGTAACTCCGAAATGTTGAAAGTGAATAGCATTGAGACAGCTAAAGAAAACGAAAAAGGTATTATTGAGATCGATACATTGAAAACAACACAAGAGAACTTGATCCAGACTATCGAAGAAACGTTGCTGATCCAAGCAGATGGCCGCGCGAAACGCAAAGCTGCCGAGACTGAGATCGCTAGAATGGAACAAGATCTGAAGACACGTTTACTCGCTGTATATGAAGAATCACAAAACCGTCCCTCATAAGAGAGACGGTTTTTTATGTGTTATTTCAAGATATAGGTCAAGACCGATAGAAAGGCTGTGGGCAATGAGCGGATACAGTCTACGATAGAGCGCTTGGCGTTGTCGTATGAGCGGGTACGGCATCTGATAGAGCGGTTGGTAGTGATCATAGAGCGGATACGCATGAACTATGAGCGCTTAGATGAATTATTGAGCGAAATGCGCATTGCCGCCCTCACCAGTTAATCACGTATAAAACTTCAAACGATAACAATTCCCGCCCTACCCATCCCAAACATAAAAAAGACGATCCAATTAAGAATCGTCTCTACACTTCCTACTATTTATTCACCTAGCAATCACTCAAAATACGTCTTATAAAAGCCGCCGACCTTGCCGGAATTGTCTACCACAAAGATAAACTCTTCCGTCTCATTCTTCACTTCATATGACTGCCCTACCGTTAGCATATTACTAACTGAAAATTTCGCTGCATCGGTATGCGTACACGTCACCGTCTTCAATGTAGGCTCATCTAACCATTGTAAATATGACATAAAATCTCTCCTTTCCTTAATAAAAACGACCCGCTGATTAGCGGGTCGCTTGGCTTGTGTTAATTAAGAACCTAGTAGAAGGTCTTCAGGGTTTTCAAGCAACTCTTTAACCATCTTCAAGAATCCTACTGAATCTTTACCATCAATTACACGGTGATCGTAAGAAAGTGCAACATACATCATCGGACGAATTTCGATATTGTCACCAATAGCTACTGGACGCTTCTGAATTGTATGCATACCTAAGATTCCTACTTGTGTACCGTTAAGGATTGGAGTAGACAATAGTGAACCGAATACTCCACCGTTTGTAATTGTGAATGAACCGCCTGTCATATCAGCCATTGTCAACTTGTTGTCGCGAGCTTTTTTCGCAAGTTCGCCGATAGATGCTTCGATTTCAGCAAAGCTCTTACGGTCTGCGTCTACTACGTTTGGTACAACTAGTCCGCCGTCAGTAGATACTGCGATACCGATATCGAAGTAATTCTTCAATAAGATTTCATCGCCATCGATTTCAGCGTTAACATATGGATATTTCTTCAATGCTGCAACTACTGCTTTCGTGAAGAATGACATGAAGCCTAGACGTACATCGTTTTGCTCGAAGAACTGGTCTTTTTTGCGTGAACGAAGTTCCATCATTTTTGACATATCAATTTCGTTGAATGTAGTCAACATTGCTGTTGATTGTCTTACTTCAAGCAAACGCTTAGCGATTGTTTGACGACGACGAGTCATTTTCTGACGCGTAATGCGGCCGTCATCCTTTGCTTCTGCTTTAGCAGCTAGTGCTGGTGCCGCTGCAGCTGGCGCTGGAGCGTTGTTGTGAGCAGATACGTCTTGTGCGCGTACGCGACCCATTGGATCAACAGGTGATACGTCTGCAAGATTGATACCTTTTTCACGAGCAAGCTTGCGTGCTGCTGGGCTTGCAATCGTGCGGTCTGAAGAAGATGTTTCTTCCGCTACAGCTGCTGCTGGAGCCGGAGTTGCTTCTTTTTGCGCTGGTGCTGCAGCTTCAGTTGCTTGTGGAGCTTGTTGTGCCGGTGCACCTGAACCTTCGCCTACAATCGCGATAACTTGGCCAACTTCAACTGTGTCGCCTTCTGCAGCCAATAGTTCAGACAAAACGCCTGCTTCTTCTGAAATAACTTCGACGTTTACTTTATCTGTTTCCAATTCAACGATGAATTCACCTTTATCCACGTTTTCACCGGGTTGTTTTAACCATTTTGCAATTGTACCTTCTGTAATTGATTCTGCTAGTTCAGGTACTCTGATCTCTGCCACAATAAATTCCTCCTCGTAGGTATACCGTTTTTAACGGTCAAGCTACTTTATATAAGTAGTTTTAAATTTAATTGTAAAGCTTCCTTACTCGTTATATCACTTTTTCAAAGCTTCTTCAATGATTCGATTTTGTTCTTTTTTATGAGAAGCTCCATCACCTTCAGAAGGACTTGAACGCTTAATACGTCCTACGTAAGAAATGTCCTTACCGTCAGCTAGTTTTTCTAGGAATGGATAAGCGAATGACCATGTCCCCATGTTCTTCGGCTCTTCCTGAACCCATACTAAATCTTTTGCTTTCGGGTAACGTGCAACAATTTCTTTAATTTTGTCAGATGGGAATGGATATAGCTGCTCTACACGTATTACGTGCAAGTAGTCGAATCCTTCGCCGTCTTTAATCTTCTCCGCTAGGTCGATTGCCATCTTCCCGCTTGCGAACAAAATCTTTTTGACTTTTTCAGGTTTTTTCCCTGTACCAGGTTGCTCAAGAACTGTCTTGAAGTGACCTTCCGTTAAGTCTTCAACATCCGCTCCAACTAGTGGGTGACGTAGTAATGACTTAGGTGTAGCAATAACTAACGGACGCTCTGCTTCACTGCCGAGAATTTTCGACTGACGACGCAATACGTGGAAGTAGTTTGCTGCACTGGAGATATTCGCAACTGTCCAGTTGTTTTCACCACAAAGCTGTAGGTAACGCTCAATACGAGAACTGGAGTGTTCTGGTCCTTGTCCTTCAAATGCGTGTGGCAACAATAGTACTAGGCCTGATTGTTGACCCCACTTCGAGTAACTTGAAGATACGAACTGGTCGAACATAACTTGTGCCATGTTTGAGAAGTCACCGTATTGCGCTTCCCAGATCGACATCGTTTTGTCTTCTTCTAAGTTATAACCGAATTCATATCCTACGATACCTGCTTCTGACAGTGGGCTGTTATACGCCACGAATGAAGCATTAGATCCGCTAATATGATGCAACGGAACAAGTTCTTCACCTGTTTTTTCATCATGTAATACTAAATGACGCTGTGCAAATGTACCACGTTGGATATCTTGTCCAGACATACGAATTGGCTTACCGTCTTGAATGATTGAACCGAATGCCAATTGTTCAGCATGTGCCCAGTCAATTTTCCCTTTACCTTTAAATGGCTCTAGGCGACGTTTTAAGATTTTATCCAATTTGTTGAAGACAGTGAATTCTTCTGGATACGTCAATAGCTCATCGTTCATTTGACGAAGACGATCTTCCGCTACCCCAGTTTCGAGATCACGTGGAAGTCCAGCTTGTACCACTTCAGGAGTTGCATTGGAAATTTCCGGCGCGTCTGCTGACTCTTCTTTTACATGGTCGTACGCTAGTTGCATCGTTGCGATTACCGACTTGTCCATTTCTTTAACCTCTTCGTCTGTTAGGAGCTTTTCCTCAACTAGACGCTGTCCGTAAATTTCACGAACTGTAGGGTGTTTATGGATTTCGTGGTACATCACTGGATTTGTCACTAGTGGCTCATCCATTTCGTTGTGTCCGTAACGACGGTAACCAATCAAGTCGATTAGTACATCTTTACCGAACGCCTGGCGATATTCAAATGCCAGTTTTGCAACAGCTAGTACCTCTTCTGGGTGATCTGCATTCACGTGGAATACAGGCACTTCATAGCCTTTTGCTGGATCGGATGCATAGTGTGTAGAACGGGAATCATAATATTCCGTCGTAAAGCCAATCGTGTTGTTGGCAATGACGTGAACCGATCCACCTGTTTGGAAACCGCGAACGCGTGAATAGTTGAATGATTCTGGAACGATACCTTGTCCAGGGAACGCTGCATCACCGTGTACTAAGATCGCGTATGCTTTATTTGTATCTTGTTGTGGAATACCTGGGTTGTCCGTGTTTTCTTGGGCAGCACGAGTCTGACCAGTAATTACAGGGTTTACTACTTCTAGGTGAGATGGGTTGTACGCAAGGAAGCGATTCATCCCAGACTTACCTTTATGAAGAGCACCCATATGGTATTTCACGTCACCGAACCAGCCGCGCGTTACTTCAAGAGATCCGTCTTTTGGTAAGAACGGTGAAGCAGGTACGCCTGCGAATTCTGCAAACATCATTTCGTATGGTTTGTTTAAGTTGTGCGTCAATACATTCAGACGTCCACGGTGAGCCATGCCAATTAGCACTTTTTCCATTTTCGCATCTTCGGAAAGACGCATTAATTCATCAATTAAGACGACTAATGTGTCCACACCTTCGATGGAGAAACGTTTTGCTCCTACGAATGTACGGTGAATGAATTTTTCAAAGCCTTCAATTTTCGTCAAACGCTCAAGAAGTTGTTTTTTCTCGTCTTCTTGCATTTTTGACTGTACGTCGCCGTTTTCAATTTTTGATTGAATCCAGTTACGTTCTGTTTCATCGATTAAGTGAGAGAATTCATATGCGATGGAGCCTGTATAAAGAGACTTCAAATAATTCATTGCATCTAATCCATTTTCAACTGTCGCTGGAACATTTTTTAAGAACAAAGTTGCTGGCAATCCGACCAGATCGCTTTCTGTCAATCCATGATATGACAGTTCAAGACGGGATGTATCTTTAGGTCGATCGTTTAATGGATAAATGTCTGCTGCAAGATGTCCATAAGAACGAATAGCTTCAAGTAAAGAATAAACGGCAAGAACTTTACGCAAATCCGTTTGGGAACCTTGCGCTATAACTGCCTCTTGACCTGACTCATCCATCTGAGGCGCACCAAAATTCCTGAATAGCTCTGCTAAATCAGGATCTACTGCATCTTGATCTGTTTTGAACAGATCGTACATTTCCATTACATACCCAAGGTTTGGACCCGAAAAATTAGCATACGGAGAACGATGGGAATCCACATTGTTCGACATGTAATATAACCTCCACATTTGCCTATCGGCGTGTTGTGTTTATTTTAACTACTTCTATACAATAATAGCACGCAAACCTTAGAACGGAAAGGGATTAATCCTAATATGCGTAGTTTTCTGCAAAGTACTTGGAAATATATTAAAAAATACTGAAAACTACGTCTCTTAGGCACTTCACGTACATTCTCATTTTTGGAACGATAAAATCAATTCTGCCATCTTTTCAGGTGTCTTCGGTTCTGTTGTCTTTTCAATATTCGACAGCAATCGATTTTTTTCCTTCACGAGTTTATCAAATTGTTCTGTAACAGACTGCACTTCGAATTGTTCTTCTTCTATTTGTAATGCCAATCCCTTAGAAGCGAAGTATTCTGCATTCAATATTTGATCACCACGGCTCTTTGACGCTGCAAGTGGAACGAGCAACATCGGCTTATGGATCGCAAGCAATTCGAAAATCGCATTCGACCCCGCACGCGAAACCGCATAATCAGCAGCTGCGAGTAAATCAGGCAATTCATCGGTAACATATTCATACTGTACGTACCCCGCCACTGAAAGACCATCCATCACATTCCCTTTACCACATAAATGAATGATCTGATACTTCTGTAGCAAGTCGGGTAATTCATTGCGCACCGCTTCATTCAACACGGCAGAGCCTTGACTACCTCCCATGATAATGAATACCGGCTTTTCAGAATTCAGACCCGTTCTGCACAATCCCTCTTCCGGATCGCCCATAAACAGCTCAGGACGAATGATTGGACCCGTGCACATAGATTTCGCTGCGGGCACGTACTGCAAAGTTTGTTCGAAGACCGTAAATATTTGCGACGAGAACGGCAATGCCAATTTATTCGCAAGACCTGGCGTGACGTCCGACTCGTGAACGACGACTGGCACATTCGCAAGCTTTGCCGCCATCACGACCGGTACCGAAACGAACCCACCTTTAGAAAAAATAATTTCCGGCTTTACTTTGCGAAGAATAGCGAGCGCTTGTAATGTCCCGGCACCCACACGGAACGGATCCGTGAAATTCTTCAACGAGAAATAACGCCGTAACTTTCCACTTTGAATCGCATGATAGACCACTTCGGGATGGCCTTCTGCGATCAATTCCTTTTCGATTCCTTCATGGGAACCAATATAATGCACACTATATCCTTTACCTAAAAATACGGGGATTAACGCTTGATTGACGGATACGTGTCCTGCTGTACCGCCACCTGTTAAAACGACTACCGGTTGTTTCATTCATTCCATCCTTCCCTATGCGTTGCCTACTATATTTCATGCTACACTAGTCAAAACGAAAAAAATTAGTAAAGGAAATCAAAACTATGACTACTGTAACGAAACCTTTGCAACAAAAAACATCCATTTTTATTAAGATTATGATTCCCATTGTGATTACGCAAGTCGCGCTTTATCTAATGTCGTTCTTCGATATTCTCATGACAGGGCGCTACGACACGTTCCACTTAGCAGGCGTGACCATTGGCAGTTCCTTCTGGATACCAGTCTATACCGGCCTTTCGGGAATTTTGATGGGCCTGACTCCTATTATCGCACAGCAAATCGGTGCGAAGAATAAAAGCGATGTCCGTCCGACTGTCCAGCAAGCATTATACGTATCTCTCGCTCTTTCAGCAATCATTTTCGTGCTAATCCACTTTGTCGTGTTACCCGCCATTACGAGAATGCCACTGGATGCACCCGTAATAGAAGTAGCGTCTGCTTACTTGACTGGCATGAGTATCGGATTAGTTCCACTCATGGCCTATACCGTACTGCGTTCATTCTTTGACGCACTCGGTGCAACCCGTGTCTCGATGTTCATCATTCTGTTATCTGCACCCATTAATATCGCATTGAACTATTTATTAATTTTCGGTAACTTCGGTTTTCCAGAGTTAGGTGGTGCGGGTGCTGGGTATGCATCCGGATTCACCTACTGGCTCGTGTTCTTCATCGCGGTGCTAATCGCTTGGTCATCCCGCCACTTTAAAGAATTTACGCTGTTTAGTGGTTGGCAACGAATCTCTTTCCGCAAATGGAAAGAAATTTTACTTATTGGCGTGCCGATCGGATTATCCATTTTCGTAGAAACGAGTATCTTTTCTGTCGTAACATTATTAATGAGCAGTTATACCGCACAAGTCATCTCGGCTCACCAGATCGCGCTCAATTTTACGTCTCTCCTCTATATGGTGCCGTTAAGCGTCTCGATGGGTACGACGATACTAGTCGGTCAGTCAATTGGTGCGAATAAAACCAAGGACGCGCGCGAGTATACGTATCTCGGCATCGCGTTCGCTGTGGTTTTCAGTTTCTTATCCATATTCATTTTACTGATGTTCCGTGAGTCGATTGCTTCTATGTATACGACAGACACAGCGATTATTACACTAGCCGTGCATTTCTTCATCTATGCCGCACTCTTCCAGCTATCGGATGCGGTGCAAGCGCCGATCCAAGGTGCGTTGCGTGGCTATAAGGACGTGACGATGACATTCCTAGTCGGTGTCGTGTCATTCTGGCTCATTGGGTTGCCTACAGGATTCGCACTCGCCCGCTATACGGAGCTAGGCGCATACGGATACTGGGTGGGTCTCATTGTCGGATTGACGGTGGGTGCAGTGATTCTGTCGTTTCGTTTGCGGTTTATACAGAATAAGTATCGTGATGTGGAATAACGAGTTGGGTACAGGCTGATGGAGTTTTGATTCCATTGGCCTTTTTTGTGTCTGAAGTGAATGAGAGCCATGCAAGTTATGTTCATTCATTCGTCTAACGCGCTCATAGTTCATCTGTATCCGCTCTATGGTCAACGTGAAGTGCTCTATGATACGTGGCAACCGCTCTATCAAAGTCCACAACCGCTCATACTGCACGTCAAGCGCTCTATACTAACCTGTATCCGCTCATTACCCCTCGCATCTCTATCAGTCTCAACTACTCTCTTGAACTTCTACAACGGAAATCGTGCAGTCTCTAACTCTCGCCATTAAAAAAAGACTAACGGAAATCAATCCGTTAGTCTCACTAGTCTTACTTCTGTATAAACTGCTGTGTCCAATAATGTCCATTGGCATCATAACCGATACCGATATGCGTAAACCCAGGCGTTAGGATATTCTGACGGTGTCCAGCTGAATTCATCCAAGCTGTCACGACATCCTGTGCACTGCGCTGCCCCATCGCGATATTCTCAGCTGCCGAACGGTATGTAACGCCATTCTGTTTCATTTGATCAAACGGTGAACCATATGTCGGGCTCGTATGAGAGAAATAGTTGTTCTTTGCCATATCCGCTGACTTCTGCTTTGCGGACTTCTGTAAGTTTGCATCGATCTGCAACGGCTTGAGGCCTGCCTTCGTACGTTCCGCATTCGTCAAATCGAGTACGGCTTGCTCTGTAGCAGACACATTCGCTGTCTGTTGCTGTGCCGGCTTGTCTGTTTGCGGCTTTTCCACTGGTTTGGTAGGTTGAGTAGGTTGTTGTGCAGGCGGTGTCGGTTTCGCTACCGGTTTACTAGCTTGCTGCGGCTTCTGATAGTTGCCCCAGTAACATGAGTAATCCTGCTTGTTCGATACACTCCACGTATACGTGTGAGTTTGCACCTGATTTGTCGTGCTTGCCTCTGCTGCATGTGTAGGCAATAAAATAGCTGAGCTTAATAAGATGAGTGATAAAGGTTTTTTCATCTTGGTCCCTCCTTCTCTACGTGAACTAGCATAACGTCAAAGAAAAGGAGAGATATTGGTCATTCTAACCAATTTGTCCAACAAACTCTACAATGCTATGGAATGAGAGTTTGAGAACCGTATAATTAGCAACCTTATCCAATAGAGAAGACTATTAACAACAGATTGCTATTGACAACTAGTCTTTTGGCGAATATTCGATGTCGGTGAGTTGCTCCCCGATGATCACCAATTTAGACGGAATTTGCATATATTCCGGAATCCAGTTGACCATGCCATATGCATATTGGAATAAATGCGAGTACCGGGAACCTTCTAGTTGGATATAGCCTTTCATCCGGTAAACGCTGTCGGGTAATGTCCGCACCCAGTCTTCAAAATGTTGTTGGTTGATCGGTGTATCAAACGCCAACACTTTTGAAGCGAGTGGCAATCCACTACCTGTTGTGACCGGCTGTTTGGGTGCTTCCACATTGACCATCTTCTCGATATAGCTGAAATCGACTTTCGCGTTCATGGTCTGGACGAGTGGTGCGTAACTATTAAATTGTGTCACTTGCATCGTCACGAAAGCCAATTGATTGTCTGTCAGCAAATCCGTTTTATTAAGCACCATGAAGTGTGCGTGGCGAACTTGTTCGAGGAATAAAGCCTGTATACGTGGTGACAGCTTATCACGGTCGATCCAGCGCTTGGCGTCCACTACAGTAACAATTCCCTTGACGTCTAGTTTTTCTGCGAATAACGGCGAGTAAACGGCGTCTAACGCTTCTACGGGGTGAGCAGCACCTGTTGTTTCAATGAACAGTACGTCAATCTCTGGATAATCTGCTAGTAAGCCTTGTAGTTGTGCCTCTGTAGATTCCGCACCCGTACAGCATATACAGCCGTTTAATAATTCCTTTAATGGAACCTCTCCTGCATCCTCGACGATTTGACTGTCGATATTCAGTTCTCCGAATTCATTCATTAGAACAGCTGGTTGTCTTCCTGATTTCTTTACCTGGTCTACCAGATTAACGAGTAGTGATGTCTTACCGCTTCCGAGAAAGCCGCTGAGTAAATATACATCGATCATAGTTATATCATCCTTTTCCATAGAGAACACGCGCCCAACGATTGCTGGACGCGTGGATCTTTGATTATGAGTTAATTTCTTTTAACACGACTTCTTTCGCTTTCAGCAATTGCGGGTCATCTTCTTTCATCTTGTCCCGTAATTTCTGCATTAAGCCGACTGTTGTATCGCCAGTCAAGATGCCTGTCTGCTCTTGTGATAGATCTTTCTGCAACGCTTTAACGGCTTGTGCTGTATCTGCGTCGTAGAGACCATCTGTTTCTCCTGGGTCATACCCTACCGCTTCTAACATCTCTTCTGCCGCTTGTACGGAAGGTGAGACGAGACCTTCGTCCATCTCTTCAGATGAATCTAGGAAAGGGAGTGACGCATACGAAGGGTATGGTACTTTCACGTCAGGCACGATCCCTTTTTTATGGATCCAGTTGCCGTCTGGAGTTAACCATTTCGCTGTCGTTAATTTCAAGTTGGAGCCATCCGGTAATTGAGTCGGTGTTTGAACCGTTCCTTTACCAAACGTCTTGACGCCGACAATTGGAATACCCGCAGACTCTTTTAACGCACCTGCTAAGATCTCAGACGCGGACGCACTGCCCTCATCTACGATCAACGCGACAGGAACGGTTACTTTCTGTCCGTCAGACGAAGGGTACGCTTCCGGTGCTTTACCTTTTTCCTCCGTTTGGAATAAAACCTTGCCATCCGGAACGAATAAGTCGGAAATGTCGATTGCACCGCTTAAGATGCCACCTGGATTTTGACGCACATCAATGAGTACGCCTTCCATGCCTTTATCAGTCATTTCATTCAGGGCTTCGAGTAATTCTTCGTACGTATGTTCAGAGAACGATGTGATATTGATATGTGCGATGTTATCGTCGAGCATTTCTGCATAGACGGTATTGATCGGAATCACATCACGAACGATTTTCACGTCAAACGGATCCGATTTCTCGCCGCGTCGAACAGATAATGTCACAGTGGACCCTTTTTCTCCACGGATGAGCAATACTGCTTCCGATGAAGACAAACCTTGTATGCTTTCGCCGTCTACTGATAGCACCGTATCATTTGGTAGTAAACCCGCTTTTTCAGCAGGTGAGTTTTTAATAGGTGACACGATACTAATATAGCCGTTCGACTCTTGAATTTCCGCACCAATTCCTTCGAAACTTGAAGATATGCTTTCGTTCAATTGCTTGGCTTCTTTTTCATTTAGATAATCGGAGTACGGATCACCCAATGAATCAACCATTCCGTTGATTGCACCGTCGATGACGACTTGATCGTCTACATCGTCAAAATAGCTTTCTTTCAGTTGATCGTATGCCTCATACAGTTTCTTGAACTCTTTTCGTTCCATACCTACTTGATTCGGTTTGACGACTTCTACTACTTTTTCGTCTCCTACTGTCAGTGCAACGAAGGTAACGGCGGCTGACGCCAGTACAAGGAAAAAAATGAGCATGATCAGAGAAAACGGTTTGATCCGAATAAAGCGAGTAGGTTTCTGCGCTTCCGGTTGAGGTTTCTCGTTCTCATGCGAATCGTTTTCGTTCATTGTCTTCCCTACTTTCCATATCCCTGCAAAAGACCGCTGCCAAGAGCGGTCTTTTGCAAGTTTCTATCTATTCTATTAGTCAGCAATTGCTGCGTCTAGCGCGACTTCGATCATCTCATTGAATGTCGTTTGACGCTCTTCAGGAGTCGTGATCTCTCCTGTGAGGATGTGGTCACTAACTGTTAGGACAGCGAGTGCTTGACGGCCATAGCGAGCTGCCAGCGTATAAAGTGCTGCTGCTTCCATTTCGACTGCCAATACGCCGTGACGCGCTAGTTTTTCATGCTGTGCGTCTTCATTATAGAAGAAGTCTTCTGTATAGACGTTTCCTACTTGTAAATGCAAGCCTTTTTCTTTCCCTGCATTATACGCTTTCATCAATAAATCAAAGTTCGCGATCGGCGCAAAGCGAATCGGACCGAATGTAACGTCGTTTAATGAAGAATTTGTTGTCGCACCTTGTGCCAGGATGACGTCACGTACTTTCACGTCTTTTTGAATCGCGCCACATGTTCCAACGCGGATCAATTTTTGAACGCCAAACTCCTGCATTAACTCGGTTACGTAGATAGAAATAGATGGAACACCCATTCCAGTACCTTGTACGGAAATGCGCTTGCCTTTGTATGTTCCTGTAAAGCCAAACATGTTACGTACTTCGTTATACTGTACGACGTCCTCTAAAAATGTTTCTGCGATATACTTCGCGCGCAATGGATCTCCCGGAAGAAGAACCGTTTCTGCGATATCGCCTGGTTTTGCATTAATATGTATGCTCATCTTTTTTCAGCCTCTTTTCACTAATTTGTTATTATCATACAGTGAATAATGGCGAGATGCAATGAAACCCTCGCCATTTATCTACTGCAAAGCTCTTGATAGATTGCGTATATTTCGTCAAATGTAGTGGAACGTAAATGATCATCCGCCATGTCCTCGACGTAACGCGACAATGAATCGAAATCCTCTTCATCCTTCGGGAAACCGGCATCGACAAACATTCTTTCTGCAAACAACGCCTTTACATCATCTTTTCCACCGCCACGGTAGCGTAGCGCGAAATGGTAAAAGGATCGATCCATCGTCGTCACCTACTTTCACTCAAATAGTCCTTTGTATTCTTCATAGCCTTCTTTTTCTAGGTCACTCACTGGAACGAAACGCAATGCCGCGGAGTTGATACAATAACGCAACCCGCCTTGATCTGTTGGTCCGTCAGGGAAGACATGTCCTAAGTGAGAATCGGCTGTCTTACTGCGTACTTCCGTGCGGCGCATACCGTGAGCAGTATCGAAATGCTCGGTTACTTCCACGGCTTCGATCGGCTTCGTGAAGCTCGGCCATCCGCAACCCGCGTCGTATTTATCGTTCGAGCTGAATAACGGTTTGCCTGACACGATGTCTACATAGATTCCGTCTTCGAAATGTGCATCATATTCATTACGAAACGGTGGTTCTGTTCCGCTTTCTTGCGTCACATGATACTGCATCTCTGTTAATTCAGTACGTAAGTTTTTTTTCATGAACGATTCCCCCAATTTTCTTCGATAAATCCTGCACGACCTGATCCGACAGTGTAACGTGCGTAGTGATCTGGGTTCTTTTCATAATATTGCTGGTGATATTCTTCAGCTGGATAGAATACTTCCGCTGGGAAAATATCTGTCACAATCGGTGCGCTAAACTTGCCGCTGTCTTGTAAAGCTTGCTTCGATTGTTCTGCTGCTTGTTGTTGCTCGTCCGAGTGTGTGTAGATTGCTGACTTATATGATTCACCACGGTCATGGAATTGGCCGCCTGCGTCAGTAGGATCGATTACTTGCCAAAAAACAGTCAATAATTCTTCGTAACTAATGATACTATCGTCGAATTCGATCTCTACGGCTTCTCGGTGACCCGTTGTATTGGAACAAACTTCTTTGTACGTTGGATTGACGGTATGTCCTCCAGTATAACCACTCGTTACGGAATGTACTCCATCGTATTGGTCGAATGGCTTGACCATACACCAGAAGCATCCACCTGCGAAAGTTGCGAGTTGTGTTGACATAGTAATTGCCCCCTTAGTTTTTCGGTATCAATACTTCCAATATAATCTCATCTTCTGCTAAATTCACTTCTTTTGCCTTCACTTGGACGTCGCCCGAGATCGGCAAGTCCTTCAAATCGATGAAAATTTCTTCTTCTTTCGGTCGAACGACCATCCACTTTGGTAGCTCTACTGAACTTTTCAGTAATTTTAGTACCGTAGAAGGCGGTACATTCAACTGTCCTAATTCCATGGACGATTGCTTGAGAATTAAGTTTCCATCTTTTCGTACGATTGGATCAAAATGCATGGCGAGCGGTAATGTATGCGAGAATACCGTAAGTTCGGACGTCAACACTACATCGTCGCGCATCTCTAGTTCCACTGGCAATTTGCCTTTAACCGCTTTTCTGATATATGTGTTCGCTATTCCTTCAAAATTCACTTTGGTTGTATTTAGTGCCAAAGTATAGCCTTCCCCTTTTGCCTCTTTATCTTCCGGTAGGGGTGGAGAAGCGGTGGCACCACTGATGAGGATAATTACTCCCACGAGAGCCGCCGCCACTATTCCTGCCAGGCTGAAAAACGCTACTTTCCAAATATTCATATTGTACTTCACTCCACTTCCAGGTCAACCGCTGAACAGCTTTTAATTTCTCTTACAAAACGCTCTTCCATCAAATCATATCCTTTACTATTAGGATGAAAGAAGTCTGTGTGATAAACCAGGTTTTCATTCGAATTAAATAAATCTTTTACCGGAACAAAGCAAGCCATGCCGTCTTGTTCCACTTGTTCTTCAATTGAGCGGTTCCAGTCGGCGATAATGTCTTCGAACTCCTGTACCTCGTCCGTTACGACGGAGAACGGATTGTAAAGACCCGCCACGATAATCGGTGCATCCGGGTTATACAGACGCAAAATCTCGAACAACTCTTCAATTCTATTTTCGAATTTACCGAGCGCCTTATAGAAATCAGACATTTTCATCTGCATGAAGTTCCCTTTGACGACTTTCATGATGTCATTGCCACCGATCGTAAAGACGATATAATCTGCCTGAATGATCGCTTCTTGTACGTCTTCATCTTGCAATTGCTTCAAAAACTGGTCGCTACGCCGTCCGCGTTTTGCTAAATTCACGGCGTCCACTTCCATAATGCCTTTCCATTGTTCCATGTCCGACGTCAAACGGCCGAAATATCCGCCTTCTTTACGTTCATCGCCGACTCCTTGTGTCAATGAATCACCTAGCCCTAAGACGTTCACACGTTTTGGAATAAATGTTTCTGGCACAATAAACGGATCGAACGCAACGGTTTCACGTTCCGCAAGCGTCGTCTCTTTTTTGCTGAATGGGGCCTGGCACCCTGCTAAGAACAATGAAAAGACGAGACCTAGCACTAGCATTCTTCTCATAATGTCATATCCTTTGTAGTTAGTATCACTCGGTGTAATACATGAATCCGATCGCGCCTTCTCCTGTATGTGTACTGACGATCGGTGTCGTAAATGTCAGCATCACGTGAATCCCCAGCTCTTCTATCTTGCTTTTAAGCGGTTCCGCCATTGCCAGACCGTTTGCATGGGCAATCCCGACACTACGAATTACTTTCCCTGCTGTTTCTTTCTTAAACTCATCAAATAAATACGAGACTACTTGTTTATGGCTACGCACCTTTGCGACTGGTGAATAGACCCCGTCCTTTAGCGACGCAATAGGCTTAATATTCATGAGGGATCCGAACATCGCTTTCCCTTTGCCAATACGTCCGCCTTTTACCATGTTATCTAGAACATCCAGTACGACGAATAGAGAGGAACTTTTACGTACATGATCAATTGCCTCCACAATCTCCGCTACCGTCTTGCCTTCTTCAGCCAGTCGGCATGCTTCAAGCACTTGGAATGACAGTGCGTGTGAAATATACATCGAGTCGATAACCGTAACGTCTGCGTTTGACGCGTGAGCTGCTGTCTCCGCGGATTTCACTGTCCCACTCATGCCACCCGTCATATGAATCGAGATGATTTGAGATCCATCCGCACCCAGTTCATCATAAAGATTTTGGAATACGCCGACTGCCGGCTGTGAACTTTTCGGTAATTCTTTTGCGTCGCGCATCAAGTCAAGAAATTCTTCCGCTTGGATTTCTACGCCGTCAATATAGGACTTGTCATTGACGATCAGCGTTAAAGGTACAACATGGATATTGTATTGAGCAATCACTTCATCCGTTAAATCTGCAGTGGAATCCGTGACGATATGAACTTTTTTCATGATTTCTATCTCCTTCGCGTGTGGCTTTTGCGATTTTTTTCGCTGTATTTGGTATAGTGTGTTGCAGGAGGTGCTAAAAGAATGGAAGAGTCATTCGATTACAAGAATTTGCAGGAAGAACGCTGGAACGCAATCACGCATGCCATCGGGTTCTTACTCAGCATACCTGCACTGGTCTTGCTGATCTTAAAAGGTGTGAAACAAGGTACCGGAATTGCCATAACGAGCTTCACCATTTTTGGCGTGTCCATGTTGTTACTATTTCTCGCGAGTACGCTATTACATAGTATGCCGGTCAAATTGAAATCGTTTTTCGCGATTCTCGACCATTCCGCCATTTATGTACTGATTGCCGGAACGTATACGCCATTTTTGCTTGTCACCTTAAAAGGGGCACTGGGCTGGACGTTATTCGGTATCATTTGGGGATTGACCTTGTTCGGCATCTTGTTCAAGATCTTTTATATTCATCGCTTCGCCAAACTATCACTTGCCCTCTATCTCATTATGGGCTGGCTCATCGTGTTGGCGATTAAACCATTATATAATGCACTACCCACGCAAGGCGTATGGTTGCTCGTGATCGGAGGGTTGTTCTATACAGCGGGCGCGTACTTCTTCATGTCACGCCGTGTACCGTACAATCACGCGATCTGGCACCTATTCGTTATGGCAGGTAGCGCATCAATGTTCTTTAGCGTTCTTCTCTATGTATAGAGAGGAACGTTATTTTTTATCCCAAATTTGGTACGTGTATGCGGTGCCGTCTTTCGCATAATGCGGCTCGGACTTGCTTGTTAACACATAGTCTTCTTCGTATTCTGGGAAGAACGTATCACCTGGGTAATTTTTCTCAATGACCGTCACATACAATCTGTCTGCATTATCTGCCATCGACATCTTGAAAATCTCCGCGCCACCGATGACCATTACTTCGTCCGCATAGTCTTTCGCAAGTTTCACGGCACTGTCCATATCATGAACGACCGTTACCCCGTCCGCTTCATAATCTGTATTGCGCGTGATGACAATATTCAATCTACCTTTTAACGGGCGACCAATCGATTCAAACGTCTTGCGACCCATGATCATCGCCTTACCCATCGTCTTCTCTTTAAAATATTGAAGTTCTTCCGGAATATACCATGGCATCTCATTGTCCTTGCCAATCACTCTGCCTAGGTCATGTGCCACTAATAATGAAATCATTGTATGTCCTCCTTATACTGCGATTGGTGCTTTAATTCTCGGATGCGGATCGTACCCTTCAATTGAAATATCCTCTGCCGTCAAATCAAAGATCGATCGACCGTCGTAATTGACTTTCAATGTCGGTAATTCCTTCGGCTCTCTCGCTAATTGCTCATGTACTTGATCAATATGGTTTTGATACAAGTGTGCGTCCCCTAGTGTATGGACGAATTCGCCTACTTCTAAACCACATTCATGCGCAATTAAATGAATAAGTAATGCATACGACGCGATATTGAACGGTACACCGAGGAAAACGTCCGCGCTGCGCTGATAGAGCTGGCATGATAACTTGCCGTCCGCTACATAAAACTGAAATAGTAAGTGGCATGGTGGCAGCGCCATATCATCCACTTCAGCCGGGTTCCACGCTGTGACGATGTGGCGGCGTGAATCCGGATTGTTTTTGATGCTGTCAATTACTTGTGCAAGCTGATCGATGACACCGTTTGCGCTATCCCACGCTCTCCATTGCTTACCGTAGACAGGACCTAAATCCCCGTGCTCCTTCGCAAATTCCTCGTCAGCTAAGATTTTCTCTTTAAATGAAGCGAGCTCCGCTTTATACGTAACCGCAAATTCTTCATCCTTCAGTACACGGTGACCGAAATCCGTCATATCCGGTCCTGTATACGCTTCACTTTTCACATACCGCTCAAATGCCCATTCATCCCAAATTCCATTACGCTCTTGAATCAACGTCCGGATATTGGTATCACCTTTAATAAACCATAGTAATTCCGAGACAATCAAACGAAACGCCGTCTTTTTTGTCGTTAATAAAGGAAACCCTTGCGCTAAATTAAAACGCATTTGATAACCGAAGACACTGTATGTCCCCGTACCCGTACGATCTCCCTTTTTTGTTCCTGTTTCCAGAATATGTTGACATAGATCTAAATATTGCTTCATGCTTCAAGCTCCCTCATAAGAAATTACACCTATTATAACATTGTTTGTGTTAGTACAAAGAGAAAGACATTGGAATTGGGTACAAAAAAACACACCGGGAAACGACCGGTCAAGAAAGCCGTTTTACGGTGTGATGCAAATTCTATTAAAAATAATTTATTTCTTCTTGCGTCTAATTTTACCTACTATGTATTCTTGAATAAAATAAATAATAAGCAAGCTAGTTTGTATTTGTGTCACATCTTTTGATTTCATATTTTCTTTCTCTTCATTCTCTTTTACACTTTTATTTATGCAAAGAGTACTTCTTTTGATATCCGCTATTTCCTCTTCAAGCTCCGCAATTTTTTTGGCAGTTTGAATCCTTCTAGAAGAGTCATCAATTTTATCAGTTTGATATTTTTCTTTAGTAACTAAGTGAAAGTCGCTTTTGGGAACTTTTAAAAAATCTATGAAATTAGAGCATGCTTCGAATGTAGATAATGCAATCAATAAAAATTGTCCTATAGTCAGTTTATCAGGTATATCAAAACCAATACTATTTATAGTATTGCCATCTACAGTAACATTCAGTAATAATGTTCCAAAGGCTAAAAGTATATAAAAAGCAAATTTAAATATTGCAAGATATTTTTCAAAGTTGATTATTTGGGATTTGAATACTATACCGATAATTCCTCCGGCTAAAATCAGAATAATAATAGGCAATATCAAAGGCGAGTACACATCAAGATCCAACTTCAAAACATCCATTTGATCACCTCGTTTCACATCTCTCTACGTTGCCGCATTGTGACAGGTTTCACTTGTCTTTACACAATTCTAGCCTGGCGAACCTAAAGGAACTAAAGAATCGTCTTATTTACTCAACAATGTTTCAGCTCAAATCAAAAAACCGCATAAAACCGATCTTCTACAAACTTGGTTTCACACGGTTTTTATTCAATTCAGTTTTCTCACAACAAAACTTTAACGACTTACGATAGCCATTTCGGTGGTGTGTTCTTCGACCAGTAAATATCCCCAACTGAATGGTGCGCCACAAATCCATCATCCGCTGTATGGTAATGGAAGTTATAGAAGTAACCGTCCACTGGTCGCTTTTCCGTCCGGACGTGGAATTTAATCAGATCTTCATTCGCAGTCTTGTCGTAGACATGAAAAATCTTTTCCGCATAATCGCCTGAAGGCTGTTCTGTGATTGCGAGACGGCGATCTGCTGCATTATGTACGGTCGTTTGGATCACTGCTTCGATTCGTGGGAAAATCTCGTTATCGAATTCATTCTGGATTACGGGGCCGATACGCTGTCCGAATTTTTCATATGTTAATAGACGTGCGTGTGCGACCAATTGCTGTTCTTCGGTGTAGCTGTCAAGTGTCAGTAAGTCATTTCGGTTGTCTTGCAGTTCAAGGGAATACTCCATGCCTTCTGCGTGGGTTCCAGATTCATTTGGTTCATTCTTATCCGTAAAGTTTGTCCAAATTTCATGATTGGGTGTAATGATGCCCAGTGTCAACACGGCGACAGATGCGATCATCAGCCGCTGTAACCATTGCTTCATTTCCATCACTCCTTCAACATTCCGTCATACATCTACATAACTCATACGAAAAGCGTCACAAAAGGTTTCATCTTTTACTATTTCATTGTACAATAAAGTCAAACTTCAATCATCAATTTTCACAAAATGTTCTCTGATTGTAAGTTAAGCGGATTTCAATCAACGCGCTACATATAAAGGAGGTCGCAACAATGGATGTTAACTTACTATTAGGTATTGGTATGCTTGTATTGACTTTGTACTTGAGCTCCCTTAATTTCACGCACTAATTCAAAAGCGAAGAACGCCTTTTAGTCGCGACAGACTGGCGTTATGAAAAAAACACAAAAAGACTGTATGGCTTAATAAAAAGCTATACAGTCTTTTCTATGTTAGTCGTTAAGCAAAGAATTGTGGCGATACCAGATAAAGTCTATCTCATTTCTCCAGCACACCATAATGTACTTTCGTATACGGGCGAATTTGCTGAATAAAGCCGAAGCGTTCAAACATCGGTGACTGGTAGTGATCTTTCAGTACGACTCGTCGTCTACATACGCGCAAAGCTTCTGTAACCCATTCTTCAGTGATAGTATCCGTCACGCCAATTTCCCGTAGCACTTCAAAATTGGAAGACTCTTCGATCGGTGTCGTGAACATCGGATCGAGGAATACAACGTCGCGTGAGTTCGCTTCGCAAGTTTTCAGGAAATCTATTGCTTCCGCATGAATGACTTGGACTCGTCTCATCGCTTCTTGTAGTAGTGAAAAGTCGATCGGGAAGTTATGCAATCCGACTTTGGTTAGAAAAGCGACGATTTGATCTGCTTCGATCCCTTCCACTGTTCCTTTTTCTCCCACGGTGCTCGCCGCAATGATCGCATCAGAGCCTAGACCGAGTGTACAGTCGAGGAAAGAGTCTCCTGGTTTGAGATCAGCTGCCGCCACGAGTGGATCTATTTCACCTTTTAGTATACGTTTTAAGCGATAGGTGGCAGAGTTCGGATGAAAGAAGAACGGTTCGGTACTATCTTTTTTGTAAAACGAATAGCGGTCCTTCCCCGCCACTAAGACATCTGCTTGATAGATGTCTTGAAGTGTAGGGATAGACCGCTTTTTTCGTTCGACGACAGGTGCCTGTAACGCGTCCGCTGCTTGATGCATCAGTGTAGTGGAATGTTCATCAGGGCGTCCTGCTGTCGTAATGATCACGTTCACTGAGCGACAACTTTAGTTAAGACGTCGACGAGGTGATCTTTAATTTGATCTTTCTGGAAGTTCTCGATTTGTTCACGTGGAATAAAGTATGCCACTTTGCCTTCATTCCAAATTGCGATGGATGGCGAACTTGGTGGAATTTCCGGGAAGTACGAACGGAATGTTTCCGTCGCTTCTTTATCTTGTCCAGCAAACACCGTAAATAGGTGATCCGGTTTTACTTCTTCTATTGCCTCGCGTACTGCTGGACGTGCTAAACCTGCCGCACAGCCACATACCGAGTTGATCATGATGATTGCTGAACCTTCCAAGTCTTTAAGCGTATCGTTGACTTCATCAGCCGTTGTTAGTTCTGTAAATCCTGCAGTCGTTAGTTCTTCGCGCATCGGTGTAACAATCCCGCGCATGTACTCATCATAAGCGTTCATTTGAATATCTCCGCCTTTCATGGGGTTAAGTGTTTTATGTCGTACTGATTTCAATAGTAAAGGATAGAAGGAATTATTTCACGTGATTGAGTTGGCGAATAATAGAATATTGTATTCGCTGATATTCTTCAAGCAAATAATCCGCTATATGAATCAACATTCATTCATGATAAAATTGTCTTACTATTCTATGAAAATGATGAGGAGTGTGAAATATGGGCAAATTAGTAGATAAGATTGCGGTCGTAACAGGTGCAGCACAAGGAATTGGAGAGAAGGTAGCGGCACGATTACTCGACGACGGAGCAACAGTAATCATACTAGATGTCAATTTCGAGAAGTTGGAACGAACAGCTTCCGTGTTGGATACCTCAGGTGAGAACGTCTACCCTATGAAGTGCAACGTAGCCGATCCAGAAGAAGTGACGAAAACATTTTCTACTATTTACGAGAAGTTCGCCAAGGTCGATATATTGGTCAATAACGCAGGTATAACGAGGGATTCGTTTTTCCACAAAATGACGCCGGAGCAGTGGCATTCTGTACTGGATGTCAACCTCAATAGCATGTTCTATACGTGCCGAGCCGTCATTCCCCATATGCGTTCGCAGCAATACGGCAAGATCGTCAATGTCTCTTCCTCTTCCAGCTGGGGCAATTTGGGTCAAGGAAATTACAGCGCTTCGAAAGCGGGTGTACTTGGTTTGACACGAACGCTAGCTAAAGAAAACGGCGCTAAGCAGATAACGGTCAATGCGATTGCACCGGGACAGATCAATACCGATATGACGAAGAATTTGCCGGATGATGTGAAGAAAATGGCGACGATGTTAACGCCTGCTGGTCGTATGGGTGATCCTGCGGAAGTAGCTTCGGTTGTTGCGTTTTTAGCTTCAGATGATTCGAGTTTTGTTAACGGAGAGTGTATTAGTGTCAGTGGCGGATTTTTGATGGTGTAATGTAAAAATATACCTGCGTGAGAACTTCTTGATTGTCCTCACACAGGTATATTTTTTACGTTAAACGCTTGCTTAGAGGCTTGAATTTAATAGCTCTTTGCAGTCTAGGAATTAATATAATAGACAGAATCGTAACTCCGATATCAAGTGGTAAATAAGCAACCATCCAGGACCAAGCAAGTACATAACTAAAGCCAGCAGGCGCTTCTACCCAGTATACATACGCAAAATACATATAATTCGTACCGATTATGTAGTTCACAGCAATTGCGAGAATTCCTGCCCCCGCATAACTAAACCACGACGGTTTACGCTCGAAAAACTTCCCCACGATATAAGCTACGAAGATAAAGGAAATAATGTAACCAAACGTCGGGCTAATGAAACTACCGAGTCCCCCTTTAAATTGTGCAAAAATCGGAGCACCTGCTAACCCAATAAATAAATACGCAAACATAGACAAGGCACCTAATCGGCTACCTAGTAATCCCCCTGCCAATATTGCAAATAGCAACTGAAGCGTGACGGGCACACCTCCAATCGTCAGTAGTGGTGCTATGTTCGCTCCCACCCCCATCAATGCTGCAAATAATGCACAAAGTACAAGTTCTTTTGCTTTCATTTTCTGATCCTCCTACTTTCTATTGTTGTCTCACATTTTATATGTTAACATAACTTAGTATTTAGTTAACCTATATTTTAAAAAGGAGATTATAATGTGTCGATATTATTCATTACTGGAACAGATACTGATGCCGGAAAAACCGTAGCCACTGTGTTACTCAGTGACTTTTTATCTACTAACGGGCGGAATTTCGTCCCGTTTAAACCTATCCAAACAGGGGCAGTTTTACGCAATGACAGCTTTGCAGCGCCAGATATGATGACGTATGAGCTGGCGTCAGGCAAAGAACAACTTTCCCCCGACTATTTATTCACTACACCTTGCTCGCCTCATTTGGCTGCCAGTTTGGAAGACGCACAAATCGATATTAATAGATTGACACAAACGGTGAAGAAACTTAGTGAAAGTTATGACGGCATCGTAGTAGAAGGAGCGGGAGGATTATATGTGCCGCTTACCTCGGAAGGATATTGCATGATTGACTGGATGGAAGAATTGATGGCACCTGTGGTATTAGTGGCACGAGCGGGAGTTGGGACGATCAACCACACACTCCTTTCAATCGAAGCAATGAAAGCAAGAGGGATTCGAATCGCAGGGCTTTTATTCAATGATATGGCGCAATACTCCCCCCATATCATCAAAGACAATGTGGAAATGATCTATAAGCTGAGCGGTGTCCCAGTGATTGGGATTATTCCCTATCAGAAAAACATTGAAGAAACGTTGATGGATTCGGAAAAGAGAAAGAAATGCTACGAAGAATGGAATTATACAATTTTAGAGGAGGCGTTACAGAGTGGAAGCAAATCAATTACTCAAGAAAAGTAAGCAATATATGTGGCTGCCATTTACACAAATGTCGGATTACGAGAAAGACCCGCTCATCATTGCAAGCGGAGAAGGCGTGACAGTTACGGATATACATGGCAAAACGTATTTGGACGGCTATTCTTCTTTGTGGCTAAATGTTCATGGCCACCGAAAAAAGGAATTAGATGAAGCCATCCAAACGCAACTGCAGTCCATTGCTCATTCAACGTTACTCGGTGCTGCAAACATACCTTCAATTTTGCTGGCGGAGAAATTAGTGAAATTAGTGCCTGAAAGATTGACCCGTGTGTTTTACTCGGATAGTGGTGCGACGTCTGTTGAGATAGCGGCGAAGATGGCGTATCAATTTTGGCAGAATAAAGGTCTTGAGAAAAAAACACGCTTTGTGACAGTTAGCAACGGATATCATGGTGATACGGTCGGTACGATGAGTGTCGGTTCTATTGAACTGTATCATAAAGTCTATACTTCCCTATTATTTGATGCGCTCGTCATTCCATTCCCATCCGTTTACCGCCACCCTTCAGGTGATGAGAATATCGTGCGAGATGAAAGTCTGCAGGAACTGCGCTTGCTATTTGAAGAACGCCATGAAGAAATTGCAGGAATGGTGCTTGAGCCGATGATTCAAGGAGCGGGCGGAATGAATACGATGCCAGCAGGTTATTTAAAAGGCGTTGAACAATTGTGCAATGAATTTAACGTTTTACTGATTGTCGATGAAGTAGCTACTGGTTTCGGACGCACTGGAAAAATGTTTGCTGTCGAGCATGAAGAAATTCAGCCCGATCTCATGACTGTAGCAAAAGGACTTACAGGGGGCTATTTGCCAGTCGCTGCTACATTCGCGACGGAAGAAATCTACGATGCGTTTTATGGAGAATATAAAGAAATGAAAACATTCTTCCATGGACACTCTTACACGGGGAATCAGCTTGGATGTGCAGTAGCATTAGCTAACTTGGAAATTTTCGAGAAAGAGCAACTAGTAAAGCAGGCAGAGGAAAAGTCTACGTTTCTTAAAGAATTACTAGTGGACGTCAAGCAACTTCCGCATGTCGGAGACGTTAGACAATGTGGCTTGATGTGTGGAATTGAAATCGTGAAAGACAAGCACACAAAAGAGGCTTTCCCATTAGAAAGCCGTGTAGCTTACCGAGCTACACTGGAAATGAGAAAGCTCGGTTTGCTGACAAGGCCGCTCGGGGATGTTATTGTCCTGATGCCGCCTCTAGCTACTTCAAATGAACAGTTAGCGGAAATGGTTGCTCTACTGATAAAAGGTATTCAAGCAGTGACAGAGGAATCGGTAGTTATGGGTAGTATTCAGCGATAACTACAAACTTTATAAAGAAAGACTGCGCTAGAAACCATCATGGTTTCTAGCGCAGTCTTTCTTAAAACAGATATAAGTTAATCATCACTTCACAAACCGCTCCACCATTTCCCTAGTTACATTAAAACGTGGTTCCGATACATCGCCATCTACTTCCTCTACTCCAATTAATACGGAAATCACCCGTTCTCCATTGAATACCCCACTGCCCGTAAAACACGAACCTGCCGCATCGGTATATCCAGTCTTTAATCCATCGATGCCAGCCATTTGCATACGCATACCAGGCAACAATAAATTCGTATTCCACATCTTCATCCCTTCATCAGACATGAAGTGCGTCATACTGGCGAATTCCAATACTTCAGGATGCGTTGCGATGAGCCGATCAGCGATAACTGCCATATCGTGAGCAGATGCCAAATTGTTTTGATCCTCACCCCTGCCAAGATAATTGCCATCTAAGCCGTGCGGATTATAGAAAACGGTCTTCTTTAGCTTAAACGCACGTGCTTGTTCATTCATGATCGCAACAAAATCATCTTCTGTCCCTGCCACAATCTCAGCTAGCGCAAGAGCTGCATCATTTGCTGAAATGACCGTCATCGCCGTAAATAGTTCACGTACTGTATAGCTTTCGTTCGCTTTCATGCCGAGCTTCGCAGCACTAGCGAACTGTGCCATATCCATCACGGTGGGACTTGGTTGGTACGTAGTTTCCCAGGAAATCGTGCCGTTTTTGATCGTATTCAAAACGATATATTGTGTCATTAATTTTGTCATGCTAGCAATCGGTAATGGTTTTTTGCTGTTTTTTTCATATAACACCTCACCTGTATGTGCATTCAAGAGAATCATGGCCTTCGACGAGGCACTCCAATTTTCTTCTATCAATTGCACATCATTCCATTGGGTAACAACCGCATAGATCCCCAAACAGATGAGTAACACCAGTAGTAATTTCTTCATGTATACACCCGCCTATACTATTCATTATGAAGGAGAAGTCTGAAGAATGGTAGCAGACGTTTCTTAAGATTGTATGAAGAATAGTAAAATACTTTTAATGTAGAAAACGTGCTCTACTTTTAGTGAAAAGGTTTCATTTAGTTTGTCTAGTAGAAAATTGCCAGACCGCTAGTGGGTTGTTTATTACTAGAAACCTCTTCGCTCGCTAACTACTTTAGAACTGAATTTCGAAATCCGAAATATAATCTACCTATACATGTAAGCGTTTTCTATAATCTAACTATTCAGGCTACCGAACTATTAAATTGCGATAATCTAACCTAAATGGAAAGGAGAGCTACTGCTGGAGTAAAGTAAAAACATTTCTGAAAGGGTGAAGTGATTGAAGAAACGATTGAATTGGATTCTAGTACTTCCATTGAGTTTTTTGCTTTTATTCAGTACATTACCAGGAACTATACTTGCTAGCAATTGGGATACGGACTATTCAAATTATCGTCAGGTAGCAACTGGACTTGATGGTATGGTAACGACAGCGCATCCATTAGCATCGAAAGTCGGTGCCGATGTATTAGCGAATGGCGGGAATGCGATTGACGCCGCTGTCGCTATCCAATTTGCACTGAACGTGACTGAGCCTATGATGTCTGGTATTGGTGGCGGAGGATTCCTCATGTATTATGATGCCAATACGGATAAAACACAGATCATCAACAGCCGTGAACGCGCACCAGCAGGGGCTACTCCTACCATGTTTTTAGATGAAAAAGGCGAACCCATCCCCTTCTCTAAACGAGTGGAAGGTGGAAATTCAGTTGGTGTCCCAGGAACGTTAAAAGGACTAGAGGAAGCACTTTCACGCTTTGGTACTCTTCCAATGTCTGAATTAATTGACCCTGCAATTGACTTAGCTCGCAACGGTTTCCCGATTGACTCGGTATTAGCGGAAGCTATTGAAGAAAATAAGTTGAAACTAGCTTTCAAAGAGTCTGGAAAAGTATTCGTACCTGACGGCAAGCCTATGCGTGAAGGTGACCTATTAGTACAAAAAGACTTGGCGAAAACATTTGAATTAATTAAAAACCAAGGTACAGATGTATTCTATAAAGGAGAAATTGCACAAGCTATCGCAGGCGCAGTACAACAATATGGCGGCACTATGACACCTGAAGATTTACGTACATACGCGATTACGATGGACGACCCCATTTGGGGCGATTACAAAGGCTATCAGATTGCTAGCATGCCACCCCCTAGCTCTGGAGGCGTCTTCCTTCTTCAAATGCTTGGTATTCTGGATCACTTCAATCTATCTCAATACAACGTAAAGTCATGGCAGAAATATCACCTACTGGCGGAAACTATGCACCTCGCATATGCTGACCGTGCCATCTATGCTGGAGATCCTGATTTTGTCGATGTTCCTCTAAAAGGACTATTGAATCCACAATATATCCAGGAACGCACGAATTTGATCAACTTGGATCACATGATGAAAGATCCAAAAGCTGGCGACCCATGGAAGTATGAAAATAAACCGAATGCAACTGTAGCTACACTACAGCCTGCCCCAGACAAACTCGGTGAAACGACGCACTACTCTGTAACGGATCAATGGGGCAATGTTGTCTCTAACACGACAACTATTGAACAACTATTTGGTAGCGGAATCATGGTGCCAGGTTACGGAATTGTCCTAAATAACGAACTAACAGACTTCGACGCAGTACCAGGCGGAGCGAACCAAGTGGAACCGAATAAACGTCCACTCAGTAGCATGACACCAACTATCGTATTTGAAGATGGCAAGCCGGTTCTATCGGTTGGTTCCCCCGGTGGACCGACAATTATCACATCTGTTTTGCAGACAATTATTCACTCGATTGAATATGGTATGGAGCTAAAAGCCGCTGTAGAAGAGCCTAGAATCTATACGAACAGCACATCAACTTATCGTTATGAAAGCGAGATTCCACAACAAACAATAGAGTACTTGCGTGTACTCGGTCATCAATTTGGTGACAAGCCGACTACGATCGGGAACGTACAAAGTATTCTAATCGATCAAAAGGAAGGCGTCTATAAAGGCGTTGCTGATTCCAGCCGTAATGGAGCCGCAATTGGTGTAAGTAAATAAATTACCAACTATTATATATAGAAAAAGCATCTTATCCCCTGCTATATCAGCTAGGGACAAGGTGCTTTTTTTAGTGGAACATCTTTCGTGCGAAAAACATTCCTGTGCATTTCTGTAACAATCTTTGGCTTCCTAACCTAGACACAGAAATACATTTTAAAAACACAAAAGAAATCAGTTGAATTCCAGTGTTATGGGCATAATAGCTAATAAAAAGTGTTACTGGAAAAGAGGTAAAACCGTGAAAACAAGCTGGAATATTTTTAAATTGGATTTAAAGCATATTAGTAAAAACTGGGTAGCTGCCCTATTGATTGGCGGGCTGACTATTTTACCGTCTTTATATGCATGGCTGAATATCTACGCAACATGGGACCCTTATGCCCATACCGATCAATTACCTGTCGCGATTGTCAATGAAGATGAAGGCGCGATGGTGCGTGACAAACAGATTGATGTCGGTAAAGAACTAATAAATACATTACAAGATAATAAAGAGATGGATTGGTCATTTACTACAAGTGAGGAAGCAATGGCCGGCGTAGAATACGGTGACTATTTTGCGGCGATTTTTATTCCAAAAGACTTCTCTAGCAAACTTGCGACAGTTACTTCAGGAGAGCCTAAAAAGGCGGAAATCCATTATTTCGTCAATGAAAAATTGAATTCTATCGCACCTAAAATTACTGAAAAAGGCGCTTCTGTCATTGTCGACAAAGTAAGCCGCCGTTTTATCTCTACGGTCAATGGCGTTGTACTCGATTTGTTTAATGAACTTGGAATAGAAATCGAAAAAGATTTACCAGATATCAAGAAATTCGAGCAATACATCTTCGACATTCAAAAGCAATTACCAGCGATTCACAAGACGTTGGAAGGAATTGTAACTGATGCCAACTCTGCGAAGCAAATCATCAACAAAGCGCAACAGTTACTGCCTGAAGCGAAACGAACTACGAATTCAGGACTGAAAATGATTAATGATACGTTGGATCAGCTGACAACAGCACAGAATCGACTAGAAGCGGCTGCACCACGTATTAAAGCGGATTTGGAGAAAATAGCTGCTATTACAAATGAAACGAATGATTTCCTTAAACAAATTCAGCAACTATCACCTGACTTCACTGAATGGAATCGTACGAAACAAGCGGTTGACGACCGTGTAACTGGCAGTATGGAAAAACTGGACGGACTTGAGCAAGACCTTCTGAATATAAAGAATGTAGCTGAACAATTAAACGGTGAACAAGCGAATGCAACAGATGCCACTCTCTCCCAGCCAATAGACGCGGCATTACTAAAAGTCGACAATCTTAAAAATCTACTAAATGAAATTCAACAAAATGCACGTACAATGGACTCACTTATGCAAGGTGAAGAAGAGCGGCTACGCAATAGTATAAATGATTTGCAAAAGATTGCCGAGAACACTTCCATGAAAGCCGATTCATTCCTAAAAGAATACACCGACACGATAGAACCTTACATTCGCAAAGAAATTGCCCAGGCATTGAGAACACTAACTAGTGCTAAAGCATTGCTGACTGAAGTACAGAACACCATTCCCGAAGTACAACAAACATTAACTAGTGCTGATCAACACTTAACGCAAGGCAAACAACAAGTCGAGAGCGCGTTAAACCAATACCCGTATGTCTACGAGAAAGTGAACCAACTCGCAAATCGTATTGAGGATATTCAAGGCACGACAGATATTAATGAAATCATCGACTTACTGCAAAATAATCCACAAGCGGAGCGTAGCTTCTTTGAGGAACCGATTGTATTAAATGAAACGAAGTTGTTCCCGATCAAAAATTACGGTACCGGCATGACACCTTTTTATACGGTACTTTCCATTTGGGTCGGTTGTTTACTATTAATTTCCTTACTCTCCACAGACATTAGCCGTGAAGGCACATTCACATCTAGACAAATTTATGTAGGTCGGCTATTTACATTCGGTTTGATCGGATGCATTCAAACGTTAATCGTGACGACCGGTGATATCGTTCTGCTAGGTGTAACCGTCAAAGAGCCGATCGCATTTTTCTTGTTTGGGGTATTAATCAGCGTTGTATTCATGTCGATCGTCTATACGCTCGTCTCAGTGTTCGGTGATGTTGGCAAAGCGATGGCCATTGTCTTACTCGTGCTACAGATTGCAGGATCTGGTGGCACGTATCCGATTATGCTACTACCTTCATTTTTCCAGTGGATCAACCCTTTCTTACCTTTCACATACGCAATTGACTTGATGAGAGAGGCTGTTGGAGGAATCGTCTGGGCCCGAACTATAAAGAATCTGTTGTTTTTAGTGGTAGTTGGATTGGTATTCATTACATTCGGTATAGTATTCAAAGAAAAAATGAATAAAGCAACCAATCATCTTTTAGCGAAATCACGTGAGACCGATCTATTTCATTAAACTGTTGCATAAAATTTGTGTACTGAATGTAAAGTGTTTCTATGACTGCTCTGACGTAGTAGCATTCGGTTATGGTGAATTATATGATATTCAACGAAAATAATATACCGCACTACAAAACCTCCCTACATTGGTAAGGAGGTTTCACGTCGTGTTAACTTATATATAATATTTCAGCGCGTCCGGAGATTCCCACAAAAAAATAAAAAGTACCTCTTTCAATACAAAAAAGACGACAATCCATTCACGTTGGAATGAATCATCGTCTTTTCGATTTTGAGAAATCAAAGCGTATAGTGACATTGATTTTTCACATGCTAATCTGGCTGGTTAGAACCGATTACTTCGTATAACCGTTCATTTGTGATTGAGCCTGACGCACTAATCGCTTTGTAATTTCTCCGCCGACGGATCCGTTGGCACGCGATGTGGAGTCTGGTCCAAGGTTTACACCGAATTCGTTAGCGATTTCTTCCTTCATTTGGTTGATCGCCTGTTGTACGCCTGGAACTAAAAGTTGGTTTGAGTTGCTGTTGCTGTTGTTGTTTGGCATGTTGTCCACCTCCTTCTGACAATAGAATGAGCAATTTTCGAAATATCATACATCAAGAGTAAAAAAGTTTTTTAAGCAATTACTTCAAACCTTCAACCATAGTTCTACTACCGACATCAACGCATATTGACTTTCCTTTTGAATAAACATACTATTGAAACAACATACATAATGGAGGAACTTACATGACAAATGAACTTCAACAAGCAATCCAACTACTTAAAAGTAAACAATGGGTTGACTTGCCCCATACATTTGGACCCGATTCCCCTCACTTTTCTGCTTTTGACGCAGCAGAATTCGAAACTCTCTTCACGAACAATGATGGATTGTTTGCTCAAAGCTTCAAAATGGCGGGTCAATATGGAACACATATCGACGCACCGATTCACTTCTTACGCGATACACGCTATCTTGATGAGCTCGAGCTAAAAGAGCTTGTATTACCATTAGTCGTAATGGATTTCTCTAAACAAGCACAACAAGATCATGACTTTACAGTCACTATAGAAGATATTTAATCATTTGAAAAACAGCATGGCCAAATTGCAGCAAATACATTTGTTGCATTACGGACAGATTGGAGTAAGCGTTGGCCAGATCATGAAGCTTTCTGCAATCAAGACACCGAAGGGCATAACCGAATCCCTGGTTGGGGCTTAGAGGCACTAGAGTTTTTATTCAATGAACGCGATATACAAGCAGTTGGTCACGAAACATTCGATACTGATTCAGCGATTGACTTCCCAAAGCACCCAGCGCTACGTGGAGAATATTTTGTATTGGAGCAAGATACATATCAAGTGGAATTGATGACGAACCTCGATCAGTTGCCAGCTAAAGGTGCAGTGATTTTCAACATTATGCCGAAACCCGAAAAAGCTTCTGGTTTTCTCGTACGCAGTTTTGCGATATTGCCGTAAATACTAAAAGGTGTTGCTGTGCGCATTTCAGCGTTCGCAATACCTTTTCTATTTCATATATAAAGTTTGCTGAAATCTATAACTTCGGTAATGTAATATTTCTCGTTTCACGTAATTATTTATCTGATTATTGCGTGTATTGATCACATTAAGGGTATGTACTGAATAGAAAGCAAAAATGAGTGAGGTGAGTTATTTGGCAAATTTCAATGAATATTCCATAAAAACACAATCGGAGTTACAACCAAAAGATCTAAAAAAAGTGGTTGACTACTCGATGTTTTCATTCGAATCAACAGAACAAGTGGAAAAGCTGACAAATATCGTTGGGCAACAACGCGCCCGGTCCGTGATGAATTTTGGCCTACACGTGAATAAACCTGGATATAATCTATATGTTGCAGGAATTGAAGGTGTTGGAAAAACGTCGTTTGTCACTACCGTCGTACATGACTTTTCAGAGAAAGAAACTACCCTCTTTGACTGGTGTTACGTAAATAACTTTGAAGATGAGTACAAACCTAAAGTGCTAAAACTCCCTGTCGGATTCGGTAAGCAACTTCAAAAATCGATGGAAGACCTATTGAAGGATTTAAAAGTAGATATTCCCACTTCGTTTAATGAAGAAAATCGATTAAAGAATCGCTCATCGATCATTCGAAAGTATAAAGATCAAATGGACCAAGTATATAAACAGACCAATGAAATAGCCGCGGAGAACGGATTTATATTAAAACAGTCCGATTCCACGATCGCCACGATTCCGATGGGCGAAGACCGAAAACCTATAAGTGAGGAGGCTTATAATGCATTAAGTGAGGAACAACTCGCAGCCATTGAAAGTAAATCTGCCCAATTACAAGAAAAAATTCTGGAAGCGACAAAAACGATACTACGTTTTGAACAGGATTTGAAGAAATCGTTAGCCGGCTTTGATCATCAAACAGCCATTACGACCATCGATTTTCATATTGATGAATTAAAAAAGAATTATAAAGACTGTCCTGAAGTGATGCACTATATGAAAGCAGTACGAAAAGATCTCGTAAATAACTTTCACACGTTTTTACCTAGCCCATCTAAAAAGGATGAAAAACAGCTAGGCAATCTGTTCAAAGACGAAAATCAAGCGCTAAAAAAATATACGATAAACGTGTTAGTTGATAATAGCGAAACTACAGGCATGCCCGTCATATCTGCAGATAATCCTACCTTTTATAACGTAATGGGTAAAGTGGAATATGAAAACCGTATGGGTGTTATGAGTACTGATTTCACGAAAATAAAACCCGGTTATTTACATGAGGCAAACGGAGGATATCTTCTCATTCAAGCGAAAGATATTTTTTCGAAGAGCCAAGCGTGGGAAGGTTTAAAAAGAGCATTATTAATCCATAAATTACAAATTGAAAATATAGGTGAACACGCGAGTATCATTGCTACCGCCTCCGTTAACCCAGATCCGATTCATCTTGACGTAAAAGTGATTATCATTGGAAATATGGATATTTATCAAGCTCTTTACCATCACGATGAAGATTTCCGTAAACTCTTTAAAATCCGTGTAGACTTTGATGTCGAAATGAAATACAACCAAGATAATATTGCAGGGTTAGTTAGTTTCATTCATACCCATTGTAAAAAACACGGACTTCGGCACTTTGATCCGACAGCTGTCTCAAAAATTATTGAATACAGTTCACGTATCGCAGGCGATCAAAATAAATTATCCACTCGTTTTAATTTACAAGTAGAATTGCTTTACGAAGCGGATGCATGGGCAAGCATCATGGGAGACGATCTCGTTTCGGCCAAACATATAGAAAAAGCCATTCAAGAAAAGAGATATCGTTCGAACTTATATGAAGAAAAAATTCAAGCGAGTATTGACGAAGGCAGTATTTTAATTGATACGACCGGAGAGAAGATTGGACAAGTAAATGGCTTGGCGGTCTATGATTTAGGGCAATATCATTTCGGAAAACCATCGCGTATTACAGCCACTACATTTATGGGAAAAAAAGGCTTTGTAAATATTGAAAGGGAAAGCCAAATGAGCGGTAATACGCATAATAAAGGTGTCTATATATTAGGTGGATATTTAGGACAAAAATTCGCTCAAAAGTATCCGTTAGTACTGACCGCACATATTGCTTTTGAACAATCTTATGGTGGTGTAGATGGTGATAGCGCATCAAGCACTGAATTATATGCGATTCTCTCCAGCCTAGCGGAAATACCAATCAATCAAGGATTAGCTGTAACTGGCTCCGTCAATCAAAACGGAGAAATTCAGCCAATTGGCGGCGTTAATGAAAAAATTGAAGGCTTCTATAATGTATGTAAAAGTAGAGGACTAACTGGCGAACAAGGCGTACTCATCCCCCATCAAAATGTGAAAAATTTGATGCTAAACGATGAAGTCATTGAATCGGTTCGTGATGGACAGTTCCATATTTATAAAGTGCGAACGATTGAAGAAGGAATCGAACTATTAACCGGTATACCGGCAGGACATCCGAATGAACATGGTGACTATGATAAAGAAACCGTCTATGGAAAAGCTGCAACTAAATTACGTCTGTTTATGGAATTTGCTAAAGAACAAGAGAATTGAAATAGGAATTGCATATGAAATGCCCATGAAGTTTAAACTTGATGGGCATTTCATATGCAGATTCTTTCTTTGACTACATACTATATGTACTGTAACAATATTCAGTCATCCGTAATAAACCACCGAAATCCTCCTATGTATTTCCAACCAGCTTACATTTCCAAGTCAATTCTGTTACATTTCCTTCAAAGCTGTCGAAAGGTTGTACAATGAATATACGATAGTTTTCTCGAGGAGGCTGACTATGAATAAGAAACGTTTAACCTGGGTAGATGTCACCAAAGGTTTTTTAATGATTCTTGTCGTCATTGGACATTATCCTGGACAGTTAGATGTCCCACTCGTTAAGTATATTTACTGGTTTCACATGCCGGCCTTCTTCATTTTAAGCGGATTGTTTTTTAAGCCCGTAGTTGAAAAAGGTTTAATGAAAATCTCGATTCAAAAACGATTTATGCAGTTGATCGTTCCTTATTTATTTTTCCTCGTCAGCATTACGCTGATCCGTTACGGGATAGAGATTGGTTCGGGTAATACAGACTTATCATGGTATGTAAACGATATGTGGACACTTGTAGTCGGCGGACGTTTTGTACGCGGGGCCTATGGCGTATTCTGGTTTGTCACGACGCTATTCTTTACATACTTGTTTTTCTTATGGATGACAAAATACTTTAACCGCACGAAACAACTCATTATTTTAGCTGTTTTTTATAGTATCGCTCACTTGGAAAGCTTGTTCGCGATGCATGTCATTGGCGGTGCTCCATCTACTGCGGCGCAAACGATTCCAATGATTTGGAACATCGATGTCGCAATGATGGCAGTCGTCTATTTTTCACTTGGCTATTATTTGAAGAGTTTTTGGATGAATATTCCGAAGAAATGGTTAATCGCAGGGTTGCTCGTTAGTGGAACGGCCATATCACTCGATCAGTATAACGTCATTGACTATCACTTGAGTATGAAATTTTTACGCTATGACCATTTCGTATTAGACTTGATCATCCCGCTTTCTTTCACAGTTGTGTTAGTTGGCGCATTCCAACTCATAGCAGCTAAATCATCTTTAAATTGGCTGCAAAGGATCGAAAAGCATTCTTTAACTATCATGTACTTGCACATCTTTACAGATATTTTATTAAATGACTACTTTACGTATGGGGTCATTGGATTCACCGCATTCGGCTTATTCGTTCCCATTGCAGTTTCGATCATCATCCAAAAGTTTCTCCCCAATGGAAAGCTATTCCTTGGCGGATTCTCACAGAAGAAGACCACTGCTAATCGAGCGATAACGTAAAAAACACCTGTGCACAAAACTTTCATGAATGGTTAAACATTCATGAAAGTTTGTGGCACAGGTGTTTTTTTACGAATTCAGCTATATATTACTCAGACTTTTGTATTTTCAAACCTTCAATAGCACACATTATATTTTTGTAGTAATCGGAGCGGATAGAAAACCCGCTATATTCTTCATGTGTCGTACAGGAAAACCAAGCAAAACCATTCTTCATAAAGGTTAAATCTTCAGGTAAATGAGGAGCTACCCAGTCGTACAAAGTATTGGCGTGGCGTTTTAATAACTCGCATGTTTTTTCATTTGACTCCATCACATAGACGGTTGCGGCCGGACCTTTTGTCATCGTATTCACCCACTCATTCGTTTTATAGACTTCCGAAGTATACGGTTTGAATTGGTCCAGTATGTCTGGATTATAAGTAAGTTCTTTGCGTGTGACGAAATAAAATGTATCCGAATGATCGCATAGCGCGTTGATCAGGTTTCTATATACCTCTTCTGTAGGGTTCTCCGTTATATCCCAGTACTCCATCATTCCACCTCTTTTCTGTTAGTATATTCCATACGCCGATTATCTTAATAAGATGGTGATGTTTATGAATATGCTAAATGCAGCTGCAAAGAATAGGAATATCGCTAACCCTTTTCTTTTTTCTTTTAATTGACTGAATCCCAAAAGTACAAGCATCACGCCCAAAAGAATTTGCACATAAGGCATAGTAACATTTTCACCTGTCAGTAAACTATAACTCGATACGGAAGCTACTATGACTCCTAAAATAGCAATAATAATGTTCATTATGTAAAAACCTCCATGTGAGAATCGGATCTAAATAATAGATCACTATATCATTTCAAGTATTAATTTTCATTATTTTCATTACACTATAATTCACAATCCAAAATAAAAGAGGGATACATGCTGCATAATTTTTCTTGCTATCAGGTAATAAGATGAGTGCTATCACAAATATAAAAATACTAGGAATGAGCAGCGTCCAGTATAATTTTCTCTTCGTCATTTTTACATACCACTTCTTTTCTAGAAATTATTAGACAAGTACAATCCATCTGTCTTATGTTATTTCTTACATCAATTACTTTTGAATAGGTAAAAACTACACCCCACTATGGAAACGTCTAGGCACGTCTTTTTGAAAATACAGTACGGCCATTCCCTATAAGGTTTTGTAGTAAAGAAATCCAAACATTATGGTTAGGGTTTGAAGATTTAGATTTTCCGATTCTTGCTAACTGCTGTTCATACCAACCAATCTCTAATAAGGAAGCACTCTTGTCTAGTAGTTTAATCCCTGTTCGGATCGGTTTTGTTTGAACGGTTTCATAACTGCCAGTAAAGATTTTATTTGCCAAGTCTGGCACTAAGGCAAAAGGTCTTGCAACGCCAACCATATCAATTTCTCCGCTTGCAACAGCCTCCTCCATCCCTTTTTGTGTACGAAAGCCACCTGTAACTACTATAGGTGTAGAGATTACTTTTTGAGCCTTTTTAGCATAGTCCATAAAATATGCTTCACGTTTGATTGTAGTTTCTTTTACATCTGCCCCCATCATAATCGGATTTTCATAATTTCCACCAGAAATCTCAATGAGATCCATCCCTAATTTGGACATTCTTCGAAGAACTTCCATAGACTCATCTTCAGTGAATCCACCCTTTTGAAAATCTGCAGAGTTTAGTTTAATACCGATCGGAAATGAACTTCCTACTTGTTTACGGATTTCATTATACGTTTCTTCCAAAAACCTCATTCGATTTACCAAAGTTCCGCCCCATTCATCTGTACGTTGATTATGGTAAGGGGATAAAAATTGGTTAACGAGATATCCGTGTGCTGCATGGATTTGAACACCTGTAAAGCCTGCTTTTTTCGCAATTCTCGCCGCTTCTCCAAATCGGTTAATTAAATCTACAATCTCTGACACCTGAAGAGCACGTGGTTCCTTGAAGAAACGTTGTAACCCACCTGTAAGAGGTACTGCACTCGGGGCTACAGGTTCTTTTGAAATCATTTTCGGTGATTGCTTTCCTGGATGATTAAGCTGCATCCACAGGTGGGTTCCATTTTCAGTTCCTGCTTTCGCCCACTTCATTAACATCTCTATATCCCGTTCATCTTCTATAGCGACGTTATTTGGCTCTCCTAAAGCATTTCGATCTACCATAACGTTACCTGTTACAACAAGACCAGCGCCCCCGTCAGCCCAAGTTTTATATAAAGTCACCAAGGCCGGACTCGGATTTTGATGAGACGTCCCCAAAGCTTCACTCATGGCAGACTTAAATATTCGATTCTTAATAATGGCTCCATTTGGAAGTTCTAGGGCATTACTCAACACGGACTTTGATTGATTCATTTATCCTTTGTCTCCTTATTTTTCAAGTATTATAGAAAAGCCATTATGATATCAAGTTATTTTTGGTAAATTAGCTTTATTCAATAATTGCGTAGTTTAGTTTAATACAAAAATAAAGATGTATAGAATTAGAAGTAGCACAAAAATTATGATATTCATGTAGGCTTGAGCTTCATCTTCTTTTTTACGTATATCTCTGATGGATGTAAATAGAGTAAAACCGCCAAGTAACAATACATAATAAATCATGTATTCAAATCTTTTTGTAACTAGCATAATAATACCTGCAAGTATGACTGTGATTGGTAATGCTAGATTGAGTATTTTCATCACACCCCTCCCCCTTTTAAGGATTTCAATAGCGGTATCTTCATTCTTTGGAAATAGATTCGGTTCATTTTTCCAATAAATTGAATATGAACATTTTTGATCATTTACACAATAAAATATATACCGAACGAATAATCAACTATTTGCATTACGTTTTTATTTTTCGGTATCGATACATTACTTTATAGGAGAGCAATCGAATTTTAGTTGAATTTGAACTAGATTATAAAAACACTGAATATAATTCAGTGTTTTTACTTATCTTAACAACCACGGAATATTTAATTGTATTTCAAATTGAACAATCGGCTTAGGAAAGTCGTCTGGAACTAAATCTAAATCCTTTTCGTTAAAATCTATTTCGACCTCATCACAATTAGGTATCGAAACTCCTTTTTCACTATTAGTCAGTAGCTGCAATTGCGGTCCATCAATCACTTTACCGACAATATGATAAAATGCGCCGTATAAATGTGTGCCATCATCATTTTCCATATACTCGGAAATCTCACCTTCTTTACGGGGGTCAATATCCAGTATATTAAATAAATGTTTGACTTCTGATGAGAATGTGTCACATGCTAAAATATAATTAGCGCAATAATCGCAGTCACAATCTTCCGTGATAAAATGGTGCTTTTCATAAAATTGTCTTGTTTGGTTTACATCTATTTCCAGTACATAACTTCCTACCTTAATCCGATCCATTACCTCACTCTAATCAATATATAGTTTTATAGAAGGTATCTTCAATCTTCATTTTTAGTCAACTTAGCTCCATTTCCAATTTATGAATTGGAAATGACAACGGAATGAGCAACATGCCTATAATAAGCATTAATCGTATCCCCCCAAAAAACCACAAATCATATTTGGTTTTAACTTACTCATGCTTTTCTCCTAATAACTTACTTCTACAATTATTCATTGAGCATACAATCTTCTTTTACAATAACAAAGAATATAGAATTGGTAAAACAGTATAATCATTTAATTCATCTTTAATAATTGGCCAATTGTACAATCAAGTTAGCCACCTAAATTCAAACAAAAAATGCCACTATAAAATTCGTGTATCATTGAAGTTGCGAGACTAACAATGAGAGGAAGTTTTATAGTGGCACAACTTGAGAGTACCATACAAAACCGTAAAAATAAACACCTATCAGCTTTTGAGCGCGGTCAAATCGAGGCGCTTCACAAGGATGGACATACCAACCGAGAGATCGGTAGACGGTTAGGACGCGTTCATCAAACCATCGCTAATGAATTAAAGCGTGGAACCACGACCCAGCTCAAGACTGGGCGCACATCCTATACAGCTTATTTCGCTGAAACAGGACAGGCAATATATGAACGAAATCGACTTCAGTGTGGCGCAAAAAGTAAGCTGCTTATAGCCAATGATTTTGTCAATTTCGCGTGTGACAAAATCCTAAATCAGGACTGGTCACCAGATGCAGTCGTCGGGTTTACAAGCCTTCAAGAAGAGTGGAAAGACCGACCTACTGTGTCCACGAAAACCCTTTATAA